>NZ_JAXCFU010000008.1:0-311061 GCF_055362685.1 Micromonospora sp. SYSU B005 | reverse complement strand
TTACCTGGGCCATGATCCACGTCATGGTCACCCGCCTGGCCCGACACACGAAACCGGCCCAGGCAACCCACACCTGAGCCGGAATCTCAAACACTCACTAAGAGGGGGCCCTTCCTCTACCGGAGGCGTTAAGAAGGGGCCCTTCCTTACAAGCGGCGGGAGTAGCGGAGCTGGGGGACCAGCACCCGGCCGATGTGCTCGTCCCGCTGCTCACCGGTGGCGGTCCAGCCGCCGCGCTCGTAGAACCGGCGCGCGGCGGCGTTGTCCCGCAGCACCCACAGCACCGCGCGCGTCCATCCCCGGGCCCGCATCGCGTCCAGCGCGTCCACCATCAGCGCCCGGCCGGTGCCCCGGCCCCGCTCGGACGGCTCCAGGTGGATCGCGTTGAGCAGCCCGGTCGCTGGGTCGCCCTCGTCGTCGGGCCCGAGGTAGCTGAAGCCCACCAGCCGCCCGTCCCGCTCGGCCACCGTCATCCGGTGGTCGGCGCCCTCCCAGGTCAGCCGCTCCACCCAGTAGCGGCCCATCGCCTCGGGCGTCGGGTCGGCCAGCGCCTCGGGCGGCAGGAACGACGAGTACGCCGCCACCCGTGAACGCTGGTGCAGGGCGCCGACCGCCATCAGGTCGGCCTCGGTCGCGGAACGTAGGGAGATCGTCACCCGGGCGACGGTACCCGTCGGGGCGGCACCTGTACCGTCTGAAGATCCTCGGCGATCACCAGATCACCGGAGAAGTGCTCGCGGGCCTCGTCGTGGAAGCGGCGCGGATCGGCGTACCGCTGGGAGAAGTGGGTGAGCACGAGCGTCCGTACCCCCGACTCGGCCGCCACCCGCGCGGCCTGGCCGGCGGTGAGGTGGCCGACCTCGGCGGCGAGTGCCGCCTCCGACTCCAGGAACGTCGACTCGATCACCAGCAGGTCGGCGTGCTCGGCCAGCGCGTACACGCCGTCGCAGAGCCCGGTGTCCATCACGAACGCGAACCGCTGCCCCGGGCGGGTCACGCTCACCTCGTCCCGGGTCACGCGGCGCCCGTCGCGGTCCAGGTGGCCGTCGCGCAGCAGCTGCCCCACGTCCGGACCGGCGATGCCGTACGCGGCCAGCCGCTCCGGCAGCATCCGGCAGCCGTCCGGCTCGACCAGCCGGTACCCGTACGTCTCGATCGGGTGCCGCAGCCGGCGGGCCTCCAGCGTGCCGACGCCCAGCGTGATCCGCTGCCCGTCGGTGTCGATCGGCTCGACTGCCAGTTCGGCGGTCTCGTAGAAGCTGGACGCGTGGCGCAGCCGGGCGAAGTACTCGGCGCCGCCGGCCGGGAAGTGCACCGCCACCGGACGCGGTACGCGGTCCAGCGAGAGGCGCTGGATCATGCCGGGCAGGCCGAGGCAGTGATCGCCGTGGAAGTGGGTGACGCAGATCCGGGTCAGGTCGGTGGCGGTGATCCCGGTGTGCAGCATCTGGCGCTGGCTGCCCTCGCCCGGGTCGAAGAGGATCACCTCGTCGTCCCAGCGCAGCAGGTAGCCGTTGTGGTTGCGTTGCCGGGTCGGGGCCTGGCTTGCCGTACCGAGCACCACCAGCTCACGCATGGACACGGCATCCTCCGGAAGGCAAAAAGCGACCCCCGGGGCTTCCGCGCTCGCGCGCGGGCCGGCTGGACTGGGCCGGCACCCCGGGGGTCGGGTGGCTGTCGTGGTTTCGCCGCACCGCTGCCACACGGTCTCGACGATCCTGCAGGTGCTCGCCTCGCGGCGGGCGAGTTTTCACTGTCGAGGACAGCGGCTAGCGGACAGCCACCTCACGAGTCCGATTGCTATACAAGTCTGGACCACCTCCTTTCCCGTGTACCGCCACGCTATCCACTTCGCGGCGGCCGCGGCAACGGATTTCGATCACAGGCCCGGTCAGTCCAGGCCGATCGGGCCCTCGCGCGGGCCGTCCTCGTTCGCCGGCTGCACGGCCAGCGACGGGAAGTCGGCCAGGTCGCCCTCCGGCTCGGCGTCCCACTCCGGGAAGACCAGCGGGCTCTGGAGGTAGAGGCAGAGCAGCTGGGTGAGCTGGTGCAGGCCGTCGAGGTGGGTGCGCTCGTGGCCGTGGGTGGCGTCCACGCCGAACCCGAGCAGCGCCACCCGGGCGTGCGCCCCGGCCTCGACCGCGGCGGCCACGTCCGAGCGGTAGTAGTCGAACACGTCCCGGACCAGGTCGACGCCGTGCTCCTTGGCGATCGAGGCGAGGTTGCGGGTCAGGTGGTAGTCGAACGGGCCGACGCCGTCGCCCATCGCCAGCGTGGCGGCGGTCTCGCGGGACTGCTGGCCCGGCGCGACCACCGCCGCGTCCACCGAGACGATCTCCGCGACGTCCGGGTCCAGGCCGTGGCTGGCGCCGTGGCCGATCTCCTCGGTGACGGTGACCAGCAGGTGCGCGGTGACCGCCGGGGTGATCCCGGCGTCGACCATCGCCTTGAACGCGGTCAGCACCGCCGCCACGCCCGCCTTGTCGTCCAGGTGCCGGGACTTGACGTACCCGTTCGGGGTGATCGTCGGGTTGGGCAGGAACGCGACGAAGTCCCCGGCGTCGATGCCGAGCGCCCGCAGCCCTGCCTCGTCGTGCACGGGCTCGTCCACCCGCACCTCGACCAGCTCCCAGCCGACGCCCTGGAGGTCGACCGCCTCGTTGTAGCGGTGGCCGCTCGCCTTCAGCGGCAGCACCTGGCCGGTGACGACCCGCTCCAGGTCGTCGGTGAAGATCCGCACGTGGGCGCCCTCGGCGAAGCGGGCGCTGTGCGTACCGATCGGGTTGACCTCCAGCCGGCCGTTCTCCTTGAGCCGCTTCACCATGCCGCCGATGGTGTCGGTGTGCACCACCACGGCCCGGTCTGCGCCGGTCGACCGGGGGCCGGGCAGACAGGCGCTCAGCGCCCCGCGACGGGTCAGCGTGGAGCTGATCCCGATCGCGGAGAGCCGCTCGCCCACGTACTGCTGGATGTGGTCGGTGCGCCCCGACGGGCTGGGGATCTCCAGCAGCTCCACCAGCACCTGGCGGAGGTAGTCGAGGTCGAGCTTGAGCGGTTGGGGCTTGCGTGCGGTCATGCCCCAGAGCCTGCCGCACCGGCCGGCGACCAGAGTCGCTGCGGTGCCCGGGTACCCGGGAAGAGCAGGTCGACGAAGCGCTCGGCGGTGGGCTGCGGCTCGTGGTTGGCCAGTCCGGGGCGCTCGTTCGCCTCGATGAACACGTGTTCCGGCTGGTCCGGGGCGGGGACCAGCAGGTCCAGCCCGGTGACCGGGATGTCCAGCGCCCGGCTCGCCGTGACGCACGCCTCGGCGATCGACGGGTGCAGCTCGGCTGTCACGTCGTGGATCGTGCCGCCGGTGTGCAGGTTGGCCGTCCGCCGGACCGCCAGCACCTCGCCCTCCGGCAGCACGTCGTGCATCCGGTACCCGGCCTCCGCCACCACCTCGCGGGTCATGTCGTCGACCGGGATGCGGGACTCGCCGCCGGTGGCGGCGGCCCGGCGGCGGCTCTGCCGTTCGATCAGCTCGGTGATGTCGTGCACGCCGTCGCCGGTGATCTGCGCCGGCCGGCGGACCGCGGCGGCGACCACCTCGTGGTCGATCACCACGACCCGCAGGTCCTCGCCCGCGCGCAGCTCCTCGATCAGCACGTCCGGGCAGAACCGGCGGGCCAGCTCGACGGCGGCGGTCAGGGCCTCCGGCGTACGCACGCCGACGGTGATGCCGTTGCCCTGCTCGCCGCGCGCCGGCTTGACCACCACCGGGCCCACGTCGTTCAGGAACGCGACGTCGTCGGGCTCACCGGTGGCGGTGCGGCCGCGCGGCACGGACAGCCCCGCCTCGGTGAGGATGCGCCGGGTCACCCGCTTGTCGTCGCAGCGGCTCATCGCCACCGCCGAGGTCAGCTCCGACAGCGACTCGCGGGTGTGGATGGTCCGGCCGCCGGTGGTCAGTTTCAGCTCACCCCAGTGCGGGTCGGTCACCTCCACCCGGATGCCGCGCCGCATCGCCTCGTCCGCGACGATCTTCGCGTACGGGTTCAGCTCGTCGTACCCCTGCGGCATCGCGGGCAGGAACAGGCGCTCGTTGATCGGGTTCTTCCGCTTCACGCAGAGCGTGCCGGTGCGGTGGAAGCCGAGGCGCTCGTACAGCCGGATCGCACCCGAGTTCTCGGCCAGCACGGACAGGTCCACGAACGCCCGGCCGCGCCCGTCGAGCCGGTCGGCGAGCGCGGTGAGCAGCGCCTGGCCGGTGCCGGGCGGGGCGGTGTTGAAGTCCACGGTCAGGCACCACAGGCTGGCGCCGTTCTCCGGGTCGCCGAACACCGCGACGTGGTCCACGCCGGTGATGGTGCCGACCACCTCACCGGTGGCGTCCTCGGCCACCAGGTGCAGGAACCGGTCCGTGCCGGCGTTGTCCACCAGCACCTCGACCGGGGCGGTGACCATGCCGTTGCGCGCGTAGATCCGGTTCACCGCCTCGGCGTCGGCGGCGTCACGCAGCGGCCGGACGGTCAGCCCGGGCACCTCGCCGCCCTCGGTGGCGGCGGGCCGCTTCGCACCCAGCGGCAGCCGGTAGGTCAGCGACGGGTCGATGAACAGCTCGTCCGGCAGCCGGGACACCAGCACGTGCGGGTCGCGCAGGTAGATGCAGATGTCCCGGGCGCCGACCGCCTCGGAGCGCAGCACGTCGGCCACGTGGACCTGGTCGTCGAACGTCTGCCCGAACACGAGCCGGCCCCAGCCGCAGTCGAGCACCACGCCGCTGGCGTCGGTGGACGCGGTCTCCGGCTGCCGCGGCTCCGGCGTACCCGGGGCGACCGGGTCACCGCCGGGACCGGTCCGTTCCCGGCGGCGCCCCAGCACCCGTTCCCGGTCGGTACGCGCCGTTCCGGTGGCGAGGGTGTCGGTCATGGTCAGTCGATTCCGTGGCTCTGGAGCCACATTTCCAGGAGTCCCAGTTGCCACAGCTTGTTTCCGTTCAACGGGGTCAGTTCGGCGTTCGGGTCGGCGAGCAGCGCGTCGACGTAGTCGGCGCGGAACAGGTCACGACGCCGTGCCTCGGGCGCGGTCAGCGCGTCGCGTACCCGGTCGAGGAGCTTGCCCTCCAGGTGGGTGAGGCCGGGCACCGGGAAGTAGCCCTTGGGCCGGTCGATGACCTCGTGCGGCAGGACCCGCCGGCCGATCTCCTTGAGCACGCCCTTGCCGCCCTGCGCCAGCTTCAGCTCCGGCGGGCAGCTCGCGGCCAGCTCGACGAACTCGTGGTCGAGGAACGGCACCCGGGCCTCCAGCCCGTGCGCCATGGTCATGTTGTCGACCCGCTTGACCGGGTCGTCGGTCAGCATGACCTGGGTGTCGATCCGCAGGCCCGCGTCGACGGCGGTCTGCGCCCCGGCGCGGCCCAGGTGCGCGGCCACGAACTCCCGCGCCGGGTCGCCGTCGGCCAGCCACGCCGGGTTGAGCACCCGGGCCAGTCCGGCCGCGTCGCGGTCGAAGAACGCCTTCGCGTACGTCTCGAGCGCCTGCTCCCGGTCCACCCCGGCGAGCGGCGGGTACCAGTGGTAGCCGCCCAGGATCTCGTCCGCGCCCTGGCCGGACTGGACCACCTTGACGTGCTTCGCGACCTCCTGGCTGAGCAGCCAGAACGCCACGCAGTCGTGGCTGACCATCGGCTCGCTCATGGCCGCGACGGCGGCCTCCAGCGGCGGCAGCAGGTCGCCGGTGGGCACCCGGATCTGGTGGTGGTCGGTGCCGAACGTCTTCGCCACCAGGTCGGAGTAGACGAACTCGTCGCCCTCCCGGCCGCCGACCGCGTCGAAGCCGATGGAGAACGTGGCCAGGCCGGAGCGGGCCTGCCCCTCACCCGCCAGCAGCGCGACCACCAGGCTGGAGTCGAGGCCGCCGGAGAGCAGCACGCCCACCGGTACGTCGGCCACCATGCGGCGGCGTACCGCGGTGGTCAGCGATTCGAGCAGCGCGTCCTGCCAGTCCCGCTCGGACCAGCCGGTCCGCTCGGCGGCGCGGCCGAAGGTCGGATCCCAGTACACCCGCTCGCGGGTGGAGCCGTCCGCCTCGTACACCCGGACCGTGGCCGGCGGCAGCTTGGTGACGCCGGTCAGGATGGTGCGCGGCGGCGGCACGATGCTGTGGAAGCTCAGGTAGTGGGCGAGCGCCACCCGGTCGATGGTGGTGTCGACGCCGCCACCGGCGAGCAGCGCCGGCAGGGTCGAGGCGAACCGCACCACGCCGGGGCTCTCGGCCAGGTAGAGCGGCTTGATGCCGAGCCGGTCCCGGGCCAGCACCAGGCGGCCGGTGTCGCGCTCGCTGATCGCCACCGCGAACATGCCGACCAGGTGGTCGACGAAGTCGAGGCCCCACTCGGCGTACGCCTTGATCACGACCTCGCTGTCCCCGGCGGAGAAGAACCGGTGGCCCTTGGCCTGCAGCTCGGCGCGCAGCTCCCGATAGTTGTAGATGCAGCCGTTGAAGACACCGGTGAGCCCGGCGGCGGCGTCCACGATGGGTTGGCCGCTCGCCGCGGACAAGTCGATGATCTTCAGGCGCCGGTGTCCCAGCGCGGTCGGGCCCTGCGACCAGACGCCGCTGTCGTCGGGCCCTCGGTCACTCATCGTGGCCGCCATCCGCTCCACGGCCGAGACATCGGCACGTGAACCGTCACGGCGGAACTCTCCCGCAAGTCCGCACATACGAGCCAATGCTGCCAGAGGTTGTTTCGGTTCGCCTGTTGAGACGATGACGAACGTGTGACAGGTTGCTACCATGCGCCGTCACGCAGCGTGGCTGCCGCGTGCAGCGGGGCTTCCTGCCCGCCACGGCGCGGGTGCCGGAAATCCGGCCCGTGCCGGGTGTGAGGAAGACCGCAAACCCGTCCACGGCGAGGCCGGAGCCACGATCTCGGAGTGGTGCCTGTGATGGCGGTTTTGCGACGTTGGCGAGGTGCCACAACTCCAAGATCGGTGGCGGGTCCGGCCGTCCGGCGCGCGGCCGTGACACACTGCTTGCCATGTTGAGCTGGCTGAGTACCGGGTGGGGAAAACTGGCGTATCTCGTCAGCCTGGTGATCTGCGCCGGACTCGGCGGTCTCCTGTTCGGGTTGGACCGCGGGATTCTGCTCGGAGCTGCCGCCTTGAACCTGGCGCTGGGCGTGGTCGCGCTGGTCGGCCTGATCAGGACCAGCGGGAAAGGCTCGGCCACGGACGAGGGTGGTACCCGGGAACCCGAGCCCGATTGGCTCTCCGTGGGTGAGGTCGAGGTACGCGTCACCGGGAGGCGCCAGCCTTATCTCGCCCGATTCGCGACTGTTGCGCCGCCCGTCGACGCAATGAGTCGTGAGGAGCGGCAGATCGCGGCGACGCTGAGGTTCCTCGGCATGCCCGAGGCGACGGTCATGAAGCTCGACAGCGGAGCCGACGGCGCCGGCGAGGTAGCCGGCCGTCAGATCGTGGAGATCCCCGAACTGGCGATCCGGGACGCGGGCCGGGCCTCGGGCCTCGGCCGTAATCGGTAGGGGACTGGCTGCGGTAGCAGTCGGCCCCGAAGAGGGGCGAACCTGCAAGGCCGCCGGTCCGAAGCCCGGTGGCCCTGCAAGCCGAATCGATCCGCTCAGCCGCCGACGAGGTCAGGCCGTCTTGGCCACGCCCACCGGGCAGGTCATGCCGTTCGGGCCGTGGTTGCAGTAGCCGTTCGGGTTCTTCGTCGGAGCCAGGTACTGCTGGTGGTAGTCCTCGGCGAAGTAGTAGTCGCCGAGCGGGGCGATCTCGGTGGTGATCTCACCCTTGCCGGCCCGGGCCACGATCGGCGCGAACGCGTCCCGCGACGCCTTCGCGACGGCGGCCTGCTCGTCGGTGGTGGTGTAGATCGCCGAGCGGTACTGGGTGCCCACGTCGTTGCCCTGGCGCATGCCCTGGGTCGGGTCGTGGTTCTCCCAGAAGACCTTCAGCAGGTCCTCGTAGGCGATCTGCGACGGGTCGTAGACCACCTGGACCACCTCGGCGTGCCCGGTCATGCCCGAGCAGACCTCCTCGTACGTCGGGTTGGTGGTGTACCCGCCCGCGTAGCCGGCAGACGTGGTGATCACGCCGGGGAGGGTCCAGAACAGCCGCTCGGCACCCCAGAAGCAGCCCATGCCGAAGACGGCGACCTGCGCGCCCTCGGGGAAGGGGCCCTTCAACGTCGACGGAAGCACCTCGTGCCGGTCGGCGATCGGCATCGCAATCGGACGGCCGGGCAGGGCCTGGTCAGGAGAGATCATTTCAGCCTTCATGCGGCGGAGGAACACGGTGGGACTCCTCTCTTGGCTTTCCCAGCGTGTGCAACAGCGTCGCCCCCCGGTTCCTTACCCGCCCACGGAGACCTCAGGCCAGCGCCGCCGAGATCCGCCCGGCGAAGTCCTCGGCCTCGGCGTCGTCCGCGTAGCGGGTGCGCGGCCAGAAGAAGCCGCGCAGCCCGTCGCCCTTGGTCCGGGGCACCACGTGAGTGTGCAGGTGCGGGACGGACTGGGACACCCGGTTGTTCATCGCCACGAACGTCCCACCGGCCCCCAGACCGGTCTCCACCGCCACGGTCATCCGTTGCACCAGCCGGAAGTAGCCGGGCAGTGCCTCGGGCGGCAGGTCGGTCAGGGTGACCAGGTGCGTGCGGGGCACGACCAGCACGTGGCCCTTGAACACCGGCCGGGTGTCCAGGAACGCGACCCCGTCCGGCTCGTCGATGACCCGGAAGGCCGGCACCTCGCCCGCCACGATCCCGCAGAACACACACCCGCTCATCTCTCCCACCCTAGGCCCGACCCGCCCGCCCCACCTCCGGGCGAGCGTTGATCATGAGGTTGGCTGCGACAAATCGGACAGCTGGCGCCGCTAACCTCATGATCAGCGAGAAAGCCCTCGCGGTTGTGACTCGCGCCGGGTTGCCGGAAGCGGGACCGGGCGGGGGGCTAACGTCTGCGGCATGAGGCACGGCTTCGAGACACTCGCCATCCACGCCGGTCAGGCCCCGGAGGCCCGCACCGGCGCGGTGATCCCGCCGATCTACCAGACCAGCACCTACGCGCAGGACGCCGTCGGCGCGCCGCGTGAGGGCTACGAGTACAGCCGCTCCGGCAACCCCACCCGGGACGCGCTCCAGGAGTGCCTGGCCGCGCTGGAGGGCGGCCAGGTGGGGCTCGCCTTCGCCAGCGGCCTGGCCGCCGAGGACGCGCTGCTGCGTACCGTCTGCAAGCCGGGCGACCACGTGGTGATCCCGGACGACGCGTACGGCGGCACGTACCGGCTGTTCGCCAAGGTGGCCGAGCGCTGGGGCCTGGCGTACACCCCGGCGAAGGTCTCCGACCCGGACGCCGTGCGGGCGGCGATCCGCCCGGGCGCCACCCGGATCGTCTGGGTGGAGACGCCGACCAACCCGCTGCTCGGCATCGCCGACATCGCCGCGCTCGCCGCGGTGGCGCACGACGCCGGCGCGCTGCTGGTGGTCGACAACACGTTCGCCTCGCCGTACCTCCAGCAGCCGATCGCGTTCGGCGCGGACGTGGTGGTCCACTCCACCACCAAGTACGTCGGCGGACACTCCGACGTGGTCGGCGGCGCGCTCGTCGCGGCGGACCGCGCGCTCGGCGAGGAGCTGCGCTACCACCAGAACGCGATGGGCGCGGTCAACGGGCCGTTCGACGCCTGGCTCACCCTGCGCGGCATCAAGACCCTCGGGGTACGGATGGACCGGCACTGCGACAACGCCGAGCGGATCGCGGCCTACCTGGACGGACACGCCAAGGTCGCCCAGGTCGTCTACCCGGGCCTGCCCTCGCACCCCGGCCACGAGGTGGCCGCCAAGCAGATGCGCCGGTTCGGCGGCATGATCTCGTTCCGTGCGGCGGGCGGCGAGGAGCACGCCGTGGAGATCTGCAACCGGGCCCGGTTGTTCGTGCTCGCCGAGTCGCTGGGCGGCGTCGAGTCCCTGATCGAGCATCCGGGCCGGATGACACACGCAAGCGCTGCGGGCTCGCCGCTTGAAGTTCCCGGCGATCTCGTGCGACTGTCTGTCGGCATCGAGACGGTCGACGACCTGCTCGCCGATCTGGAGCAGGCCCTGGGCTGACCGCTGGTTGGGGAGGGTGGCAGTGCCGGACATCTTGCCGACGACCTGGGTCGGGACGACCGCGAAACAGATCGCCCGGGCGGTACGCCGTGGCGACGTCTCCGCCACCCAGGTCGTCGCCGACCACCTGGACCACGTCGCCCGGGTGGATCCCGAGCTGGGCGCGTTCCGCGCGGTGCGCGGCGGTGAGGCGATCACCGAGGCGGAGAAGGTCGACGAGCAGGAGGAACTGGCGAACCTGCCGCTCGCCGGGGTGCCGGTGGCGGTCAAGGAGAACACGCCGGTGGCCGGCCTGCCCACCTGGAACGGGTCGGCCGCGATGCGTACGCAGGTGGCGGAGGCCGACCACGAGGTGGTCCGGCGGCTGCGCGGCGCGGGCGCGGTGATCCTCGGTGTGACCCGGATGCCGGAGCTGGGCCTGTGGGCGCTCACCGACGACGACACCGCTGTCACCCGCAACCCGTGGGATCCGGCGCGTACCCCCGGTGGTTCGTCCGGCGGCGCGGCCGCCGCGGTGGCCGCCGGGCTGGTGCCGATGGCCCACGGCAACGACGGTCTCGGGTCGATCCGCATCCCGGCGGCCTGCTGCGGCCTGGTCGGGCTCAAGCCCGGCCGGGGCGTGGTGCCCTGCCAGCTCGGCGCGGACGACTGGTTCGGCCTCACCGAGCACGGCATGCTGACCAGCACCGTCGCCGACGCGGTGGTGGGTTTCTCGGTGCTGGCCGGCCGCCGGCCGGACAAGCTGGTCCCGCCGGAGCGGCTGCGGGTGGGCGTCTCGCTGCGCTCGCCGGTGCGTGGCGTCTCGCCGGACGCGCCGAACCGGGACGCGGTCGCCGCCGCCGGCCGGTTGCTGGCCGCGGCCGGTCACGACACCGTGCCCGCCGATCCGGTCTACCCGACCCGGCTCGGGCTCCAGGGCATCGCCACCTGGTTCGCGGCGGCCGCCGCCGACGTGCGCGCCGCCGGGGTGGCGCCGCGTCAGCTCCAGCGCCGCAGCCGCCGGCACGTCACGCTCGGCGAGTGGGCGCAGCGCCGGGGGTACGTGCGGGAGGCCGACCGGGCCGCCTGGCGCGAACGGTCGGTGCACTTCTTCGCGGACAACTCGATCGACCTGCTGCTCACCCCGGCGCTGGCCGGGCCGCCGCCGGAGGCCGCCGGCTGGTCCGGCCGCTCCTGGCTGGCGAACATGTCGACGAACATCAGGTACGCCCCGTACGCGGCGCCGTGGAACATCGCCGGGCTGCCGTCGATCGTGGTGCCGGTCGGCCGCCGCCCGGACGGGCTGCCGGTCGGTGTGCAGTTGGTCGGGCCGCCCGGCTCCGAACTGCTGCTGCTCGGGGTGGCCGGCCAGTTCGAGATGCAGGCGCCGTGGGCCCGGCACGCCCCCGGCTACCCCCGCGTCGGAACGGGGTCGCCGGCCACCGCGTGATCGTTTAGCGTGTGCGCACCCTGTCGCGCACACCATCTCGGACGGTCCCCGATGAACTGCCAGACCTGCGGGGACCCCACGTCCCCGGCCTATGAGGAGTGCCGGCGCTGCGGCACCCGAGTCGGTCAGCCCGCCGTGAGCCCCGGCGTGCCCACGTACGGCGTGCTCGGCCTGGCCGTGGCCGGCGCGTTCGCGGTCGGTGCCGCCACCCTGTGCTACCTGCTCACCGCCCTGTTCCCGCTCGTGGGTGTGCAGATGGCCCGCTCGGCCGCCGAGCAGCTCGACCGGGACGTGCTGCTCGGCGCGGTGCTGGCCGAGGTGCTGTTCTCGCTGCCGTACCTGCTCGCCCTGCTGACCGCCGGGACGCTCGTGGTGATCTGGACCTGGCGGGCGCGCAAGAACCTGGACGCCTTCCCGGGCGCGGTGCCGAACCTGAGCCCGGCGTGGGCGATCGCCGGGTGGCTGGTGCCGCTGGTCAACCTCGTGGTGCCGGCCCGGGTGCTCGCCGACCTGCTCCGCAACAGCGTGTGGCAGCGCCGTCAGTCGTGGCTGGTCGGGGTGTGGTGGGTGAGCTGGCTGGTGTTCCTGATCGGTGACCGGTTCGTCGCGCGGGCCGAGCAGCAGCGCTACGACCGGCTGACCGAGCTGCCCCGCAACGACGCGGAGTTCGCCACGTACGTGCGCTTCTACGAGGACGCGCTCGCACCCCGGCTGGTGCCGGCGGTGGCCTGCCTGGTCGCCGGGATCGCGTTCGTCGTGCTGATCCGCCGGATCTCCGCCGCCCAGCAGGACCGGCTCTCCCGGGCCGTGCCCGCGTGGCCGGGGCAGCCGGTCTGGCCCGGCCACGCGGGCTGGCCCGCGCCCGCCGCGCCGATGCCGGTTGCGCCGACGTCGCCGCAGGTTCCGCCCACCCCGGGTGGCACGATCGGGGCATGACGGAACTGGTCGGCCTCGCCGACGTGCAGGCCGCGCGGGAACTGCTCGCCGGTGTCACCCGCACCACCCCGCTGGAGCCGTCCCGGCCGCTCAGCGCCGCGCTCGGCGGGCCGGTCTGGCTCAAGTGCGAGAACCTCCAGCGCGCCGGGTCGTACAAGGTGCGCGGCGCGTACGTGCGGATCTCCCGGCTCTCGGCCGAGGAGCGGGCCCGCGGCGTGGTCGCGGCGAGCGCCGGCAACCACGCCCAGGGGGTGGCGCTCGCCGCCGGGCTGGTCGGCGCGCACGCCACCGTCTTCATGCCGGTCAACGCGCCGCTGCCGAAGGTCGCCGCGACAAAGGGGTACGGCGCGCAGATCGAGCTGGTCGGCAACACGGTGGACGAGTCGCTCGTCGCGGCGCAGACGTTCGCCGAGCGGACCGGGGCGGTGTTCATCCACCCGTTCGACCACGCCGACGTGATCGCCGGGCAGGGCACCGTGGCGCTGGAGATCCTGGAACAGTGCCCGGAGGTGCGCACCATCGTGACCGGGGTGGGCGGCGGCGGGCTCGTCTCCGGCATGGCGGTGGCGGCCAAGGCGCTGCGTCCCGACGTACGCGTGATCGGGGTCCAGGCGGCGAGCGCCGCCGCCTTCCCGCCCTCGCTGCGGGCCGGCGAGCCGCTGCGGCTGCCCTCGTTCGCGACGATCGCCGACGGCATCGCCGTGGGCCGTCCGGGCGAGCTGACCTTCACCCATGTCCGCAAGCTGGTCGACGACGTGGTCACGGTCTCGGAGGAGGACATCTCCCGGGCGCTGCTGATGCTGCTGGAACGCGGCAAGCAGGTGGTCGAGCCGGCCGGTGCGGTCGGTGTGGCGGCGCTGCTGGCCGGCGCGGTGGAGGTGACCGCGCCGGTGGTCGCGGTGCTCTCCGGCGGCAACATCGACCCGTTGCTCATGCTCCGGGTGATCGAGCACGGCCTGGCGGCGGCGGGGCGGTTCCTGCGGATCACCGTGCGCTGCACGGACCGGCCCGGCCAGCTCGCCTCCCTGCTCGGCGAGATCGCCGAGCACCGGGCCAACGTGGTGGACGTGGTGCACCAGCGCGCCAACCCGCACCTGCGCCTCGGCGAGGTGGAGGTGGCGCTGTCCGTGGAGACCCGCGGGGTGGAGCACTCGGACACGCTGATCAGCGCGCTGCGGGCCAGCGGCTACCAGGTGGTCTTCACCGGCGAGGGCTGAGCCCTCCCGGCGGCACGGGCGCCCGCGGCGGATCGCGAACGTCACAGCGGAACGCGAACGCCCCGGCCGGATGATCCGGTCGGGGCGTTCGGGTGTGCGGCTCGGGTCCGAGGAGGGCCTGTCAGCCTCGGTCGGGTTCGGGACCCGAGCCATCCGGCGCGGGTCCGGAGGGGTCAGCCGCTGTACGGCTCGAAGGAGACGATGGTCACCTTGATATCGGCGCCGCTGGGCGCCGTGTAGGTGCAGGTCTGCCCCGCCTTGCCGCCGAGGATGGCCTTGCCGAGCGCGGACTCGGGGCTGTAGACCGTGAGGTCGGTGGTGGAGGCGATCTCCCGGGAGCCGAGCAGGAAGGTCTCGCTGTCGTCGGCGTCGTCGTCGAAGTAGATCTTCACGACCATGCCCGGCGACACCGCGTCGGCGTCCGGCGCCTCGCCGACCTTGGCGGTGCGCAGCAGCTCCTTGAGGTAGAGAATGCGGCCCTCGGCCTTGCCCTGCTCCTCGCGGGCGGCGTGGTAGCCGCCGTTCTCCCGCAGGTCGCCCTCCTCGCGCCGGGCGTTGATCTCGGCGGCGATGACCGGCCGGTTGGCGATCAGCTCGTCGAGCTCGGCCTGCAGACGGTCGTAGGCGTCCTGGGACAGCCAGGTGGCGGGCGCCTCGTTTCCATTTGTGGACACAGGCGGTCTCCTCGATTGGTGCGGACTGGCTGACAGGTGAACTTGCAAGGCTACCAGTGCGGGTCGCGTCGAGGTGTGATCAATCACCCCGGGTGCCGGCGGCGGGACCGGGGTGCGGTGGCCGGCGACTCGCCGGCGGCCCGGCTCAGCCGGCGGGCCGGCAGCGCAGGACCTCGCCGATGAACGGCCGGGCGCTCGTGGGCACCTCCTGCCGGGTCCGGATGTGGCGCTGGCCGGGCTCCGCGGTCACGGTGGCCTCGGCGCTGCCCACCTGGGCCCCGTCGTGGGAGCGGGCCCGCAGCAGACAGGTGGCGGAGCCACCCGGCGGCACGGTGACCCGGAAGTCGACGACCACCCGGGAGTCGGTGATGTCGGAGTAGCTGATCATCTCGCCCTGGTACTCCGGGTCGCCGTACTGGTAGTAGAGCTTCGCCGCGCCCAGCCCGAGGACGGCGAGCATGACCGTCACCGTCAGGGCGAGCAGGACCGGCCGGCGGCGCCCCGGCTCCCGGCGGCGGCCGTAGCGGCCCGGCGGGAAGACCGGTGCCTTCGCGGCGACTGTGGCGTGCGTCTCGCTCACCGGCGGGTATCTCCTGGCGTTGTTGTCGGCGGCATCGGCAAGAATGGCTAGGTCCATCTTCCCAGCCCGGCGCTGAGTCAAGGATGGCAGGTCGGCCTGGACCGGCGGGCGTGGCCCTGGCCACTCCGGTGGCGGCCCCCGACCGGCCGTCACGGGGGCTTTCGCGGGCGCGGGGGAGATTCCGGCAGGTCAGCCGGTCGGCCCGGGGGTCGGTCGGCGGGCACAGACGAGGAGCGCCGAAGGTGGCAGAACAGCTGCGTCTCATGGCGGTGCACGCCCATCCCGACGACGAGTCGAGCAAGGGCGCCGCCACCATGGCGAAATACGTCGCCGAGGGGGTGGACGTCCTGGTCGTCACCGCCACCGGTGGCGAGCGGGGCAGTGTGCTCAACCCCAAGATGGACCGCCCCGACGTCTGGGCGAACATCGGTGACATCCGGCGGGCCGAGATGGACGCCGCCCGGGCCATCCTCGGCGTCGAGCAGGCGTGGCTCGGCTTCGTCGACTCCGGGCTGCCCGAGGGCGACCCGCTGCCGCCGCTGCCGGAGGGCTGCTTCGCCCTCCAGGACGTGGACGTCGCCGCCGCGCCGCTGGTGCGCCTGATGCGGCAGTTCCGCCCGCACGTCGTCACCACGTACGACGAGGAGGGCGGCTACCCGCACCCCGACCACATCATGACCCACAAGGTCACCGTGGCGGCGTTCGACGCGGCCGGTGACCCGGACCGCCACCCCGAGCTGGGCGAGCCGTGGCAGCCGCTGAAGCTCTACTACGACGTGGGCTTCTCCCGCGCCAAGATCATGAGCCTGCACGAGGCGGTGCTCGCCGCCGGGCTCGAGTCGCCGTACGGCGACTGGATGAAGCGCTGGGACGAGCGCCCCGACAAGGGCGCCCGGATCACCACCCGGGTCGAGTGCGCCGACTACTTCCCGGTCCGCGACGACGCGCTGCGCGCGCACGCCACCCAGATCGACCCGGACGGCTTCTGGTTCCAGGTCCCGATGGAGTTGCAGAAGCGCGCCTGGCCGACGGAGGACTTCCAACTCGCCCGCTCGCTGGTCGACAGCCCGCTGCCCGAGTCCGACCTGTTCGCCGGCGTACGAGAGGCGTGCCGTGCCCACTGACCCGGCCGGGGTCTACCCTGGTGCTCAGTCGCACATCGGAGGAACACCATGCTGACCACCGTCGAGGTGCTCGCGCAGAACAACTTCGGTGACACCCGTACGGGTGGTCTGGCCGGTCCGATGGGCCTGTTCCTCATCGTCGCGCTGGCCACCGTCACCGTCCTGCTGATCCGCAACATGAACGCCCGGCTGCGCCGGCTGCCCGACCGCTTCCCCCAGCAGGGCACCCCGGGCCGGGCCGATTCCGCAGTCGCCGATCCGACAGACGGGCTCGTCGAGCAGGATTCACCGACGAACGCCTCCAACGGCTCCCAGCAGGGTCGCAACAGCTGAACACCGCGTGAATCACGTCGAAGCCGGTCGTCGCCCCCTGTTGCGACCACCGGCTTTGGCTTAGCCTTCCGCCGGGGGGACCGTCAGGCCCCGGACCCTGCGCGGAAGGGGGACGCCGATGTCGATGGCAGCACCGGCCCCCGACCATGCCCCGGCCCGACGCGTCGACGGGGCGGCCCCGTGACCACCGAGCCGGCCGACCGTTCCCCCGACCGGATCGGCCTGCGCGGGACACCGGTGGGCGTCGTCCTGCTCACCGTCGCGGTCGCGCTGACCGGTCTGCTCGCCGCCGTGCTGGGCCTCACCGTCCCGTCGCACCTGCCTGCCGACGACTCGCTGCCCGGTGCGGCGCGGTTCGGCATCGCCGTTGTCGCGTTCGCGGTGGCCCAGCTCGCCCGGCTGCGCTTCCGCAGCGCTTCGGGCATGGTGAGCATCACCTGGGGCGAGGCCGCGCTCGTGGTCTGCCTCTGGCTGGTGCCTGCGGGCTGGCTCCCGGCCGCCGCCCTGCTGGGCGTGGGCACCGCCTGGACCGTGATGTCGCTGGTCTCCGACCGTCGTCCCGCGCTGGAACTGGTGGGGATCGCCGGTTCGCTCACCGCCGCCACCGCGCTCGCCGCGGCGGTGGCCACCGCGCTCGGCCCGCCGCTGCTCGCCGCGCCCACGCCGGAGCTGGCGCTCACGCTCACCGCCGCCGCGGTGACGTACCTGCTCACCACCGCCTTCCTGGGCGCTGTCACGCTCGCCCTGCGGCACGGCATCGCGATCGGGCCGCCGCTGCTCGCCGCGTTGCGCGGCAAGCTGCTCATGTTCGTCGGCAACGTGGCGGTCGGCCTGGTGGTCGTCGCGCTGCTCGAACTCGACGCGCGCTGGCTGCTGCTCCTGCCGCCGCCGCTCTGGCTGCTCCAGCAGACGTACCGCCACCGGCTCCGCGCCGACCAGGAGCGGCGTACGTGGCGGGCGTTCGCCGAGGCCACCGCCGCACTGAACCAGCTCGACGAGCGCGGCGTGGCGACCGCGGCGGTGACCGGCGCGCTCACCCTGTTCGGCGCGGAACTGGTCGAGGTCGACGTGGCCCGGGGCGAGGGCCGCTGGCGCCGCTACCGGGCCGACCGCGGCGGGCAGGTACGCGACCGTGAGGTGGAGCCGTCGGCCGGCGCCGAGGCGGGGGAGCACGAACTGGTGCGCCGCCTCGCGGTGGGATCCGCCGACGTCGGCCGCCTGCGGGTGCGCTTCGCGCGGTCCGCCCCGCCGAGCGCCCGGGAACGCGACGGCGTGGCGGCCTTCGGGGACGCGCTGGCGGCCGCCCTGCACGACGCCGCCACGCACCGGGAGCTGCGGCTGGTCACCGCCCGCTCGTCGTACGACGCGGTGCACGACCAGCTCACCGGGCTGCTCAACCGGGCGGCACTGCTCGCCAAGGGGGACCAGGCGCTGCGGCAGCGCGCCCACGACCACCCGGTGGCCCTGCTGCTGCTCGACGTGAACCAGTTCAAGGAGGTCAACGACACGCTCGGGCACTCGGCGGGCGACCAGCTGCTGCGGCTCACCTCCAACCGGCTCGCCGCGCTGACTCGGCCGGGTGACCTGCTCGGGCGCCTCGGCGGCGACGAGTTCGCACTGCTGCTGACCTCGGTGCCGCTGGTCGAGGAGCGGACCGCCCCGCTGGCGTACGCGCTGCGCCAGGCCCGGGAGGTCGCCGAGCGCCTCGCCGCGCCGACCGAGGTGGCCGGGGTGCGGATGTCCGTCGAGGTGGCGGTGGGCGTCGTCGTGGCCGACGCGGGCGCGGCCGACCTGACCGAGCTGCTGCGGCGCGCCGACATCGCCATGTACCAGGCGAAGGAGGGCGGCGGCAGCGTCGCCGCGTACGACAGCTCCCGCGACGCGGCGAGCACCGACCACCTGGCGCTGCTCGCGGAGATGCGGGAGGCGCTGGCCGCCGACGACCAGCTGGTGCTGGCGTTGCAGCCGGCGGTGGACCTGGCGACCGGCGCGCCGACCGGGGTGGAGGCGCTGATCCGGTGGCGGCATCCGCGCCGAGGCTGGCTCGGCCCGGCCGACTTCATCCGCCCGGTGGAGAACAGCGAGCAGCTCGGCAGCTTCACCCGGTACGTGCTGGACAAGGCGCTGGCGGTCGCCTCCGGCTGGGCACGGGACGGGCTGGACGTCCCGATCTCGGTGAACCTGTCCGCGCGCAGCCTGCTCGACCCGCGGCTGCCCGCCGAGATCGACGAGGCGCTGCGCCGCCACCAGGTGCCGCCGCACCGGCTGGTCCTGGAGATCACCGAGACGGTGGTGATGAGCGAGCTGGAGGTCATCGACGAGGTGCTGGCCACGCTCCGCGGCATGGGCGTGCAGCTCGCCGTGGACGACTTCGGCACCGGGTTCTCGTCGCTGACGTTCCTCACCCGGATCGCCGTCGACGAGTTGAAGGTGGACCGCTCGTTCGTACTCCGGATGGCCGACTCACCGGAGGCGGCGGCGATCGTCCGGACCACCGTCGGGCTGGCCCACGAGCTGGGGCTGCGGGTGGTGGCCGAGGGCGTGGAGACCGCCGAGCAGCGCACCGCGCTCGCCGAGCTGGGCTGCACCGCCGCCCAGGGCTACCACTTCTTCAAGCCGATGCCGGCCGACAAGATCACTGCGGTGCTGGGGTCGCTGCGCGACGCCGCCCGCGGCAACGTGTTCCCGCTGCGCGCGGACGGCGCCTCCTGACCCGTCCGTCCGCCGTGGACGGGGCAGCGGAGGACGCCCGGCCGGTCCTACGCTGCTGGCACGGCGGGTGCGGCAGGCGTACCCGCTGACGTCCACACGGGGAGGACGACGATGAGACGTTCCTGGCGACGGATTCTGCTCGCCTCGACCATGGCGCTGACCACCGGCGCTGCCGGCCTGGTCATGTCCGCGCCGGCTCAGGCCCGGCCGGCGGAGTCCTGGTCGATCGCCGTCATCGGCGAGCCGGGTGATCCGATCACCGCCGGCAACTCCTACTCCTACAGCTCCGCGGCACCGACGCCCGGCGACGAGATGAACGCGTGGGGCCACGACCAGCAGCACTTCGGGATGGAGTTCTGGAGCGACGCCGACAACACCTGGCGTCTGGGCATCTCCGCCCCGGCCGGTCAGACGCTGAAGGCGGGTGACACCTACCAGAACGTCAGCCAGCCGGTCTACGGGAGCGACGCGGCCAGCCTGCAGCTCTACAACGGCGGATGGGGGCGCTCCTGCGCGCAGAGCATCGGTTCGTTCACGGTCCTGCACGCCGACTGGGGCCCGTTCGACTACGTTGAGCGCTTCGACGCCACCTTCGAGATCCGGTGCGAGGGCGCGACCGGCGGCCTGCGCGGCGAGATCCACATCGGCAACCCGCCGCCGCTGCCGGCACTCGACGTCACACTGACCGTCGACCCAGTGGCGACGGTGGACAACAAGGGCATCGCCACCGTCCGCGGCTCGATCACCTGCACCCGGGCGGACTCCTTCTCCATCGCGGGCGAGCTGGTCCAGGAGCAGAAGAAGGCGGGCATGGTGCGCGGCTACTTCTCACCCCACATCCCGTGCGTTCCGGGCCAGGTGGTGCCCTGGTCGGCCACCACCTACCCGGCCGACGTCAAGTTCCAGCGCGGCACCGCCCAGGCGGTCAGCGAGATCCTGGTCCGCGACTTCGAGTACTGGAACGAGTTCACCGTGCGGGACACCTCGACGCTCACCCTGACCCGGTGAGACGGCGGCCGGGCCGGGACCACGACCCCGGCCCGGCCGCCGCACTCGCGCCGCACCGGCTCCGCGCGCTCGCTAAGGTCGGGTGGTGAACCGACTCGCCGAGGCCACGTCGCCCTACCTGCTCCAGCACGCCGACAACCCGGTCGACTGGTGGCCCTGGTGCGACGAGGCTTTCGCCGAGGCGAAACGGCGCGACGTGCCGGTGCTGATCTCGGTCGGCTACGCGGCCTGCCACTGGTGCCACGTGATGGCCCACGAGTCGTTCGAGAACGAGGCAGTGGCCCGGCTGATGAACGACGACTTCGTCTGCGTCAAGGTCGACCGCGAGGAGCGTCCCGACGTCGACGCGGTCTACATGACCGCCACCCAGGCGATGACCGGGCAGGGCGGCTGGCCGATGACCGTCTTCGCCACGCCGGACGGCACCCCGTTCTTCTGCGGCACGTACTTCCCCCGCGCCAACTTCATCCGTCTGCTCGGCTCGGTCGCCACCGCCTGGCGCGACCAGCGTGAGGCCGTGCTGCGGCAGGGCGCCGCCGTGGTCGAGGCGATCGGCGGCGCGCAGGCAGTCGGTGGCGTGACGGCCCCGCTCACCGCCGACCTGCTCGACGCCGCCGCGAGCCAGCTCGCCCGGGAGTACGACGAGACGAACGGCGGTTTCGGCGGCGCGCCGAAGTTCCCGCCGCACATGAACCTGCTCTTCCTGCTCCGGCACCACCAGCGCACCGGCTCGGCGCGCAGCCTGGAGATCGTCCGGCACACCTGCGAGGCGATGGCCCGCGGCGGTCTCAACGACCAACTCGCCGGTGGCTTCGCCCGCTACTCGGTGGACGGCCACTGGACCGTGCCGCACTTCGAGAAGATGCTCTACGACAACGCGCTGCTGCTGCGGGTCTACACCCAGCTCTGGCGGCTCACCGGCGACCGGCTGGCCCGCCGGGTGGCCCGGGACACCGCCCGGTTCCTCGCCGACGAGCTGCACCGCGCCGGCGAGGGCTTCGCCTCCGCGCTCGACGCGGACACCGAGGGCGTCGAGGGGCTCACCTACGTCTGGACGCCCGACCAGCTCGTCGAGGTGCTGGGGGCCGACGACGGCCGGTTCGCCGCGGACCTGTTCGCGGTCACCGCCGACGGCACGTTCGAGCACGGCACCAGCGTGCTGCGGCTGGCCCGGGACGTCGACGACGCCGACCCCGGGGTGCGGGCCCGCTGGCAGGACGTGGTGGGCCGGCTGCTGGCCGCCCGCGACACCCGCCCCCAGCCGGCCCGCGACGACAAGGTGGTGGCCGCCTGGAACGGGCTCGCGATCACTGCCATCGCGGAGTTCCAGCAGGTCGCCGCGCTGCTCGTGTCGCCCGACGACGAGGACGCGAACCTGATGGACGGCGTGCTGATCGTCTCCGACGGCGCGATGCGGGACGCCGCCGAGCACCTGGCCACCGTGCATCTCGTGGACGGCCGGCTGCGCCGGGTCTCCCGGGACAAGGCCGTGGGTCAGCCGGCCGGAGTGCTGGAGGACTACGGCTGCGTCGCCGAGGCGTTCTGCGCGATGCACCAGCTCACCGGCGAGGGGCGCTGGCTGACGCTGGCCGGTGAGCTGCTCGACGTGGCGCTGGCCCGGTTCGCCGGCCCGGACGGCGCCTTCTACGACACCGCCGACGACGCCGAGCGCCTGGTCACCCGGCCCGCCGACCCGACCGACAACGCCACCCCGTCGGGCCGCTCGGCTATCGTCGCGGCGCTCGTGGCGTACGCGGCGCTGACCGGCGAGACCCGCTACCGGGAGGCGGCCGAGAAGACGCTGTCGACTGTCGCGCCGATCGTCGACCGGCACGCCCGGTTCACCGGGTACGCGGCAACCGTCGGCGAGGCGCTGCTGTCCGGGCCGTACGAGATCGCGGTGGCGACCGGCGACCCGGAGGGTGACCCGCTGGTGGCCGCGGCGCGGCGCCACGCCCCGCCCGGCGCGGTGGTGGTGGCCGGCGCCCCGGACCAACCCGGCGTGCCGCTGCTGGCCGGGCGGCCGTTCGTCGACGGGAAGCCAGCCGCGTACGTCTGCCGGGGTTTCGTCTGCCAGCGGCCGGTGACCGGCGTCGAGGAGCTGGTCGCGCAGCTCGGCTGAGCGGAGTGGGCCGGGCCGCCCTCACGGTCCGGCCCGGCACCGGCCCTTATAGGCTGGCGGCGCTATGGACTCCCGTACCGGTCTCCCCGTCGTGGGCATGGTGGGTGGCGGCCAGCTGGCCCGGATGACCCACCAGGCCGCCATCGCTCTCGGCCAGTCGCTGCGCGTGCTGGCGCAAGCCCCGGACGACGGTGCCGCGCTGGTCGCCGCCGACGTCCAGTACGGCGACCACACCGACCTGGCCGCGCTGCGGACGTTCGCCAAGGGCTGCGACGTGGTCACCTTCGACCACGAGCACGTCCCCAACGAGCACATCCACACCCTGACCGACGAGGGCGTGAAGCTGTTCCCGCCGGCCGAGGCGCTCGTGCACGCGCAGGACAAGCGGGTGATGCGGGAACGGCTCGGTGAGCTGGGCGCGCCGAACCCGGCCTGGCGTCCGGTGGAGTCCCCGGCCGACCTGATCGCGTTCGGCGAGGAGACCGGCTGGCCGGTGGTGCTCAAGGCCGCCCGGGGCGGCTACGACGGGCGCGGCGTCTGGATGGTCGACGACGCCGGTCAGGCCGGTGAGCTGGCCGCCACGCTGCTCGCCGGTGGCACCCCGCTGCTGGTCGAGGAGCGGGTGGCGCTGCGCCGGGAGCTGGCCGTGCAGGTGGCCCGGTCGCCGTTCGGGCAGGTCGCCGCGTACCCGGTGGTGGAGACGGTGCAGCGCGACGGCATCTGCGTCGAGGTGCTGGCGCCCGCGCCCGACCTGCCGGAGGAGCAGGCCGTGGCCGCGCAGCAGCTCGCCATCGACCTGGCGACCGCGCTCGGCGTGGTCGGCCTGCTCGCGGTGGAGCTGTTCGACACGCCGTCCGGGCTGGTCGTCAACGAGCTGGCGATGCGGCCGCACAACTCCGGGCACTGGACCATCGAGGGGGCCCGGACCTCGCAGTTCGAGCAGCACCTGCGGGCGGTGCTCGACTACCCGATGGGGGACACCTCGCTGACCGCGCCGGTAGTGGTGATGGCGAACGTGCTCGGCGGCGAGCCGGGCGGCATCTCCATCGACGAGCGGCTGCACCACCTGTTCGCCGCCGAGCCCGGGGCCAAGGTCCACCTGTACGGCAAGCAGGTCCGCCCGGGCCGCAAGATCGGGCACGTCACGGTGCTCGGCAACGACCTGGACGACGTACGGGCCCGGGCCGCGCGTGCCGCCCGCTGGCTCCAGGAGGGGCACTGATGAGCACCGTCGGGCTGATCATGGGCAGCGACTCGGACTGGCCGGTCATGAAGGCCGCCGCCGAGGCGCTCGACGAGTTCGGCGTGCCGTACGAGGTGGGCGTGGTCTCGGCGCACCGCACCCCGGTCAAGATGATCGAGTACGGCCGGTCCGCCGCCGGCCGTGGCGTCCAGGTGATCATCGCGGGCGCGGGCGGGGCGGCTCACCTGCCCGGCATGGTCGCCTCGGTCACCCCGCTGCCGGTGATCGGCGTCCCGGTGCCGTTGAAGTACCTGGACGGCATGGACTCGCTGCTGTCCATCGTGCAGATGCCGGCCGGCGTGCCGGTCGCCACCGTGTCGATCGGCAACGCCCGCAACGCCGGCCTGCTCGCGGTACGCATCCTGGGCGCCTCCGACCCCGTGCTGCGCGACAGGATGGCCGCCTACCAGGCGAGCCTGGAGGACCTGGTCGCCGAGAAGGACGCCGCACTGCGCGCCTCCCTGATCTGACCGTCTCGTCACTCTCTGTTTCCCAGGCGTCCGGTCGCTCAGCGTGACCGGCCGGGGCGACGGGTGTCTGTGCCCTCCGCCGACTTTGCTCTGCAGCCTTCGGCGCAGCACGGCCCTGACCTGCGCTCCGGCCTCGCGTCCCGAGCGGCTCGGCCGCAGCCGTCGTCACGGTTGGTGACTGTCGCCTCCGTGGGTGCAGAGCAAAGGCCGCAGAGGGGCATCACCCCCGCCGCAGCCCGTCGACACGGAGCGTGACCTGCTCCACGACGGGTCAGGCCGACCGGGACCGGCTCACCGCATGCCGCGCAGGGCGGTCTGGAGGCGTTCCTGGGCACGGCGACGGCGCTCGTTGCTCGCGCCCAGCACCAGCAGCACGATGCCGACCGGGATCAGCACCAGCCAGGGGCCGAGGCTGAACAGCGCGTGCACGGCCGCGATGGCGGTCACCGTCGCCCCGACGATCACCGGCGCCTGCTGCCGGCTCGTCGAGCCGAAGATCAGCACCGCGACGGCGCCGAGCAGCAGCAGCACCTGGCGCAGCATGCTGGATTCGGTCGCGATCACGATCGCCAGCGTGGGCAGGAACGCGGTGACCAGCGCCGGCCCGTACGCCACCCAGCTCGACAGGTCGGGCCGGTGCCGCAGTTGCAGGACACCGACCAGCAGGGCGAGCGCGGCGAACGGCAGCGTGTACGCCTCCGGCAGCGCCACGTCGGCCACCCGCATCAGGATCCACCAGGCGCTGATCTCGCAGGCCACCACCGCCCAGAACAGCAGGTTGCGTTCCATCGGGCGGCGTCCCGGACGGCTCGCCGCCACCCCGAGGACCGCACCCCAGGCGGCCAGCAGCGCGGCGATGTGCCGGGGCGAGTCGTACGCCAGCGCCAGCGCGATGAGCGCCGCCCCGTAGCCGCTCCACTCGACTGTGGCCGCCTCCCGGTACGCCTCGGGACGGCGCAGCCGGGGCAGCGTGGCGGCGAACACCTGCAACGCCGCGCCGACAGCGAGCACCCCGAACGCGGACCAGACGGCCGCCAGCCCGGACTTCAGCCCGATCGTGAGTACGAACAGCTGAGCCATCACCGAGCCGAACAACCAGCCCAGGATGCGCGCCCGCTGGGTGGTGCCGAACAACGCGGCGACGGCGCCCACGCCGACCGCCCCGCCGAGCGTGAACACGGTCAGGTCGCTCGTGGCGAGGCTGCCGGCCAGCCCGGCGCCACCCGCGGCCAGCCCGAGCGCGAAGACCAGCACCCGGGCCACCCGGATCGACCGGCCCGGCTCGGCGATCGCCGGCGGCGGGGTGAGCGCCAGCCCGAGCATCGAGATGGTGAACACCGCCAGCGCGGCCAGCGCGGTCACCGGCCAGCCCTTGCCGAGCGCCACCGGCGTGATCAGCAGCGTGATCGCCGCCCCGGGCAGGATCACCGGCACCGCCCGGGACCGCCGGCCGCCGCTGAAGCCGGTGGCGGCGAGCGCCGCGGTCATTGTCAGCAGCAGCGCGGTGAGCACGTGCGTGGGGTTCACCGCCTCCGGCGGCGGGGTCAGCAGCTCCGGCGGCGGCCCCTGCCACACCCGGCGCAGCACCGCGAACGGCGAGAACAAGGCCACCACGAGCGAGGGCGCGAGGGTGGCCAGGGCCAGCGCGGTGGGCAGCGCCGCCGCGGCGAGCGCACCGGCGGCCGGGCTGACCCGCCAGCGCAGCTCGGGATCGTCCGGGGCGCGCCGTAGCGCCCCGTTGAGCAGCACGGTCCAGCGGCGTACCGGCCGGCCCGAGCCGGCGGGCGGGACGGTGGCCGCCCGGATCAGCTCGGCGAGCACACCGAGTAGCGCGGCGGCGGCGGCGAACACGCCCGCCGGCAGGCCGACCGCGAGCGCCGCGGCGGCGGTCACGGTGGCCGCGCCGACGACCGCGACGCTGGCGTACGGGAGATATTGCGGCACCTGCCGTCGTACCGCCGCGATCGCGGCCAGACCGATGCTGGCGGCGGCGAGCGCGGCGGTGAGCACGACCTGCGGTGGACGCCCGTACTCGACTGCCAGCGCGGCCACCGCGCCGGGCAGCGCGAGCAGTGCGGCTCCGGCGCCCGCGCCGCCCACCTGCACCAGGTGCCGCGGCATGCCCTCGGTGCGGACGTCGTCGACGAGCGACGGCGCGACCGCCCGGGCCACGGCGGCCACCGTGGCGCCGATCAGCGCGATGCTGCCCAGCGCCAGCGCGGTGGTCCACGGCCGCACCAGCCCGGCACCGGCGGCGTGCAGCGCCACCACCCCGGCCACCGTGGCCCGGGACAGCGCGGCCCGGGGATCGGCCGACGCGGCGGCCGACATGCCGTAGACGGTGGCCACCATGCAGCCGACCAGTACCGGGGACCACCAGGGCAGGTCGAACGCGGCCGGGGCGCCCACCGTGGCGAGCACGGCGGCCAGGCCGGAGACGTCGTACTTCCACGGCGGCGGCAGCAGGATCGCCGCGGTCACCCCCAGCAGCGCCAGCGCCACCGGGGCCTGCCAGGTCGATCCGCCGGTCGGCGCGGCCGGCCAGCCGGTCAGGTCACCGGCCCAGATCGGGCCGGGGGTGGCCAGCACGCCGAGTCCGCCGCGCAACGCGCTCCAGGCGGCGATCAGGCCGATCAGCGTGCCACCGGCGGCGATGCCGAGGATCGGGCCGCGCCGCCACTCCTCGGGTAGCGCGCGGGCGGCCACCGCCACCAGCAGCACCAGCGCGGAGGCCACCACGAGCTGACCGCCGGGGGCGAGCACCGCGGCGATCCGGGCCAGCGTGGCGACGAGCGCCACAGTGGTGGCGGCGAGCGCCAGGTCGGACCCGTCGAGGGACATGTCCGCGCGGCGCCCGGCGTCGATGCGCGGGGCGAGCGCCAGCAGCGCGGCGGCGACCAGGAGCAGGCTGCCCACCCAGGCGTCGGCCGAGGTCGCGCCCGGCGCACCGAACGCGGCGGCGGCGACCGCCACCGCGCCGAGCACCGTACCGAGCGCGTGCGGCATGCTCAGGTGCCGCTGCGCCACCTGCACCAGGGCGGCATAGCCGAGCGTGACGCAGACGGCGAGGAAGCTCGCCGCGAGGATCGGCACGGTGATCTCGCGCAGGTTCGCCGGTGTGGCGACCGGCGGCGTCGGCACCGTGGCCGCCACGAACGCGGCGACGGCACCGGGCAGGGCGAACGCCGCGCCACCGGCGGCCCAGGAGCAGACCGTCTCCGTCGCGGCGGCGGCGAGCCGGACCCGCGGGGCGAGGGACACCAGCGCCCCGGCCAGGAACAGCACCGTCAGCGCGGCGGCGGTGAGCGCCGGGCGGGCGAGCGAAGCGCCCGCGCCGATCAGGCCCAGCCCGGCCGCCGTCACCGCGTGCGCCACAGCGGACCGTTCGGTGCGTGCGGTCAGCCCGAGCACGCCGACCGCTACCGCTGTGAGCAGCATCGGCCAGCAGGCCGCCGCCCAGCCCAGACCGAGCGACGCGGGTACGGCGAGCGCGGTGAGCGCCGCGCCGACCACCGCGAACTCGCGCCGGATCTCGGCCGGCAGCGCGATCACGGCGGCGATCGTGAGCAGCAACGCGCTGGCCGCGAGCTGCCAGCCGGTCGGGCCGACCGCCCGGGCCAGCTCGGCGTGCCATCCGCTCAGATCCGCCGACCACGCCGGCAGGGCGGCCCGGACCGGGGCCAGCCCGGCGCGCAGCGCGCCACCGGCGACCACCAGGCCGCTGACCGTGAGCGCCACCGCGGAGGCGATCTGCGGCCCACGCCGGGCCGTCTCCGGTACGGCCCGGACGGCGAGCCCGGTCAGCGCGATGACGGCGGAGATGAGCAGCAGGGACCGGCCGGGCAGGGCCACCGAGGCGACCCGGCCGAGCGCGCCGATGACCGCCAGCGTGAGGATGCCGGCGCCCACGTCCGGCAGCGGCGGCCGGCGCAGCACGAGCGTCCCGGCCAGCGCGACCAGGGCGGCGAGCAGCAACGTCGCGCCCGCGGCGGCGGCCGGCGGCACCGTGGCGGCGCGCAGCAGGCCGGTGACCGCGTACGCCAGCGCGACAGCGACCGCCACGCCGTGCAGCAGCCAGGTCAGCTCGGGCAGCCAGGGCACCGGCCGGGCGGCGGCGGCCGGACCCGGTGGCGTCTCGCCGCCCAGCACCTCGGCGGACTCCTCCGGCGCCGACTCGGGCCGGTCCTCGTCGGCGCGCTGCCGGGGCGGGACGGGAGGCACCGGCTCGGTGACGGGCAGGTCACGCCGGACCGGCCGCTCGCGTACCACCGCCGAGCGGGCCAGCGCCAGGTCGAGCACCGCCACCACGGTGAGCACCAGCGCCCAGCCGACCGGCCCGGTGATCCGCTCGTACGCCAGCAGCGGCAGCACCGGCTGGGCGGCCAGCACCGTGGCGAAGCGTGGCGCGCGCAGACCCGTCCCGTACGCGTAGCCGAGAGCGACGAGCGTGGTGACCAGGAAGATCGCCCCGGCGAACGCGGCACCTGATCCTTCGCCGCCGATCCGGTCGACGGCCCACAGCGCGTACCCGGCCAGCGGCACCAGCAGCAACCCGACCGCGGCGATGGTCTCGGCGGTGGAGGTGAGCCCGCGGCGGGCCAGCACCGGCGGGGCGAGCAGCATCAGCGCCGTCGCCACCAGCAGCACGCCGAGGCGGGCCAGGGCGTCCATCGAGCTGGTGGCGACCGCGGCGAAGACCACGGCGGCGACGCCGAGCAGGAGCGCGCCCAGTCCGAGCGGGATGTTCTGCACCTCGCGCGAGGACGCCTCGGGCGGGTGCTCCGGGTCGTCCGCGTCGAGCCAGCGCGGGCGGCCGCGCGGCGGCGACGGGGGCAGGTCCTCCGGCGGGCCGGGCGGCGTGCCCTGGCGGGGCACCCGGGGCGGCGCGCCGGTGGCCGCGGTGGGCGGGCGGCGGCCGGGCCGGCGGCGCAGCACCCGGCGCGGTCGGGTGGCCTGCCGGATCCGTTCCTCACCGGCGTGCGCCAGTATGTCCCGCTGGAAGAGGGCGGCCTGCATCTTGGCGGCGATCTGCCGCTGTTCCCGGGCGATCTCGGCGTCGCGGGCCTTCATCTCGGCGATCGAGCGCTCGATGTCGGCCAGGTGCTCGGCCCACTGCGGCTGGTGCGCGCCGCAGTGCGGGCAGACGACGGCGGGCTTGATGTCCTGCCCGCACGAGGCGCACCTGAAGCTCTCCACGACAGTCTCCCGTCCGCCCGTGCCCCCGCACTGTGGACCTCCCAGAGGCAGCATGCCTTGAGTGGGCCGGGATTTCGACAGTTGCCGCCGCGTTCCGGACAACAAAAACGGACCGGCCGCCGGGAGACGTTCCCCGGCGGCCGGTCCGCGCGCTCAGCGGATCAGGGGCGGCCCATGCCGCGGTACTCCCAGCCGGCCTGCGTCCACAGTGTGGAGTCGAGGCAGTTGCGCCCGTCGACCACCTTGCGGCCGTTCGCCAGCTCGCCCAGGGCCACCGGGTCGGCGTTGCGGAACTCGGCCCACTCGGTGAGCACGCAGACCAGGTCGGCGCCGCGGACGGCATCGTTCATCGTCTCCTCGTACGTCAGCTCGGGCACCGCCCGGCGCGCGTTCTCGACCCCCTGCGGATCGAACACGTGCACGTCGGCGCCGGCCTTGCCGAGCAGCGAGGCGACCGCGAGTGCCGGCGCGTCGCGTACGTCATCGGTGTTGGGTTTGAACGTGGCGCCGAGCACCGCGACCCGCGTGCCGGACAGGTCCGGGCCGGCCGGCCCGGAGCGGCGGCCGAGCAGCTCGGCGGCGAGCTGCACGACGCGGCTGCGGCGGCGCTGGTTGATCAGGTCGACCTCGTGCAGGAAGCGCAGCGCCTCACCGGCGCCCAGCTCCTGCGCGCGGGCCTGGAACGCGCGGATGTCCTTGGGCAGGCAGGCACCGCCGAAACCGAGCCCGGCCTGGAGGAACCGGTTGCCGATGCGCGGGTCGTAGCCGATCGAGCGGGCGAGCTGGGTGACGTCGCCGCCGGCCGCCTCGCAGACCTCGGCCATCGCGTTGATGAAGGAGATCTTGGTGGCGAGGAACGCGTTCGCGGCGACCTTGACCAGCTCGGCGGTCGCGAAGTCGGTGACCACCAGCGGCACCTCGCGGTCCTCGGTGGCGGCCAGGTCGAAGACGCCCTTGTGGGCGGCGAACAGCATGCCGTTGGCCCACTCGCTCTTGACGCCGACCACGATCCGGTTCGGACGCAGCACGTCGTCGACGGCGAAGCCCTCCTGGAGGAACTCGGGGCTCCACGCCACCTCGACGCCGAGGTCGGCCGGGGTGTGCTTGCCGACGAGCTGCTCCACCCACTCGGCGGTGCCCACCGGCACGGTGGACTTGCCGACGATCAGCGCCTTGCGGGTCAGGTGCTGGGCGAGGCTGGTCACGGACGCCTCGACGTACGACAGGTCGGCGCCCATCCCGTCGGCCCGCTGCGGGGTGCCGACGCAGATGAAGTGGACGTCGCCGAAGTCGGCGGTCTCCTGGATGTCGGTGCTGAACCGCAGCCGGCCGGCGGCGAGGTTGCGCCGCAGCAGCTCGTCGAGGCCCGGCTCGTGGATCGGCACCTCGCCGGCGTTCAGCTTGGCGATCTTGTCGGCGTCCACGTCGAAGCCGAGCACCTCGTAGCCCAGCTCCGCATAGCAGATGGCGTAGGTCGCACCGAGGTAGCCGGTGCCGAGGAAGGTCACCCGCGGGCGGGCGGCGCCGGACGGCGGGGTCACCGCGGCGATGGCGGGCATCGGCTGGGTGTTCGGGTACGGAATCGTCACGCCTGTCTTCTCCGCTCGCACTGGCGGCGCTTCCACGCGTCGCATTCTGCTGGGGCGCCGAGGCCGGGCACCGAGGGAACTGGATGTCTGCTGTGAGGGTAATGGGGTCGGGCGGGCGAGGCTCGGGCGCGAGCCTACCCGCCGGTAAGGTTCGGCCGGGGCCGGTGGCTATCCTTCAGTTTGCGGCAGTCGTCGGCCCCCGGGCGGCACAGACTGCGCATGATAGCGGTGAAAGGGGAGGGCCGACATGGCCGCAGAGCAGTCGTTCGACGTCTACCGGTTGCCGGAGGAGCACGAGGCGATCCGGGAGGCGGTCCGTGAGGTCTGTGCGGCCAAGGTGGCTCCGCACGCCGCCGAGGCGGATGAGACAGGTGAGTTCCCCAAGGCGTCCTACGAGGCCCTGCGCGCCGCCGACTTCCACGCCCCGCACATCCCGGTCGAGTACGGCGGCGCCGGCGCTGATGCCCTGGCCACGGCCATCGTGATCGAGGAGGTGGCCCGGGCCTGCGCGTCGTCCTCGCTGATCCCGGCGGTGAACAAGCTGGGCACCATGCCGCTGCTGCTGGCCGGCTCCGAGGAGCTGAAGCGCAAGTACCTCACCCTGGTCGCGGCCGGGGAGGGCATGTTCTCCTACTGCCTCTCCGAGCCCGAGGCGGGCAGCGACGCCGCCTCGATGACGACGAAGGCGGTACGTGACGGAGACCACTGGGTGCTGAACGGCGTGAAGCGGTGGATCACCAACGCGGGCGTGTCCGAGTACTACACCGTGTTCGCCGTGACCGATCCCACAGCCCGGTCCCGGGGCATCTCCGCGTTCGTGGTGGAGAAGTCCGACCCGGGCGTCAGCTTCGGCGCCCCGGAGAAGAAGCTCGGCATCAAGGGCTCGCCCACCCGCGAGGTCTACTTCGACAACGTCCGGATCCCCGCCGACCGCATGATCGGCGCCGAGGGCACCGGCTTCGCCACCGCGATGAAGACGCTGGACCACACCCGGGTCACCATCGCCGCCCAGGCGGTCGGCATCGCGCAGGGCGCGCTGGACTACGCCAAGGGCTACGTCCAGGAGCGCAAGCAGTTCGGCAAGCCGGTCGCCGACTTCCAGGGCATCCAGTTCATGCTCGCCGACATGGGCATGAAGCTGGAGGCGGCGCGGCAGCTCACGTACGCCGCCGCCGGCAAGTCCGAGCGCGGCGACGCGGACCTGACCTACTTCGGCGCGGCCGCCAAGTGCTTCGCGTCCGACGCCGCCATGGAGATCACCACCGACGCGGTCCAGCTGCTCGGCGGCTACGGGTACACCCGCGACTACCCGGTCGAGCGGATGATGCGGGACGCCAAGATCACCCAGATCTACGAGGGCACCAACCAGGTGCAGCGCATCGTCATGGCGCGTCAGCTGCTCAAGGGCTGACGAGCGACGTTGGGGCGGGCGGGCCGGTCACGTACCGGCCCGCCCGCACTCGTTCAGCGGCTCTCGGTGCCCTCCGGCCGGCCCGCGCCGCGCGGGGGCGCGGACCACGGCGACTCGCCGCCGGTGCGGCGGGGCAGCGGTTCGGTGGGGGACTCGGGGTACGCCAGCGTGAGCGGCGGCGTGTCCGGGTCCTTCGCCGGCGCCGGCGGCCAGTCGGTGAGCGTCGGCTTGTGCTCCACCGGTGTGACGGCCGGGGTCAGCTCCGCCTCGGCCGTCGCGGGTGTGGCGGGACGCCGCCAGCGGCTCGTGCTGAACACGGCCATCAGCAGCAGCACCCCGATGAGGAACAGCGTGCCGTTGTCCAGCGGGTCGCGCAGCGGCAGCGGGTCACCGAGCAGCTTCAGGTCGTCCGGCACCCGGTCCCGCACGCTGAACGGCGCGACGAACAGCCCGACGTACGGGACCGCGAGCAGCAGGCCGGCCGCCAGCGGGCCGAACGGCGAGAAGCGCAACGTGCCGAGCAGGCCGAGCAGGATGCCGGCGACGCCCAGATAGACGGCCGGCTCGATCAGGTTCGGCGTGCTGTACGTCCCGATCTCCACCCAGCGGTCGACGGTCCGCTCAGATCCGTCCTGACCGAGCGTGACGAGCACCCAGGTGACGGGCGCCACCGCCAACCCGGCGAGGAAGCTCCAGAGATGTCGCATCCGCGCACCGTACCGTTTTCGGCATGACAGATCATCCCGCGGTCCCGCCGGGTAAGCCGACCTCGTACTCCCGCGTCACGCTCAGTCGCATCATGACCGCGGTCGATGTCAATCTGTACGGGACCGTGCACGGTGGGGTACTGATGAAATTCGTGGACGACGTTGCCGGAGCGGCCGCGGCGCGGCACAGCGGCGGCACCGCGGTGACCGCGTCCATCGACGAGATCGTCTTCTCCGAGCCGGTCCGGGTGGGCGATCTGGTGCACGCCCACGCCCAGATCAACTGGACCGGCCAGACCTCGATGGAGGTCGGGGTGAAGGTGGTCGCCGAGCGCTGGGACTCGGCCGAGGAGGAGCCGGTCCGGGTCGCCACCGCGTACCTGGTGTTCGTGGGCGTCGACGTGGGTGGCACGCCCCGGCCGGTCCGCCCGGTGCTGCCCGAGACGCCGGACGACGAGCGCCGCTTCCGGGAGGCCGAGATCCGGCGCGCGCACCGGCTCGCCCGGCGCCGCGCGATCCAGGCCCACCGCGCCGGCTGACGGGTGCCCGCCCACACCGGTGCGGGGTGCGGGGTGTGGGCGGGGCACGCCCCGTACGGCGCCCCCGGCGCGGACAATGGCGGCACGAGGTAGGGCAAGATGGCGCCACGGCTCCGGCACACCGTCGTGGCGGGCCCAGGGGAGGGTGGAACAGTGGCTGACGTGCTGTGGACGCCGCCGGCGGACGTGCGGGAGCGGTCCCGGATCGGTGACTACCTGCGCTGGCTGGCCGAGCACCGCGGGCTGGAGTTCGCCGACTACGACGCGCTGTGGCAGTGGTCGGTGACCGACCTGGACGCGTTCTGGCGCTCGATCTGGGACTACTTCGACGTGGTCGCGCACACCCCGCCGACCGCCACCTTCACCGACCGGGCCATGCCGGGCACCCGCTGGTTCCCCGGCGCGAGGCTCAACTACGCCGAGAACGTGCTGCGCATGCCGGGTCTGGGCGACGACGACCCGGCGGTGATCGCGCACGGTCAGACGCGCGCGCCGGAGACGCTCACCGCCGCCGAGCTGCGCGAGCGGGTCCGCCGGGTGGCCGCCGGGCTGCGCCGCCTCGGCGTCGGTCCGGGCGACCGGGTGGCCGCGTACGCGCCGAACATCCCGGAGACGTACGTCCTGCTGCTCGCCACGGCCAGCCTGGGCGCGATCTTCTCCTCCTGCGCGCCCGAGTTCGGCACCCGCAGCGTCACCGACCGGTGGCAGCAGATCGAACCGACGGTCCTGGTCGCCGTGGACGGCTACCGGTACGGCGACAAGCCTGTCGACAGGCGCGCCGAGGTGGCCGCGATCCGGGCCGCGCTGCCGTCGCTGCGGCACACGGTCGCCATCGCGTACCTCGATCCGGACGGCCCGGCCCCCGACGGCGCGCTGCCGTGGGCGGAGCTGGCGGCGCCGACGGACGAGCCGTTGACGTTCACGCCGGTGGCGTTCGACCACCCGCTCTACGTGCTCTACTCCTCCGGCACCACGGGCCTGCCCAAGCCGATCGTGCACGGCCACGGCGGCATCCTGCTGGAACACCTCAAGATGCTGGCGCTGCACCACGACCTGGGTCCGTCCGACCGGTTCCTGTGGTTCACCACGACCGGCTGGATGATGTGGAACTTCCTGGTCTCGGGCCCGGCGGTGGGCGCGGCGATCGTGCTGTTCGACGGCAACCCGGGCCACCCCGACCTGGGCGCGCTGTGGCGGCTGGCCGCCGACACCGGCACCACGTACTTCGGCACGTCCGCGCCGTTCCTGCTGGCCTGCCGCAAGGCCGGCCTGGTGCCGCGCGAGGTCGCCGACCTGTCCGCGGTGCGCGGCCTCGGCTCGACCGGCGCGCCGCTGCCGGCCGAGGGCTTCACCTGGGTGTACGAGAACGTGAGCGACCGCCTCCAGCTCCAGTCGCTGTCCGGCGGCACCGATGTGTGCACCGGGTTCGTCGGCGGCGTGCCGCTGCTGCCGGTGTACGCGGGGGAGATCGCCTGCCGGGCGCTGGGCGCGAAGGTGGAGGCCCGCTCGGCCGACGGCAGCGCGGTGATCGGGCAGCTCGGCGAGCTGGTGATCACCGAGCCGATGCCGAGCATGCCGGTCGGGTTCTGGAACGACCCGGACGGCGCGCGCTACCGGGAGGCGTACTTCGAGGTCTATCCCGGGGTGTGGCGGCACGGCGACTGGATCACGGTGAACGAGCGCGGCGGGTGCGTGATCACCGGCCGGTCCGACGCCACGCTCAACCGGGGCGGCGTACGCCTCGGCACCGCCGAGTTCTACTCCGTGGTCGAGGGGCTGGACGAGGTGGTCGACTCGGTGGTCGTGCACCTGGAGGACGACGAGGGCGGCGCGGGTGAGCTGCTGCTGTTCGTGGTGCTGGCCGAGGGCCTGGAACTCGACGACGACATGCGCAGGAAGATCTGCCGGGAGCTGCGTACGGCGCTGTCGCCGCGGCACGTGCCGGACGAGATCCACCAGGTCCGGGCCGTGCCCCGCACGCTGAGCGCGAAGAAGCTGGAGGTGCCGGTCAAGAAGATCCTGACGGGTACCCCGGTGGACAGCGCCGCGGCCAAGGGCGCCCTGGCCAACCCCGAGTCCCTGACGGCGTTCGCCGCCCTGGCCCAGCGCCGAGCCACCACCGACAGCCCTGTCTCCCCTCGCTGACGCTGGAGGGTCAGCGCAGGGTGTGGGTGGTCTTCTCGGTTTCGGCGCGGGAAGGCAGGCGGGCCGGGTCGGGGTGGGCGCACGCGACCACGCTCGCGCCTGCCGTGAGCGGGGTGAGCAGCCAGTCGACCGGGTCGGGGTGGGTGGTCACGTCTACCAGGAGGCGGTCGCCCTGGGTCAGGCCCAGCTCGATCCCGCGCGCCCGCGCGCGGGCCAGCAGCGCCGCGTCCCCGTCCCCGTCGGCCGGGTACGGCGTGAAGTGGTCACCGTGCCCGCGTACCGCCCCGACGAAGTCGGTGCAGCCCGCCGGCACCTGCCGCATCGGCAGCGCGAACGGGTCGAGCGCCAGCGCGTACCGCTCGCCGGCCGGCCACCCGGCCGCCTCGTCGACCCGGTCGACGGCCACGAACAGCGCCTCCACCGGCCCCGGCGTGCCGGTCACCGTCAGCTTCGCCGACCAGCAGCCGAGCAGCACTGCGGCGGTCTGCCAGTGCGGCGGCAGCAGCACCCCGGCCGTGTCGCCGGGCGCGGCGCCCACCTCGTCGGTGAGCAGGTTCGCGGTCTTCGCCACCCAGTTCGCGAGCGTCGCCCCGGAGAGTTCGGTGCGCTCGCCGGTGGCGTCGTCGTACCAGGTCAGCAGCGGTCGGGTGGGGTCGGTCGCGATCGCGTCGGCGAACACCCGGGCAATGTTGTCGGCCATCGGCGCGAACGATACGCGCCCCGCGTGCGTACTCGATGACAACGACAAGTCGGCGTACCGTCGGGTCGCGGTCAGCGCCTTCCGCCGGGCCCGGCGTAGGCTTGCCGAGAGTGTTCTTCCCCACAACTGCGCCACCTGAGGAGTCGCCCCGTGACCGCCGGTCGCCCGCCCCGCGTTCTCATCGACGCCACGAGTGTCCCCGCCGACCGTGGCGGCGTCGGTAGATACGTCGACGGACTGCTCGGCGCGCTGGGCCGGGTCTGCGGCACCAGCGTCGACCTGGCCGTGGTCAGCCTCCGCACCGACCTGGAGCGCTACACCCGGATGCTGCCCGGCGCGGAGGTGATCCCCGCCCCGGCGGCGGTCGCGCACCGGCCGGCGCGCCTGGCCTGGGAGCAGACCGGCCTGCCGCTGCTGGCCCAGCAGGTCGGCGCCGAGGTGCTGCACTCGCCGTTCTACACCTGCCCGCTGCGCGCCGGCTGCCCGGTGACTGTGACCGTGCACGACGCGACCTTCTTCACCGAGCCGGAGCACTACGACAAGTCGCGCCGGACGTTCTTCCGCAGCGCGATCAAGACGTCGCTGCGCCGGGCCGGCCGGGTGATCGTGCCGAGCAAGGCGACCCGCGACGAGCTGATCCGGCTGCTGGACGCCGACCCGACCCGGATCGACGTCGCCTACCACGGCGTCGACCAGGACGCGTTCCACGCGCCCGGTGACGAGGAGAAGGCACGTGTCCGGGCCCGCCTGGGCCTCGGCGACAGCAGCTACATCGCGTTCCTCGGGGCGAAGGAGCCGCGCAAGAACGTACCCAACCTGATCCGCGGCTGGGCCCGGGCGGTGGCCGACCGGCCGAACCCGCCCGCGCTGGTGGTGGCCGGCGGCCAGGGCCACGACGACGACATCGACCGCGCGGTGGCCGAGGTCCCGTCGCACCTGCGGCTGCTGCGCCCGGGTTACCTGCGCTACGCCGACCTGCCCGGCTTCCTCGGCGGCGCGCTGGTGGCGGCCTACCCCTCGTACGGCGAGGGCTTCGGCCTGCCGATCCTGGAGGCGATGGCGTGCGCCGCCCCGGTGCTCACCACGCCGCGCCTGTCCCTGCCCGAGGTGGGCGGCGACGCGGTGGCCTACACCAGCGAGGACCCGGACCAGATCGCCACCGACCTGGCCGCCCTGCTGGACGACGAGCAGCGGCGGCTGTCCCTGGCCAAGGCCGGTTTCGACAGGGCCAAGGAGTTCACCTGGGAGTCCAGTGCCGAGGTCCACATCGCGGCGTGGCGACGGGCCCGGTCCTGAGCGCCGGCTGCCGGTTCCGGGCGACCGACCGTGACGGCTCGCCCGCTTCGGGCATGATGTGCTGATGTTCTACGCCGTCATCCCGGCGGGCGGCAGCGGCACGAGGTTGTGGCCGTTGTCCCGTGCCGGCCATCCCAAATTCCTCCACCCGCTGACCGGCACCGCCGCCTCGCTGTTGCAGGCCACCGTCGACCGGTTGTCGCCGTTGACCACTCCGGAGCGCACGCTCGTGGTCACCGGTGCCGCGCACGCCGCGGCGGTGGCTCGGCAACTGGCTGGCCTGCCGGAGGAGAACATCCTGGTCGAGCCGTCGCCGCGGGACTCCTGCGCCGCGATCGCGCTGGCCGCGGCGGTGATCGCCACCCGGACCCCGGACGCGGTGATGGGCTCGTTCGCCGCCGACCACCTGATCGGCGACCCGGCCCGGCTGGCCGAGGTGGTACGGCAGGCCATCCGGGGCGCGGAGCAGGGGCTGCTGATGACTGTGGGCATCACCCCGACGCGTCCGGAGACCGGCTACGGCTACCTGGAGACCGGTGAGCCGGTGGGTGACGGCACGCTGCGCCCGGTACGCGAGTTCAAGGAGAAGCCGGCCGCCGAGGTGGCCGAGGTGTACGTCCGTTCCGGGCGGCACCTCTGGAACGCCAGCATGTTCGTCTGGCGGGTGGACGTCTTCCTGTCCGAGTTGGCCCGCCAGCAGCCGGAGCTGCACGCCGGGATCACCGCCATCGCGGCGGCCTGGGGCACCCCGGAGCAGGACGACGTGCTCGGCCGGATCTGGCCGACGCTGCCCCGGATCTCGGTCGACTACGCGGTGATGGAGGGCGCGGCGACTGCGGGCCGGGTGGGTACGGTGCCCGGCGACTTCGGCTGGAACGACGTGGGTGACTTCCACACGCTCGGCGAGGTGCTGCCCGCCGACGGCGCCGGCAACGTGGTGCTGGGCGGGGACGCCAAGCCGGGCGTGCTGCTGCACGACACCACAGGCACCGTGGTGGTGCCGCACTCCGGCCGGCTTGTGGCGACCGTCGGGGTGCACGACCTGATCGTCGTGGACACCCCGGACGCGCTGCTGGTCTGCCCGCGCGACCGCGCGCAGGACGTGAAGAAGATCGTGGACGAGCTGAAGGAACGCGGCGAGGAGGGCCTGGTCTGATCCGCCGGGCCGCCGGAGGAGGCACGCGTCCGGCGGCGCGGCGCGGTACCGGCGCTCAGCCGCCGGCGCGGCGGGCCAGCACCGCGAGCGCCGGCGGCACGAGCTGGGCGGTGGCGTGGGCGAGCGGCTCGGGCAGCCGGTCCGGCGGGAACCAGCCGAGCGCCTCGGATTCCGCGCTGACCCGCTCGACCGCGCCCGCCGGGGCCAGGGCGGCGTACCGGACGTCGTAGTGGAACGACCCGCCCTGGCAGGTGACCTCGTGGATGTCCACGTCGATGGGCTCCGGCTCGACGGTCAGGCCGGTGATGCCGGACTCCTCGGTGGCCTCGCGCAGAGCGGCGGCCGCGAGCGTCCGGTCGCCGGGCTCGCAGTGCCCGCCGAGCTGCATCCACCTGCGGATCTTGCCGTGCAGGCAGAGCAGCACCCGGCCGTCCGGGTCGAGCACCAGCGCGCTCGCCGTGACGTGCCCGGCGCGGTGCGTCCGGCTCATCGCGACCGGCCCGTCGGCCAGCAGCGCCAGCGTGCGGTCCCGGGCGGCGCCCGCGGCGGGGCTGGTCGCCGTCCAGCGGCTCAGCGTCGCGACGGCGTCGGCGTGCAGTTCGGTGTACGAGGTGAGGTCGGGCACCCGGACACTCTACGAGCGCCGCCTCCGTACCCTGGCGCGGTGACCCTGCGACTCGTCGAGTTCCTGGTGGCCGGCAACGAGGCAAGCGACCTCCTGCCGGTGCGGTCGGCCGCGCTGCTGCGGGCGCACGGCGCGCGCCGCGGCTTCTGGACCGTGCTGGACGAGGGGCCGGTCGAGCAGTGCCTGGCGCTGCTGCTGGAACGCGACGACGGCCACTGGGAGGCGCACCACGTGGCCGCCGACGCGGGCCCGGAGAACGGCCGCACCGAGGACGGCGAGGCGCTGGCCCACCACGACGGCTGGGTGTACGTCTTCGGCTCGCACTTCGGGTCCAAGCGCGGCCCGCTGCGGCCCCGGCGCGCGTTCGTGGCCCGGTTCCGGGAGGACGACGCGGTGGCCGGGCCGCTGCCGGTGCACGTGGTGCGCAACCGCTTCCGGCTGCACCGGGCGGTGAACGACGCGCTCGCCGCGGCCCCGCTGACGCTGCTGCCGGCCGGTGACCGGGTCCGGGAGCGGTTCATCGTGGAGACGCTGGCCCGGGGTACCGCCCGCGCCAAGAGCTGGGTGACCCGGCTGGCCGCCGACGACCTGCCGGTCAACGTGGAGGCGGCGGCGTTCACCCCGGCCGGTACGGCGCTGCTGGGCCTGCGGTTCCCGGTGACCGCCGCGGGGGAGCCGGTCTACGTCGAGCTGGCCGGCGTACCGGAGATGTTCGACGACTCGGAGCACTCGGGTGACCTGCGGGCGCTCGGGGCGTACGCGCTGACCGGGGTGACGCCGCCCGGCGCGCTCGCCGGCTTCCGTGCGATCACGCCGACCGGCGACGGCGGATATGCGGCGGTGACCGGGTCGATCGACGCGCTGGGCAAGGGTTCGGTGCTGCTTGACGACCACCCGCACGGCGGTGAGGTGACCTCCCGGCACGTGCGGTTCCGGCACGACGCGGGCGGGGACGCGCTGGTGGCGGGGGAGGTGGTCGCGGAGCTGGCGCCGTTCCACCACGTGGAGGGGCTGGCCGAGCTGGCGGGACGCTGCTATTACGTCACCGACGAGGACCATCGGGTGGCGCTCTGGATCGGATGAGCGAGGGCCGGGCGGCACCCCTGCGACTGAAGTCGCAGACCCTCGTGGTGCCACCCGGCCACGCCCGTCAGCCGGCGTCCGGGTCGATGTTGCGCCCCGGCGTCGGCAGGCAACAGAGAGTTTGCCCAACCCGCCCACCCGCCGTCGAGGTTTTTCACCTGACGCTTAAAGATGGAGATTAGTGCCGGCGGGTACAGTGCGAAGTGTGGCTGGCACCCCCGCCGTCCGCACGGGAGCAATCCATGTTGAAGATCATTTTCTCGGGCGAGGACGTCCTGCGGACCCGGGTCGCACCGGCCGCGGACCCGCTCTGGGAGCTGGTCCTCAGCCTGCACCTGCTCCAGGGGCGCAGCCGGGACCCGATGATGACCACGTGGCGGCGCACCGTGGCGCACGGACTGCGGACCGACACCGACGCCGAGCAGTACCGGCTGCTGCTCGCGCTCAACCCGCCGCGCGGCTACTTCCCCGACTTCCTCACCCCGTCCGCCAGCCGGGAGGGCATCGAGGCCGGGCTGGACGCCGTCCGGGGCACCCCTGTGGACATGCTGCGCCGCGACCTGACGCGGCTGGCCGGGGAGACAGCGCTGCCGTCGTCGGCCACCGCGCTCGCCCGCGGCGAACCGGAGACGCTGCACCACCTCACCGACGCCATGGCCCGCTACCAGTCGCTGGCGGTCACGCCCTACTGGGCCCGGGTGCAGGCGGCGGTCGAGGCGGACCGGGCCCGCCGTGCGCGCGCCATGCTCGACGGCGGCGCCGAAGGGCTGCTGGCCAGCCTGCGGCCGAACATGCGCTGGGTCTCGGGCGTGCTGGAGGTGCTCGACTACCCGGACACGCGGGAACTGCACCTGGACGGCCGGGGGCTGCTGCTCGTGCCGTCGTTCTTCTGCTCGCGTACGCCGGTGGCGCTCGTCGACCCGACGCTGCCGCCGGTGCTGGTCTACCCGGTCGACCGGCTCGCCGGCCTGACGCCCGCGTCCGGCCCGGCCGCGTCACCGCAGGGCGAGGCGCTCGCCGCCCTGCTCGGCCGTACCCGCTCCCGGGTGCTCCAGGCCGCCGACGAGGGCTGCACCACCGGCGAGATGGCCCGCCGGCTGCGCATCTCCGCCGCCGCGGCCAGCCAGCACACCACGGTGCTGCGCAACGCGGGACTGCTGGTCAGCCAGCGTGACCGCAACACCGTCCTGCACACGCTCACCCCGCTGGGCCGGGCCGTCCTCGACGCCTGAGCACGCCCGCCGGGGTCAGAGCGCCAGCGTGGCGCTCGCGGCGCTGCCGGACGGGGGCGGGAGCAACGTCGAGTCGATCCCCTCCGCGGCCAGCGCGGCGCGCAGGCGTTGCAAATCCGCGCCGAACCGGACCAGGTCCGCCCGGTCGACAGGGGTGGGCGCCGCGCCGAGCAGCAGGCCGGTGGCCGAGGCGGGCCAGCCGGGCACCGTCGCGGCCAGTCCGTCGCGTACCTCGTCGTCGGTGACGTGGGTGAAGACGGTGCCCGGCGCGACCACGTCGGCCACCGCCTCGATCGCCCGCCGCACCGCGTCCGCATCGGCGGGCTCGGGGCCGACCCGGTCCGCGAGCGTCGCCGCCGCCCGCAGACCGGCGGCGCGCGCCTCGGCCGTGCCGAGCGAGAACAGGTCCATCGAGGCGTCGCGCACCAGCGTGCGGGCGCCCTCGTCGTCGTCCCGGGTCGCGGCGAGGTAACCCCGCACCACGGCGACCGGCACCTGGTCGCACTTGCCCTTGATCAGCTCACCGGCCGCTGCCAGCTCGTCGACCACCGCCATCTGGGTGACGAACAGCTCGTTGCCGTACGGGTCGACCTCGCCCCGGTGGTCGCGGATCGCCGGCATGCCGGCGACCCCGAGCGCCACGTCGGTCAGTCCGTTGCGCCACGGCCGGCCCATCGTGTCGCTGACGATCACCGCCACGTCGAGGCCGTACCTGTCGCGCAGCGCGGCGCGCAGCGCCCGGGCGGACGCGTCCGGGTCGACGGGCAGCAGGACCAGCCGGGTCTTGTCCACGTTCGAGGCGTCGATGCCGGCGGTAGCCATCACGAACCCGTGGTGGGTCTGCACGATCCGGGTCGCGCCCCGCGTCGCCACCACCCGGGCGGTCTCCCCGGCCAGGATGCGGTCCCGCTCGGCGAGCCGTTCCGGGCCGTCGGCCGGCACGTCGACCAGCCGGCCCTCCGCCTTCGACACGATCTTGCTGGTGACCACCAGGACGTCGTGGTCGCGCAGCCAGGGCGCCGCACCGGTGATCAGCGCCGCCAGGTCGTCGCCCTCGGTCACGTCGCCGATGCCCTGCACCGGCAGGATCTCCAGCCTCACATCAACTCCAGCGCGGCGCGCACCATCGCGGCGGTCGCCGCCTCGTCGGTCATCCGCAGCGGCGCGGCGCGGACGGTCACGTCCGGCACCACGGTGCCCTCGTCCTCCGGCGCGACCAGCCAGCCGTCGAGCAGGCCGCCCGCCGGCCGGGCGCCGTAGAGGCCGCCCACGCCGGCCGCGCTGCACTCCACGCCGAGCACGGCGAGGCAGCGGTCGGCCATGCCGCGTACCGGCGCGCCGCCGATGATCGGCGACACCCCGATCACCGGGGCCGGCCCGCCGGTCACCGCGTCGCGCAGACCGGGCACCGCCAGCACCGGCGCGATGCTCACCACCGGGTTGCTCGGCGCGATCAGCACCACGTCCGCGGCGGCGATCGCCTCGACCACGCCGGGCGCGGGCTTCGCCGCGTCGGCACCGACGAAGACGAACCGGTCGGTGGGTACGCCTGCTCGATGGCGAACCCACCACTCCTGGAAGTGGATCGCCCGGCGGCCCTGCTCGTCGGTGACGACGGCGTGCGTCTCCAGGCGGTCGTCGGTGGCGGGCAGCAGCCGTACGCCCGGCTGCCAGCGGGCCGCCAGCGCCTCGGTCACCTGGGACAGCGGGTAGCCGGCGTTGATCATCTGGGTGCGCACCAGGTGGGTGGCGACGTCCTTGTCGCCGAGGCCGAACCAGCTCGGCTCCGCGCCGTACGCGGCCAGCTCGTTCTTCACCGTCCAGGTCTCGCCCGCCCGGCCCCAGCCGCGCTCCGGGTCGGCGCCGCCGCCGAGCGTGTAGAGCACGCTGTCCAGGTCGGGGCAGACCTTCAGCCCGTGCAGCAGCAGATCGTCGCCGACGTTCACCACGGCGGTCACCTCGGCGCCCACCTCGCGGGCGTACGCCCGCACGCCGAGCAGGAAACGGGCGCCCCCGATGCCGCCGGTCAGTACCACGATGCGCATGGCGTCCATCCTTCCGCACGCGCCGCCATCGATCGTCCGGTGGCGGGAGAGACTACGCTCACTTCGGCAACTGTCCGCTTTCGTCCCCTGGGGGAGTCCGTGACCAGCCCCGCCGAGCCCGCGTCCGGCGACGCCGCGCAGGCCAGCCAGTTGATCAAGCCGTTGCGCGAACTCGCAGCGCTCGTCCTTCTCGGCGCCAACGCCGTGCTTCTCTTCGTCGGCCTGGTGCGCCTGCTGCCGATCGACGACTACAGCACGGCCAGCGGCCGGGCCGGGAGCACGTATTTCACCTTCGTCGGCCTGGAGTCGACGGTCCTGCCGCTGCTCGCCGTCCTGATCGCCACCGCGATCCTCCCGGTCGTACCAAAGGCCAAGCTGATCACGCAGGTGGCGCTCGTCGAGTACGCCGTGTCCGTCGTGTTCGGCGCGCTGACGTTCCTGATCTGGCTGGTCGGCCGGCTCGCCGACGGTGAGGTGCTGGACGCGTTCCTCGGTCTGCTCACCCGCGTGGCGTGGCTGGCGATCTTCGGGGTCGCCGCGTTCGTGGTGTTCAAGATCTGGCGCACGCTCTACTACGTGCCGAAGCCCAAGCCGCAGCCGGGCGTGTACGGCCAGGCCCAGCCCGGCTGGCCGCAGCAGCCGGGTCAGCCCGGCGGCTACCCCGGTCCGGGCGGCTACCCGCAGCAGCCCGGCCCGGGCTTCCCGCAGGCCGGCTCGCCGCCGCCCGGCTGGCCGCAGCAGCCCGGTCCGTACGGCCAGCCGCAGTCGGCGCCGCCGTTCAACACCGCCCCGCCGCATGCGCCGCAGTCCGGCCCGCCGTCCGCCGACCCGCAGGCCGGTGTCCCGTACGGCGGTCCGCAGCAGGCGCCGCAGTACGGCTCGTCGCAGTCGGCGCCGCCGTTCGGCCAGCCGCCGTCGGCCGACCCGACGCAGGCGATCCCGCGCCAGTCCGCCGAGCCGGGCACGCCGTCGGCCGCCGCCGACGACGAGCGCACCCAGCGGTTCGACCGCGAGGACCCGAACCAGCCCCGCTGAGGTCCGGGCGGCGGGCGACGGAGCATCCTCGCCCGCCGCCACCTCGGGCCCGCCACCAGCCCGCACCGTCCCGCCCGCCGCTGTGCGGGGGACCACCCGGTTCGTCCCGCTGCCCGGATCGCGACCGGGGGCGGGCATCCGGCCGTGCGGCAGCGCCTAGGCTGGGCGGATGGTTGATCGCAGCGACCCCGAACCGACCGAGGCCAGCATCCGGCGGGCACTGGGGCGGGCCGCCACCGGCTGGGCGCTCGACGCCGGCGAGGCGAGCGCGCTGCTGGCCGCTCGCGGGCCGATGCTCGACGACCTGCTCCGGATCGCCGGCGACATCCGCGACGCCGGGCTGCGCGACGCCGGGCGGCCGGGCGTGGTCACGTACTCGAAGAAGGTCTTCATCCCGCTGACCCGGCTCTGCCGGGACCGCTGCCACTACTGCACGTTCGCCACCGTGCCGCACCGGCTGCCCGCCGCCTACCTGGAACGCGACGAGGTGCTGGCGATCGCCCGCGAGGGCGCCGCGCAGGGCTGCAAGGAGGCGCTGTTCACGCTCGGCGACCGGCCCGAGGAGCGGTGGCCGGCGGCCCGCCGTTGGCTGGACGAGCGGGGGTACGACTCGACGCTGGACTACCTGCGCGCCTGCGCGGTGGCGGTGCTGGAGGAGACCGGCCTGCTGCCGCACCTGAACCCGGGCGTGCTCACCTGGTCGGAGCTGCAGCGACTCAAGCCGGTCGCGCCGAGCATGGGCATGATGCTGGAGACCACGGCCACCCGGCTCTGGTCCGAGCCCGGCGGCCCGCACTACGGCTCGCCGGACAAGGAACCCGCGGTACGCCTGCGGGTGCTCGACGACGCCGGCCGGGTCGGAGTGCCGTTCACCACGGGCATCCTGATCGGCATCGGCGAGGACCGCGCCGAGCGGGTCGACGCGATCTTCGCGATCCGCCGGGCGATGCGGGAGTACGGCCACCTCCAGGAGGTGATCGTGCAGAACTTCCGCGCCAAGCCGGACACCGCGATGCGCGGCATGCCCGACGCGGAGCTGCACGACCTGGCCGCCACGGTGGCGGTGGCCCGGGTGCTGCTCGGCCCGAAGGCCCGCATCCAGGCCCCGCCGAACCTCATCGCGGGCGAGTACGACCTGCTGCTGCGCGCCGGCATCGACGATTGGGGTGGCGTCTCCCCGGTCACGCCCGACCACGTCAACCCGGAGCGGCCCTGGCCGCACCTGGACGAGCTGGCGGCGCGTACCGCGAGTGCCGGGTTCACGCTGCGCGAGCGGCTGACCGTCTACCCGGAGTACGTCCGGGCGGGCGAGCCGTGGCTCGATCCGCGCCTGCTGCCGCACGTGAGCGCGCTCGCCGACCCGGCCACCGGGCTCGCGGTCGAGGCGGCCCGCCCGGAGGGACGGCCCTGGCAGGAGCCGGAGGAGGTGTACGGCGGCCGCACCGACCTGCACGTCACCATCGACGTCACCGGCCGTACCGACGACCGGCGGGGCGACTTCGACAGCGTGTACGGCGACTGGGCCGAGGTGGCCGGCAAGGTGGCGCCGGAGGCGCGCGCCGGCGTACCAGTGGGTGGTGGCGCGGACGCCGACCTGCGCGCGGGCCTGCGGCTGGCGGCTGACGACCCGGCGGCGCTGCTGACGCCGGCGCACGAGGCCGAGGCGCTGGCGCTGTTCGGCGCGGACGGCCCGGCGCTGGACGAGCTGTGCCGGCTCGCAGACGACGCGCGCCGGGACGCGGTCGGCGACGACGTGACCTACGTGGTCAACCGCAACATCAATTTCACGAACGTCTGCTACGTGGGCTGCCGGTTCTGCGCGTTCGCCCAGCGGGAGAGCGACGCCGACGCGTTCCGGCTCTCGCTGGAGCAGGTCGCCGACCGGGCCGAGGAGGCGTGGACGGCCGGCGCGACCGAGGTCTGCCTCCAGGGCGGCATCGACCCGAAGATGCCGGTCACCGGTTACGCCGACATCGTCCGCGCGATCAAGGCGCGGGTGCCGGACATGCACGTGCACGCGTTCTCCCCGATGGAGATCGTCACCGCCGCCGCGAAGGCCGGCGTGCCGGTGCGGGAGTGGCTGCTCCAGCTCCGCGAGGCCGGGCTGGACACCATCCCGGGCACCGCCGCCGAGATCCTCGACGACGACGTGCGCTGGGTGCTCACCAAGGGCAAACTGCCGGCCTCCGCCTGGGTCGAGGTGGTGAGCACGGCCCACGAGCTGGGCATCCGGTCCAGCTCCACGATGATGTACGGCCACGTGGACCACCCGGGCCAGTGGCTGGCCCACTTCCGGGTGCTGGCCGGCGTGCAGGACCGTACCGGCGGGTTCACCGAGTTCGTGGCCCTGCCGTTCGTGCACACGAACGCGCCGATCTACCTGGCCGGCATCGCCCGCCCGGGCCCGACCTGGCGGGAGAACCGGGTGGTGCACGCGATGGCCCGGCTGCTGCTGCACGGCCGGATCGACAACATCCAGTGCTCCTGGGTGAAGCTCGGCGACGCGGGCACCGTGGAGATGCTGCGCGGCGGCTGCAACGACCTGGGCGGCACGTTGATGGAGGAGACGATCTCCCGGATGGCCGGCTCGGGCAACGGGTCGGCCCGTACCGAGGAGCAGTTGCGCGCCATCGCGACCGCCGCGGGGCGGCCGTTCCGCAAGCGGACGACCGCGTACGGTCACGCCCGCGCCTGAGGTCGAACCTTTCCCCGCCGCGGCCCGTACCTGTGGATGCCGGCGGCGGTTTCGGCGAGGACCGCCGCCGGTGACCCCGAACCGGGGCCCGGCGGTGTCCGGGCGCCCGGCCCGCTGCGGCGCTGCGGCGCCGGTCCGGAAAGGTTGCCGATGAGCACTGACGAGACCACCGAGGCGCCGAAACGGCGGACCTGGCCGCGGTTGACCCGCAGGCAGACGCTCACCGCCGCGGCGAGCGCGACACTGGGCGCCGCCGCCCTCACCGTGCCGGGCCTGTCCGCCGCGCAGAACGCCCCCACGGCGAGCCGGCGCGACGAGCCGATCGTGGTCCATCTCCGCGACGCCGCGGCCGGCGTCATGGACGTCTTCGTCGGCGCCAACCGGGTCGAGGTACGCGACCGCGGCCTGGCCGACCGCCTGGTGCGCGCCGCCGGCCGGCGCTGATCCCACCCTCCGCCGGCGCGGGCTCCCGGCGCCGGTTCCGACTTCCGTTCCCCCGACGAAGGTGCGTCCGCCATGTCCTCTCACCGCGAGGCCCCGGAGATCGCCAAGGATCCGGTCGCCGACAGTTCCGACCTGTACGCGTTCGTCACGCCGAGCCAGCCGGACACGGTCACGTTGATCGCCAACTACGTGCCGGTGCAGCTTCCCTCCGGCGGCCCGAACTTCTTCGAGTTCGGTGACGACGTCCGGTACGAGATTCACATCGACAACGACGGGGACGGTTATCCGGACGTCACCTATCGTTTCGAATTCACTACCGAGATCACGAACCAGAACAGTTTTCTCTACAACACCGGGCCGATCGAGTCGCTGGAGAGCAAGAACTGGAACCGGCGCCAGTTCTACCGGCTGACCCGGATCGCGGACGGCCGTGCCCGTGTGCTGGCGCACAAACTGCCCTGCCCGCCGTGCAACGTCGGCCCGCTGTCCACGCCGAACTACCAGAACCTGGTCCGGCAGGCGACGTTCAAGCTGTCCACCGGCGAGAAGGTGTTCGCCGGGCAACGCGCCGACGGTTTCTTCGTCGACCTGGGCGCGGTGTTCGACCTGGGCACGCTGCGGCCGTTCCAGCAGTTGCACGTCGCCGGCAAGAAGCTGTTCCGGACCGAGGGCGAGCCGGTGAACGCGCTGGACCGGCTCAACGTGCACAGCCTCGCCGTGCAGGTGCCGCTGCGCCAGGTACGCCGCAAGGCGTCCCGCTACGGCTACGCCGACCGTGCCTCGACGATCGGGGTCTGGACCAGCGCGTCCCGCCAACAGGTGCGGGTGCTGGGGGACCGGGTCGCCGCCGACACCGCCGCCGGGCCCTTCACGCAGGTGTCGCGACTCGGTAACCCGTTGTTCAACGAGGTCATCGTGCCGATGTCCAGGAAGGACGTCTGGAACACGCTGCCGCCGTCGGAGGACAAGCGGTTCGCCGGGTTCGTGGAGCGGCCCGAGCTGGCCGGGCTGCTGCCGGCGCTCTACCCGGGCGTGTTCCCCAATCTGGACGCGCTGAACAAGTCCAAGAAGCCGCGTGCCGACCTGGTGGCGATCCTGCTCACCGGCGTCCCGGCCGGACTGATCGACGGCTTCGCCAACACCACAGGTGACGTGCAGGCGGACATGCTGCGGCTGAACACGGCGATCCGGCCCAGCCGTACCCCGGACCGGTTCGGTGTGCTCGGCGGCGACCTGGCCGGCTTCCCCAACGGCCGCCGTCCCGCCGACGACGTGGTGACGATCGCGCTGCGCGCCATCGCCGGGTTGACCGTGCCGCTGGTCGACAAGACGTTCCGGCCGGACGCCGCCGCGGCGGCGGTGACACCGGGCCTGAGCGCGGCCGACGTGACAGCGCCGTTCCTGGCCGACTTCCCGTTCCTCGGCACGCCGTACGACGGGTTCGGCAACCCGCAGGCGAAGAAGTCCTGACGGGAGCCGGCGAATGTCACACCATCACGATCTCGGCCCGTCGGAGGTCGGCAGCGTCGTGCTCGACCTCGGCGGGGACCGGGGCGCGCTGATCATCCACACCGGGCGGGACCTGCACGGCCGGGAGATCGAGATCAGCCGCGTGGACCTCGACGGCCCGCGGACCCACTCCGCCGTACGCGAGCGGCACGTCCGGGACGGGGTGTTCCACAGTGCGGTCTACCCGGATCTGGAGGCGGGTGTGTATACCGTCTGGTGGGACGAGAGTACGTCCGCCGGCGCGATCTCGGTCACCGGTGGGTCGATCGCCGAATTCGTTTGGCCCACCAGCTCACCAGCCCGCTTGGACTGATCCGTCAGTCGCGCCGGGACCCGCGCCCCGTCCACATGATGGACGGGGCGCGGTCGGCGTTGGACGGCTCGACGGGCGGTACCGCGGGAAGCGGGTTACCCTTTGCCCCACCAATTCTGATCTTGGTACGAGCGGCCGGCGGGGGCGTCCGGCCGGCCTGTCGGCGATGCGCCACGGCAGAAAACTTCCGGCAACTCGCCGGGGAGGGCGTTACTCGTCCGGGGTCTGAATCGATAGGGCAGGTTGCGAGGCTACGGGCGACCGGGGCGGTCGTCACGGACGTGTCGGGAGGGCGACTCCATTATCAAGTTTGGCTTGACGGCGCACGCATTACACGCGTGTAATTTGAATGGGGTTGTTCGCACGGAACGCAACAAATGGTGACCGTACGGACAGGCACGCCTTTCGCGTGGGGGGTTGCAGCGGCGAATGACGCCGGTGCGCGACAAGGAGGCAATCGATGGACGGCCAGCTCGAGGTGGCCGACCTGCTCGGGAACGCGCCGGAGTGGCAGGAGCGAGCGCTCTGCTCGCAGACCGACCCGGAGGCGTTCTTTCCCGAGAAGGGCGGCTCGACCCGCGAGGCGAAGCGCATCTGCTCGCGGTGCGAAGTGAAGACGGAATGCCTGGAGTACGCGCTCGGCCACGACGAGCGGTTCGGAATCTGGGGTGGCCTCTCCGAGCGGGAGCGGCGCAAGCTCAAGCGGCGGGTCGCCGCCTGATCCACGTACGGGTCCACGGGCGGTGGGGGCCGCCCGGACCCGGGTCGTCGTCCGGCCGGCGCGTCCGGCCGGGTGGCGGCGCCTGTCCGGCCGACCCGGTCAGGCCAGCTCGTCCGGATCGACGCCGAGCAGATTCGCCACCTGCTCGATGATCACGTCGTGCACCAGGTCGGCGAGGTCCTCGCGGTCCATCGCGCGGAACTCCAGCGGCCGCCGGTAGAGCACGATCCGCGGCGGCACCTCCTGGCGGCCGGGCCGCCCCGGCAGCAGCCGGGCCAGCGGCACCTCGCCGTCCTCCAGCACGTCCGAGTCGTAGACGTTAAGATCCGGCGGGACGTCCTCGACCGCGAACTCCACCCCGGCCAGCTCCTTGGCGAACCGGCGTTCGAGCGTCTCCACCGTGTCGAGCACCAGATCGTCGAAGACCTCGGCCTTCGTCCGCGCCAGCGGCACCGTGGCCGGCACCAGCCGCCCGCGCAGCCCGCGACCGTGCCGGTCACGGTGGGTGCGCCGGCCGGAGCCGGGGCGGCGGTTCTGGGGGCTCGTCATGACGGACAGGGTAGCCCGGGCCGGCGGTCCACCCGCCGTCGCGCGGCCGACCGGCGCGCCGGTGTGCCGATCGGCGGAATTGTGATCACCATGACGGGCGTGTCGTAACGCGAAGCGGTGCGCCGGACCCGGTAATGGGGATACCCTGCCGCCGTGAGGTCACCACGGCGCTGCTCCCGTAACGGCTGCCCCCGGCAAGCGGTCGCCACATTGACCTATGTCTACAACGAGTCGACGGCGGTGGTGGGCCCGCTCGCGGCGTTCGCCGAACCGCACACGTACGACCTGTGTGAGCCGCACGCCCGCAGCCTGACCGCCCCGCGTGGCTGGGACGTGGTGCGGCACGAGGGCGAGTTCGAGCCGCCGCCGCCCACCACCGACGACCTGGTGGCGCTGGCCGAGGCGGTACGCGAGGCCGCCCGCCCGGCCCCGCCCCGTCCCCCGGAGGACGAGCCAGCCAAGCCCCAGACCCCCCAGCAGGGCCGCCGGGGCCACCTCCGGGTCATCCCGCCCCACCACTGAACGACCCCGCCCCGGACCCTCCATCGGTCGATCATGAAGGTCCCGCTGGTCGGCCAAGTGCACGGACCAACGGGCGCCCGCCGGCCGGTCTCGGCCAGGTCGTCCGGGGTGGCGGGCGGGAGGCCCAGGATCGGGCTGACCGGCCCGGCGACGTCCGCGCCACCCTCGGCCGGCGCGACCGCCGTGGCCCGGCCAGACCAAGGTCAACACCAGTACGGGGAAGTGGCGCCATCCAGGCCACCCGGACCCCACCGCCACCCCGAACTGGTGTCGATCATGAAATCCGGGCGCACCGGGGTCAGTGGCCCAGGAAGCGGGTGAAGAGATCGGCTCGGCGGGACGGGCGGGACGTGCGGTGCTCGCTCTTGTCGGCTGAGGACATGATCTTCAGGCCGGCGTTCACCGCCAGCCAGCGCAGCGGCTCCGGTTCCCAGTGGGGGGAGCGGTGGCCCACCCAGGGCAGCGCCGTGAGGTCGCTGTCCACGCCCCGGATCAGGTCGGCCAGCGTACGGCCGGCGAGGTTGCTGGTGCCGACGCCGTCACCGACGTAGCCGCCGGCCCAGGCCAGACCGGTACGGCGGTCCAGCCCCACCGACGCGGCCCAGTCCCGGGCCACGCCGAGCGGTCCGCCCCAGGCGTGCGTCACCGGCACGTCCGGCCCGAGTACGGGGAACAGTTCCCCGAGCGCCCGGCGCAGCGCCGCGAACACCCGGGGCTCCCGGTCGAAGCCCTGCCGGACCCGGGAGGCGTAGTGGTAGGGCGCGCCCCGCCCGCCGAACGCGAGCCGGCCGTCGGCGGTGCGCTGGCCGTACACGATGACGTGCCGGTAGTCGGAGAACGTCTCCCGCTGCGCCAGCCCGATCCGTGCCCAGGTCTCCTCGGGCAGCGGCGGGGTGGCCACCATCAGCGAGTAGACGGGCGCCACTGTGCGCCGCTGGCCTGGTAGCCCCGGCGTGTAGCCCTCCGTCGCACGCACCACCACGGGCGCCCGGACCACGCCCGCCGCTGTCACCGCCACGCCCGGCCGCAGCGCGGTCACCGTTGTGCGCTCGTGGATGCGTACGCCCCGGCGCTCCACCGCCCGGGCCAGACCCCGGACCAGCTTCGCCGGGTGCACGGCGGCGCAGTGCGGGGTGTACGTGCCGCCGCGTACCCCCTCGGCGTTGCACCGCGCGGCGGCCTCGCCGGCGTCGAGCAGCCTCAGGTCGTCGTCGGTCAGCCCGTGCGCGTGGGCCTGGGCGACCTCGGCGCGGGCCCGCTGGAGCTGGGCCTCGCCGCGGGCGAGCATCACCGTGCCGCCGGCCTGCCAGTCGCAGTCGATGCCCTCGGCGGCGGCGACCCGCCCCACCTCGGCGACCGTGTCGTGCATGGCCCGCTGCATGGCCAGTGCCCGGTCCCGGCCGTGCCGCCGGGCCAGCGCCGGCAGCGACGTGGGGAACAGCGCGGAGCACCAGCCGCCGTTGCGCCCCGACGCGCCGTACCCGGCGATCTCCCGCTCCAGCACGACGACGCGCAACGTGGGATCGGCCTGGGCCAGGTAGTACGCCGTCCACAGCCCGGTGTACCCGGCGCCCACGATCGCCACGTCGGCGTCCGTGTCGCCGGGCAACCCGGGTCGCGGTGTCAGCGGTTCGTCCAGGCCGGACAGCCAGTACGACAGCTGCTGGTATCCCGTCATCGGCGTCAGAGCCGCGACCACGCCTCGGTCAGCACCGCGCGCAGGATCTGCTCGATCTCGTCGAAGTGCTGCTGGTCGGCGATCAGCGGCGGGGCGAGCTGCACCACCGGGTCGCCCCGGTCGTCCGCCCGGCAGTAGAGCCCGGCGTCGAACAGCGCGGTGGACAGGAAGCCGCGCAGCAGCCGCTCGGACTCGGCCTCGTCGAACGTCTCCCGGGTCGTCTTGTCCTTGACCAGTTCGATGCCGTAGAAGTAGCCGTCGCCCCGGACGTCGCCGACGATCGGCAGGTCGTGCAGCTTCTCCAGGGTGGACCGGAAGGCGCCCTCGTTCGCCCGGACGTGCCCGATCAGGTCCTCCCGGGCGAACACCTCCAGGTTGGCCAGCGCGACCGCGCAGGAGACCGGGTGGCCGCCGAACGTCACGCCGTGCGCGAACATGCCGGTCTCGGTGAGGAACGGCTCCATCAGCCGCTCGCTGGCGATCATCGCGCCGAGCGGGGCGTAGCCGGAGGTGATGCCCTTGGCGGTGGTGATGATGTCCGGCTGGTAGCCGTAGCGGACGGCGCCGAAGTACTCGCCGAGCCGGCCCCAGGAGCAGATCACCTCGTCGCTGACGAGCAGCACGTCGTACGCGTCGCAGATCTCACGTACCCGCTCGAAGTAGCCGGGCGGCGGCGGGAAGCAACCGCCGGAGTTCTGCACCGGCTCCAGGAAGACGGCGGCTACCGTCTCCGGCCCCTCCCGCTCGATCGCCCGGCCGATCTCCTCGGCGGCCCAGCGGCCGAACGCCTCGGCGTCGTCGCCGTGCTCGGGGGCCCGGTAGAAGTTGGTGTTCGGCACCTTGATGCCACCCGGCACCAGCGGCTCGAAGTCGGTCTTGATGCCGGGCAGGCCGGTGATCGACAGCGCGCCCATCGAGGTGCCGTGGTAGGCGATGTAGCGGCTGACCACCTTGTGCTTGGTGGGCTTGCCGGTGCGCTTGAAGTAGGCCCGGGCCAGCTTCCACGCCGCCTCGACGGCCTCGGAGCCGCCGGTGGTGAAGAAGACCCGGTTCAGGTCGCCGGGGGTGAGCGTGGCGATCTTCTCGGCCAGCTCGACGGCCTTCGGGTGGGCGTACGACCAGAGCGGGAAGTAGGCCAGCTCGCCGGCCTGCTTGGCGGCGGCCTCGGCCAGCTCGGCGCGGCCGTGACCGGCGTTCACCACGAACAGCCCGGCCAGCCCGTCCAGGTAGCGGCGGCCCTGCGCGTCCCAGACGTACGCGCCCTCGCCCCGGACGATTGTCGGAACCTCGCCGGCGGGGTAGCTCGCCATGCGGGTGAAGTGCATCCAGAGATGGTCGGTGGCGTTGGCCATGTCAGCCCCATCGGGTCTCGGGCCGGTCAGGGGTGACACCGGCCGCTCTGCCCACGGTTATCCCACAGGCGATGCCGATAAGGCAAGCGAACAAGCTTCAGCGCGACGGATTCAGCGCCATATCACTGTGCTGTCAACGGAATCCGCATCAGGCGGTGCCCCAGCTGTAGGTCTGCTTGCGCAGCTTCAGGTAGACGAACGCCTCGGTGGAGAGCACCCCGGGCACGCCGCGCAGCTTCTGCAGGATCTCCAGCAGGTGTGCGTCGTTGCGGCAGACCACCTCGGCCAGCAGGTCGAACGAGCCGGCGGTGATCACCACGTAGTCGATCTCCTCGAACTCGGCCAGCCGGTCGGCGACGGGTTCCAGGTCGCCGTCGGTACGCAGCCCGATCATGGCCTGGCGGGGGAAGCCGAGCTGGAGTGGATCGGTGACCGCGACGATCTGCATGACGCCCGCGTCGAGCAGCCGCTGCACCCGCTGGCGTACCGCCGCCTCGGAGAGGCCGACCGCCTTGCCGATGCTCGCGTACGGGCGGCGTCCGTCCTCCTGGAGCTGCTCGATGATCTGCTTGGCCACGTCGTCGAGCAGAGCGTGGTTGGCGCCGTCACGCACAGTGACCCGACGGGCGCCGTTTCCGTTCTCCTGGTGCCGGTTGACCATCGACGCTCCTCGTGTCCAGTTCTCCGTGTTGAGCGTAGTGCCCCGCGCAGTCTGGCGTATTTCGTGGCGACTGGCTATTCCGGCAACGGAATCCCTTGTGAGAGAGGTTTTCTCATGTCAGGATCAGTCGTCCATCGCCACTGACCCTCCCGCCGGCGCGCCGCCCCCGTCCCGCCGCCGACGATGCCCCCCAAGGAGTCGTCACATGCGTAGTCCCCTCCGGCCCCTCACCCGGCGTGGTCTGCTCACCGGGACCCTCGGCTCGGCCGCGCTGCTCGCCACCGCGGGCACCCTGGCCGGCTGCGGGACCAAGGGCGCCCAGCAGACCGAAGCCGGATGCAAGAGCGAGGATCTGTCCGCCACCGAGAAGAAGGTCGCCTTCTCGAACTGGCCGCAGTACATGGACACCGACGAGAAGGACGAGTCCAAGCGCCCCACGCTCGACGCGTTCGTCGCCGCCACCGGCATCCAGGTGACGTACACCGAGGACGTCAACGACAACAACGAGTTCTTCGGCAAGGTACGCAACCAGCTCGCCGGGTGTCAGAGCACCGGCCGGGACATCATGGTGCTCACCGACTGGATGGCCGCCCGGGTGATCCGCCTCGGCTGGGTCCAGAAGCTGGACAAGTCGAAGATGCCGAACGTCGAGGCGAACCTGCTGCAGTCGCTGCGCGGTCGCTCCTTCGACGCCGAGACCCAGCTCGCCGTCCCGTGGCAGTCCGGCCTGGCCGGGCTCGCGTACAACGCGAAGGTCACCAAGGAGATCCGCACCGTCGACGAGCTGCTCACCCGTCCCGATCTCAAGGGCAAGGTGACTGTGCTGTCGGAGATGCGCGACACCATCGGCCTGCTGCTCCAGTCGCTCGGCCACGACCCGGCCAAGTTCACGTCGGCCCAGTTCGACGACGCGCTGAACAAACTGAAGAAGGCCGTGGACAGCAAGCAGATCCGGCGGTTCACCGGTAACGACTACGCACCCGACCTGGCCAAGGGCGACATCGCCGCGTGCATCGGCTGGTCCGGCGACGTGGTCCAGCTCGGCTTCGACGACGAGAAGATCAAGTTCGTGGTGCCCGAGTCCGGCGTGATGCTCTGGTCGGACAACATGCTGGTGCCGAACAAGGCCACCCACAAGGCCAACGCCGAGGCGTTGATGAACCACTACTACGACCCGGCGGTGGCGGCGAAGCTGGCCGCGTACGTCAACTACATCTGCCCCGTGCAGGGCGCGCAGGCCGAGATGGAGAAGATCGACCCGGACCTGGCGAACAACCCGCTGATCTTCCCGGACGACACGATGCTGTCCAAGGCCAAGGTCTTCATGGCGCTCGACGAGGCGCAGGAGAAGGAGTACGAGACCAAGTTCCAGCAGGTGATCGGCGCGTGAAGGGGCAGCAGACCCCGGCCGGTGACCTGCGACTGGTCGACCTGACCAAGCGGTTCGGCGTCTTCACCGCCGTCGACGACCTCACCCTCACCATCCCGCAGGGCTCGTTCTTCGCCCTGCTCGGCGCGTCCGGCTGCGGCAAGACCACCACGCTGCGGATGATCGCCGGGCTGGAGCAGCCGACGAGCGGACAGGTGCTGCTCGGCGAGCAGGACATCGCCGGGCTGCGGCCGTACAAGCGGCCGGTGAACACCGTCTTCCAGAGCTACGCCCTCTTCCCGCACCTGGACATCCACGAGAACGTGGCGTTCGGGCTGCGCCGCCGCGGCATCCGCAACGTGGGCGACCAGGTGGAGCGCATGCTCGCGCTGGTGCAGCTCGAAGGGTACGGCCGGCGCCGCCCGGCCCAGCTCTCCGGCGGCCAGCAGCAGCGCGTCGCGCTGGCCCGGGCGCTCATCAACCACCCGCAGGTGCTGCTGCTCGACGAACCACTCGGCGCGCTCGACCTCAAGCTGCGCCGGCAGATGCAGATCGAGCTGAAGCGGATCCAGACCGAGGTCGGCATCACGTTCGTGCACGTCACCCACGACCAGGAGGAGGCCATGACGATGGCCGACACGGTCGCGGTGATGAACGCCGGCCGGATCGAGCAACTCGGCGCGCCCGCCGACATCTACGAGTACCCGGCCACCGCGTTCGTGGCGAACTTCCTCGGCCAGTCCAATCTGCTCGCCGCCGAAGCCGGCGGTCGCGCCGCCGACGACGTGCTGGTCACGGCGCACGGCTCGCGCTTCTCGGTGCCCGCCGGCCGGGCCCGGCTCACCGACGGTCCGGCCTTCCTCGGCGTACGTCCGGAGAAGCTGCACCTGGTCGACGGCCCGGACCGGGTGCCGGTCGGACACCAGCACGTCGGTGGCGTGGTCACCGACGCCTCCTACGTCGGGGTGAGCACCCAGTACCTGGTGCGCACCGCGTGGGGCAGCGAACTGTCCGCGTTCGCCGCGAACAGCGGGCTGGGCGGTCAACTGGCGGTCGCCACGGCGGTGACCGCCCACTGGGATCCGCGGCACGCGTTCCTGCTGCCCCGGGCCGCCGGTGAGGACGACCAGACCGCGCCGCTGCTCGACGAGCCGCCGGTGGGTGCGCTGCCATGAGCGAGCGCAGCGAGCGAATCGGCTGGCTCAGCGCGAAGGTGCCTCATGACGGCACGGAGCGAAGCGGAGTGGCGGCATGAGCGAGCGCAGCGAGCGAATCGGCAGGCTCAGCGCGAGGGTGCCTCATGGCGGCGCGGAGCGAAGCGGAGTGGCGGCATGAGCGCGCTTGCCCACGTACCGACCTCCGCCGGGAAGCCGGTGCCGCCGCCGGTGCGGCGCGGGCGCAGCCGGCTCCTGCCGTACCTGTTGCTGCTGCCCGGCGCGGTCTGGCTGCTCGTCTTCTTCGCGCTGCCGCTGGTGCAACTCGCCTCCGCCAGCCTCTACGACCCGGCCGGGTCGCTCTCCACCGGGTACGCGATGACCTGGGCGTTCGGCAACTACCCGGACGCGCTGCAGGCGTACTGGCCGCAGTTCTCCCGGTCGTTCCTCTACTCGGCGATCGCGCTGGTGCTCGCGCTGCTGATGGGCTACCCGCTGGCGTACGCGATCGCGCAGAAGGCCGGACGGTGGAAGAACCTGCTGCTGGTGGCCGTGGTCGCGCCGATGTTCACCAGCTTCCTGGTGCGCACGCTGGCCTGGAAGACCATCCTGTCGGACAACGGCGCGCTGGTCGGGCTGCTGCGCGACGTGCACCTGCTCGGCCCGGACGGCCGGCTGCTCGCCACCCCGATCGCCGTGGTGCTCGGTCTGACGTACAACTTCCTGCCGTTCCTGGTGCTGCCGCTGTACGCGAGCCTGGAGCGGCTCGATCCCCGGCTGCTGGAAGCGGCGAGCGACCTGTACGCGAGCCCGCTGCGCGCGTTCGCCAAGGTCACGCTGCCGCTGTCGATGCCCGGCCTGATCGCCGGCACGCTGCTGTTCTTCATCCCGGCCACCGGTGACTACATCAACGCCGAGCTGCTCGGTACGCCGAACGAGTACATGATCGGCAACGTCATCGACTCGGCGTTCCTGGTCCGGCTGGACTATCCGCAGGGCGCGGCGCTGTCGTTCCTGCTGATGGCCGCGATCCTGGCGATCGTCTTCGTCTACCTGCGTAAGGCCGGCACGGAGGAGGTGCTGTGAGCAGACTGAGGCGCTGGCTCGCCGACCGGTGGGTAATGGGCGTGGCCCTGCTCGTCCTCGGCTATCTGACGCTGCCGATCATGGTGGTCGCCGGTCTGTCCTTCAACCGGCCCTCCAGCCGGCTCTCCTACGACTTCAACGAGTTCACGCTCGACAACTGGAAGCAGCCCTGCGCCACCTCGGACATGTGCGACGCCGTGGTGCGCAGCATGCAGATCGGCCTCATCGCCACAGTCGTCTCCACGCTCCTCGGCACGCTGATGGCGTTCGCGCTGGTCCGGCACAGCTTCCGCGGCCGCTCCGGGCTCAACGGGCTGATCTTCCTGCCGATGGCCACCCCGGAACTGGTGATGGGCACCTCGCTGCTCGCCCTCTTCGTCGCCGCCGGGGTGCCGCAGGGCTTCTGGACCATCGTCATCGCGCACGTCATGTTCTGCGTGTCGTTCGTCGTGGTCACCGTGAAGGCCCGGCTCTCCGGCATGGACCGGCGGCTGGAGGAAGCCGCGATGGACCTGTACGCCAGCGAATGGCAGACGTTCCGCCGGATCACGTTGCCGCTCGTGCTACCCGGCATCGTGGCCGCCGCGCTGCTGGCGTTCTCGCTCAGCTTCGACGACTTCATCATCACGAACTTCAACGCCGGCACCACTGTCACGTTCCCCATGTACGTCTGGGGCGCCTCCCAGCGCGGCATCCCGCCGCAGGTGAACGTGATCGGCACGGCCATGTTCGTGATCGCGTTGCTGCTCGTCGGGGCCACCTCGCTGCGCGGCCGGCGGGCGCGCCGGGCCGCCCTCGCGGTGGTCGCCACACCGGCGGGCAAGCCATGACACTCCCGCATACCGGCCGGGCGCTGGCCGACGCCGCGCCCGTGTCGTACTGGCTGGACCGCCCGGTTCGCCCCGACCCGCTGCCGCCGCTGACCGGGACGCACACCGCCGACCTGCTCGTGGTCGGCGGCGGGTACGCCGGGCTGTGGACCGCGCTGCTCGCAAAGGAGGCCGACCCGGACCGCGACGTGCTGCTCGTCGACGCGGGCACATGCGGCTGGGCGGCGTCCGGGCGCAACGGCGGGTTCTGCGCCGCGTCGCTCACCCACGGGCTCGCCAACGGCGTCGAGCGGTTCCCCGGCGAGATCGGCGAGCTGGAACGGCTGGGCCGGGAGAACCTGGACGCCATCGCCGCCACCGTGGCGAAGTACGACATCGACTGCGACTTCGAACGCACCGGCGAACTGGCGGTGGCCGTCGAGCCGTACCAGCTCGACGGGCTCGCCGCCGACGCCGAGCTGGCCCGCCGGTACGGCCACGACGTGCGGCTGCTCGACCGCGACGAGGTACGCGCCGAGGTGTCGTCGCCGACGTACCTGGGCGGGATGTGGGATCGCGATCGGGTGGCCCTGCTCGACCCGGCGAAGCTCGCCTGGGGACTGCGCCGCGCGGCGCTCGACCTGGGCGTACGCGTGCACGAGCACACCCGCGTCACCGGCCTGGCCGGCGACGGCGCCGCGCTGCGGGCCACCACTGCGGGCGGCGCGGAAGCGGCGCCCGGCACGGTACGGGCGCGGCAGGTCGTGCTGGCCACGAACGCGTTCCCGCCGCTGCTGCGCCGGCTGCGCTCCTGGATCGTGCCGGTCTACGACTACGCGCTGATGACCGAGCCGCTGACCGAGGCGCAGCGCGACGCGATCGGCTGGCGGCACCGGCAGGGGCTCGCCGACACCGGCAACCAGTTCCACTACTACCGGCTCACCGCCGACAACCGGATCCTGTTCGGCGGCTACGACGCGATCTACCACTACGGCAACCGGGTGGCGCCCGCGCTGGAGCAGCGCGAGGCCACCTTCACCACGCTCGCCTCGCACTTCTTCACGACGTTCCCGCAGCTCGCCGATGTGCGCTTCAGTCACCGCTGGGGTGGCGTCATCGACACCTGCACCCGGTTCTGCGCGTTCTTCGGCACCGCGTACTCCGGGCGCCTGGCGTACGCGGCCGGGTTCACCGGGCTCGGCGTCGGCGCGACCCGGTTCGGCGCCCGCGTGACGCTCGACCTGCTCTCCGGCACCGACACCCCGCTGACCCGGCTCGACCTGGTGCGCCGTAAGCCGCTGCCGTTCCCGCCGGAACCGGCCCGGTCCGTGGGCATCAACCTCACCCGCTGGTCGCTCGCCCGCGCCGACGCGCGCGACGGACGGCGCAACCTCTGGCTCCGTACTCTCGACCGTCTTGGACTGGGGTTCGACTCCTGATGCGTATCCTCCTCGTCGGCGCCGGTGGCGTCGGCTCCGCCGCCGTATCCATCGCCGCCCGCCGTACCTTCTTCGAGACCATGGTGGTCGCCGACCACGACCCGGCGCGTGCGGCGCGGGCCGTCGCCGGGCACGGCGACCGGTTCGTCGCCGCCACAGTCGACGCGTCCTCCGCCGACGCGGTGGCCGCGCTGTGCCGGGAACACCGGATCACCCACGTCCTCAACGCGGTCGACCCGCGCTTCGTCATGCCGATCTTCGACGGCGCGTTCGCCGCCGGGGCCGACTACCTGGACATGGCGATGTCGCTGTCCCGGCCGCACCCCGAGCGCCCCTACGCCGAGACCGGGGTCAAGCTCGGCGACGAGCAGTTCGCCGTCGCGCAGCGGTGGGCCGCCGCCGGGCGGCTCGCGCTGTGCGGCATCGGCGTCGAGCCGGGCCTGTCCGACGTCTTCGCCCGCTACGCCGCCGACGAACTCTTCGCCGAGATCGACGAGATCGGGGTACGCGACGGCGCGAACCTGACAGTCGCCGGGTACGAGTTCGCGCCGTCGTTCTCCATCTGGACCACCATCGAGGAGTGCCTCAACCCGCCGGTGATCTGGGAGGCCGGGCGCGGCTGGTTCACCACCGAACCGTTCAGCGAGCCGGAGGTGTTCGACTTCCCGGCCGGGATCGGCCCGGTCGAGTGCGTCAACGTCGAGCACGAGGAGGTGCTGCTCATCCCGCGCTGGGTGCCGGCGAAGCGGGTCACCTTCAAGTACGGCCTCGGCGCCGAGTTCATCGAGGTGCTTCGCACGCTGCACAAGCTCGGACTGGACTCGACCCAGCCGGTGCGCGTACGCGGGGTCGAGGTGTCGCCGCGCGACCTGGTGGCCGCCGCGCTGCCCGACCCGGCCACGCTCGGCGACCGGATGAGCGGCAAGACGTGCGCCGGCACGTACGTCACCGGCACCGGCCCGGACGGCCGCCCGCGCCGCGTCTATCTCTACCACGTGGTCGACAACGAGTGGTCGATGGCCGAGTACGGCCACCAGGCGGTGGTCTGGCAGACCGCCGTCAACCCGGTCGTCGCGCTGGAACTGCTCGCCACCGGTGCCTGGTCCGGCACGGGCGTGCTCGGCCCGGAGGCGTTCCCGCCGACCCCCTTCCTCGACCTGCTCACCGGCTACGGTTCGCCGTGGGGGATGGAGGAACGATGACCCGGTACGGCCCGATGTACGGCCCCGACATCACGTTCCTCGGCGTGCCGCCGTGCACCGTCGAGGAGCCGGTCACGTACGCCGACGCGGATGTGGTGATCATCGGGGCGCCGTTCGACGGCGGCACCTCGCACCGGCCGGGCACCCGGTTCGGGCCGTCCGCCATCCGGCAGGCCTGCTACCTGCCGCACGACGGCTCCCGCCCGTCGCTGGCGCTGCGCGTGGACGCGCTGAAGGATCTGTGCGTCTACGACGCCGGCGACGTGGAGATGTTCGGCGGCGACATCGAGCGTTCGCTCGCCGCGCTGGAGACCGCCGTGCACGCGGTAGCCGCCGCCGGGGCGATCCCGGTAGTCCTCGGCGGGGACCACTCCATCGCGCTGCCCGACGCCACAGGTGTGGCCCGGCACCACGGGCTCGGCCGGGTGTCGCTCGTGCACTTCGACGCGCACGCTGACACCGGCGACGTCGAGTTCGGCTCGCTGCACGGTCACGGCCAGCCGATGCGTCGGCTCATCGAGTCCGGTGCGGTACGCGGCGACCGCTTCCTGCAGATCGGGCTGCGCGGCTACTGGCCCGGCCCGGACACGCTGGCGTGGATGGCGGAACAGCGGATGCGCTCGTACGAGATGACCGAGATCGTGGCGCGCGGGCTGGACACCTGTCTGACCGAGGCGTTCGGCATCGCGACCGACGAGTGCGAGGGCGTGTTCCTCTCGGTCGACGTGGACGTGGTCGACCCGGGCATGGCACCCGGCACCGGCACACCCGAGCCGGGCGGGTTCACCTCCCGGCAGTTGCTCGACGCGGTGCGCCGGGTCTGTTACGAGCTGCCTGTGGTCGGGCTGGACGTGGTCGAGGTCGCCCCGCCGTACGACCACGCCGACATCACCGCGTACCTGGGCAACCGGGTGGTGCTGGAGGCGCTGTCCGCGATAGCCCGCCGCCGCCACGACGCCGAGACCGGAACCCCGTGGAACCCCAACCAGCCGCTCCTGGATGGTCGCTGACTGGTAGTCCGGGATGTTTAGCTCGGGCTATGGTTGGAGCATGGGTGCGGACGGGAAGCGCTGGTCGGTCCGGGTCACCGGAGAGGTCCGGCACTGGCTGCGCGACCTGCGGGACCACGACCCGGCGTCGTATGAGAGCGTCCGGGTGGCGGTGGACAAGCTGGCCGAGGTGGGGCCGGGGCTAGGTCGCCCGCTCGTGGACACGCTGCGTGGAAGCAGTCTCCGTAATCTGAAGGAGCTGCGGCCCCGCTCCGGTCGGGACGTGGCTATCCGGGTGCTGTTCGTCTTCGATCCCTGGTCGCAGGCGGTCCTCCTGGTCGCCGGCAACAAGGCGGGCAACTGGACCCGCTGGTACCGGCAGCACATTCCGGCGGCGGAGGTTGCCTACAAGGCTTGGCTCGACAGCGAGCGCGAGCGAAGGGGGGAGTCGTGACGGAGTTCTATCACTGGGACGAGGTCCGCGCCGAACTCGGCGGTGACGACGAGGCGTACGAGGCGGAGCGCGCCCGGACCGACGCGTGGGTGAGCGCGTTCCACCTTGCCGAGGAGCGCAAGCGGCTGGGGCTCACCCAGCGGCAGGTAGCCGAGATCATGGGGGTCACGCCGGGCCGGGTCAGCCAGATCGAGAACGGCGACCTCGACGTCAACGAGGTGGCCACGCTGAGCCGGTACGCCAACGCCCTCGGCGCCCGGCTGCGGATCATCTTCGACTACGGCGACGACCTCCGGCAGATCGCCTGACCGGAGGCCGCCGACGCGGTCAGGGGTGGGCGCAGCGGGGGCGCAGGCGTACGGGCTCGGTGGTTTCGGTGATCGAGTTGGGCTCGATCACCAGGCGGGCGATCGTCGTTGCCCGGCCGGGACGGAATCTGCCCTGGTCGGCGGGGATGGTTGCGGTCCAGGTGCCGGCGGTGCGCTCGTCGGTGCACGCGCCGATCACGCCGAACCCGAAGCCGGTGACCGAGCCGCGCCGTACCCGCTGGTCGAGGTGCACCTCGATGTACGCGAGGCCGCGCTCCGCGCCGCAGTCGAACCGGCCACCGACCGTGGCGGTGTGCGCCCGCGCGTCGGCCGTGCCGAACCAGTTGACGGAGATGCTGGGGGAGGCCGCCGGGGCGGCGACGGCGGCGCCGGGTGCGAGCCCGAGCGTGGCGGCGGTGGCCAGGGCGGTGAGGCCGGCGGCGAGCACTGGCTGTCGGACCGGGTGCATGGGCGGTCTCCTGTCGGGCGGTGGCGGACGCGACCCGGTAGCGACTCGAGCGGTGGTGGGACGCGTTCTCCGAAGTGGACGGCGTCAGCATCCCACCGCCGCGATGCCCGCGAGCTGCAAGATCTCGGACAGATCAGCGGTTCAGGTGGGACCGGATGAGGAAGCGGACGCCCTCCGGGGCCTCCAGGGAGAAGCCGCTGCCCCGGCCGGGCACCACGTCGACGGTGAGCCGGGTGTGCTGCCACAGCTCCCACTGGGCCTTCGACATCCAGAACTCCACCGGCTCGGGCACGCCGTCGACAGCCAGCGAGGCGAGCAGCACGTCCGAGCCGCCGGTGCGGAACTCACCGGCCGGGTAGCACATGGGAGCGCTGCCGTCGCAGCAGCCGCCGGACTGGTGGAACATCAGCGGGCCGTGCTGCCCCCGCAGCGACCGGATCAGGTCGGCCGCCGCGGGGGTCACTGTCACGGTGTCGCCCATCAGAAGAAGCCCAGCTTCTTCGGCGAGTAGCTGACCAGCAGGTTCTTGGTCTGCTGGTAGTGCTCAAGCATCATCTTGTGGTTCTCCCGGCCGATGCCGGACTGCTTGTAGCCGCCGAACGCGGCGTGCGCCGGGTAGGCGTGGTAGCAGTTCGTCCACACCCGACCGGCCTGGATCGCCCGCCCGGCCCGATACGCGGTGTTCAGGTCCCGGGTCCACACGCCCGCGCCGAGCCCGTACAGCGTGTCGTTGGCGATCTTCACGGCGTCGTCCAGGTCGGCGAAGGAGGTCACCGACACCACCGGGCCGAAGATCTCCTCCTGGAAGATCCGCATCGAGTTGTCGCCCTCGAAGATGGTCAGCTGGACGTAGTAGCCGCCGGACAGCTCGCCGCCGAGGTCGGCGCGCTCGCCGCCGGTGAGGACGCGAGCGCCCTCCTGCCGCCCGATGTCCAGGTAGGACAGGATCTTCTCCAGCTGGTCGTTCGACGCCTGCGCGCCGACCATCGTGTCGGTGTCCAGCGGGTGCCCCTGCTTGACCGCCTTCGTCCGCTCGACGGCGGCGGCGAGGAAGTCGGAGTAGTGGCCCTGCTGGATGAGCGCCCGGGACGGGCAGGTGCACACCTCGCCCTGGTTGAGCGCGAACATGGTGAAGCCTTCCAGGGCCTTGTCCCGGAAGTCGTCGGACGCGGCGCTGACGTCGTCGAAGAAGATGTTCGGGCTCTTGCCACCCAGCTCCAGCGTGACCGGCTTGATGTTCTCGCTGGCGTACTGCATGATCAGCCGCCCGGTGGTGGTCTCGCCGGTGAACGCCACCTTCGCCACCCGCGGCGAGGACGCGAGCGGCTTGCCCGCCTCGACGCCGAAGCCGTTGACCACGTTGAGCACGCCGGGCGGCAGCAGGTCGCCGATCAGCGAGAGCAGGTAGTGGATCGAGGCGGGCGTCTGCTCGGCCGGCTTGAGCACCACCGCGTTGCCGGCGGCGAGTGCCGGGGCGAGCTTCCACACCGCCATGAGGATCGGGAAGTTCCACGGGATGATCTGCCCGACCACGCCCAGCGGCTCGTGGAAGTGGTAGGCCACGGTGTCGTCGTCGATTTCGCCGAGCGAGCCCTCCTGCGCCCGGATCGCCCCGGCGAAGTAGCGGAAGTGGTCGATCGCGAGCGGGATGTCGGCGGCGAGCGTCTCGCGTACCGGCTTGCCGTTCTCCCACGTCTCGGCGATCGCCAGGGACTCCAGGTTGTCCTGCATCCGGTCGGCGATTCGGTTGAGGATCAGCGAGCGTTCGGCGACCGACGTGCGGCCCCACGCGTCGGCCGCGCCGTGCGCCGCGTCGAGCGCCTTCTCCACGTCCTCGGCGGTGCCCCGGGCCACCTCGCAGAAGGTCTGCCCGGTCACCGGCGTCGGGTTCTCGAAGTACTTCCCACCGTGCGGCTTCACGTACTCGCCGCCGATGTAGTGGTCGTAACGGGACTGCCAGTGGGTGGGGGCGTCGTAGCGCGTCATGGGTACCTCCGCCGTCCGTCTGGGGTGGATGGCGGGCAGGCTAGTTTCCGGGACGTTGCAGGAACGTTGCGCGCGGCAGCGCGTACTCCTCGGCGAGCTGGCGGGCCCGCGCGAGCGCGAGTGGCCGGCGGGGCGCGCCCGGCGGCAGGGCCCGGGCCAGGGCCTGCCAGGCGGCCAGGTCGTCGGTCCCGGCCGCCGTCGCGGTCCAGGCCGCGAGCAGCCCCGGGTCGGCGCCGGCCAGCACGGCGGCGCGCAACTGGCCGTCGACCAGGCGGCGCAGTCGCGCGACTCCCGGCGCGTCCGACCCGGGCAGCAGGGGCCCGGGGTACGCGCGCAGCGCCGCCGCCGGATCGCCACGTTCCAGCAGTTCGGTGACGGTACGGAAGTCGGCGCGCACGGCCGGCCGCAGCCGGTACGGGCGGGAGTCGAGCAGTTCCTCGCCGAGCACGCGGCGCAGCCGGGACAGTTCGGCGCGCAGCGTGACCGGGTGCCGCCTGTCGTCGCCGTAGAGCTCGAGGCCGAGCTGTTCCCCGGTTCGTCCCTCGGGATGGTCGACGAGCAGCACCAGCAGTTCGCTGTGCCGCCGGCCGAGCCGGATGCGCCGGCCGCCGACGCGCAGCTCCGCCTCGTCGCGCCCGAGCGCCGACACGTACGCCACGTCCGGCGCGGCGGGCGCGACGCCGGCCAGGAACGCCTCGGCGGCGCGGGCGGTGGCCCGGACCAGCGCGAGGCTCTGCGGGTTGGCCAGGTGGTCCCCGCCGGTGATGTCGACGGCCCCGAGCAGCGCGCCGCTGGCCGGGTCGTGGATCGGCGCGGCGGCGCAGGTCCAGCGCTGCACCGGCCGGACGAAGTGCTCGGTGGCGAAGATCTGCACGCCGTGGTCGACGGCGAGGGCGGTGCCGGGGGCGTTCGTGCCGGCGTGCGCCTCGTCCCAGCGGGCGCCCGGCACGAAGTTCATCCGCTCGGCGTGCCGCAGCACCCCCGGGTGGCCCTCCACCCAGAGCAGCCGGCCGGCGGCGTCGCAGACCGCCATCAGGTGCGCGCCGTCCTGCGCGATGCCGCCGAGCAGGTCGCGGAACAGCGGCATCACCCGGGCCAGCGGGTGCGCGGCGCGGTAGCTCTCCAGCGCGTCGTCGGTGAGGTCGACCGGCGCGGTGGCCTCCGGGTCGAGCAGCGCGGACCGCTCCCACGAACGGGCCACCACCTCCCGGACGCCACCGGTGGTGCCCCTGGCGAGGAACGCCTCGTGGGCGGCACCGATCTGCGCGATCCGCTCCGCCGGATCCGCGCCGAACTCCAGGGCGAGCCACGGGTCAGCCACCAGCGCCTCCTTCCACCCATCGTGACCCACCTCACCCCGGAGCGCCAATGCGTGATCCGAGTCACTTGAGCGGTGCTCGGGCCGCCGGCGGACCGGACGAACGGCCCAGACGGCCCTACGCCGGTTGTCGCAGCGTGGCCCGCGTGGAGGATGGCTGCTGCGGACGCTTACGGAACCCTTAACTCCGGCCTGCGAAGGTGTGCCGGACGACGAGGAAGACACGGGGGAGCGCAACGGTGCGGGTGCTGGTGGCGGACGACGAGCGGCTCTTGGCGGACACGGTCGCCGAGGGGTTGCGACGGTTCTCCATGGCTGTCGACGTCTGCTACGACGGGGACGGCGCGCTGGAACGGATCGGGGTCAACCGGTACGACGTGGCGGTGCTGGACCGGGACATGCCCGGCGCCACCGGCGACGAGGTGTGCCGGAGCCTGGCCGGGTCCGACGCCGGCACCCGCGTGCTGCTGCTCACCGCCGCCGCCGGCATCCGGGACCGGGTCGCCGGCCTCGGGCTGGGCGCCGACGACTACCTGACCAAGCCGTTCGCGTTCGCCGAGCTGGTGGCGCGGGTGCAGGCTCTGGGCCGCCGGTCCACCCCGGCGCTGCCGCCGGTGCTGGAACGGCACGGCGTGGTGCTCGACGTGGCCCGGCACACCGCTACCCGGGACGGCAGCCCGCTCGGGCTGAGCCCGAAGGAGTTCGCCGTCCTGCACGTGCTGATGCGGGCCGGCGGCCGGGTGGTCAGCGCCGAGGAGCTGCTGGAACAGGCGTGGGACGAGTTCGCCGACCCGTTCACCAACGCGGTCCGGGTGACGGTGATGACGCTGCGCAAGAAGCTCGGCCAGCCGTCGGTCATCCACACCGTGCCGAAGGCCGGCTACCGGATCGGCGAGCCGGAGTGAGCCCGCGTCGCCGCATCCTGCTGGTCGGGGTGCTCGCCCTGCTGGCCGGGTTCATGCTGCCCAACCTGGTCAAGTCGCTGCTCGGACTGGTGTGGGGGCGGGCCGAGCAGTTCTGCGGCCTGGCCACGATCGGCGCGGTGTGCGAGCCGGGCCGCCCGTTCGTCCCGCTGCTGCCCACGCTGATCGAACTGCTGGTGCTGGCGGCCATCGGGTTCGCGGTGTGGGGCGCTGCCCGCTGGTGCCTGCGCCCGGTGCACGACCTGGCCGCCCCGATCGCGAACCTGGGGCCGCAGAACCTCGGCTACCGGATCCGGCGCGGCGGCCGGGACGAGCTGGCCGGGCTCGGCCGCGCCATCGACGACATGCTGGACCGGGTCACCGCCGGTTACGAGGGACAGCGACGGTTCGCCGCGAACGCCTCGCACGAACTGCGCACGCCGCTCGCGGTGCAGCGGACTCTGATCGAGGTCGGCATGGCCCAGTCGCTGACCGGCGAGCAACTGGAACTGCTGACCGCACAACTGCTCGCCACGAACGAACGCAACGAGCGGCTGATCGAAGGGCTGCTCGCGCTCAGCGAGAGCGACCAGGGCCTGCGGTCCTCCACCCCGCAACGCCTCGAACAGATCGTCAGCGGCGTGCTCGCCGCGTACGCCGACCGGGCCGCCGAAGCCGGCGTGACGGTCGAGTCCCGGCTGTCGCCCCGGATCGTGACCGGTGAGCGGGTGCTGCTGGAACGCCTTGTCACGAACCTGGTGGAGAACGGCGTCAAGTACAACCGCGAGGGCGGACGGCTCGTCGTCACGGTCGGCGGTGACCCCGCGCTGACCGTCACCAACAGCGGGCAGGCCGTCCCCGCCGAGGCGGTCGACGGGCTGTTCGAACCGTTCCGGCGCCTCGCCCGGGACCGGACCAACCAGGGCGGCGGCGCCGGGCTCGGCCTGGCCATCGCCCGCTCCATCACCCAGGCGCACGGCGGCATCATCGCCGCCCGTCCAGGTGCGGACGGCGGCCTGCGGGTCGACGTCCACCTGCCCCCCGTGGGCTGACCACCCCACACACGACTCCGGGAGCCGCCGTCGCGGCGTCCCGCGATGACACCTGCCCGAGGACGGGACCGGCGCCGCCGCCTCCCACCCGCAGACGGCCGGAGAGGAGACCGCAGTGCCGACCCGTATCGAGGGGAACGCGCCGTCCGACGGCCGGGTGGTCTGGGCCGACGTGGCGAAGGGCGCCTGCATCGTGCTCGTGGTGCTCTGGCACGTCGTCGTCAAGGACTACCTGCGTGTCGACTGGCGGGTCGGCCTGCCGGTGCCGGGCGCGTGGGGGCTGCTCGGCGAGCAGTTGCTGCCGCTGCGGATGCCGTTGTTCTTCGCCATCTCCGGCGTGTTCGCAGCGAACGCGGTGGCCCGCTCGTGGCGGGTGGCCGGGCGGCCCCGGATCGCACGGAACCTCTACCTCTATGCCATCTGGCTGCTCATCCACACCGCGCTGCTGGCGCCGGCGCCCGGATTCCCGACCGACCGGGCCACCGACAGCGGTGAGCTGCTGGCCCAGCTCACCGTGACGCCGTCGAACCTGTGGTACCTGTACGCGCTGGCGCTCTACTTCGCGATCGCGAAGGCGCTGCGCCGGGTCCATCCGGCGGTGCTGCTGGCCGCTGCGGGCGCGCTGTCCGCGGTCGCCGCCACCGGGCTGCTGGACAGCCCCGGCAACCGGGGGCAGGTCTACCAGAATCTGGTGTTCTTCCTGGCCGGGGTGCACCTGAAGCCGTACCTGACGCGGTGGGCGGACGGCACCAGCACCCGCCGGCTCGCCGGCACCGGCCTCGCGTACGCGATCGGGCTGGCCGCCATGGCGCTCGCCGGCGCGCAGAGGTGGCCCGGCGTGTACCTGCTCGTCTCCGTGATCGCTGTGGCGTTCGGGCTGACCGCCGCCGCCCGGCTGGCCCGGCACCGCCTGGCCGGTCCGGCACTGGCCCGGCTCGGCCGCCGCACCCTCCCCGTCTACGTGATCCACATGCCGGTGCTTGCGCTGCTGGACCGGCTCCTCGCCGCACCGGTGGCCGGCCTGCCCGGGCCGGCCCGGGCGCTGCTGGTGACCGTCTACCCGGTCCTGCTCACCGCACTCGTACTGGCACTGAGCCTCGCCGCGCACCGCGGCCTCACCGCGCTCGGCGCGCACTGGCTGTTCGACCTGCCGCGCCGCCGCGCCCACTCGAATCCCGAAGGAGAGACCATGCCCCGAATCGACGCGCCGGTACTGCCGGACCGAACACATGTCGAGGAGGCCGCCCGCGTGCTGTCCGGCCGGGTGGTGCGTACCCCGGTGCTGCACAGCCCGGCGATCGACCGCCTGGCCGGCGCCCGCATCCTGCTCAAGGCGGAGAACCTGCAGGACGGCGGCTCGTACAAGATGCGCGGCGCGATGCTGGCGGTGGGCCGGCTCGCCGCCGCCGGGCACACCGGCGTGGTCGCGCAGAGCACCGGCAACCACGCCGTCGCGGTGGCGCTCGCCGCGCGCCGGCACGGGCTGGCCGCGACCGTCGTGCTGCCGGAGGACGCCGCGCCGGTCAAGGTGGACCGGGCGCGGGCGGCGGGCGCCCGGGTGGTCCGGGCCGGCACCACAGTCGAGGAGCGCCTCGCAGTCGCCCGGCGGATCGCCGAGGTGGAGGGCCACCCGCTCGTCGACGCGTACGACCACCCGGACGTGGTGGCCGGGCAGGGCAGCGCGAGCCTGGAACTGATCGAGGAGGCGGCGCGGCGCGGCACACCGCTGGACGCGCTCGTGGTGCCGGTGGGCGGGGGCGGCGGCATCGCCGGTGCCTGCCTGGCAGCGGCCGGAACGCCGATCGAGGTGTACGGCGTGGAGCCGGTCGGGTGCGACTCGCTCGCGCGCAGCCTGGCCGCCGGACGGCCCACACCCGTCGCCCCGGCGCCGAGCCTGGCCGACGGACTCCGTCCCGGCTGCGTCGGTGACCTGCCGTTCGCGGTGGCCCGCAACCACGTACGCGGGGTGGTCCGGGTCGACGACGACGCGATCGCCGAGGCGTTCCGGCTGCTCCTGCTGGACCTGAAGGTGCTCGTCGAGCCGTCCGGCGCGGCCGCGCTGGCCGGCGCGCTGCGGCTGGGCGAGGTGGCCGGCGCGGGCGGCGTCGTCCGTCCCGGGGACGGGGCGCCGTGGCCGCCCGAGGGCAGGCGGCGGATGACTGTCGGCGTGGTGCTGACCGGCGGAAACGTGGAAGCGGACCTGGTGGCCCGGCTGGCGGGCGACCGGATGACTGTGGGAGTGGCGGCATGAGGGCGACAGTGCGGATCGGTGTCCTGTTCGGAGGCCCGTCGGCGGAACACGAGGTCTCCTGCGCCTCGGCGCTCGGCGTGGCCCGGGCCCTGGCCGAGCAGGGGCACCGGGTGGTGGCGCTCGGAATCACCCGTACCGGCGGGATCCGGCTGCTGCCCGAACCGGTGCTGGCGCAGCACCTCGGCACCGTGGCCGCCGGGCGGGCGATCGACGACCGACTGCCGGTCACCGGCCCGGCGGTCGAGCTGCGACGCGGAACGACAGCCGGCACCGTCGCGGTCGGCGCGGCCGACGCCCCCGCGACTGTGCACGCCGAGCTGGACGTGGTGTTCCCGGTGCTGCACGGCCCGTACGGCGAGGACGGCGTGGTGCAGGGGCTGCTGGAATCGCTGGGCGTGCCGTACGTCGGGTGCGGCATCCTCGCCTCCGCAGTCGGCATGGACAAGGTGGCGATGAAGCGGGCGCTGCGGGCCGAGGACGTGCCGACCACGCCGTACGTCTGGTTCGACGAGCCGACCTGGCGGGCCGCGTCCGACCCGGAGAAGCTGGTGGTCGGGCTGCGCGGGCCGCTGTTCGTCAAGCCGGCCCGGATGGGCTCCTCGATCGGGATCTCCCGGGTCGCAGACGGCGACGACCTGGTGGCCGCCGTGGAGGAGGCGTTCCGGCACGACCACGTGGTGCTCGTCGAGCAGGGCGTGACCGGCCGGGAGCTGGAGTGCGGCGTGCTCGGCGGCTGGCAGCCGGAGGCGTCGGCGGTCGGCGAGGTCCGGGTCGCAGGCGGCTGGTTCGACTACCGGCAGAAGTACTTCGGCGACGCCGACCCGATGATCGTCCCGGCGCCGCTGCCGGACGAGGTCACCGAGCGGATCCGCGAGCTGTCGGTGCGGGCGTTCACCGCGATCGGCGGCTGGGGCCTGGCCCGTGTCGACTTCCTCTACGACGAGGCCACCGGTGACCTGTTCGTCAACGAGCTGAACACGCTGCCCGGCTTCACCGCGCACTCGATGTACCCGAAGGTGTGGGCCGAATCGGGCGTCGCGTACCCCGAGGTGGTGGACCGGCTCGTCGCGCTCGCCTTCACCAGGCACGCGGCCCGGCCGTCGCGCGAACACCCCGGGGGTACGCCGTGATCCTGCTCTCCGACCCCCGGGTCGCCGCGGTGTCCAGCCGCGACGACGGCGAACCCCTGGTGGACCTGCGCGACGTGCCCGGGCTGCGGGTGGACGGGCGGGCCGCCGACCCCGCCGGGGCGTACGCCCGGGTGCGGCGCGGTGTCGCGGACCGGTTGCTGGCCGCGCAGCGTGCGCTGCCGGCCGGGCTGCGCCTGCTCGTGGTCGAGGGATACCGGCCGTACCGGGCGCAGCTCGACATCTTCACCGGCTACCGGGACGAACTGCGGCGGCGCCACCCGGACTGGCCGGCGGACCGGCTGCACCGGGAGACCACCAAGTTCGTCTCGCCGGTCGCTGTGGCCCCGCACAGCACCGGCGGAGCAGTCGACCTCACCCTGTGTGACGCCGACGGGGCGGAGTTGGACATGGGCACCGCGCTCGACGCCACCCCGGAGGAGAGCGCCGACGCCTGCTTCACCGCGGCCCGGCACATCCCGGTCAGCGCGTGGCGCAACCGGAACGTACTGGTGGCGGCGCTGAGCGGTGCGGGGCTGGTGAACTACCCGACGGAGTGGTGGCACTGGTCCTACGGCGACAGGTACTGGGCGCTGATGACCGGAGCGCCGCACACCCGTTACGGTCCGTTGTAGTTCATCAGTCCAGGTGAACGTTCCGGCCCTCCCGTCCGTACCACGCGTCGAACGACAGCGACGACGGGAGAGAACGTGAGGGTGCAGCGCAAGCACGTGCTGGCGGCGACTGTGGCGGTGACCGCCACGGTGGCGGTCTCGGTGGGCACCGGACTCGGTTTCGCGGACACCGCGCCGGCCGCGCGATCGGTCTGCGCCGGGTCGGTGACCTTCTCGGCCGAGGGCGGACCGCCGGCCGCGACGAGCGACAGGTTCCCGGTGGGCACCCGGCTGCGGGTGACGAACCTGGACAACCGCAAGGTGGCCACGGTGACGGTGACCGGGCCGTCCGGGAGCTGCGTGCTGCTGAACGCCGCCGCCATGGACCTGGTACGCGAGCCGGGCAAGAACGTCATCCGCCGCAACGTGGTGGAACGCCTCGACGGCGGCGGCGCCCCGGCGCCCGGCGTGCAGCCGGGTGAGACCCGGCCGGGCGCGGCGCAGCCGATCGGCGGCAGCGTCTGCTCCGGCGCGCTCACGTTCTTCGCCGAGGGCGGGGCGCCGGCCGCCACCAGCGGTCAGTTCCCGCTCGGCACCCGGCTGCGGGTGACGAACCTGGACAACGACAAGGTGGTGACCGTGACGGTGACCGGGCCGTCCGGTAGTTGCGTGCTGCTGAACACGGCGGCCATGGACGCGATCCGGGAACCCGGCAAGAACCTGGTCCGGCGCAACACCGTGGAACTGCTCCGCTGATCCTCCGGGCGGAACACCATGGGCCGGTCCTGGGGGAGATCGGGCCCATGGTGTTCCGCGTCCGGGTTCAGGCGAAGGCGGCCGCCAGGATGTCCAGTCCCCGGCCCAGCTCGTCGTCGGAGATGACGAGCGGAGGCAGGAACCGCAGCACGTTGCCGTAGGTGCCGCAGGTCAGCGTGAGTAGCCCGGCCGCGTGGCAGGCCGCCGAGATCGCCGCCGTGGCGGCCGGGTCCGGGGTCAGCGTGCCCGGCTGCACGATCTCCACGGCGAGCATCGCGCCCCGGCCGCGTACCTCCGCCACGCGCGGGTCACCGGCGGCGATCGCGCGCAGCCGCTCACCCATCACCGCGCCGATCCGGCGCGCGGCGGCGGCCAGATCCAGCTCCCGCATCGTCTCGATCGACGCGAGCGCGGCGGCGCAGGCGATCGGGTTGCCGCCGTACGTGCCGCCGAGACCACCGACGTGCACCGCGTCCATCAGCTCCGCCCGGCCGGTCACCGCCGCCAGCGGCAGGCCGCCCGCGATGCCCTTGGCCAGCGTGACCAGGTCCGGCTCGACGCCCTCGTGCTCGCAGGCGAACCAGTCGCCGGTGCGGCAGAAACCGGTCTGGATCTCGTCGGCGACGAACACCACCCCGGCCGCCGTCGCCCACTCGCGCAGCGCCGGCAGGAAACCCTCAGCGGGTACGACGAAACCACCCTCGCCCTGGATCGGCTCGATCAGCAGCGCGGCCACGTTCTCCGCGCCCACCTGCTTCTCGATCATCTCGATCGACCGGGCCGCCGCGGTGGCGCCGTCGAGCCCGCCGTCGCGCAGCGGGTACGACATCGGCACCCGGTAGACCTCACCGGCGAACGGCCCGAACCGGTGCTTGTACGGCATGTTCTTCGCGGTCAGCGCCATGGTCAGGTTGGTCCGGCCGTGGTACGCGTGGTCGAACACCACCACCGCGGGCCGCCCGGTCGCGTGGCGGGCGATCTTCACCGCGTTCTCCACCGCCTCGGCGCCGGAGTTGAACAGCGCCGAGCGCTTCTCGAAGCCACCCGGGGTGAGCGCGTTGAGCTGCTCGCAGACCGCCACGTACGACTCGTACGGCGCGACCATGAAGCAGGTGTGGGTGAACCGTTCGACCTGCGCGCGTACCGCCTCGACCACGCGCGGCGCGGAGTTGCCCACGTTGGTGACCGCGATGCCGGCCGCGAAGTCGATCCACTCCCGGCCGTCCACGTCGGTGATCGTGCCGCCGCCCGCCCGGTCCACGTACGCGGGGATCGTGCTGCCCACGCCCCGCGCCACCGCCTCGACCCGGCGCTTGTGCAGCTCATCGCTGGTGGTCATGGGGATCAGCCCTCGATGTTGTGCATGACGTGCTTGACCCGGGTGTAGTCCTCCAGGCTGTAGACCGACAGGTCCTTGCCGTGGCCGGAGTGCTTGAAGCCGCCGTGCGGCATCTCCGAGACGAACGGGATGTGCGTGTTCACCCAGACGCAGCCGAAGTCCAGCCGACGCGTCATCCGCATGGCCCGGCCGTGGTCGCGCGTCCACACCGAGGCGGACAGGCCGTAGTCCACGCCGTTGGCCCAGCGCACCGCCTCGTCCTCGTCGGAGAAGCGCTGCACGGTGATGACCGGCCCGAACACCTCGTCCTGGATGATCTCGTCGGTCTGGCGTACGCCCGAGACCACCGTCGGGGCGTAGAAGAAGCCGCGCTCGCCGACCCGGGCGCCGCCGGTGGTGACGTTCGCGTGGTCCGGCAGCCGGTCCACGAAGCCGCTCACCCGGGCGAGCTGGTTGGCGTTGTTCAGCGGACCGTAGAGCACGTCGGCGTCGTCCGGCGCGCCGGTGCGGGTGTTACGGGCCTGCTCGGTCAGCGCGGCCACGAAGTCCTCGTGGATGCCCGGACCGGTGAGCACGCGGGTCGCCGCCGTGCAGTCCTGACCGGCGTTGAAGTAGCCGCCCATCGCGATCGCCTCGGCCGCCGCCGCCACGTCCGCGTCGTCGAAGATCACCACCGGGGCCTTGCCGCCCAGCTCCAGGTGCGTCCGCTTCAGGTCCGGCGCCGCCGCGGCGGCGACCTCCATGCCCGCGCGGGTCGAGCCGGTGATCGACACGAGCTGCGGGGTCGGGTGGGACACCAGCGTACGGCCGGTGTCGCGGTCGCCGCAGACCACGTTGAACACACCAGGGGGCAGGTGCTCGGCGGCGATCTCGGCCAGCAGCAGCGTCGACACCGGCGTGGTGTCCGACGGCTTCAGCACCACCGCGTTACCCGCCGCCAGCGCCGGGGCGATCTTCCAGACCGCCATCATCAGCGGGTAGTTCCAGGGCGTCACCTGGGCGCAGACGCCGATCGGCTCGCGCCGCACGTACGAGGTGTGCCCGGCCATGTACTCACCGGCCGAGCGCCCCTCCAGCAGGCGGGCCGCCCCGGCGAAGAAGCGCAGCTCGTCCACCGCGGGCGGCAGCTCCTCGTCGGCGGTGAGCTGCCGGGGCTTGCCGGTGTTGCGGACCTCCGCGTCGACCAGCTCGGCGGCCCGCGACTCCACCGCGTCGGCGAACTTCAGCAGCGCCCGCTGCCGCTCGGCCGGCGTGGCGTCCCGCCAGGTCTCGAACGCGGCGGAGGCGGCCTTCATCGCCGCGTCCACGTCCGCCGTGCCGGAGACCGGGGCCTGGGCGAAGACCTCGCCGGTGCACGGGTCGATCAGGTCGGCGTAGCCGCCGTCCACCGGGTCGACGTACTCGCCGTTGACGAAGTTGCGCAGCTGCTGCTGGTCGCTCATCAGAAGTCTCCGAGAAGGTGGCCGGGAGGAGGGTCAGCGGAGGTTATCGCAATCTGACTGCCATCTTGGCTACTAAATCCGAGGCAGACAAGGGTTTGAGCAACTGTTTCCGCGTGGGCACCTGTGGTCTAGGCTGCCGGTCGTGGAGCCGAGAGCCTTCTACGTCGCCGGTCGCCCCGCCCACGGCGAGGACGAGCTGACAGTCACCCACCCGTACGACGGACAGCCGGTGGGGCGTACCACGCTCGCCACGGCCGACCAGGTCGAAGCCGCCGTCGCGGGCGCCGCCCGGGTGGCGGCGGAGGCCGCGGCCCTGCCCGCGCACGCCCGCGCTGCGGCCCTGGACCACGTCTCCCGCCGGCTTGCCGAGCGGGCCGACGAGGTCGCCGCGCTGATCACCGCCGAGAACGGCAAGCCGGTCAAATGGGCGAAGGCCGAGGTGGGACGCGCGATCTCCACCTTCCGCTGGGCCGCCGAGGAGGCCCGCCGCTTCTCCGGCGAACTGCAACGACTCGACACCGACCCCGCCGCCACCGGCCGGATCGCCCTGGTCCGGCGCGTGCCGCGCGGCCCGGTGCTCGGCATCACCCCGTTCAACTTCCCGCTCAACCTGGTCGCCCACAAGGTCGCCCCGGCGCTCGCCGTCGGCACCCCGATCGTGGTCAAGCCCGCACCGGCCACCCCGCTCACCGCGCTGCTGCTCGGCGAGATCCTGGCCGAGACCGACCTGCCCGAGGGCATGTTCTCGGTGCTGCCGCTGCCGAACGAGCGCGCCGCCGAACTGGTCACCGACCCGCGGCTGCCGGTGGTGTCGTTCACCGGCTCCGGACCGGTCGGCGCGGCCATCCGCCGGGCCGCCCCGGACAAGCACGTCACGCTGGAACTCGGAGGCAACGCCGCGGCGGTCATCTGCGAGGACTGGGCGGCGGACGAGGACCTGACCTTCGCCGCGCACCGCATCGCCACGTTCTCCAACTACCAGGCCGGGCAGTCGTGCATCGCGGTGCAGCGGGTCTACGTGCACGAATGGCTCTACGACGGCTTCCTGCCCCGGCTCGTCGCGGCGGTGCAGGCGCTGCGCACCGGCGACCCGCGATCCGAGCTGACCGACGTCGGCCCGCTGGTGTCGGTCGAGGCGGCGCAGCGCGTCGAGACCTGGGTGGACGAGGCGGTCGCCGCCGGCGCCGTCATCGAGACCGGCGGGCGGCGCGACGGCGCCACCTACCCGCCCACAGTGCTCAGTGGCGTGCCGGCCGACGCGAAGGTGTGCGCCGAGGAGGTGTTCGGACCGGTGCTGGTGGTCGCTCCGGTCGCGAACGACCGGGCCGCGTTCGCCGCCGTCAACGACTCGGCGTACGGGCTCCAGGCCGGCGTCTTCACCCACCGGCTCGACGTGGCGTTCGACGCCGCCCGCACGCTTGAGGTCGGCGGCGTGATCGTCGGGGACGTGCCGTCGTACCGGGCCGACCAGATGCCGTACGGCGGTATGAAGGGCTCCGGAGTCGGGCGGGAAGGGCTGCGCAGCGCGATGGACGACTACACCGAGCCGCGCGTCACGGTGCTGACCGGCGTGGCCCTCTGATCGCCCGCACGCTCACCAGGTGCCGTCGTCGCGGACCCGGGCGGGGGCGCGGCCGAGCAGCAGGGTGGTGAGGGCGGCGTCGATGTCGGCGCCGAGGAACCACTCGCCGGCCTGGTCGAGGGCGAAGACGCGGCCGTGCTCGTCGACCGCGAGGATGCTCTCCTGACGCTCGCTGCCGAGCGGGAACAGACGGGCGCCCAGGACGGCGGCGAAGTCGGCGAGGGAGTCCGCGGTGTGCGCCACCTTCCGTGGTCGCACCTCGAAGCGCGAGATCCAGACCGCTTCACCGGGGCCCTGGCGCGCGGTGACCAGCCCGGGAAAGGCCGTGAGCGTCGCCAGCGCGGCCGGGAAGGTCGCGTGGGCGTGCTGCGCGCCCCGGACCTCGCTGACCTTGCGGACCGAGGTGGCGGCGGACACCTCGTCGCCGAAGTGCGGCCGCCAACCGGCGATCACGAGCGCGTTCGCCACCTCGGCGGGAAACCGGCCGGGCTCGGGAGGCGTCTGGGGCTCGGACTGCCACTCCTCGGCGAGGGCCAGCTCCGGCCAGGGCAGCACGTTGACGTGCACGAGGAACCTGATGCACGACTCGCAGCGCAACTCGGCCGGGCCGCCCGAGGGGTCGCCGGGTTCGCGGACGCGGAAGCTCTCGATCCGGCTGCTGCCGAGCAGGTCGCGCGTGTCCTCGATGGACAGCGGCGGCAGACCTTCGGCGGCGCGACGGTGGTCGTGCTCGTAGAGCGCGTCCGAGACGACGATCATCTCGGCGTGCCGCTCCCCGCCGCGTACCAGTTGCCCCGCGGGTAGTTCGTCCAGATAGGACTGCACCAGCGGGTGGTGGCGTACCTCGATCTCGCCCTTCGCGCCTTGCGCGACGTGCTGCCGGCCGTCGACGGTGAGGTGCGCCGCCGCGCCGGGCGTGGGCAGGCGGGTCAGCTCACGCAGCAGTTGGGCGGCCGGATCGACGGTACGCGGCGGGCGCGGTTCGGCCGGACGTCGCTGCCGGTACATCCGCTCGACCGCCGCGGCCGGCACCCGCGGCCACGTGGACACCTCGCCGGTCTCCTTGTCGATGACAGTGGTCGGCAGGTCGCCGGGGAGCGCCCGGGCCTCGGTGGACACGATGGAACTCACCACGTAGCCCAGGTCGAACTCCTCGACCTCCGGCGTGCAGGGAAAACCGAGGCGGTCGGAGTCCCGCCGGGCCCACACCGAGGCGATCTGCTCGGCCTGCTGTCGCTCGATCACCACCTGAAATTACCGGACCCCACGGATTTCGTGGCACCCGGTATGGTCGGCCCTACCCACGGTGACGGAAGGGGAGCGACGGTGGCCGAGAGTGCGGACCGGGATGCGAACCGTGCACTACGAGCGCGATTCGACGAGGTGTACGGCCAATACCAGCGCTTGCGGTCCGGTCTGGACGAACTCCAGACCAAGCTGGCCGACCTGCGGGTCACCGAACGCTCCGACGACGGTCAGGTGACCGCGATCGTCGGCGCGCGAGGCGAGCTGATCAGCGTCGAGGTGAGCCCGGCGGCGTTCCACGACCGGGACGCCCGGGCGCTGAGCCGGAAGATCACCGAAACCGTGCTGCGTGCCTCCACCGCGGCTACCACCGCCACCCGCGAGCTTGTCGCCGGCTACCTGCCGCCGGGCTCGCCGTCGGTCGAGTTCCTGCGCACCCACGACTTCGGCGCGCTGCTCGGCCGGGCCGACTCCGTGCTGGCCCGCGGCGAGTGACAGGTGGCCGGGGGAGAGATCTGGCTGGACCCGGACCGGGCCCGCCGCGGCGGCGCCGACCTGGCGCTGTCAGGGCGGGCGGTGAGTGCGGCCCGGCGGGAGACCGGCGAGCCGATCGCCGCCGCGAGCGCCCAGCGGCCCTGGGGCCGCGACGACATCGGCGCCGCGTTCGACAAGCACTACCAGGGCTACGCCGAGACGCTGCTGCGCGCGTGGGAGCTTCTCGGCCGGTCACTGGAGGTGCTCGGGTCGGACGTCGTCCGCTCGGTCACGGCCACAGTGGAGACGGACCTCAGCAACGCCCGTGACCTCGGGACGATCCCGCAGCAAGGGCACAACCCCCATCGGCCCCGGCGCTGACCACCGGAGGACCCGCGCGTGAGCATGCTGCCCAGCCCGATCCCGCACCCGCTCGACTTCTGCCCGTGGGACCTGCCCGGCTGGATCTACGAGGCGCTCGACTGGGTGGTCGGCGTCGAATGGCCGGAGGGCGACGAGCGCGCCGTCTGGGACCTGGCCGACCAGTGGTACGGCGTGGCAGGCGTCGTGACCCGTCCGCGCGACGACGCGATCACCGCCGCCGGCGAGGTGAAGAGCGGGTACGGGGGAGTCGGCCTGGTCGCCGGCGCGTTCGACACGGCGTGGCACAAGCTCGCCGAAGGTGAGGACGCGCCGCTGCACGTCCTGGTCGCGGCGACCGATGAGCTGGCGCGTCTGGTCGACTCCTGCGGCTGCGACATCGAGGGCGCGAAGCTGGAAGCCTGGATCGAGCTGGGCATCCTGGTCATCGAGTTGCTGTCCCTGGCCGTCGCGACGGTGCTCACCCTGGGCGCCGCCTCACCGGCGGCGGCCGCCGCGATCACCGCCACGCGGGTCGTGGTGCAGCAGATCTTCAAGCGGCTGGTGGCTCAGCTCGCCCGCAAGGCGGTCAAGCAGGGCCTCAAGGAGGCGGGCGAACGGGCCGCGAAAGAGGCGGCCAAGTCCGGTGCCCGCAAGCTGGCCCGCCGGGCCGCGATCGGCGGTCTGCTGGAGGCCGGTCAGGAAGCGGGCACAAGCCTCGGCACGCAGGCGTACCAGAACTCCACCGGCCGGAGGGACGGCCTCGACCTGACCGACGTGAGCACGTCGGCTCTCGGCGGATTCGCCGGCGGTGCGGTCGCGCCGCTGGCCGGGCTGGGCCGGCACGCCAACGGGCCGTTCGCGGAGATCGCCGAGCGGTTCGGGCGGGAGATGGGCGGGGAGACGCTCGCCGAGACCGCTGCGGGTCTGGCGACCGGCCAAGGGCCGTCGCTGGAGGATCTGGCGCGCGCCGCCGCCTCCGGCGCAAGCGGGTCCGCCACGAACCAGGCGGACTCGGCACTGCAACGCCGCCTCGACGGGCAGCTGAGCGGGTTGACGGTGTCCCCGGTCGGCCTGGACGTGCCGGTCGCCGCCGATCCCGTCGGGCTGATCCCGGCCCAGCGGGTCGCCGAGCCGATCGTCCAGGGCAGCGGCACGATCGCCGGCGCCGTTCCCGCGACACCCTCACACGTCACGCCCCAAGCCGCCGGTCCGCACCCGCTCGCCGTGGACCTGCCCCGCCCGGCGCCGGATCCCACGACGCCGCCGCACAGCGATGTCGTCCCGCACGACGAGGCACGTCCGGCGGTCACCACGAGCCCCACGTTGTCCTCGGTGATCACGGACGCGCCCGTCGCCACGCCCCCGCCGATCGCGTCCGGAGTCCACAACGGCGTAGGTCCGGTGACGGCGCCGATCGACAACGCCCCGCCACCGTCGACCCCCGTACAGGCGGGAGCGGCACCGGCCACGCTCTCCCCGTCCACCACTGACCATGCGCATGTGGCGGCGCCGCCGTTGTCGGACCGGACCGGCCCCGGCCATGGACCTTCGATGCCGGTGTCCACGCCGTCACCGCAACCGCATGCGGCACCGTTCCCAGGCCTGCCCGGCCCGGATCCGCGCCCGATTCCGAACCCCCGCTTCCCCCTGCTGGAGTCCCTGGCACCGCCCCGGCCGTCCGCGGACTTTCCAGGTCCCGACCCGAGCCGGCTCGACCCACCGCCTCCCGACCTGCGAACGATCCGCGAGCGCGCCGCACGGCTGGTAGCCGACAGGGAGTCGTTCGACAGACGCCGCTACCACGGTCACCTGCAGTCCCAGCGGACCTGGTTCGAGGACCGTCGACGTGAGACCAGAGCCGACTGGCTGCATGAGCGCGCCACGTACCACGAGGAACGGGCCAGTGACTGGGCCGCGCAGGCCGTGGAGCTGCGACGAGCCGGCCGGACCTTGGCGGCCGAACGATGGCACCGGGAGTCGCACGAGGCCGCCCTGGAGGCAGCCGACCTGCGCGAGGAGGCGCGGCACGTCCTGGCCGGCAGGCTCGTTCCGCAGGAGGTGATGGTCGAGGACGACCTCGACTTCTACCGCATCAACGACGACGTGGCGGACCTGGCCGTCGGCGCGGTGGAGACGGCCGACCACTCCGCGCTCACCGGTCACGGGCACCCCGAGCCGATCGACAGGTCCCGGCCCTACGGCCGCCGGGGAGGGCTCCGGCCTCCGCTGGCGCTGCACCAGACCGACCTCGAACGGCAGATGCCCCGCAACCCCGACGGCAGCGTGACCCGTACCGCCGATCCCCGGCGCGGCAGATGGTTCCGCCTCGCGAACGACGGCGGACCGGCGGCCGACGCGACCCGGGGGATCAACTGCCTCGACTGCACGCTGTCGCTGTTCGAGACCTGGGTTCACGGACGGCCGCGCGTCGCGGCGCCGCGTACGTTCGACGGCTACCTGAACGGCGACGTGAACCGGCCGGTGGGCGGGGAGGCGGACGGACCGCTTCGCGTCGAGCAGACGACCGGCGGCCGGTTCCAGAACCTCTGCCCGCCGGACCGGCCCGGTGTCACCGGCCGGGAGCGGCAGCTGTTGGTGGACGGCGGTTACCGGGACCTGTACGCGCAGCTGGCGTCGGGCGGCCACGGCAGTTACGCGTTCCTCATCACCAGCTTCGAGGGCGGCGGATCGCACGCGTGGGTGGCGTTGAACCAGAACGGCACGATCCTCTTCCTCGACCCGCAGACGGGCGAGGTGGCGGACCGGCCGATCTACCACCACAGCGGCCGTCCGGCCCGCGGCAACGTGGTCGGCGTCGACGCTCTGGTGCTCGGCCCGGACGGCCGGCCGATGCCGCTCGTCGGCCGCCCACCCGGCACCTACAACGTCCTGCCCGAGCCGCTGCCCCGCCCGGCGCCGCCACGGCCGCCGGCCCCGCCGCCGATCGCCGACGGACCCGTCCCGGACTTCAACCACGTCCACCTGCTCGGCGAGTCCACGACCATCCACCGCCGCGCCGACGGACCGATGCCGGGCGGCGCGCCGCCCGTCGAGCCGGAACCCGACCGGGTACGCGAGGATCACCGGCGGGCACACGCCGACCGGATCGCGGCCGGGCTCTACGTGCGCGACGCGCTGGCGGAGAGCGGGAACCTCGACGCCGCCTTCGCCGCCGGCGTGACGCCCGTCGAGTTGGCCCAGCACGCCGACGTGTCGACGTTGCGCCGGCTCGTACCGGGGCTGGACGAGAGCGGTGCGGCCGACCTCACCCGCTTGTTCGCCGACCCGCGCGTGCAGCGGATGCTCGACCAGAGCTGGGAGGCGCCGCCGCGACGCGAGGAGTTGCTGGCCGAGAGGTTGGTGCGGCAGCTCGCTGAGCGGCCCGACCTGGTCCGGATGATCCTGGCGACACCGGAACTCGCCAACTCGCTCACCGCCCGGCCGCTGACCCTGCATCACCTGGCCAGCCACCAGCAGGCCATCGACGTGTTGAATGACGTGCTGGTGGAGATACGACACCGCGGCCCCGAGGCCGCTGCCATGGCACCCACACCTTCGATCGAGCCGACCCCGCTAAGTCTGCACCAGATACAGGTGAGCAGTCGCTTCGACGGCGAACGCCCGGTGGCTGTCCAGCCGAGCTTTGACAAATCACGCTCCGGCGATCTCGCGTATCGCAAGCAGTATCTGGATCACCTGTACCAGGAGGCGGTGACCGCTCAGCGCGAACTTGACTCGCTAGGGCGTGAGCTGGCCGGTCTGTCGGCAAACGGGGCAGAGTACAAGCCACGACCCGGACCGAAGGATCGCGTTCGAGCTGAGGACAAGATCGAACGGAATGGCGGCAACGCTGCTCGCCTCCGCGACCTTGCTGCAGGGAGGGTCGCCTACCAGACGCTTGACGACCTGTATGCCGGGCTGGCCGAACTGAGCAACAACCCTCGTTTCCAGGTGGCGGAATTCAGCGATCGCTTTCGGGAGCCTCAGGACAGCGGATACCGAGATATTCAGTTCATGGTGCAGACCTCGACTGGGCACATCGGTGAGTTCCGTCTTCATCTGGCGGCGCTTGATGCGGTGGCGGAGTGGGAGCACTCGTTGTTTGAAGTCTGGCGTGACCTGGAGGCAGTTCCCAGGAGCGAGACCCGTAGCCTGTCTGCCACGGAGGTAGCGATCCGGAAGGGCATCGTCCGTCGGCAGCGTGAATACTTCTGGGCCGCGCTTCAAACGACCTTGAACGGTGAGCGGCAGTGACGGATGCAGTGGCTGGACTCGGCCTCGCGGGCTACTACGACTACTACGACAATCCGGTGAAATTCGTTCCGACGGCCGACGGCGGCCTGGCCGCGTGGCGGCTCGACCGAACCACGGGCGGCTGGCGACCCGCGAACGACATCATCGACGAGATCCTCTTCGCCAGGGAGCAGGAAATTTTTGTGCTCTCGCCTGAGCGGTTCGTGCAGCGGGTCGAAGAAGAGCGCGGGCTGAGCTTGAGCGGAGAGGGGCCGGTCTTTGCGCTCTACGAGACGGTCCGGGCGCTCGAGGCTCCCGCCGTCGCGGAGAGACGACCGTTCACCGCGGAGGAAGCCGCGCTGATCAAGGGGATCCGGCGGCGGACCTTCGTGATGTTCGAGGAGCAGCTCCAGCAGGCCGGTGACGCCGCCGCCGACCCCACCATCGCCTCCATCGCCTCCTGACAGCGACCGGGAACGCCATGCCCTCCACCGACGGCCCACCCGTGCCCTACGTGCCGCCCGCCGACGTGGCGGAGGCGCGACGCGTACAGGAGGAGTTGCGGTCCCGGGTGGACCTGGTCGGGCCCGGTCCTGCCGCGCCCGCGACGGTGGCCGGCTTGGACGTGGCGTACGCGCAGGACGGTGACCTGCTCGCGGCGGCCGTCACGGTCCTCGACGGGGCTACCCTCGACGTGGTGGACGAGGCGGTGTGCGTGGGGCGGCCCGCCTTCCCGTACGTGCCGGGGCTGTTCGCGTTCCGCGAGATGCCGGCGCTGCTCGCCGCGCTGGACCGGCTCACGGTCCGTCCCGAGCTGCTGGTCTGTGACGGGCACGGCCTGGCGCACCCGCGCCGGTTCGGGCTGGCCTGCCACGTGGGCCTGGTGACCGGGCTGCCGACGATCGGGGTGGGCAAGACGCCGCTCGTCGGCTCGTGGACGGGTCCCGGTCCCGAGCGTGGGGACAGCGCCGACCTGTGCGACGGCGGCGAGGTGGTCGGGCGGGTACTGCGGACTCAGGACGGTGTCCGGCCGGTCTTCGTGAGCGTCGGGCACCGGATGGGGTTGGACGACGCGGTGGAGCGGGTACTGGCTCTGACGCCCCGGTACCGGCTGCCGGAGACCACCCGGACGGCCGACCGGCTGTGCCGGCGGGCGCTCGCCGATGCAGGCGCGTCGGGCGGTGACCTGGGCGGGCGGTGATCGCGTGGCGCTGCACACATGTGGCGTGCTCGATGCGCGGGTGCCCGGAGGGGCCGGTAGTAACCTGACCGGCGGATCCGGTCCGGACGCAACGGTGAGGTGGAGATGTCGGCAGGGCGGCACGCGGCGCGGTGGGCCATGGTCGGCGCGCTGCTGGGCGGCCTGATCGCCGTCCCGGCGTCACCGGCGTCGGCCCGGGACGACCGGGTGGGACTGCGCGCGGCGAAGAGCTTCACCGCCGGTGGGCCGCCCGGAACGGTGGCGGTCGAGGTGCGCAAGCGGACGGACGGCTGCGTGCAGTTGCGTACCGCTGTCGGGCTCCGGCTGGAGGGCCTGCGGGCCGACCGGGTCCGGGTGCAGGTGGCGTCCGGCGGCCGATGGGTGCCGGTGCAGGTCTCCGGGGACGGCGGCGCCGTCGCCACCGCCGCGGTGGCGCCGGTCGACCGGCCGCTGTGCAAGGGCAAGGGCGTCACCGTGCGTTACCGGGTGTCCTTCCTGGCCGGGACCGTCGGCGGCCGGCTGGAGCTGGCCGGTGAGGCGAGCGCCGCGAACGGCGACGTGCTCGGCCGGGCCGGCGGGTCGGCCCGGCTGGTGGGCGCGGCGACGCCGAGCCCCACCCCGTCCCGTAAGCCCTCGCCGACGCCCAGCGCGAGCGAGACCACGGCGGCCGAGGCGACCGACACGTCGCCGGTCGCCGCCGCCGTCGCCCCGGCCACCGCCGCGGCCGACGACTCGTCGTTCGGAGGTTCCATGATCATGTGGTTCGGTATCGGGCTGGTGCTGGTCGGCGCCGCCCTCATCGTCCTGCTGCTGCGCCGCAACCGCGCCGACCGCAGCGGTGACGGCGCGGATGCCGGCCTCCCGCCGGTCCCGCTGCCGCGCAGCACCACCACCTACCGCTCCGGCACGCCCGGGCCGGCCCCCACGGTGTACGGGGGCGCGACGCCGACCCGCCCGGCCGGCAACGTGTACGGCGCGCCCGCGTCCGCCCCGACGCCACCGGCCCCGCCCGCCGGGGACGCGACGAGCGTCTTGCCCCGCTTGCCGGACTGAGCCGGAACCCGACCCGCTCCCGGGGTTACCGTGACGGTGGGTGGTCATGCCGTGACCCGGTAGCCGCCACCTGCCCGACCGGAGGACGGAACACCGGGGCCGAACGGGGCCCGGTGCCGGGGCCGCTCGGCCGATAAGATCGCGTGCGCCGATCGGCACCGCCGACCGGTGAGACCGCATACGTGGAAGGAGCCGCGCCGTGGCCCTGGACCCGCAGTTGCTCGACATCCTCGCCTGCCCGGACACGCACCACGCCCCGCTCGACTACGACGCGCAGGCGCAGACGCTCACCTGCACCGAGTGCGGTCGCATCTTCGAGGTCCGGGACGACGTCCCGGTGCTCCTGCTGGACGAGGCGCGTGGTGGACCCGCCGCCGACGACGCGCGGGGCGGGTCGTCGCGGTGATGGAGGGTACGGCCGGGGTCAGCGGCCACCGGCACGCGGACGAGGCCCTGCTGGACGACGCGGCGCAGCTCTCCGAGCGGGATCCGGGCGGCATGCTCCGGTTCACCGCGTCCGCCGGCGCCCAGGTGCGCGAGTCGGCGGCGCTGGCCGCCGAGGCGAACCTGACGGTGCTCGCCGACGACGGACGACCCCGCGCGGTGGTCATCGCCGGCATCGGCACCGCCGGGCGTACCGGTGACGTGCTGGCCACCGTCGCCGGGCCGCGCTGCCCGGTGCCGGTCATTCCGCACCGCAGCGCCGGCGTGCCGGGCTGGGTGGGCGCGGCGGACGTGGTCATCGCGGTGAGCGCGTCCGGTCGCAGCCCGGAGGCGCTGGGCGCGGCCGAGGCGGCGCACCGGCGCGGCGCCCGGCTGGTCGCCGTCGGCGCGCCCGACTCGCAGCTCCAGTCCGTGGCGGAGCGGGCGCGGGCGCCGTTCATCCCGGTGCCCCGGCGCGCGCCGGCCCGGGCCAGCCTCTGGGCGCTCACCGTGCCGGTTCTGCTGGCCGCCCGTACCCTCGGGCTCGTGAAGGTCAACGAGGCGGATCTGGCCGAGACGGCGGCCCGGCTGGACGCCGACGCCGATCGATGCCGGCCGACCGCCGAGTCCTTCGTCAACCCGGCGAAGTCGCTGGCGCTGGGGCTGTCCGGTTCGATCCCGATCGTGTGGGGTTCGTCCCCGCTGGCCACCGTGGCCGCCCGGCGGTTCGGTGACACGCTGTCCGCCAACGCCCGCTACCCGGTGGTCGCCGGTGCGCTGGGCGAGGCGGGCCGGGGCCGCGTCGGCCTGCTCGACGGGGTGTTCGGCGGCCTGGCCGAGGGCGAGCGGGACATCTTCGCCGACCCGGGCGACGACGAGCCCGACGGCACCCGGCTGCGGCTGGTGCTGCTGCGCGACGGCGGGCTCAACGCCGACGACGACACCGACGAGCCGCTGGCGGTCGAGGAGCGCCGCGCGGACGCGGTGCAGACGCTCGCCGAGCGGCGCGGCGTGCGCTGCGACGTGGTGACCGCCGAGGGCGGCTCCGCGCTGGAGCGGCTCGCGTCGCTGGTGGCGGTCCCCGACTTCGCCTCGATCTACCTCGCCCTGGCACACGGGCTGGACCCGATGGCGGTACCGGCCATCACGGAGATGAAGGAGCTGGCTAACCAGTGAGCACACGGGGCATCGAGCGAGGCGGGGAATGAGCGCAAACGGGGGCACCAAGGCGATCGTCGCCGCCCTGGCGGCGAACCTCGGCATCGCCGTCACCAAGTTCATCGCGTTCGCCCTCACCGGCTCGTCGTCGATGCTGGCCGAGTCGATCCACTCGGTGGCCGACTCGGGTAACCAGGGCCTGCTGCTGATCGGCGGCCGGCGGGCCAAGCGGCAGGCCACGCCGCAGCACCCGTTCGGGTACGGCCGGGAGCGCTACATCTACGCCTTCATCGTGGCGATCGTGCTGTTCAGCATCGGTGGCCTGTTCGCGCTCTACGAGGCGTACCACAAGGCGTCCGACCCGCACCCGATCGAGAGCTGGCAGTGGGTGCCGGTGGCGGTGCTCGTGGCGGCGATCGTGATGGAGAGCTTCTCCTTCCGTACCGCGATCAAGGAGTCGAACCTGGTCCGGGGCAACCAGACCTGGGTCCGGTTCATCCGTCGCGCCAAGGCGCCGGAGCTGCCTGTGGTGCTGCTGGAGGACTTCGGCGCCCTGGTCGGTCTGGTCTTCGCGCTGTTCGGTGTCGGCATGACGCTGATCACCGGCAACGGCATGTGGGACGCCGCGGGCACCGCGATGATCGGCGTGCTGCTGGTGATCATCGCGATCACGCTGGCGATCGAGACCAAGAGCCTCCTGCTCGGCGAGGGCGCCGAGCAGAGCGAGCTGGAGAAGATCGAGCAGGCCGTGACGAGCGGTCCCGAGGTCGAGCGGATCATCCACATGAAGACGCTCTACCTCGGCCCGGAGGAGTTGATGGTGGCCGCGAAGATCGCGGTGCCGGCCTGGGAGACCGCCCACGACCTGGCCCGCGACATCAACGCGGTCGAGGCGCGGATCCGGCGTGAGGTGCCGACCGCCCGGGTGATCTACCTGGAGCCGGACATCTACTCGCCCGCCGCCGAGCAGGCCGGCACCGGGCAGGCGGCGGACACCGCCGTCCCGGAGGCCGTGACCACCGGTGGGACGCACGCGGCCGACGAGGTCGCCGGGCGGCCCGGGAGCTGACCGATGGAGTTGTTGCAGGGCCGGATCCGTGACTACGCCTGGGGCTCGCGCACCGCGATCGCCGAGTTGCAGGGGCGGCCGGTGCCGAGCAACGGGCCGGAGGCGGAGCTGTGGCTGGGCGCCCACCCGGGCGCCCCGGCCACTGTGCAGCGCGACGGCCGGCCGGTCAGCCTCACCGACCTGCTGGTGGCCGAGCCGGGCCACTGGCTGGGTGAGCGGCTGGTCGGCCGGTTCGGCACCCGGCTGCCGTTCCTGCTGAAGGTGCTCGCCGCCGACTCGCCGCTGAGTCTCCAGGCGCATCCGGACGCCGAGCAGGCCCGCGCCGGGCACGCCGCCGACGTGGGGCGGGTCAACTACGTGGACCCGTACCACAAGCCGGAGCTGCTGGTGGCGCTCTCCGAGTTCGACGCGCTGTGCGGCTTCCGCGACCCCGGGGAGTCGGCGGAGGCGATCGCCGCGTTCGGCGTACCCGCGCTGGAACCTGTGGTGGCGGCGTTGCGGGACGGGCCGGCGGGGCTGCGGGAGGCGGTCCGCCTGCTGTTGAGCTGGCCGCAGGCGGAGCGCGCCGGGCTGGTGGCGGCCGTGCTGGCGGCGGCGGAGGCCGGGCCGGCCTCGGCGGACGCCGAACTGGTCCGCACGCTGGCGGCCGGCTATCCGGCCGACCCGGGCGTGGTGGTGGCGTTGCTGCTGCACCATGTCCGGCTGTCGCCGGGCGAGGGCATCTGGATGCCGGCCGGGAACCTGCACGCCTACCTGCGCGGCACCGGCGTGGAGATCATGGCGGCCAGCGACAATGTGCTGCGCGGCGGGTTCACCGCGAAGCGGGTCGACGTGGACGAGTTGCTGCGGGTGCTCCGGTTCGAGGTGCTGACCCGGCCGGTGCTGCGGCCGGAGCAGGTGGAGCCGGGCGTGCTGACCTGGCCGGTGCCGGTGGAGGACTTCGCGCTGCACCGGGTCGAGGTGGCCGCCGGGTCGGCTGGTGTGCGGCTGACGCTGCCCGGGCCGCGGGTGGTGCTCTGCCGGGCCGGGAAGCTGACGGTCGACGACGGCGTGGGGTCGGTGACGCTGGACGCGGGTCAGGCCGCGGTGGGTACGGCGGCCGGTGGCCCGCTGGCGGTGAGCGGGGCGGGCGAGGCGTTCGTCGCCACTTGCGGCATGAACTGACCCGGACAAGTCCGACTTTCCCGAAACGGCTTGACGGTCACCCTGCGTGGTGTGACTCTATGGGTACGCAGCGTTGTCGCGACGAAGGTCCGGTGACGTGCGGGGGAACCAAACCGGGGGGATGCGCGGGGCGGCCGGGCCGTGAGTGGGAGAGTCCGCTCACGACCGACCGCCCCGTGCGCTGTCCGCCGACCGCCCCGTGCGCTGTCCGCCGACCGGCCGATTGCGCGGTCGGCCAACCGGGCACGGGTCGAGTGGCCCGCGAGCGTAAGGTGGAAGGCTGCGCACCACCATCGTTCGACAGGAGCTTCCATGACCAGCACCCTCCCGGCGGCCTCCAGCGGCGCGTCGTCGCAGGCCCGGCCGAGCACCCTCGCCGAGGGCGACTACAAGGTGGCGGATCTGTCGCTCGCCGCGTTCGGGCGCAAGGAGATCCGGCTCGCCGAGCACGAGATGCCCGGCCTGATGGCGATCCGGCGCGAGTTCGCCGAGGCCCAGCCGCTGGCCGGCGCCCGCATCACCGGTTCGCTGCACATGACCGTCCAGACCGCCGTCCTGATCGAGACCCTGGTCGCGCTCGGCGCGCAGGTCCGCTGGGCGTCCTGCAACATCTTCTCCACCCAGGACCACGCCGCCGCGGCGATCGTGGTCGGCCCCGAGGGCACCCCGGAGGCCCCGGCGGGCGTGCCGGTCTACGCCTGGAAGGGCGAGACGCTGCCGGAATACTGGTGGTGCACCGAGCAGGTGCTGGCGTGGCCCGACGGGCAGGGCCCGAACATGATCCTGGACGACGGCGGCGACGCCACCCTGCTCGTCCACAAGGGCGCCGAGTTCGAGAAGGCCGGCGTCGTGCCGCCGGTCGAGTCCGCCGACTCCGAGGAGTACGCGGTCATCCTCGAACTGCTGCACCGCTCGCTGGCCGAGGACGGCCAGCGCTGGACCCGGATCGCCGCCGGCATCAAGGGCGTCACCGAGGAGACCACCACCGGCGTGCACCGGCTCTACGAGATGCACCGCGCCGGCACGCTGCTCTTCCCGGCCATCAACGTCAACGACTCGGTGACCAAGAGCAAGTTCGACAACAAGTACGGCTGCCGCCACTCGCTCATCGACGGCATCAACCGCGCCACCGACGTGCTGATCGGCGGCAAGATGGCCGTCGTCATGGGCTACGGCGACGTGGGCAAGGGCTGCGCCGAGTCGCTGCGCGGTCAGGGTGCCCGGGTCGTGGTGACCGAGGTCGACCCGATCTGCGCGCTGCAGGCGGCGATGGACGGCTACCAGGTCGCCACGCTCGACGACGTGGTGGAGCAGGCCGACATCTTCATCACCGCGACCGGCTGCTTCGACGTCATCACCAACGAGCACATGGCCCGGATGAAGCACCAGGCCATCGTGGGCAACATCGGCCACTTCGACAACGAGATCGACATGGCCGGTCTGGCCAAGCGCAGCGACGTGACCCGGGAGAACATCAAGCCGCAGGTCGACGTGTGGCGCTTCGACGACGGCCACGCCATCATCGTGCTGTCCGAGGGCCGCCTGCTGAACCTGGGCAACGCCACCGGCCACCCGAGCTTCGTGATGTCGAACTCGTTCGCCAACCAGACGATCGCCCAGATCGAGCTGTTCACCAAGACCGACGAATACCCGATCGGCGTCTACGTGCTGCCCAAGCACCTGGACGAGAAGGTCGCCCGGCTGCACCTGGACGCGCTCGGCGCGAAGCTGACCACGCTCACCAAGGAGCAGGCCGCCTACCTGGGTGTCTCCCCGGAGGGCCCGTTCAAGTCGGACCACTACCGCTACTGAGTTCCACGCTCCCGGAGGGACCGGGGTCGGCCGCCGCGCGGCCGTCCCGGTCCTTTTCGCGTACGGGGGGAGTCCGGCGGATGTCGAACCGGGTGACGTTACCCGGATCAGCTTGACGTTTGCTGTGAAGAGGAGCAAGGTATGGCTGCCCTAAGTTAACTGAGGCAAGCCTGAGTACGGAGTCTCCATGTTCGCCACGTACCTGATCGGCCTACGCGAGGGCCTGGAAGCGACGCTCGTGGTCAGCATCCTCGTCGCCTTCCTGGTCAAGTCGCAGCGCCGGGACCGGCTGCCGCAGGTGTGGGCCGGCGTCGGCCTGGCCGTGGCGCTCTCCGTCGGCTTCGGCTCGCTGATCCAGTACACCTCCACCTCGCTGCTGCGCACCTCCGAGTCGCGCGAGCTGTTCGAGGCGGTCACGTCGGTCGCCGCCGTGGTGTTCGTGACCTGGATGATCTTCTGGATGCGCCGGGCCGCCCGCACCATCGCCGGAGAGCTGCGCGGCAAGCTCACCGACGCGCTCGCGGTCGGCTCCGTGGCCGTGGCCGGCATGGCGTTCCTCGCGGTCATCCGCGAGGGCCTGGAGACCGCGCTCATCTTCTACGCCGCGGCCGAGAGCGCGGCCGGCGGCACCGGGCCCGGCTCGCTGCTCGCCCTGGCCGGCGGCATCGCCACCGCCGTCGTGATCGGCTTCCTGCTCTACCGCAGCGCGGTACGGATCAACCTGAGCCGGTTCTTCACCTGGACCGGCGCGCTGCTCATCCTGGTCGCCGCCGGCATCCTCAAGTACGGCGTGCACGACTTCCAGGAGGCGGGCGTGCTGCCCGGCCTGAACGACCTGGCCTTCGACATCTCGAACACGCTCGACCCGGGCTCCTGGTACGGGGCGCTGCTCGCCGGCATGTTCAACGTCACCGCCGCGCCGACGGTGCTGGAGCTGGCCGCCTGGGTCGCGTACGCGGTGCCGGTGCTCGTGCTCTTCCTGCGCAAGCCGGCCAAGCCCGCTCAGCCCGCGGAGCCGGCCCGGCCCGCCGAGCAGGTCCCGGCCGCCGCGCCCGCAGCCGACACGTCCGACGCGCCGGCCGACGTCGCCGCCGTTCCGTCCCCCCGCGCCTGAACCACCGTTCCCGAGGAGACCCCGCACGATGCGTACCACTCGACTCGTCGCGCCCGCCGCCGCCGGGCTGCTCGCCGTCGCCGGACTGGCCGGCTGCGGGGGCGGTGACGACGCCGACGCCACGAACGGCGGGCCGATCGCCGTCAAGGCCACCGACACCGTCTGCGAGGTCGGCGACACCGAGATCGACGCCGGTCAGGTGACCTTCAAGGTGACGAACACCGGTTCCAAGGTCAACGAGTTCTACGTCTACGCCGCGGGTGACCGGGTGATGGGCGAGGTGGAGAACATCGCCCCCGGGCTCAGCCGCGAGCTGCGGGTCGAGCTGACCGCCGGCACGTACGAGACGGCCTGCAAGCCGGGGATGAGCGGCCGGGGCATCCGGGGCGCGCTGAAGGTCTCCGGCACCGCCGCCACCGTCGCCCCCGACGCCGCGCTGACCCAGGCCACCGAGAGCTACCAGCGGTACGTGCGCAGCCAGACCGCCGCGCTGCTGACCAAGACCGAGGAGTTCGTGGCCGCGGTCAAGGCGAACGACGTGGCGAAGGCCAAGGCGCTGTACCCGGTGGCCCGCACCTACTGGGAGCGGATCGAGCCGGTCGCGGAGAGCTTCGGCGACCTCGACCCGAAGATCGACGGCCGTGAGGAGGTGGTCGAGGAGGGCATGGAGTTCACCGGCTTCCACCGGATCGAGAAGGACCTCTGGACCACCGGCGACGTCAGCTCCGACGGCGCGATCGCCGACCGGCTCCTGGTCGACGTCAAGGCGATCGTCGCCAAGGCCGACGCCGAGAAGCTCACCCCGCTCCAGCTCGCCAACGGCGCCAAGGCGCTGCTCGACGAGGTCGCCAGCGGCAAGATCACCGGCGAGGAGGAGCGCTACTCGCACACCGACCTGTGGGACTTCAACGCCAACCTGGAGGGCTCGAAGGCGGCCATCGCCGCGCTGCGCCCGGCGCTGGAGCAGCGCGCGCCCGACCTGGTGAAGCAGCTCGACAGCGAGTTCGCGAACGTGGAGGCCACGCTCGGCAAGCACCGCGCCGGCGACGGCTGGAAGCTGCACACCCAGCTCGGCAAGGACGAGCTGAAGGAGCTGTCGGACGCGGTGAACGCGCTGGCCGAGCCGGTCAGCAAGGTCGCGGCGGCAGTCGCGCGATGACCGGCCCGGCCGGCGGTGACGCGACGAGCGAGCCGAACCGCGAGCGGACCGGCCGCGGCCTGTCCCGGCGCCGGGCGATGACCCTGGCCGGCGTCGGCGTGGCAGGCGTCGCCGGGGTGGCGGGTGGCGCGGGCGCGCTGCTCGCCGGCGGGAACGAGGCATCAGCCACCGGATCCGCCGCCGGGTCGGTGCCGTTCCTCGGTGAGCACCAGGCCGGCATCACCACCCCGGCCCAGGACCGGCTGCACTTCGTCGCGTTCGACGTGATCACGAAGGACCGGGACCGGCTCGTCGCCATGCTCCAGGAGTGGACCGCCGCCGCGGCCCGAATGACCGCCGGGAAGGACGCCGGGGTGATCGGCGCGGTCGGCGGCATGCCCGAGGCCCCGCCGGACGACACCGGCGAGGCGCTCGGACTACCTCCATCGCAGCTCACCCTCACCGTGGGCTTCGGGCCGACCCTGTTCCGCGACGCGCAGGGCCGGGACCGTTTCGGCATCGCCGCGCGCCGCCCGGCCGCGCTCGCCGACCTGCCGCACTTCGCCGGGGACGCGCTCAAACCGGAGCTGTCCGGCGGCGACCTCTGCGTCCAGGCCTGCGCCAACGACCCGCAGGTGGCGGTGCACGCCATCCGCAACCTGGCCCGGATCGGCATGGGCGTGGTGAGCGTCCGCTGGTCGCAGCTCGGCTTCGGGCGTACCTCGTCGACGTCCCGGGACCAGGCCACCCCGCGCAACCTGTTCGGCTTCAAGGACGGCACCGCCAACCTCAAGGCCGAGGACGCCGGCCTGCTCCGCGACCAGCTCTGGGTGCAGCCCGGCGACGGTCCGGACTGGATGACCGGCGGCTCCTACCTGGTCACCCGGAAGATCCGGATGCTGATCGAGACGTGGGACCGCAGCCCGCTCGCCGAGCAGGAGATGATCGTCGGCCGGACCAAGGGCAGCGGCGCGCCGCTGGGCCGCCGGGACGAGTTCGACGAGCCCGACTTCGCCGCGAAAGGCGACGACGGCGCGCCGCTCATCGCCGACACCGCGCACGTACGACTCGCTCACCCGGACGCGAACGGCGGGGCCCGGCTACTGCGCCGCGGCTACAACTTCGTGGACGGCTCGGACGGGCTGGGCCGGCTCGACGCCGGTCTGTTCTTCATCGCCTACCAGCGGGATCCGCGCCGGCAGTTCGTGCCGATCCAGACCCGGCTGGCGCGCAACGACGCGATGAACGAATACCTGCGGCACGTCTCCAGCGGCCTGTTCGCCTGCCCGCCCGGCGTACGCGACGCGGCCGACTGGTGGGGGCGGGCGCTGTTCGCCTGAGCCCGGCTCAGCGGCGTACCGGATCGGGGCCGGCGTCCGGTGCGGCGGACCGCAACCGGCCGGTGACCGGCGTGGCGGGACGCAGGGCGGCCGGCACGGCGGCCGACGCCGGGACCAGCTCCGGCCAGAGTGTGGCGGTGACCGCCCGGGCCCGGCCCAGCCGCAGCGCCGCCCGGCGCCCCCGCTCGGCCAGGACGGCGGACAGGTAGACCCAGTCCGGCGCGGCCCACGGCGGCGGCGGCGAGGTGACCGCGGCGACCTCCGCCCACAGCGCCCGGCCCAGCCGGAAACGGTCCGGTTCGGCCAGCTGGGGGAGCCGGTCCAGGTACTGCCGGACGGCCAGCGCCAGCCCGTCGTCGAACCGGGTCAGGTCGAGCGTGGCCGCCCAGGCCAGCAGCGGCGGCGGGGCCGGTGGCAGCGGCCGCCACAGCGTGGCGCCGCGGCTGTGCACCACGAGCGTGCCGGCGACCAGGTCACCCAGCCGGCGACCGCGCGGGTCGGTGAGCATCACCGTGACGCTCGCGACCCAGCTCAGCAGCGGCAGCACCAGCCCGGGCCACTCCACCGCCACGCCCACGAGCGCCCGGGTCAGCGACTGGCCCACACCCACCGGGCCGCCGTCGGCGCGTACCACCCGCAGCCCCACTGCCAGCTTGCCCACCGTCCGGCCACCGGCGAAGCGTTCCATCGTCACCGGATAACCGAGCAGGACCAGCACCATCAGCACGACCTGGAGCGCGCCGGCCAGCGCCAGGTCGAGGGAATCACCGAGCAGCGCGAGCGCCGCCATCGCCAGCACCGCGCCGAGCACCAGGAACAGCGCGACCTGGATCACGGCGTCGATCAGCAGGGCGAGCACGCGGGAGCCCAGCCGGGCCACCCGGACGTCCAGCTCCACCGCCTCGCCGCTGACCAGACCGGCGTCGCCCCAACGGGGCGGTGGAGGAGGTTGCGCGCGCACCCCGACAGTGAACACCATGGACGCCGAACGGGGGAGGGTGAGTGGATCTCGACGCGTACGTGGCCGAACACGGCGCCGAATGGCGGCGGCTGGAACACCTGACCGGGCGGCGTCGGCTCGACGCGGCAGAGGTCGACGAGCTGGTGGCGCTCTACCAGCGCAGTGCCACGCACCTCTCCGCGCTGCGCGCCCGGGCACCCGAACCGGCGCTGGTGAACCGGCTGTCCCACCTGGTCCTCGCGGCCCGCGCCCGGGTCACCGGCCGGCCCCGGCCGTCGTGGGCGGCGGTGGGCCGCTTCCTGGCCGCCGACCTGCCCGCCGCGCTCTACCGGGCGTGGCCGTGGTGGTGCGGCGTGGCCACCGCGTTCAGCGTGCTGAGCGCCTTCCTCATCTGGTTCGTCGGCGGCAACCCCGACACCGCCGCCGCGTTCGTCGGCGACGAGGAGGCCCGGCAGCTCGTCGACTCCGGTTTCGCCGGCTACTACTCCGAGTTCTCCGCGCCCACGTTCGCGTTCCGCCTGTGGACGCACAACGCCTGGCTGGCCGCCCAGTGCCTGGCCGCCGGTGTGCTCGTGGTGCCGGTGTTCTGGCTGCTGTGGCAGAACGCGCTGAACATCGGCGTGGTCGGCGGCGTGATGATCGCCTACGGCCGGGCCGACGTCTTCTTCGGCATGATCACCCCGCACGGGCTGCTGGAGCTGACCGGCATCTTCGTCGCCGCCGGGGTCGGCCTGCGGACCGCCTGGGCCTGGATCGCCCCGCCCGCGCACCTCGGACGCGGCCGGGCCCTCGCCGAGGCGGGACGGCTCGCCGCCGTGGTCGCGGCCGGCCTGGTCGGCGTCTTCGCCGTCTCCGCGGTGATCGAGGCGTTCGTGACCCCGGCGCCGGTGCCGATCCCGCTGCGGGTGGCAGCGGGCGCCGCGGTGTGGCTGGCCTTCCTGGCGTACGCGCTGGTGCTCGGCCGGCGCGCGGTCAGAGCCGGCCGAGGGACTTGAGCCGCAGATAGGTGTCGGCGACGGCCGGGGCCAGCCGGTGCCCCGGCACGTCCACCACCGTCACGCCGTAGCGCGACAGGGCGGCGCGTACCCGGTCCCGCTCGGCCAGCGCCCGCCACGCCGACGCGGCCGCGTACGGGTCGTCCGGGCCGGCCGGAGTGGCGGTGGCGAGCCCGGTCAGCACCGGGTCGCCGGCCGCCGCGAGCACCACCCGGTGCCGGGTGGCCAGCCGGGGCAGCACCGGCAGCAGCCCGTCGCCGATCGCGCCCGCCTCCAGCGCGGTGAACAGCACCACCAGGCTGCGCTGCCGCTCCCGGCGCAGCACCTCGGCGGCGATCAGCTCGAAGTCGGTCTCGACCAGCGCGGGCTGCAACGGCGCCACCGCGTCGACCAGCCGGGCGAGCAGTGCCGCACGGCCGCTGCCGGTCACCCGGGCCCGGATCTCGGTGTCCGCCGCCAGCAGGTCCACCCGGTCACCGGCGCGGGCGGCCAGCGCGGTGAGCAGCAGCGCCGCGTCGATGGCGGTGTCCAGCCGGGGCTCGTCACCGAGGCGTACCGCCGACGTGCGGCCGGTGTCCAAGACGCACACCAGGCGCCGGTCCCGTTCCGGGCGCCAGGTGCGCACCAGCACGTCGGCGCGGCGGGCGCTGCCCCGCCAGTCGATCGAGCGGACGTCGTCGCCCACCGCGTACTCGCGCAACGTGTCGAACTCGGTGCCGTGGCCGCGCCCCCGGGTCACCTGCACGCCGTCGATGACCCGCAGCCGGGACAGCTTCTCCGGCAGGTGCCGGCGGGAGTCGAAGCGGGGCAGCACCCGCAGCGTCCACTGCGGCGTCGCCGGCCGTTCGGCGTGCTGCCTCGCGCCCAGGCGCATCGGCCCGAGCGACCGTACGGTCAGCGCCGCCGCCGGACGGTCGCCGCGCCGGGTCGGGGTGAGCCGGACCGGCAGCGTGGCGGCGCCACCGGGCGGCACGGTGAGCAGGCGGTCCGGCGGCACGTCCGGGCGTGCCCCGGCCGACGGCACCCAGGCGTCGCGTACCTGGGCGTACAGCGTGCGGTCGGTCGGGTTGGCCAGGTGCAGCGTGACGGTCGCGGTGCCGCCGAGGCGGACCGTCCGCTCCCCGGAGCGGGTCACCGTGAGCGCGTCCGGCGGCACCGCCATCGCCCGGTCGAGCAGCACCAGCAGCAGCACCGCCGCGGTCAGCACGGCGACGCCGAGGAACGGAGCCGGCCAGGCCGGCAGGGTCAGCGCGCCCACGCCGAGCAGCAGACCCGCCCGCCAGGTCATCGCGGCGTCGGCACGGTGGCCAGCACCGAGTCCAGCACGGCGTCCGCTGTGACGCCCTCCAGCTCCACCTCCGGGCGCGGGCGCAGCCGGTGCCGCAGCGTCGGGCGGGCGACCGCCTTGACGTCGTCCGGGGTGACGTGGTCGCGGCCGGCCAGCCAGGACCACGCCTTGGCGGCGTTCAGCAGCGCGGTGGCACCACGCGGGGACGCGCCCAGCTCCAGCGCCGGGGCGGCCCGGGTGCCCCGGCACAGGTCCACGATGTAGCCGAGCACCGGCTCGGCCACGTGCACCCCCCGCACCTCCGCCCGGGCGGCGGCCAGGTCCGCGGAACCCGCCACCGGGCGTACGCCGGCGGCACGCAGGTCGCGCGGGTCGAAACCGGCGTGGTGCGCGCGCAGCACGCCCAGTTCCTCCTCGCGCTCCGGCAGTGGCACCGTCAGCTTGAGCAGGAAGCGGTCGAGCTGCGCCTCGGGCAGCGGGTAGGTGCCCTCGTACTCGACCGGGTTCTGGGTGGCCACGACGATGAACGGGTCGGGCAGCGGACGGCGCTCGCCCTCGACGGACACCTGCCGCTCCTCCATCACCTCCAGCAGCGCCGACTGCGTCTTCGGCGGGGTCCGGTTGATCTCGTCGGCGAGCAGCAGGTTGGTGAAGACCGGCCCCTCCCGGAACGTGAACGCGGCGGTGCGCTGGTCGAAGATCAGCGAGCCGGTGACGTCGCCGGGCATCAGGTCGGGGGTGAACTGCACCCGCTTGGCGTCCAGGTCGAGCGCGGCGGCAAGCGTCCGGACCAGCAGCGTCTTGGCCACCCCCGGTACGCCCTCCAGCAGCACGTGCCCCCGGCAGAGCAACGCGATCACCAGGCCGGTGACCACGGCGTCCTGCCCGACGACGGCCTTCGCCACCTCGGCACGCAGCCGGTGCAGGGCGGCGCGGGCGCCGGACGGTGCGGTGGTCGTGACGGGTCCGGTCACCGGGTGTCTCCTTCGCTCGGATGCGGGGCCAGGGTACGGGTCAGGGCGTCCAGGTCGCGGGCCAGCTCCAGCAGCTCGCGGTCCTTCTCCGGGGCGGGGCCGTAGAGCAGGTCGGCCATCCGTTCCGGGTCGGCGCCGACGCGCTCGGCGACCCGGGCGGCCACCTCGTCGTCGGGCGTGTCCGGGGGCAGGTTGAGCCGGGTCACGAGCCGGTCCAGGGCGGCGGCGCGCAGCGTCGCGGCGACGGTGTCCCGGGCGCCCGCCCGGCGGTAGAGCCGCGCCCGGCCGCGTACCGTCTCGGCGGACCGGACGGTGACCGGCAGCGGCTCCGACACCGGCGGCCCGAGCCGGCGGGCCCGCCACAGCACCACGAGCAGGCCGGCCAGGGCGAGCTGCACCAGGAGGGCCCAGAACCAGAGCGGGAAGGCACCCCAGAGCGGGTTCTCCCGCGGCGGGTCGGCGCGGTCGGGCGGGTCGGGCCGCTCCGACCGGCCGCTGCCGGCCGGTGCGGGCTGGTCGGTGACCGGATCCGGGGACCAGCTCGGCCCGGTCGGGGCCGGCACCGGCTCGGGCAGGTCGAGCCAGACCAGCGGGCGTCCGCCGCCGAGCAGGCCGGTGGCGAGGGCCTCGTTGCCCCACTCGCCGATCCGGTCGTTGCGGAACGGGTCGCTCGCGCCGGCCAGCACCACCTCGACCCGGCCGGGGACGCGCAGCAGCGCCCCGGCGTAGCAGTCGTCGACCTCGGCCGGCCCGTCGTAGCGCTGCAGGTCGATCGCGGCGGTGCCGGCCCGTACCGCCTCGGGCAGCCGGCACGGCGTGCCGTCGGCATCCGGCGGCACCGCCCGGGCGGCCCAGCGGCCGCCGGCCGGCACGACCGGAGTGTCCAGTTCGGCGAGCACCCGCCGGGACGGCTCGACCAGCACCAGCCGGCTACCCGGCGGCAGGGTGGTCAGCTCGTCGAGCCGGTCCGGGTGCACCAGAGCGGGCGCGGGCACGAACAGCGTGCTCGGCTCGGCCCCGGCGGTACGCAGCGCCGCCGTCAGGTCCGTCTCCCGGCGCACCGGCACGCCCTGCGTCCGCAGCGCCTCCGCGAGCCTGCTCGCGCCGTCGTCGTCGGTGGCGACCGGGGACAGGAAGCCGGGCTCGTCGGCGTCCGGCCGGTCGATCGCGTGCAGCACGAGCGTGGTCACGATCAGCAGCACGGCGAGCCCGAGCGGGACGAGCAACCGGTACGGCCGCCGACGCGGTGCCGCCGTGGTCGCCGTCGTCGTGGTCTCCGGTACGACAGTGGCGGTCACCGCGGCTCCTCCCCGGTCAGCTCGCGACTGAGGTCGGTGGCGAGTTCACGCATCCGCCGGTCGTGCGCGGCGGTGGCGGGACGCTGGGCGTACCAGAGGTCGGAGAAGATCGCGCCGGCCGCGTGCAGCGTCGGCCGGACCCGCGGCCGGGTGCGGGCCGCCGCCTCGGTCAGCTCCACGACGGTGAGCCCGGGGCGGGGTTCCACCACCTGCCGGACGACCAGGAGCCGGACCATCTCGCGCAGCCGTTCCCGGACCGCCTCGGCGTACCGGCCCTCGGCCGCCAGCCGGTCGGCCAGCCCGGGACCGGCCGCCGCCGGTTCCGGCAGCCGGGGCGCGGGCAGGCGCACGGCCGACGGGTCGGTGCGGGCTCGGCGGGCACGCCGGCGGGGCCGCCGGAACCGGGGCAGCCGCAGCCGGGGCAGGCGAGGACGCCGCAGCCGGGGCAGCGTGAACCGGGGCAGCCGACGTGGCAACCAGGCCGGGAAGAAATACCAGCCCAGCGCCACCAGCAGCGCGACCGCCAGCAGGATCAGCGCGACCAGCGGCAGCGGCACCAGGTCACCGAGGGCCGCCACCGTCTCGGTCCACCACCGGCTCACCGGTGCGCCGCCAGCAGGACGGGCTCGGGCACGCCGGCCGGCGCGCGGGAGAGCCGGATGTCCAGCCCCTCGGTGCGGACCCGGGTCTCCAGGTGCAGCACCGCGTCCAGACAGGCGAGCGCCGGGTACGCGAGCGCGTTGACAGCGGTGAAGGCGGCGATCGTCAACGGCAGCGCCCAGGCCGACACGTCGAACAGGCCCAGCATGCCGAGACCCTGGTAGACGCCCAGCCCGATGCCGAGCCGGATCAGCCACCAGCCGAGGTAGCCCAGCAGCCGGATCGCGGCGCCCCGGGCGCTGACCCGGCCGGCCAGGCGTACCGCCCGCCAGGGCGCCAGGTGCGCCGGCACCCCGTCCAGCACCAGCACCGGCACCACCAGGCCGAGCAGCGCGTACGCCGGGAACCAGCCCGGCCCGGTCAGAGCGGCGGCCGTGACGGTCAGCCCGACCAGGACGGCGGCCGGCAGCGCCACGCCGAGCCGGGCGCCGCGCAGCAACTCGGCCGGCCGCGGACGGCGCCCCAGCAGCGCCGCCCCGGCGCCGCGCGCCGCCGGGGCGCCGAGCAGCGCGACGATCGCCGCCTCGGTGCCCGCGCCGGCCGCCAGCAGCAGCCAGTACTCCGGGAGGGTGTCGCCGAACTCCACCGGCCACCAGTACGGCGGTTCGGTCTCGGCGAGCATGCGCAGCGGGTGGAGCACCGCCTGTTCGGCGAGGGCGAGCAGCAGGGCGAGCGGCACGAGCACCCGGGCCTGGTCGCGCAGCAGCAGCACGGCCGCGTCGAGCAGCTCGCCGACGGTCAGCGGACGGCGCGGCAGCACCGCGGTCGGGCCGGCGTCGGGCACGCGTACTCCTGGGCGGGGGCGAGCGGAGGTGGCGGGCGGGGCGACGCCCGGGGGATCATGGTTGCACGGCGGGTCCGCATCCGGTGGACCCGTCCGCTCCGGCGCGCCACGCTGGGCGGCCACGCCGACTTGCTGTGGTGCGCGGGGCCGCCCGGCGCTACGGTGCCGTGGAGACGCCGAACACCGAACACTCCAGACGAACGGGGATGGAACGATAAACCCCATGAGAGCCCGGGTACTCGTGGTCGACGACGACCCCGCCCTCGCCGAGATGCTCGGCATCGTGCTGCGCAGCGAGGGCTTCGTGCCGTCCTTCGTCGCGGACGGCGAACGGGCGTTGGCCGCCTTCCGCGACAGCCGACCCGACATCGTCCTGCTCGACCTGATGCTGCCGGGCATGAGCGGCATCGACGTGGCCCGCGCCATCCGGGGCGAGTCCGGCGTGCCGATCGTGATGCTGACCGCCAAGAGCGACACCGTCGACGTGGTGCTCGGGCTGGAGTCCGGCGCCGACGACTACGTGGTGAAGCCGTTCAAGCCCAAGGAGCTGGTGGCCCGGATGCGGGCCCGGCTGCGCCGGGGCGAGGACGTGGCGCCGGAGATGCTGACCATCGGCCCGCCCGGCAACCAGATCACCATCGACGTGCCGGCCCACACGGTCAGCCGCGACGGCGAGGAGGTGAAGCTGACGCCGCTGGAGTTCGACCTGCTGGTCGCGCTCGCCCGCAAGCCGCGTCAGGTCTTCACCCGCGAGGTGCTGCTGGAGCAGGTCTGGGGTTACCGCCACGCGGCGGACACCCGCCTGGTCAACGTGCACGTGCAGCGGCTGCGCGCCAAGATCGAGCCGGATCCGGAGCGACCCGAAATCATCCTGACCGTGCGGGGCGTGGGCTACAAGGCGGGTACCGGATAGCCTGGTCAGCACTGTGCTGACCTCGCTGCCCGAGTCGCCGACCCCCGCGCCCCGCCGGCTCTCCGCCGTGCGGGCGCTCTGGCTCGCCCTGACCGGCCGCGTCGCCCGGCTGGTGGCAGCCGTGCACCAGGCGTGGCGGCGGTCGCTCCAGGTCCGTGTGGTCACCATCACGCTGGTGGCCTCGAGTCTGCTGGTGGGCGGTTTCGCCTATCTGATCGCTGACAAGATCACCAGCATCCTGCTGGAGAACGCCGAGACCGACGTGCGGCTGCGGTTGAGCAACGGCAGCGAGTACGCGGCCAAGCAGTTCAACCTCTACAGCCAGCCGCAGGAGGCGCAGCTCCAGAACACCATCGACGGCACCGTCAACTACCTGGCCGGCGGCGACCCCACCCAGACCAGCGGCGTGGTGGTGGCGATCACCGCCGACAACTTCGCCGAGTTCATCGAGCCGCGGACCACGCCCGACGTGCCGGTGGACACGGTGATCGGCGACGAGCTGCGGGCCACCGTCGCCTCGGGCAAGGTCGCGCACCAGATCCGTACCGGCTCGCTCGGCGGCGAGCGGACGAAATACCTGGTCTACGGCTCTCCGGTGCCGACCAAGTTCGGGCAGGTCGAGCTCTACTACCTCGTACCGCTGGCCCGGCAGGACGCGACGGCGGCCGACGCCCGGGCCACGGTGGTCGCCACCGGCGTGGCGCTGGTGCTGCTGCTCGGCCTGCTGGCCGCCCTGGTCACCCGACTGGTGGTGACCCCGGTACGGGTGGCCGCGCGCACCGCGCAGCGGCTCTCCGCCGGTCTGCTGGACCAGCGCATGGTGGTCTCCGGCGAGGACGACCTCGCGCTGCTGGCGGCCTCGTTCAACCAGATGGCGACGAACCTGCAACGGCAGATCCTCCGGCTGGAGGAGATGTCCCGGCTGCAACGCCGGTTCACCTCCGACGTCTCGCACGAACTGCGGACGCCGCTGACCACGGTCCGGATGGCCGCCGACCTGATCTTCGCCGAGCGCGACGAGTTCGACCCGGCGGTGGCCCGCAGCGCCGAGCTGCTCCAGGCCGAGCTGGACCGGTTCGAGGAACTGCTCACCGACCTGCTGGAGATCAGCCGGTTCGACGCCGGTTTCGCGGTGCTGGACAGCGAGCCGACCGACCTGGTGCCGGTGGTGCACCGGGTCACCGAGCGGCTGGCCGGGCTGGCCGAGCGGGTCGGGGTGACCATCGAGCTGGACCTGCCGGACACTCCGGTGATCGCCGAGGTCGACCCGCGCCGCGTCGAGCGGGTGCTGCGCAACCTGGTCGGCAACGCGGTCGAGCACGGCGAGGCCAAGCCGGTACGGATCACCCTGGGTCAGGACCAGAGTGCGGTGGCGATCACCGTGCGGGACCACGGGGTCGGCCTCAAGCCGGGGGAGGAGAAGCTGGTGTTCAACCGCTTCTGGCGGGCCGATCCGTCGCGCGCCCGGCAGACCGGCGGCACCGGGCTGGGCCTGTCGATCAGCCTGGAGGACGCCCGCCTGCACGGCGGCTGGCTGGAGGCGTGGGGCGCGCCCGGGCAGGGCGCGCAGTTCCGGCTCACTTTGCCGGCCCGGGCCGGGGACCGGCTCACCACCAGCCCGCTACGGCTGGTGCCGGCCGACGCCACGGTGCCGTTCGGCGGCCCCCGCGACGGCGAGCTGTCCGCCATCGGGCCCGGCGGCGGCGTCGCCGCGCTGACCGCCGGACCGGCCGCCGGCGGCGACCACGCGGAGGCGCGGCCGTGAGGCGCCGGGTCCTGACCCTGCTGCTGACCGGCGCGCTGCTGCCGGCCGCGCTCGCCGGATGCGGCATCCCGGACGAGACCGACGTGCAGGTGGACGGCTCGGCGCCGGCCGCCGAGTCCGGGGTGCTCAACGGCAGCCCGGCCCGGCCGCCCGAACCGGCGGACAGCAGCGAGCCGGTGCCGTTCGTGGAGAACTACCTGCGGGCCGCCGCGGCCGGGGAACGCGACCAGGCGTACGCCCGGGCCCGCAAGTTCCTCGCCGCGGAGGCCCGCGACCTGCTTTCGGGCAAGCCGCAGACCAGCGAGATCGAGCTGACAGTGGTGCGGCTGCGGGAGAAGCCGGAGAGCACGCCGCCGAACAACCAGGGCACCAGCACCGTCACGCTCAAGGTGCAGCAGGTGGGCGTGCTGCGCGCCGACGGCACGCTCGGCCCGCCGGTGGCCAGCGAGACGCAGTACGTCTTCGAGCTGCGCCGGGCCGAGCCGGCCGGCACCGGCCTGCTGATCACCGAGCTGCCGAACATGCTGCTGGTCAGCGACTCTGCGGTGCGCGAGTACTACCGCCCCCGCACCGTCTACTTCTGGAACCCCGACCTGACCCGGCTGGTGCCGGACCAGCGCTACCTGCCCTCGTCGGCGCCGACCGAGCGCCGGATCACCGAGGTGATGAAGTGGCTGGCCGACCGCCCGTCGGACTGGCTGTCCCCCGCCGTGACCGGGCTGCCCGACGGCACCCAGCTGATCAACAACGCGACCGGCACGGACGGCCACTGGGAGATCAACCTCAACATGCCGGGCGCCAACGAGCAGCGGCTGACCCGGCTCGGCACCCAGCTGGCGTGGTCGCTGTCGGACCTGGACGGCCAGGTCGACCTGAAGATCCAGAACCAGAAGCGGCTCACCGTCGACCTGCGGCGGGAGCGGGTCTCGACCGCCGCCTATCCCCGCGGCGGCGATCCGATGCGGTACGCCGTCTACGACGGCGCGGTCCGTCCCCTGGCGTTCGGCGCCGAGTCGCGGGCCGCCGCGCCGCTGCCGCCCGCGGAGAACCGCAATGTGGTGTCCGCGTCGCTCGCCCGCGCCGACGACCAGGTGCTCGCCGCGCTCGTGGTGACCGGGGCGGACAACCGCAGGCGTCTCAAGGTGGGCAGTGGCCCGGAACCGGTCGCGACGCTCAGCCCCAGCGACCGGACGTTCCGGGCGATGAGCCGTCCCACCTGGCTGCGCTCGCTGAACAAGGCCCGTCCGGCGGGTCTGGTGGCGGCTGACGGGCGGCTCTACCGGTTCGACGGCACGGGCCGGATGAGCGAGATCCCGCTGTCCGTCCCCGGGCCGGTGACGGCGGTCGCCGGTTCCCTGGACGGGCACCGGATCGCGCTGGTCTCCGGCGGCGCGGTCTTCGTCGCCGCGGTGAGCGCCGACGGTGGCGGGGCCAGCCTCGGACAGCTCCGCCGGGTCACCACGCTGCTCACCGGCGTGACGGTGGTGGACTGGGTGGCGGAGAACGAGCTGGCGCTGGCCGGCAACGAGGCGGACCGGCGCTCGGCGATCCACCAGGTCAGCGTGGACGGCGCCTGGGAGACCCCGCTGACGGTGGAGATCGGCGCCCCGGTGACCCAGCTCGCCGGATATCCGGGCGGCGGCGACCGCGGCCTGGCCGCGTTCTCGTTCATGTTCGAGACGGACGGCGCGGCCTGGCGGAACAACCCGTTCGACTACGTCAAGCGGGAGCAGGTGCTCGACGTACCGGCCGGCAGCCGGGCGACGAACCCGACCGCGCCGTTCTTCCTCTACTGAGCCGCGCGTGCGTGACCTGGGCGGGCTCTGGTCGGACCTGACCGACCTGGTGCTGCCCGCCGGGTGCGCCGGCTGCGGCGCGGGATCGGTACCGCTGCGGCACGGCTTCTGCGGCGGCTGCGTACGGGAGCTGGAGTCGCTGCGTCCCGCCCCGACGAGGCCCGACCCGGCCCCGCCCGGCCTGCCGCCCTGCGTCGCGCTCGGCCCGTACGGCGGCGCGCTGCGCGAAGGGCTGCTGGCGTACAAGGAACGGGGCCGGCACGGGCTGGCCCGGCCGCTGGGCGCGCTGCTGGCCGAGGTGGTCGCGGCGGCCGCGGGGCCGCCCGGCCCGGTGACGCTGGTGGCGGTGCCCGACACCGCACGCGCCGCCCGGGCCCGCTACGGCGACCACCTGGACCGGCTGGTCCGCCCGGCCGCGGCCCGCCTGCGCGCGGCCGGCTGGCCGGTACGCGTGCTGCGCCCGCTGCGGGCACTGCCCCGGACCGACTCGGTGGCGCTGGACAGCGCCGGACGGGCCGCCGCCGCCGAGGCGGCGTTCCGGTTGCGCCGCCCGGCGGCCGGACACCGGCCGGGGGAGACCGTCGTGCTGCTCGACGACATCGTCACCACCGGCGCCACGCTCGCGGCGGTGAGCCGGATGTTGCACCGCGCGGGAATGACGCCAAAGGCCGCGGCCGTGCTCGCCGCAACGCAAAAGCGGCACCGTCGGTGACGCTTCGTGTATCCGTTTCACCCCTTGGTGTATGAGCTGTTAAATTTCGCGACCGCCTTCGGCAACCAGGGGTGACGGGTGGCCGTACAGGAGTTAGCGTTTCGGTGTCGGGGGTAGTGAGGGTCAAACCTTCCCCCGGCACTGGAAGGAGGCGTAGCCGAACAACACCGGTCGACGCCGAGCGGGGCCCTCCCGGCGCGTCGACCGGATCTGATCCGGACCGAACGACCGTCCGAACAAGGGAGGTCACGTGGACATCGTGGTCAAGGGCCGTAACGTCGAAGTGCCGGACCATTACCGGGTGCACGTAGCCGAGAAGCTCGCGAAGATCGAACGCTACGACCAGAAGCTCATTCGCGTGGACGTCGAGTTGTTCCACGAGCGCAATCCACGCCAGGCGGACACCTGCCAGCGGGTGGAGATCACGTGCGTGACGCGCGGCCCGGTGATCCGGGCCGAGGCCTGCACGAACGACTTCTACAGCGCGCTCGACGCCGCCATCGCCAAGCTGGACACGCGATTCCGCCGCGCGGCGGACCGTCGCCGGGTACACCGCGGACGGCACGCGCCGATCTCCGTGGCCGCCGCGACCGCCGGCCTACCCGTGGCCGACCTCGACGGTCCCGGCCTGGCGGCGCTCGACGGCCACGGCACCGCCACCGCGGTCGCCGAACGCCCCGACGAGAGCGGCTACACCGAACCCGACGACCAGCCGTGGCACATCGCCCGGGCGAAGGTCCACCCCGCCGAACCGATGACCGTCGACGACGCGCTGTTCCAGATGGAACTGGTCGGCCACGACTTCTACCTGTTCCAGGACAAGGAGTCCGGCCGCCCGAGCGTGGTCTACCGGCGGCACGCGTACGACTACGGGATCATCCAGCTCGACACGTGACCCCTTGACCGGTCAGGACGGGCCCCCGCGCGGGGCCCGTCCTCAGTTCCCGTCGGTGGCGAGCCGGCCGTAGACCACCGAGTCGACACGGACGCCGTCCGGGCCGGGCAGCCGGCCGCGCAACAGCCCCTCCCGCCGGAAGCCGGCCCGTTCCAGCACCCGCTGCGAGGCGACGTTGTCCGGCCGGGTGCCGGCCCACAGCCGGGACACCCCGACGCCGAACGCCCACCCGGCGACCAGCCGGACCGTGCGCGCCGCCAGCCCGCGCCCGCGCGCCTCGGGCAGCAGGCTGTAGCCGATCATGGCCTGCCCGGTGGCCGGCTCGTCGTAGAACAGCGCGCACCCACCGACGACGGCGCCGGCGGCCGCGTCGAGGATCGCCAGGTCGGCGGCCTCGCCCGCGAGCCAGCGGCTCGCCGCGAGCCGGCAGCGGCGCGCGAGCGCCGCCCGCTCCGGCGCCACCGGCGGCACCCGGTTCGCCACCACCTCCGGCAGCGAGTGCATCCGGTACAGCGCGTCCGTGTCCGCCGGCTCCACCGGGCGCAGCGTCACCACGCCGTCGGTGAGCCGGCCGTCCGGCAGGTCCGGCAGCAGGCGGGGGACCGGCCCGGGCGGGTCGTCGGCCAGCCGCACCCAGGCGATCAGATCCTGGCGTAAGCCGTCGCCGTCCGCGCCGGCCGCCCGGCGTACGCCCTCGTGCCGGTAACCACAGGCCAGGGCGATGCGCTGGCTCGCCACGTTCTCCGTCCGGGTGAGCAGCTCCAGCCGGGCCGCGCCGGCGGCGAACGCCCGCCCGGTCAGCAGCCGGGTGGCGGCGGTCGCCACGCCCCGGCCGCGCGCCGCCGCTCCCACCCAGTAACCGATCTCGTACGTCGCCCGCTCCGCGCTGAGCCGGGTCAGCCCGATGCTGCCGAGCAGCCGGTCGGTGGCCGGGTCGGCGATCGTGTACGCGGCCCCGCCCGCCGCCCACGCCGCGGGCGCGCCCTCGTCGATCCACAAGCGGGCGGTGTCGGCGTCGTACGGGTCGGGCAGCAGGGGCATGAACCGGCGGATCTCCGGGTCGGTGCACCCGGCCACCATGTCCGGTGCGTCCGCGAGGTGGCACGGCCGGAGCCGTACGCCGTACCCCTCGATCGTCTCCGGGGTCATGCCAGGTCGCCCGGCAGCAGGCCGCCGATCCAGACGTCCTGCCGCTCGCCGCGGTGCTGGACGCCGCCGCGCAGCGTGCCCTCGACGGTGAAGCCGGCCTTCTCGGCGGCCCGCCGCGAGGCGGTGTTGCCCACGTTCGCCCGCCACTCGATCCGGGCCAGGCCGAGCGTGGTGAAGCCCCAGGCGCACACCGCGGCGAGCGCGGCCGGCAGGTAGCCCCGGCCGCGGGCGTGCGGCGCCGTCATGTAGCCCACGTCGGCCACCAACGGGTCGTTCGGCAGCAGGCGCAGGTCGATCGAGGCGACGTACTCGTCGTCCGGGTCGGCCACGGCGAACGTCACCGCTGTGCCCCGCGCCCAGGCCGGGCGCACCAGGTCGCGCAGGAAGCCCTCGGCGTGCTCCGGCCGGTACGGGTGCGGCACCGTGGTCCAGCGGATCGTCTGCTCGTCCTGACAGGTGCGGGTCACCGCGGCCAGGTCGCGTTCCTCCAGCGCGCGCAGCCGCAGCTCGGTGTCGCCGGCGGTGGCGAACAGGACCGGCTGCGGCCGGCCGAAGACCGCCGCGCGGCGGGCCTGGAGCGTGTCCGGGCCGTAGGGGACCGGGTCGCCGGCGGCGGCGACCTCGCCGGGGAGCAGCGAGCCGATCCAGCCCTCGGTCCGGCCGCCGGGGCTGGGGTCGGCCAGTCGCAGCTCACCCTCGATGCGGAAGCCGGCGCGCAACGCGACCAGCCGGGAGGCGTGGTTGCCGATCTCGGCCTGCCAGGTGAGCCGGCGCAGCTTGAGCGCGTCGAACGCCCAGCGGGCGAGCGCGCGGGTGGCGCGGACCGCGACGCCCCGGCCCCGGGCCCACGGCGCGGTCCAGTAGCCCACCTCGGCCGAGTCCCGCGCGCGGTCGACGGAGACCAGGCCGAACGAGGCGAGCAGCTCACCGGTGCCGGCGTCGCAGACCGCGAAGAGCGCAGCGGTGCCCTCGGCCCAGGCGGTGGCGCTGATCGTGGTGACGTACTCCGTCGCGTGCTCCGGCAGGTACGGGCGAGGTACGGTGGTCCAGCGCTGGATGTCCGGATCCTGGCAGGCACGGTGCACCGCGTCGGCGTCCTCCGCGCGCCACGGGCGCAGCAGCAGGCCGTCTTCGATGATCTCCACAGGCTCCATTCGAGCCATCGTGCCGGATCGTTCGCGCACGGCGTAACCCGATTAGCGGCCGGTGGCGCACGGTCGCGACGTTATGTCGGGTTCCGGAGCCCGGACCGCCGCCACCAGTGACCATCGTCGCCTCGGAGCGCCTACGATGGTTCGAGACCGTCTAGGGGAGCGTTGATCCGTGTCGATTCTGGAAAAGTTCCTTCGCGCCGGCGAGGGCCGCATGGTGCGTCGGCTGAAGGCCATCGCTGCCGCCGTCAACTCGATCGAGGACGACTACGTCAACCTCAGCGACGACGAGCTGAGCGGCATGACCGAGCAGTTCAAGGAGCGGCTCGAGGATGGCGAGACCCTCGACGACCTGCTGCCCGAGGCGTTCGCGGTGTGCCGCGAGGCCGCCTCGCGGGTGCTCGGCCAGCGCCCCTACGACGTCCAGGTGATGGGTGGCGCGGCGCTGCACTTCGGCAACATCGCCGAGATGAAGACCGGTGAGGGCAAGACGCTCACCTCGGTCATGCCGGTCTACCTGAACGCGCTCGCCGGCAAGGGCGTGCACGTGATCACGGTGAACGACTACCTGGCCGAGCGCGACGCCGCCTGGATGGGCCGCGTCCACGAGTTCCTCGGCCTGCGCGTCGGCGTGGTGCTGCCCAACCGGCCCGCCAGCGAGCACCGCGCGGCCTACGAGTGCGACGTCACCTACGGCACGAACAACGAGTTCGGCTTCGACTACCTGCGCGACAACATGGCCTGGTCGAAGGACGAGCTGGTCCAGCGCGGCCACTTCTTCGCCGTGGTCGACGAGGTCGACTCGATCCTGATCGACGAGGCGCGTACCCCGCTGATCATCTCCGGTCCGGCCGAGCACTCCGCCCGGTGGTACCAGGAGTTCGCCACGGTGGTGGCCCGGCTCCAGCCCGGCACCGACGGCGAGGGCGACTACGAGGTCGACTACGCCAAGCGCACCATCGCCATCACCGAGCGCGGCGTGGCCAAGGTGGAGGACCGCCTGGGCATCGACAACCTCTACGAGTCGGTGAACACCCCGCTGGTCGGCTACCTGAACAATGCGATCAAGGCCAAGGAGCTCTACAAGCGCGACAAGGACTACATCGTCAACGACGGTGAGGTCCTGATCGTCGACGAGTTCACCGGCCGCATCCTGCACGGCCGCCGCTACAACGAGGGCATGCACCAGGCGATCGAGGCCAAGGAGGGGGTGGAGATCAAGCAGGAGAACCAGACCCTGGCCACCATCACCCTCCAGAACTACTTCCGCCTCTACGAGAAGCTCTCCGGCATGACCGGTACCGCCCAGACCGAGGCGGGCGAGTTCAACAAGGTCTACAAGGTCGGCGTCGTGACCATCCCGACGCACCGGCCGATGGTCCGGCTCGACCGGCCCGACGTCATCTACAAGACCGAGAAGGCCAAGTTCAACGCCGTCGTCGAGGACATCGCCGAGCGGCACGAGCAGGGCCAGCCGGTGCTGGTCGGCACCGTCTCGGTGGAGAACTCCGAGATCCTGTCGCACATGCTGCGCCGCCGCGGCATCCCACACTCGGTGCTGAACGCGAAGTTCCACGCCAAGGAGGCGGAGATCGTCGCGCAGGCCGGGCGCAAGGGCGCGGTCACCGTCGCGACGAACATGGCCGGCCGCGGTACGGACATCCTGCTCGGCGGCAACCCCGAGTTCCTCGCCGCGAACGAGCTGCGCCAGCGCGGGCTCGACCCGGTCGAGCAGCCGGAGGAGTATGCCAAGGCGATGGAGGAGATCCTCCCGACCTGGAAGCAGGCGTGCGACGTCGAGGCGGAGGAGGTGGCCGCCGCGGGGGGGCTCTACGTGCTGGGCACCGAGCGGCACGAGTCCCGCCGGATCGACAACCAGCTCCGCGGTCGCGCCGGCCGGCAGGGTGACCCGGGCGAGTCCCGCTTCTACCTGTCGCTCCAGGACGAGCTGATGAAGCGCTTCCGGGCCGGCGCGGTCGAGGCGGTGATGGACCGCTTCAACATCCCGGAGGACGTGCCCATCGAGTCGAAGATGGTCACCCGCCAGATCAGGAGCGCCCAGGCCCAGATCGAGGGCCAGAACGCCGAGATCCGCAAGAACGTCCTCAAGTACGACGAGGTGCTGAACAAGCAGCGCCAGGTGATCTACGCCGAGCGCCTCCGGGTGCTCAACGGTGAGGACCTGTCCGACCAGGTCCGCAACATGATCGACGACGTGGTGACCGCGTACGTGGTCGGCGCGACGAGCGACGGCTACGCCGAGGACTGGGACCTCGACCAGCTCTGGTCCAGCCTGAAGCAGCTCTACCCGGTCGGCGTCACCGTCGAGGAGCTGGAGGAGGAGGTCGGTTCCCGCTCCGGCATCGACCAGGACTTCCTGCTCGCCCGCCTCAAGGAGGACGCGCACGCCGCGTACGACAGGCGCGAGGAGAACCTCGGCGAGGAGGCGGTGCGCCAGCTCGAGCGCATGGTCCTGCTCCAGGTGATCGACCGCAAGTGGCGCGAGCACCTGTACGAGATGGACTACCTCCAGGAGGGCATCAGCCTGCGGGCGTACGCCCAGCGCGACCCGGTCATCGAGTACCAGCGCGAGGGCTTCGACATGTTCGCCTCCATGATGGACGGCATCAAGGAGGAGACTGTCGGCTTCCTCTACAACCTGGACGTCCAGGTCGAGGAGGCGGAGCCGAAGGCCGAGGAGGTGCAGCTGCTGGACAAGCCGGTGGAGATCCGGGCCAAGGGTCTCAACCGCGCGCCGCAGCAGCAGGGCCTGCAATACTCGGCGCCCGCCGTGGACGGCGAGGCAGGCCGGGGCGCTCCGGTGATCGAGCGGCCCGAGCAGCAGGCGCCGGCGCTCGGCATCGGCCAGCAGTCCTCGGAGCGCCCGGCCGCCACCACGCCGCGCCGTGCACCGGCCGGGGCGAGTGGCCAGGCTGTGGCCGCCAGCACCGCCCGGCGGGCGGCTCCCGGCCAGGTCGACGGCGGCGAGGGCCCGTCCCGTAACGCGCCCTGCCCGTGTGGCTCCGGCCGCAAGTACAAGCGCTGCCACGGCTCGCCCAACGGCGGCAACTGACCCCGAACGAGCGCCCCGACGGGCCCCGGCCACCAAGGCCGGGGCCCGTCCCCGTCCCCGCCCGCCCCTCGCCCGTCCCCGCCCTACCCGCCCCGCGATCTTGCAGTTTCGGCCCTCGTCGTGTCCGATTCATGCCGGTATTGGGGGGCCGAAAGTGCAAGATCGGCGTCGGTGGAGGCGCGGGCGTGGGCCGGAGATCCTCGTTCGGCGGGTTGCTGCGGCGAGCCTCCCGTTGGGCGAGATTGGCGTTCCGGCTGGTGGGAGCGGTGGAGATCTTGGTAGGAAAGGGCCCCTATGAGGGCCGTTTGGTACCAAGATCTCCGCTGGGAGCTGGGAGCTGGGAGCTGGGAGCTGGGAGCTGGGAGCTGGGAGCTGGATGGCTGCGCCCGCTCGCAGATCGGCGCGGGTGGCCGCGGTGCGGCGAGCCGGGTCGGGGAGGCGATGGCCCGGTTCAGAGGACGTCGAGGACGAGGCACAGCCAGGTGCCTCGGCGGCATTCCAGGCGTATCGCTACCGCCCAGCTCGCGCCTCCGGCGCCGGCGAACACGGCGGTGGCCTCGACCGCGCCCGCGCGGGGTTCGCACACCCGCAGGCGTCGCAGCAGCAGCGCCGGCCGGGCGGTACGGCGGCGGACCGGTGTCACCCGGCGGGCCGCACGGGTCAGTTCGGCCGCCACCGGGCCGGCCGACTCGGGCAGGCAGAGCGGCCGGAGCTGGCCGGGCGGCCGGAAGCCGTTGACGATCTCCAGGAAGGTGCGCACGAACAGGTGGGCGGCCCGCGCTCCCTCGGGTGTGGCGGAGGCGAGGGCCGACGCCTGCGCACCGGACCAGCGGGGCCAGGCGGGTGCCGGGTCAGGGGCGCGGCCGGCGGGGCGTGCGGTGGCTCGGCGACGCGGGTCGGACAGGTCGAGCGTGAGCTGACCGACGGGACTCCAGAGCGGTTCCTCGTCGGTGCACGGCGGGTCGAGCGGCGGGGCGGGCCGGAGACGGACCGGCGGGCGGGGTGCTCGGGGACGGCGGGTGTCGACCATCTCAAATCCTTGCGTTTGCCTTCGTTTGCCTCCGACAGACCCTCATCTTCCCGGACGTGTGCGACCGCCGTCAATGGCGGGCGGTCCGCGGGCGGTCACTCCTCGTCGCGCTCGCCGAGCGGGTTGCCGCGTACCCACTCGGCGGTCTCGGCGTACTTGCGCTCGATGTATTCCTCCAGCCGGGCGCGCTCGACCCGCCACTGACCCCGGCCACCGATCTTGATCGCGGGCAGTTCGCCGCTGCGGACCATGTGGTAGACCTGCGAGTCCGACACGTTCAGCTCGGCGGCGACGTCGGACAGCAGCAGGAACCTCGACTCCACGGTGTGACTCCCGGGGTTGGTTGCGTTTGCTTCAGTTTGCCACCACCGGGTGACATCGCCAGGTGCCCGTTCGGGAGACACACCGGCGGGAGACTTCACCCGCACGGGTGCCGGGTGTATGACGGTCTCGGCGTACGGCATGATCGGCGCCCGGAGTCGGCGCCCGCCGACGATCGGCCTGAGTGTGGGAGTGACCCGTGACCGACGAGCTTGTCCGGGTGTACCTGCCGGCGACCGTCCCCATGCTCGCCCGGCTGCGCGAGGAGGGGCTGAGCGCCGAGGCGGCGCACGCCGTGACCCCGGAGCTGCGCGAGTGGTACGCCGAGGGCGACGAGGAGGAACTGGAGTACGTGGCCTTCACCCGGGCCGCCCAGGACGCGCTGCTCCTGCTCCGCAACGACCCCACAGCGCCCCGGCGACGGGTGGTCGTCTCGGCCGACCTGCCGGCCCGCGCGGTCGGCCGGGTCGGCGGCGAGCTGGGGTCGAGCGTGGTCCGGCCGGCCGGGCCGGTGCCGGTGAAGTCGATCGCCGCGTTGCACGTGGACGGCGCGGACGCGGTCGAGGACGTGGCCGCCGCCGTCGACGTGGTGGTGGAGGCCCAGGCCGGCGACCCGGATGCCCAGTTCACCGTCGACGGCGCCGAGGACCACGAACTGGAGTGGTACGACGTGACCGAGCTGGACCTGCTGCTGCGCGAGGCGGGCTGACCGGGCCGGTTCAGGCCGCGGGCTCGTCCTCGTCGTCGTCCACCGGGCGCGGCCCGAGCGTGCGCCCGAAGACGATGAGCGTGGTCAGCGCGCCGACGAAGAGCACCCAGATCCCGTTGTCGACCCGGGAGGTGCCCAGCGCGGTCTGCGCCACCTCGTCGGCCTCGCTGAGCGCGGCGGCCAGGTCGAGCAGCCCACGGCCGCCGATCCGGATGATCACCTCGGTGAGCAGCAGGAGCAGGCCCGCGCCCGCCCCGGCGACCAGGTAGGCCGGCCAGCGCAGCGGCGACGCCGCGCCGTCGCGGCGCTCCGCCCGGCGCCGGGACCAGGTCAGATAGAGGTACGCGGCCAGGCCGGCCAGCAGCCCGGCGAGCAGCGATTCGGTACGCGAGACCCACTTCGCGGCGTCGAGCACCGACTGCTGGGTCTCCCCGGCGCCGAACAGGTCGGAGAGCGGATCGCGGACGCGGCTGAACAGCACCACGAAGATCTGCGCGGTGAGCGTGGCGAGCGTGATCGCCCCCACCACCCGGGCCTGGCGCGCGCCGGCCATCGCCCCGCCGATGATCGCTGCCGCCGCCGCGGTGCCGGCGATGGTGTTCGTGGTGGCGTTGTCCGCGTACGTCAGGTTGATCGCCACCGCGGTGACGAGCCCGACCAGGAGGCCGGTGCCGACGGCGGCCAGGAAGCGCAGCGTGGCGCGGCCCAGCCGGTTCGTCGCGAGCAGGGCCATTGTGGCGCCGGTGACCAGCGCGGCGGTGATGACGCCTGGCAGCGCGTACGCGGAGAGACTGATCGCGGTGACGCCGGCAGCCGTGGAGTGGATCGCCTCGCGGGTCGACCAGAGCATGGCAGCCAGCCACCCGACCGAGAGCAGGGCGAGCACGATCGCGCCCGGCGCGAACTCCGGCCGCCCGGTCGCAGCGGCCTCGTCCGTGGCCGTGGCCTCGTCCGTGGTCGCCTCGCCGGCCGACGGCTCGACGGCCTCGGGCTCGTCCGTCTCCGCGGCCGTGGAGCTGCCGGGCTGGTTGCTCATCGTCTCCCCTTCGACGGTCGCCGGATCGCCCGCGCCGGGCCGGGCAGGTCACCGGTCATCCAGCGTACGCGGCGTGCCGCCGCCGCTCGGGCGGGCCGGGTACGGCAGGCACCGAAACCGAGCGCGCCGAAGGATCGACGACGTGTCGTCCCGTACTCCGATGTTTCGTCGGTTGTGGGTGGGCGGCGGCTGAAGGTCCGGAGACGAGCTGGGCTGTCCGGTGTGCCGGGGAGGCGGGGCCCGCGGGGGCGTCTCGTGACAGAATCGGGCCAGGTCCCGCCGCCGCTGACCCCGCGGTGTCCGGCGTCCGGCCGCCGGCCGACGCCCGCGGGTCCGGTTTCGCCGTCGCCGTCGAGATCGCCAGGAGCCTGTGATGGACGCCGTGTTCTCCGTACCCGAGCCGCTCAACGAGCCGGTGCACAACTACGAGCCCGGCAGCGCCGACCGGGAACGGCTCCAGCGACGGCTGGCCGAACTGGCCGCCGAGCGGATCGAGCTGCCGATGACGATCGCCGGCGAGCGCCGGATGGCCGGCGGCGCGTCGATCGACGTGGTGCAGCCGCACAAGCACGCGCACGTCCTCGGCGTCACCGGGCACGCCACCCACGACGACGCCCGCGCCGCGGTGAAGGCCGCCAAGGACGCCGCTCCGATGTGGCGTGCGCTGCCGTTCGAGGAGCGGGCCGCCATCTTCCTGCGCGCCGCCGACCTGCTCGCCGGCCCCTGGCGGGACACGCTCAACGCGGCCACCATGCTCGGCCAGTCCAAGACCGCCGTCCAGGCCGAGATCGACTCGGCCTGCGAGCTGATCGACTTCCTCCGGTTCAACGTGCACTTCGCCCGGCGGCTCCTGGCCGAGCAGCCGCTGTCCTCGCCCGGGGTCTGGAACCGCCTCGACCACCGGCCGCTGGAGGGGTTCGTCTACGCGATCACCCCGTTCAACTTCACCGCGATCGCCGGCAACCTGCCGTCCGCGCCGGCCATGCTCGGCAACACGGTGGTCTGGAAGCCGTCCCCGACGCAGCAGTTCGCGGCGCACTTCACCATGCGCCTGTTCGAGGCCGCCGGCCTGCCGCCCGGCGTGATCAACATGGTCACCGGCCGCGGCGAGGAGGTCTCCGAGGTGGCGCTGGCCGACCCGGACCTCGCAGGCATCCACTTCACCGGCTCGACAAAGGTGTTCCAGCACCTGTGGAAGACCGTCGGCGACAACATCGCCCGCTACCGGGGCTACCCCCGGCTGGTCGGCGAGACCGGCGGCAAGGACTTCGTGGTCGCGCACTCCAGCGCCGACGTGGACGCGCTGCACACCGCGCTGATCCGGGGCGCCTACGAGTACCAGGGCCAGAAGTGCTCGGCCGCCTCCCGGGCGTACGTCCCGCGGTCGATCTGGGAGGGTGGCCTGCGCGACCGGCTCGCCGCCACCGCCGACTCGCTGACCTACGGCGACGTGACCGATTTCAGCAACTTCGGCGGCGCGGTGATCGACGACAAGGCGTTCGGCCGGCACACCGCCGCGCTGGAGCTGATCAAGGGTGACGACTCCTGCCGCATCCTGGCCGGCGGCACCGCCGACGACTCGGTCGGCTACTTCGTCCGGCCGACGCTGTTCGAGTGCTCCGACGCCGCACACGAGACGTTCACCACCGAGTACTTCGGGCCGATCCTCGGCGTGCACGTCTTCGACGACGCCCGCTTCGACGAGGTGGTCGCCCAGGCCGAGTCGATCGCGCCGTACGCGCTGACCGGGTCGATCTTCGCGACCGACCGCCGGGTGGTCGACCGGGTGGCGGAGAAGATGCGGTACGCCGCCGGCAACTTCTACATCAACGACAAGCCGACCGGCGCGGTGGTCGGGCAGCAGCCGTTCGGCGGCGCCCGGGCCAGCGGCACCAACGACAAGGCGGGCTCCTGGCACAACCTGGTCCGCTGGATGTCGCCGCGGACGATCAAGGAGACGTTCGTCCCGCCGACCGATCACGCCTACCCGCACATGGGCTGAGACGCTCGCCGGAGGGCCCGTCCCGGCCGGGGCGGGCCCTCTTCCTCATCCGACAGTGCACATCGGACCCGTCATCGGGTGCCGAAATGAGCAAATCCTGGACGCCAGAGCCGACAAAGTGGCAGCTTAGAGGGCATGGCGGAATCCGGAGTCAACCCGACGGCAGCAGCTCTGCTCGGTCTGCTGCACGACGGCCCGATGACTGGCGGCCAGTTGATGGCCGCCGCTGAGCGCCGGCTGGCGCCGTACTGGTCGATGACCCGCAGTCAGGTCTACCGGGAGCTGCCGGTCCTGGCCGAGAAGGGTCTGGTGCGTCTCGGCAAGCCCGGGCCGCGGATGAGCCAGCCGTACGCGCTGACGGCGGCCGGGAAACGGACATTCTCCCGCTGGCTGGCGGAGAATCCCGGCAAGGACACCATCCGTAACCCGATAGCGCTACGGATCGCGTTCGGTGACCTGCACTCGTCGAGCCAGCTCAAGAACCTGTACGCGACGGCGAACGAGTACCACACCGAGGCGCTGGCGGCGGTGCGGGAGCAGGTCAAGAACGCCAAGAAGGAAGGCGACAGCTACGACGCCAGCGCGCTGGAGTTCGCCGTCGCCTACCACAAGGCGGCGCTGTCCTGGCTGAAGACCGCGCCGGTCGGCTGACCACCTGCGGCGGCCGGGCCAGGATAGGCAGTAGTCTTGTCTGTCGTGACCGCTGCCGATTACGCCGAACAGCTCAAGGACCTCGACGCCACGCTGCGCAACATCGAGGCTGTGCTCGACCTCGACAAGCTGCGCGAGCAGAAGGCCCGGCTGGAGCAGGAGGCCTCCGCGCCCGACCTCTGGGACGACCAGGCCAAGGCGCAGCAGGTGACGTCGCAGCTGTCGTACGTCAACGGCGAGATCACCAAGCTCGGTGACCTGCGCTCCCGGCTCGACGACGCCGGGGTGCTGCTGGAACTCGCCCAGGCGGAGGACGACCCGGGCGTGCTGACCGAGGTCGAGTCGGAGATCGCCGGGCTGACCAAGGCCATCCAGGAGATGGAGGTCCGCACGCTGCTCTCCGGCGAGTACGACTCGCGGGAGGCGCTCGTCGCGATCCGGGCCGGCGCCGGTGGCGTGGACGCCGCGGACTTCGCCGAGATGCTGCTGCGGATGTACCTGCGCTGGGCCGAGCGGCACGGCTACCCGACCGAGGTCTACGAGACCTCGTACGCCGAGGAGGCGGGCCTGAAGTCGGCCACCTTCACGGTGAAGGTGCCCTACGCCTACGGCACGCTCAGCGTGGAGTCCGGCACGCACCGGCTGGTGCGGATCAGCCCGTTCGACAACCAGGGCCGCCGGCAGACCAGCTTCGCCGGGGTCGAGGTGCTGCCGGTCACCGAGCAGACCGACCACATCGACATCCCGGAGAACGAGGTCCGGGTGGACGTCTACCGGTCGTCCGGCCCGGGCGGGCAGAGCGTCAACACCACCGACTCGGCGGTGCGGCTGACCCACATCCCCACCGGCATCGTGGTGACCTGCCAGAACGAGAAGTCCCAGTTGCAGAACAAGGCCTCCGCGATGCGGGTGCTCCAGGCCCGGCTGCTGGAGCGCAAGCGGCAGGAGGAGGAGGAGAAGCTGGCCGGCCTGAAGACCGGCAGCACCAGCTCCTGGGGCGACCAGATGCGCTCGTACGTCCTGCACCCGTATCAGATGGTGAAGGATCTGCGTACCGAACAGGAGACGGGCAATCCGTCCTCGGTCTTCGACGGTGACCTGGACAGCTTCATCGAGGCGGGAATCCGCTGGCGGAAGCAGCAGCAGCTCAGCGCTGACAGTGCGTGATCACGCTCGGACGCAGCGCGTCATCGATCTCGGGCTGACCGGGTAAATCGATGACGCGCACCGCTTCGGCGGGGCGTGGGGCTTGGCTCTGCGGTTACACCGCGTAGACTACCGACCCGTGATTCAGCTTGAGCAAGTGACGAAGACGTACCCGAAGGCGTCCCGGCCTTCGCTCGACAACGTGTCCGTCTCGATCGAGAAGGGCGAGTTCGTCTTCTTCATCGGTCCATCCGGCTCCGGCAAGTCCACCATCATCAAGTTGCTGCTGCACGAGGTCACGCCCAACAAGGGCCGGGTCGTCGTCAACGGCAAGGACGTCACGTCGATGCGTTCCTGGAAGCGACCCCACTTCCGGCGTTCCATCGGCTGCGTCTTCCAGGACTTCCGGTTGCTGCCGAACCGCACCGCGTACGAGAACGTGGCGTTCGCGCTGGAGGTGATCGGTAAGACGAAGGCGGTCGCCCGCCGGGTCGTGCCGGAGGTGCTGGAGCTGGTCGGTCTCGGCGGCAAGGAGCACCGCTACCCGCATGAGCTCTCCGGTGGTGAGCAGCAGCGTGTCGCGGTGGCCCGGGCGTTCGTCAACCGGCCGCTGATCCTGCTGGCCGACGAGCCGACCGGAAACCTGGACCCGGACACCTCGATCGAGATCATGCGCCTGCTGGACCGGATCAACCGCACCGGTACGACCGTCGTGATGGTCACGCACGACTCCAACATCGTGAACCAGATGCGGCGCCGGGTGATCGAGATCGAGAGCGGCCGCATCGTGCGCGACCAGGCCCGCGGCGTCTACGGCTGAGCCGGACGACGTTCCGTAGACCCTGACGACGAAACCTCACGCCGGAGAGCCGGAGGAATATCCCGATGCGGATGAAGTACGTCCTGTCCGAAGTACTGGTCGGGCTGTGGCGCAACGTCACCATGACCATCGCCATGATCATCACAATGGCGGTGTCGCTGTTCATGCTGGGCGGCAGCGGCCTTCTCTACCAGAAGGTCGGCGACATGAAGGACCTCTACTACGAGAACGTCGAGGTCTCGATCTTCCTGAAGACCGATGCCACCAAGGAACAGGTCGACGCGCTGGGTCAGCAGCTCGGCCAGGATCCCCTGGTCAAGGACTCGACGTACGTCAACAAGGAGCAGGCGTACGAGCGCTTCCAGCAGATGTACGCCGACGCCCCGGACCTGGTCAGCGCCGTCAAGCCGGACCAGCTTCCCGAGTCGTACCGGGTGAAGCTGAACGACCCGGAGCAGTACAAGGCGATCTACGACAAGTACAAGGCCACCGAGGGCATCGACACGATCGTCGACCAGAGCAAGCTGCTCGACAAGGTCTTCGGCGTGCTGAGCGGCTTCCAGAACGGAGCGCTCGCGATCGCCACCGTGATGGCCATCGCCGCCCTGCTGCTCGTCGCGAACACCATCCAGGTCGCCGCCTACAGCAAGCGGCGTGAGGTGGCGGTCATGAAGCTCGTCGGCGCGTCGAACTGGTTCATCCAGGCGCCGTTCGTGCTGGAGGCGGTGGTGGCCGGTCTGTTCGGCTCCATCCTGGGCCTGCTCGCGTTGGTCGGGGTGAAGCTGCTGTCGGCCGGCAGTTCGATGGCGGCCCTGGAGGGCCTCATCACCCCGATCTCCTGGTCCGAGATCTTCCTGACCTTCCCGCTGATGGCCGCCGTCGGTGGCGTGGTCAGCGCGGTCACCGCCTGGGTCACGCTCCGCTTCTACCTGCGGGTCTAGTCACCTCGTACGGCTCACCGAGGGCCCTCCCGCGCCGGAATAAACGGCGCGGGAGGGCCCTTGTGGTTCCGGTAGCATGATCTCCGCTCGCCGGCCGGTGGCCGGTGAGTCGATCAGGAAGGGGGTGGCGCCGATGCCACGGGAAAAGGGTCGCAAGGTGGTCGCCTCCAACAAGAAGGCACGCCACGACTACGCCATCCTCGACACGTACGAGGCGGGCATGGCGCTGACCGGCACCGAGGTCAAGTCGCTGCGGGCCGGGCGGGCGTCGCTCGTGGACGCGTTCGCCCAGGAGCGCGACGGCGAGATCTACCTGCACGCCATGCACATCCCGGAGTACGCCCAGGGCACCTGGACCAACCACGAGCCCCGGCGTACCCGCAAGCTGCTGCTCAACCGGCTGGAGATCGACCGGCTGCTGGGCAAGCTCAAGGAGAGCGGCCTGACGCTGGTGCCGTTGCAGGTCTACTTCTCCGACGGCTGGGCGAAGGTGGAGATCGGCCTGGCCCGAGGTAAGAAGTCGTACGACAAGCGCCAGGACCTCGCCAAGCGGGACGCCGACCGGGAGATCGCCCGGGCGGTGGGCCGGCGCGGCAAGGGCATGGGTGAGTGATTCGTCCGGTTCGTCCCGGTGGTCCGCGTCAGGCGGGCCTCGGGATGAAACCGGTTGCGCCAGGCGTTAGGCTTGGTGTGCTGCCGACAGGGGCAGCACTTCGAGGGGGTGACTGGTTTCGACTTCGTACGCAGCGACAGGGGAAGCGAGCCGAGGAAGCCGACGTCGTCTCGAGAATCGGTCGTCGGAAACCAATAAGCGCCAAGAACAATCGCGCTGACTTCGCTCTCGCCGCCTGAGGCGAGTAGCAAGTCTGTCGGCCTGGGAGTGCCTTCGACCCAGTTAGCCGGCATCAGCTAGAAGGCTGGCCAATCGGACCCGGTCGCGGGGTCCGTGCGGCGAGATCAATCAGCGACTGGGCCCGTCACACCAACTTGCTCGCGTGAGCGGTGGGGCCGAGTAGAGGCATAGCGAGCTGCGCTCGGAGAAGCCCTGACAAACCGGCGAAGGACCCGGGTTCGATTCCCGGCACCTCCACCACACGGCCTGTGCGCCCCGGTCCACCCGGACCGGGGCGCACAGTCGTCTCCGGGGCCGGTGACAACTCGCGGGGCTGCTGATGCCGATGGGGCAGATGAGGCGGCACCGACCGCTGGACAGGCCCTCGAACCGGGTCCACCATCGCCATACGGGTTCGCACCCAGCAGCGGGAGGTGTCCCATGGTCACCAGTCCGATCCAGCAGCCGACCGCCGTGCTCCCGAGCGCCTCCGGTGACCTGCGCGCCCTCGGGCGGGCGCTGGCCACCGCCGGGCCGCGCTGGCGGGAGCGACTTCTCACCGATCTGGACCCCGTCCGGCGGGGGTTCACCGAACACGTCCGCGTCACCGAGGGAGCCGGCGGCCACTACGCCGACCTGGTGCGCGCCGCGCCACGCCTGGACCGGGGCGTACGCCTGCTGGTCGGTGAGCACGCCGCGATCAGCGCGGCGCTCCAGCACGCCGTACGCCTGCCCGGGGTGTCCGCCGCGGAGGTACGGGCGCGCACCCGCGATCTGCTGCGTGCGCTCGACAGGCACCGGCGGCACGGAGCCGACCTGCTCTGGGAGGCGTACCAGGCCGACCTCGGCGGCGAGGACTGAGCCGGGGGAACCGGCCGGGACGGGCACGCGTCCAACCCCGTATGCGTCGCGTGCTCGCCCTCCTCGGGATCCCGTTGCTGGCCCTCTCCGCCTGCGCCACGCCCGGCGCCGATCCGGGGGTGGCCCCGCCTGCCGGCCCGGACCAGCGGCCCGCGTTCACCGAGCGGGCGCAGGAGGTGGCAGCCGGCTGGCGGCCCGTACCGGGCTGGCACGACGGGTACGTCCCGCTCCAGGACGCCACTGTGCTCACCGGCGACCCGGGCACCACCGCGGAGACGAAGACGGCGTTCAACGCCGGCTGGTACCGGGACCAGATCCCGATCCCGGCAGACGTGCCGAAGGACGGCACGATCCGGTTCCCCGACGGCACGCTGCGGGTGCCGCTGGTGAGCGCCGCCGACGCGTACGCCCAACTCCACCAGGGCGATCCGCCGCCCTGCGACGGGCGTCCGGCCGCACCGGATCCGGCACCGACCGGGCGGCCCGGCCCGAACGACCCGGTGTCGACCTCGGCGCCCGGCGCGTGCGTGGCGCTCACCGTGACCGGGGTACGGCTGGGCAGCGCGCCGGTGTGGACCAGCCGAGGGCGTGCCGAGGTGCCCGCCTGGCTGTTCACCGTGGAGGAACTGGCCGTACCCGTGGCCCGGGTCGCTGTCGCGCCGCGCGTGACCGGCCGGGTGTCCGGCGGCACGGTGCCGAGCAGACCGCTCCCGGCGGGCCTGGCGTCCGCGCAGCAACTACGGGCGGTGGAGGGCAACCGCATCGACTACGTGCTCGGCGTCGGTGCCTGCGACAGTCCGCCCACACCGCTGGTGCTGGAACGGCCGGACGTGGTGGTGATCGGCGGCGCCGTGGTCCCGCCCACCGGCCCGTGCACCATGCAGCTTGTGATGAAGCCGGTCAGCGTCACGCTCGCCGCGCCGGTGGGCGGGCGCGTGGTGCTCGACGCCGGCAGCGGCGCCCCGCTCGTCGTCCAGCCCGGCTGAGGCTCACAGGATCCGCGGCACGTCGGTGCTGATCGCCACCGGCAGCACCGTCGGCCGGTCCGCGTCGAGCGCTGTGGCGAGTGCCGCGCCGAGCCCGTCCGGCGTGGTCACCTCACCGGCGCACCCGTAGCCGTGCGCCACCGCCGTCACGTCCAACCCGGGCAGGTCCAGCGCCGGCACGCCAGGGGTGTGTTTCAGGTCGGCGAACGCCTTCAGGATCGCGTACTGCTGATTCACCGGGACCACGACGGCGAGCGGCAGCCGCAGCCGCGCCGCCGTCCACAACGCCTGCACCGAGTAGTGGAACGAGCCGTCGCCGACCACCGCGACCACCGGGCGGCCGCGCCCGGTGTCGCGTTCGGCGAGCGCCATGCCGACCGCCGCGGGCAGCCCGAAGCCGAGGCCGCCGCTCGCCATGGTGAGGTACGAGCGCGGCCGGTCGATCGGCAGCCGGCGGCGCAGCGCGGCCAGGTTGGACGGCGACTCCTGCACCAGCACCCCGTCCGCCGGCCACGCGGCGGCGAGCGCGGCGAACAGCGCGTCGGCGCTCGGTGGGTCGGCCGGCTCCGGCGGGGCCGGCTGCGGGCGCGGTGACGGCGCCGCCCGGCCGGTCGGCGGCAGCAGCTCGCACAGCGCGGCCATGGTCAGCCCGGCGTCACCGAGCAGACTCTCCCCGACCGGGGCGCGGGCCGCCTCGTCCGGGTCGTCGGTGACGTGCAGCAGCCGCGCGTCGCCGGGCAGGTAGTCGCCCGGGACGTGCGGGTAGTAGCGGAACACCGGCGCGCCCACCACCAGCACCACGTCGTGGCCGCGCAGCGCCTCCGACAGCGGCCCGATCGCGTACGGCAGCACGCCCCGGAAGTGCGGGTGGCGCTCCGGGAACACGGCTCGCTCCGGCGCCGGGGCGGCCCAGACCGGCGCGGCCAGGCGCTCGGCCAGCGCTACCGCGTCCGGCCAGGCGTCCGACCGGTCCACCGCCGCGCCGAGCACCAGCGCCGGGGCGTGGGCGGCGGCCAGCGCCTCGGCGAAGCCGCGCAGCCGGTCCGGGTCCGGCGCGATCCGGGTGGCGACGGTACGCACCTGCGGCGGCGGGTCGGCCGGACGGTCCCAGTCGTCCATCGGCAGGGAGAGGAAGACCGGCCCGGCCGGTGGCTGCACCGCCGAGGCGTACGCCCGCATGAAGGCCGCCGGGATGTCCTGCGCGCGGGCCGGCTCGTGGGCCCACTTGACGTACGGCTGGGCCAGCTCGACCGCCCGGGGGCTGGCCAGGCGCGGCTCGATCAGCAGCATCTCGCGGGTCTGCTGACCGGCGCTGACGATCAGCGGGGTCCGGTTGTGCCAGGCGGTGACCAGATTGCCCATGCCGTTGCCGGTGCCCGGCGCGGTGTGCAGGTTGACGTGCGCGGGCCGGCCGGTGCCCTGGGCGTAGCCGTCCGCCATGGCGACCGCCGACGCCTCCTGGAGCGCGTGCACGTACTGGAAGTCGTCCGGGAAGTCCTGGAGGAACGGCTCCTCGGTCGAGCCCGGGTTGCCGAAGACAGTGGTCAGGCCGAGCGCGCGCAGCAGGTCGTAGGTCGCCTCCCGCACCGTCGCCATCGCCGGCTGCCTCCGTTCCGCACGCGGATGCCGGAGCCGGCCCGGTGCCCAGTCTCCCGACCAGCCGAATCTATCGGGCCGAAGGCGACTTTTCGGGCGCTTCCCGCGCTCAGGGCAGCGGGAACGGCAGCTTGATCCCGTCCAGGGCGCTCCCGCACTCGCACTCCCGCTCGGCAGGCAGCGCGGCGACGGCGTCCAGCAGCAGCCCGCGCAGCCGGTCGGTGTTCTCCGCGAAGACCCGGAACACCTCCTCGTGGGTGACCGACTCACCCGCCTCGACGCCCGCGTCCAGGTCCGTCACCAGCGCGATGGACGTGTAGCAGAGGGCCAGCTCACGGGCCAGCACCGCCTCCGGGTGACCGGTCATGTTGACGATCGTGCCGCCCATCGAGGCGAACCAGCGCGACTCCGCCCGCGTCGAGAAGCGCGGACCCTCGACCACGACGACAGTCCCGCCGTCCACCGCCGGCACGCCACGCCCGGCCGCCGTGTCGAGCAGCGTGCGCCGCCCGGCCGGGCAGTACGGGTCGGCGAACGACACGTGCACCGCGCCCCTGTCGTAGTACGTCTGCGTGCGCCCGCTCGTGCGGTCGATCAACTGATCCGGCACCACGAACGTCCCCGGACCCAGCTCCGGCCGCAGGCCGCCGACCGCGCACGGCGCCAGCACCTGGCGTACGCCCAGCGACCGCAGCGCCCACAGGTTCGCCCGGTACGGGATCAGGTGCGGCGGGTAGCGGTGATCGCGCCCGTGGCGGGGCAGGAACGCCACCCGGCGACCGCCCACCTCGGCGACGGTGATCGGGCCCGACGGCTCGCCGTACGGGGTGTCCACCACGTGTTCCACCCCGTCGAGCAGGGCGTAGAGCCCCGACCCGCCGATCACCGCCAGCTCGGCCTGCGCCGCCATCCGGCCCTCCCTCGATCCGTCGTGATCACCCGCCCGTCAGACCTTAACCAGCGGGCCGGGTGCAGGCTATGGTGCGTGACATGGCGTTGACAGGGTGGACGGTCGACGGCCGCGGGCCCGTACGGGCGCACGGCTGACGGGTGTCGGACATGCAGAGTGAGGGGCAGGCGATCGGTGGCCGAGCCATGGAGTCGATGACCGGACGACTGCTGGTCGCGACACCAGGGCTCAAGGATCCGAACTTCGACCGTACGGTCGTGCTGCTCGTCGCCCACGAACCCGGCGGTGCCCTCGGGGTGGTGCTGAACCGGGCCACCGAGGTCTCGGTGGCCGACGTGCTCGGCGACTGGAGCGACCTCGCCCGCGACCCGGCGGTGCTGTTCGAGGGCGGCCCGGTGCAGCCCGACTCCGCCATCTGCCTGGCCCGGATGCGGCACCCCGTCCGGCCGGTCAAGGGCTTCCACCGCGTCTCCGGCGCGGTCGGCACCATCGACCTCTCGGTCGACCCGGAGAAGCTGCGCGAGGCCGTCGGCGGGATCCGGGTCTTCGCCGGTTACTCGGGCTGGGGTGCCGGGCAGGTCGAGCGCGAGATCGAGGAGGGCTCCTGGTTCGTGTTCGACGCGCTGCCCGGTGACGCCTTCGTCGACCGACCGGATGATCTCTGGCCGATGGTGCTGCGCCGGCAGGGCGGCATGATGGCGGCGGTGGCCCACTTCCCGCCGGACGTGGCGCTGAACTGACCCCCTCGGCGGGGGACCCCCGCGAGATGACCATGCGGGGCGGCGTGTGTATAGTTCTCTCCGTGCCCGGGCGACCGGGGACGACCGCAAGGGGCCGTGGCGCAGCTGGTAGCGCACCACACTGGCAGTGTGGGGGTCAGGGGTTCGAGTCCCCTCGGCTCCACCCTTGGAACAGCAAACCAGCAGCCTGGTCGACGATTGCTCGACCAGGCTGCTGGTTTGTTTCTCCGGCTGTCGTGCAACCGGATCCTCGGGAAGGGCGGCCTGTGCCGCCAGCAGCAGCCGTCACGGTCGGGACGCCGTCGTCAGGGGCGCAACCTAGCTTCAGCCATAGCCGGTGAGAAGCTCCAGATGCTTGCCCGCCTGCCGGTCGTAAATTCTCTACGGCGAGTTGCATGACGACGGCACGCAGACCGCCTTGAGGGCCCTGCCCCTCGGCGGGAGTCCGGTACCTCATTCGTAGTGGTAGCGGCACTGCGCGATCTGCACTGTGTCGTCCATGATCCGGTATACGAGGCGGTGTTCCTGGTCGATGCGTCTCGACCAGAATCCCGCCCAGTTTCCGCGGAGCTGCTCCGGTTTGCCGATGCCTTGGTGGCCGTGGCGTCGGATGTCCTCGATCAAGGCGTTCACTCGCTTGAGCATTTGGCGATCTCGTTGCCAGGTCAGATAGTCTTCCCAGCCTTTGCCGGCGAATTGGACCTTCACGCTGCCGACGCCTCGTCTGAACCGGCGTCGGGGTCGATCAGGTCGTGCATCTCCCCACCCCCGTTGCGCAGCTCTTCGACGGCTTCATTCAGGCGGCGCGCGTTGGCAGGGCTGGCCATCAGGTAGGCCGTCTCCTTCAACGACTCGTACTCGCGTAGCGAGATGATGACCGCGGCCTCCCGGCCGGAGCGGGTCACCACCACCTCCTCGGCGTCGTCCACGACATGGTCGAGCATCTTGGCCAGGTTCTGCCGGACTTCCGAGTAGGGAACGGTGCGCATGTTGCTGCCTCCCAAGCGTTACGTACAATAAATTGTACAAGTTTGCCGGGCTGCTTGTCAGGTGGTCCAACATCTGACCTTGAACTGTCGATCAGGTTCACACGCGGCCTCTGGGCGCGTCCACGGCGGGACGAGCAGCGCACCAACATCTGGATCGCCCCGTGCGCCGCCCACACCATTGATGCAGGCGTCGGAACACTTCACAACGCACTTGTCCCGGCCGGCGACTGACCGATGCGAACCGAGGCACGAGGAGGCCGGTAGTGGGGGGCCCGTTCGGCTGGCGAGAGTTGAAGCTGGTCCTCGCGGTTGTGCTGGGCACCCTCCTGATCGGCGGGGGGATGCTGCTCACCGGTCGGCTGAACGAGGCGATCGACGAGCGGATTCGCGTCGGCGCCGAGACGACAGGCGAAGTGGTCCACGTCGAACGGTTCAGGATCACCCGTTCGTTCTCCGCCAACAGGCTGACTGTGGACTACACGTTCGACGGCGTGCGGCACCGGGAGCGGTTCTCCAGCGAACTCGACGAGAGTGAGTTCCGCGTCGGGGAGTTACTCGATGTACGCGTCGACAGGACGGATCCGACCCGGGCTGCCACGCCCGACGGGTACGCGACGGAGGATCTGCTCCTGCAGGCGCCGACCGTCCTGGCGGGCCTCGGCATCGTCGTGATCGTGATCTCGCTCGCGCTGATCAGAACGGGCCCCCGGCGCGATTAGGTGGGCCGGCGGGATCCGACTGCCGCCCCGACACTTGGGAACCCTCCCCGGGTGTTTGTTGTCTTCCGGCCTCCTCGATGCAGGCATAGTGAATGCATGCAGATGCAGGTTCGGCGGCGGTTCTGCGGCGGCGCAACACAGTCGCCCTTGCCCGCTTCGCCGGCCGATCGGACGGCACGCGCTCCCTGCCCGGCGAGAGTGCCGCCGAGCTGAACGACCAGCGGAAACAGCGCGGGCCGCAGTTGAGCGCAGCGTGATCGTGGGGGATGCGCCGTACCGGCCGACGCCCTGATCGAGGACGGCCCGAAAGTCGGATCATGGGGTGACGCCTTCCGGGGATGATCATGATCGTCCGCCCGTGATCCGACCGTGAGGAGAACACCGTGAACGACGCCATCCGCATCCGCCAGGCTGGTCCGGACGACGCGGCCGTGGTGGACGCCCTGGTCCGGGAGATCGCGGCCCACGAGGGGGAGAGCGAGCATGTCGGCGCCACCCCCGAGCGGTGGCGCGAGGTGCTGGGCCGCGCCGACGTGACGGTCCTGCTTGCCGAGCGGGACGGCGAGGCGCTGGGCTACGTCTCCGCGCAGCGGCGCCTGCACATGTGGAGCGGCGTCGACATCCTCGCGCTCGACGACCTGTTCGTCCGTGCCGAGGCTCGGAACGGTGGCGTGGGCCTGCGGTTGATGACCGCCTTGGCCGAGCGGGCCGCCGCCGAGCGGCTCGTCATCCGGTGGGAGGTGAAGCCGGAGAACGAGGCGGCGCAGCGCTTCTACCGGCGGCTCGGCGGGACGCTCTTCCCGAAGGTGGTCGTGCGCTGGCTGCCGGAGAGCTACCTGCCGTTGGTCGACGACAAGCCGTAGCCGCTCAACCCGTCGCGCGGCCCGCGAGCACCAGCGCCCAGCACAGCGCGCCGAACCCCGCAGTGCTCGCCAGCGCCCGGACCACGTTCCAGGTGACCCAGGCGGACTCGAAGCGCTCGCGTGCCGCAGCCACATCGGCCGTGCCGGCCGCCGCGAGCGCGTCGTTCAGCGGCACGTTCACCGCCACGGTGACGACGAACATCACCAGGTAAAGCGCCAGCCCGGCGACGATCCACGGCAGCGCCGGCCGCGCCGGACCCCGCCAGGCCAGCACCGCCGCGAGCGCCGCCAGCACCGGCGTACCCAGGAACGCCAGCAGGAACCAGCCGTTGACGATCGTGACGTTGATGCGCTGCATGGCGTCCACGAACGTGCGGTCGTCCGCGCCGCGCAGCGCCGGCATCACGGCGTATGAGAAAGCGGCGAACAGGCCCGCCATCAGCCCGGCCCCGACTGTGGCGCCGACCAGCGCCAGTTGTGAACGAGTCGCATGTCCTCATCGAAGCGCCGGGCGGTGAGACGGCCCATGGTCAGGACGCGCGATCCTGTGTTCAATCGTCTCGTGGACGCCGTCTCCGGCCTGCTCGACGGTCCCCGCGCGCGGGGTGCCTTCCTGCTGCGTTCGATCCTCACCCCGCCCTGGTCGATGCTGATCCGGGACGAGGCTCCGCTCACGCTCGTCGCCGTGGTGCGCGGGGACGGCTGGATCGTGCCGGAGGAGGGGCAGGCCGCGCGGCTGACCGGCGGTGACGTGGCGATCGTGCGCGGGCCGGCCCCGTACACGGTGGCGGACGACCCGGCCACGGCGCCGCAGGTGGTCGTGCATCCGGGCCAGCGCTGCACCACACCGGACGGGCGGGAGCTGTTCGCGATGACGCGGTGGGGCGTACGCACCTGGGGCAACGGGCCGGACGGCCGGACCGTGCTGCTCACCGGCACGTACCCGGTGCGGGGAACTGTCGGACGACGGCTGCTGGAGGCGCTGCCGCCGCTCGCGGTGGTGCGGCGCGAGTCCTGGGACACGCCGCTGGTGCCGCTGCTGGCCGCCGAGATCGTCAAGGACGATCCCGGCCAGGAGGCGGTGCTCGACCGCCTGCTCGACCTGCTGCTCATCGCCGCGCTGCGGGAGTGGTTCGCCCGGCCGGGCGCCGCCGCACCCGCCTGGTATTTGGCGTACGCCGATCCGGTGGTCGGCCGCGCGCTGCGGATGCTGCATCATGACCCGGCCCGGCCGTGGACGGTGGCGTCGCTCGCCGCCGAGGTGGGGTTGTCGCGGGCGGCGCTGGCCCGGCGCTTCACCGCGCTGGTCGGCGAGCCGCCCATGGCGTACCTGACGGGCTGGCGACTGGCGCTCGCGGCCGACCTGCTCCGCGAGCCCGGCGCCACAGTCGGCGCGGTGGCCCGCCGGGTCGGCTACGGCAGCTCGTTCGCCCTGAGCACGGCGTTCAAACGCCGGTACGGCGTGAGCCCGCGCCGGCACGTCGACCCGGATAGATTGGCCGGATGACTGTCGACCTGTTCGCCGGCGTTCCGGTGCGCGATCTCGCGGTGGCGACGGACTGGTACGAGCGGCTGCTCGGCGCCCCGCCGCAGTTCCGGCCGAACGACAGCGAGGCGGTGTGGGAGCTGGCCGAGCACCGCTACCTCTACGTCGACGTGCGGCCCGAGCACGCCGGTCACGCCATGCAGACGGTCTTCGTCGACGACCTCGACTCCCGCGTCGCGGCGATCGCCGCCCGGGGTCTGACGCCGACCGCGCAGGAGACCTACGACAACGGCGTCCGCAAGGTGATCTTCCACGACCCGGACGGCAACGAGATCGGCTTCGGCGGCGGTCCGGCCTGACGGTCCGGCCGGGCCGCGTGGATTCGCGGCCCGGCCTGCGACGTCAGCGCGGGCGCCGGGTCTTCGGCAGGTCGAACTGGTCGGCCCGGCGGCAGTCCTTCGGGCCGCCGATCGCCTGCGGGCCGACCTCGTCGAGGGCCTTGCGGGCGCGCTGGCGGCCCAGGTTCCAGGCGTACCAGGGGTCGGGCTCGGCGAGGTCGTCGGCGATCCAGCTCAGCGTGCACCGGCGGACCGGGTCGGGGAGCTTGGCGAGTGCCGGGGTGGCGTCTGCGGACAACGCACGCAGGTACCAGGCGTCGATCTTGCCGGTCTGCTCGTACCGCAGGGTGTTGCGGCGGGCGACGTAGTCCTCCGGGTTGAGCACGGCCAGGCCGAGCAGCATCGCGACAGCCAGCGCGAGCGTGGTGCCGGGGATCCACCGGCCCCGCCACTTGACGCCGGCCGCGATGATCATCAGGAAGACCGTGCCGAGCAGCATCTCGAACGCCATCACGAAGATCCGTTCGCCGGTGAAGCTGTAGACCTTCTGGTACGTCCACATCCGGGACAGCGCCGACGCCACGATCACCACGCTGAGCGCGCTGATCAGCCCGAGCAGCACGCGCAGCATGATCCGCTCGACCGGCTGCTCCCGGCGTGCCCAGCGGCTCACCCCGCCGAGCACCGCCACCGTCAGCAGCGTGACGAAGAGCAGCTGCCAGAAGCCGCTGCGCGCGTACTCGGCGTAGCTGAGCCCGGCGACCCGCTGCACGTGCTGCTGCCCGCCGAAGAGCGTGGTGAACTGCACCACCACGAACCCGGCGAACAGCAGCGTGAGCGCGCCGATGGCCGGGGCCCACTCCAGCAGGCCGAGACGGCGCTCACCCTCGCGATCCACGGTGGACAGGTCGGGCGGCGCGGCGAGCGTGTAGAGCGCGGCCACCGCGATCAGACCGCCCACCACCGCGAGGAACAGCCAGCCGAACACCGTACCGATGTTGATCTCGGGGACGAGCGAGCCGAGCGCCTCGGAGAACGCCGCGTCGGCCGACGCGAGCAGGCTGCCGAAGACCACGAGCACCACGACCGTGGCGACCACCGAGACGGTCACCTTGCGTACCGTCGCCTCCTGCGGCGAGGCGGTGATGTGCCGGCGTACCCACGGCAGGCCCCGCAACGCCGCGAACGGCGTCGCCACCAGGCCGAACAGGACCGAGCGCACCAGCCGCCCGCCGGTGATCGCCAGGGTGGCGCAGCCGAGCGCGCCGAGCACGCAGAACGTCACCAGCCACCAGGCGTTGCGGAACGCCGGCACGGCGATCAGGGCCAGCGCGGCCGCCGCCCACCCGGCCCGGATGAGCTTGTCGGCGCGCGGCAGGTCCGCGGTCTTCGACCGGACCGCCAGCACCACCGCGAGCGTGAGCGTGAGCCAGCCCAGGAACCAGCCGACGCCGACGCGGCCGAGCGGCACGAAGACCGCGCTGCCGACCGCGGCGGCCAGCACCGCGAGCGGCACCGCCCGCCCGGTCGCCGCCTTCGGGCCGGGCCACCGCGCGCCGAGGAACGAGGTCCGCGGCACCTGGGGTCGCGGCGTCCACGTCGGCGCCTGCGGGTGGCCACCCCACCCCATTCCGGGGTACGGCGGCGCGGGCGTCGGCCCACCGCCGTGCGGAGGCGGCGTGCCCGGAGCGCGCTGAGTACCCGGCGCGGGCAGCGGCCCGGAGGCCGGCTGCGTGCCGGGCGCGGCCCATGACCCGGAGGTCGGCTGCGCACCCGGGGGAGCGGCAGGCGTCTGCGAGGCTCCCGACGGGCCGGACGTCGGTGAAGTGGCCGTCTGCGGCGCGCTGTCGCCGGAGCGCACGCCGGTCCCGGCCCCACCGGAGCCGGCCGAGGCCGCACCCGCTGCGGTGGCGCTTGCGACGGGCGGCTTCGAGCCGGCCGCCTGGGTAGTGGCCGAAGCCGCCGGGGCGGCATCCGGCGTGGACGGTGCCGCGTCGCCGGTGGCCGGGGACGCTTCGCCCTCCCGCTCGCGGCGAGCGGCCGGAACGGTGTCCGGCGGGGCGGCGACAGCCTCTCCGCCCGTCGGCCGGTCGGCCGGTGCGGCGGCCGGGGCGGCGCCCTCCACGGGGGAGCGCTCGGCGGCGGGCGCAGCGGCCTGCGCGGGCACCGCAGGCTGGCCCGTCGCCGTCTGCTGGACGGCCGCCGGGACCAGCGGAACGAACAACGCGTACCCCTGGGTGCCGGGCGGCACGCTGACCGGAATGGCCCAGCCTGGTTGCCCCTCGGCGCCGGGCCACGGCACCGGCGCGGGAGCGCCCTCCATCGTGGGCACGACCAGCAGGTACGGCTGTGCGGGGGCGGGAACGTCGCCCGGTGCGGGACCGGCCGCGGGGGCGGCGCGGGACGACTCGGGGGACGGGACCGGATCGGACAAGGGACGCTCCTCGATCACAGGGTTTCGTCACTCTAGGGCCCATCAGGCGTCCGTCGCCGCCCCGGTTGTCCGTTCGGTCATGCCGCCCGGCCCGATCGGCGCGGATCGAACCTTTGGCGGCTCGCGCCCGTACCAGTGCGCGGGAGGTCGATCACATGGCCGCACGTCGCGCGTTCGCCGCGTTCGCCGCCGTCGCCGCGACGGTGCCGCTGGGCGCCGCGCCGGCCGCGGCGCACGGTGCGCCGACCAGTCCGCTGAGCCGGGCCGCCGCGTGCGGGCCCGAGGGTGGCCGGGCGCAGACGCCCGCCTGCCGGGCCGCGATCGCCGCCGGAGCGGCGGTACGCGAGTGGGACAACATCCGGGTGGCCCGGATCGACGGGCGGGACCGGGAACGCATCCCGGACGGGGAGCTGTGCAGCGGCGGGCTGTCCGCGTACCGGGGACTGGACCTGGCGCGCGCCGACTGGCCCGCCACCACGCTCACGGCCGGTGCCCGGCACACGTTCCGCTACCGCACCACCATTCCGCACCGGGGCACGTTCCGGTACTACGTCACCACCGGCTCGTACTCGCCGAAGCGCGTGCTCACCTGGGCGGATCTGGAGGAGAAGCCGTTCCTCGAGGTCACCGACCCGCCGATCCGCGCGGGCGCGTACGAGATGCGGGGGAAGCTGCCCGCAGGGCGTACCGGCCGGCACCTCGTCTACGTCATCTGGCAGAACTCGGACACCCAGGACACGTACTACTCCTGCTCGGACGTGATCTTCCGGGCCGCACGCGGTGAGTCGGATCCGCCGCCGGCAGCGCCGAAGGCGAGCGCGTCGCCTCCGCGTACCCTCGCCGTGCCGGCGGCCGACGACGAGCCGGCGGTGCCGGTCGCGACGGTGACCGACGGCGGACCGCTGTCCCGGCCCCTCGTGCTCGGCGCGGCGGCGCTCGTCGTCGCGCTGCTCGCGGCGGCGGTGGTCGGACTGCGGCGGACCGGCGGGCCGCCGCCCGGGCGGCCGTGCGGTGTCCGCAACCACCGCGCCGGGCGGCGCCGCATCTGGTGACTCAGCCGAGCAGGCTCTCGACCTCGGCCAGGTCGTCACCGGCGAGGTCGAGGTTGTTCAACGCGGCCACGTTGCCCTCCAGTTGCCCGACGCTGCTCGCGCCGATGATGAGGCTGGTCATGCGCGGGTCGCGCAGCGCCCACGTCAGGGCGAGCTGCGCGAGGGTCTGCCCGCGCCGCTCGGCCACCGCGGCGAGCCCTCGGACCGTCGCCATCGTCTCGTCGTCGAGGTCGCTCTCGTCCAGGAAGACGCTCGTGCGCACCCGCGAGTCGGCCGGGATGCCCTTCAGGTAACGGTCGGTGAGCAGACCCTGGGCGAGCGGGCTGTAGGCGATGCAGCCGGCACCGACGCGCTCCAGCGTGTCCAGCAGGCCGTCGTTCTCGGTCCAGCGGTTCATCATCGAGTACGACGGCTGGTTGATCAGCAGCGGCGTACCCAGGTCGCGCAGGATCGCGGCGGCCCGCTCGGTCTGCTCCGAGTCGTAGTTGGAGATGCCCACGTAGAGCGCCTTGCCGGAGCGGACGATCGCGTCGAGCGCGCCCATCGTCTCCTCCAGCGGGGTCTCCGGGTCGAACCGGTGCGAGTAGAAGATGTCGACGTAGTCCAGCCCGAGGCGGCGCAGCGACTGGTCCAGCGACGAGATCAGGTACTTGCGCGAACCCCACTCGCCGTACGGGCCCTGCCACATCAGATAACCGGCCTTGCTGGAGATCACCAGCTCGTCCCGGTACGGCTTCAGGTCGCCGGCGAGCAGCCGGCCGAAGTTCTCCTCCGCCGAACCGGGCGGCGGGCCGTAGTTGTTCGCCAGGTCGAAGTGGGTGATGCCGAGGTCGAAGGCGCGGCGGACGATGTCGCGCTGCCGCTCGAAGGGGCGGTCCGGTCCGAAGTTGTGCCACAGGCCGAGGGAGATGACCGGCAGCTTCAGCCCGCTGCGGCCACTGCGCCGGTAGATCATCTCGTGGTAACGGTCATCGCTGGCGAGGTAGGTCACCAGGCCATTCTGTCCGGACCGGAGTGCGCACGCAGCAGCCCGGGTACGTTCGGCCTCATGCGTTACGTGCGGCTCGACACCCCCAAGCCCATTTCCAAGATCGGCCTCGGCACCTGGCAGTTCGGCTCCAAGGAGTGGGGCTACGGCCCCGAGTACGAGCGCCGCGCCGCCGAGATCGTCCGGCGGGCGCTCGACCTGGGCGTCACCCTGTTCGACACCGCCGAGCTGTACGGCTTCGGCCGCAGCGAGCGCATCCTCGGCGCGGCCCTGGGCGACGACCGGGCCAAGGTCGTGGTCGCCACCAAGATCTTCCCGCTGCTGCCGGTCGCCCCGGTGGTGCAGCAGCGCGCGGTCGCCTCCGCCGCCCGGCTCGGCGTCGACGGCATCGACCTCTACCAGGTGCACCAGGCCAACCCGGTGGTCGCCGACACCACCACCATGCGCGGCATGCGCTCGCTGCAGGACGTCGGGCTGGTCGGCGAGGTCGGCGTCAGCAACTACGGGCTGCGCCGGTGGCGGTTCGCCGAGGCCGCGCTGGGCCGCCGGGTGCTGAGCAACCAGGTCCGCTACAGCATGATCGACCGCGGCCCCGAAGAAGACCTCATCCCGTACGCGGAGCAGGCCGGCCGCATCGTCATCGCGTACTCGCCGTTGGCGCAGGGTTTCCTCTCCGGCCGCTACGACGCCACGAACCCGCCCGCCGGGGCGGTACGCCGGGCCAACCCGTACTTCCTGCCGGAGAACCTGGAACGCGGCACCGCGCTGATCGCCACGCTGCGCGAGGTCGCCGACGCGCACGACGCCACGCCGAGCCAGATCGCGCTCGCGTACGTGCTGCGGCACCCGAACGTGGTGGCCATCCCGGGCGCCTCCGGGGTCGAGCAGATGGAACGCAACGCCGCCGCCGCCGAGATCGACCTCGCCGACGACGAGTACGCCGCACTGGTCGCCGCCGCGCACGCGTTCCGTCCGGTCACCGGCCTGGCCGCCGTACCCCGGATGGTCCGCGCCCGCCTCGGTAAGTGAGCGGCGCTCCGGCGGCTTCCCTTGTCGCGACATCGACGACGGAGGCCGCCGGCCGTCGGAGCGCGCTAGCGTGGGTCGGGTGACCGCTCCCAACCAGGTTTCCCCGGTCCCGCCCGCCGACCTGCCGAGCACGCTCGGCGAGCTGCGCGCGACCGGCCACCGCTACCGCACGGTCAAACAGGAACTCCGAGACAACCTCCTCGCCCGGATGGGCTCCGGCGAGGAACGCTTCCCCGGCATCGTGGGCTACGAGGACACGGTGCTGCCCGAGGTCGAGCGCGCGCTGCTCGCCGGGCACGACATGGTGCTGCTCGGCGAGCGCGGACAGGGCAAGACCCGGCTGATCCGCTCGCTCGGCGCGCTGCTCGACGAATGGACCCCGGTGATCCCCGGCTCGGTACTCAACGAGCACCCGATGCACCCGCTCACCCCGGCGTCCCAGGCGCTCGTCGACTCGGCCGGTGACGACCTGGCGATCGGCTGGCTGCACCGCTCGATGCGGTACGGCGAGAAGCTCGCCACGCCGGACACCAGCGTCGGTGACCTGATCGGCGACGTCGACCCGATCCGCCTCGCGCAGGGCCGCACGCTCGGCGACCCGGAGACCATCCACTTCGGGCTCGTACCGCGTACCAACCGGGGCGTCTTCGCCGTAAACGAGCTGCCCGACCTGGCCGAACGCATCCAGGTGGCGCTGCTCAACGTGCTGGAGGAGCGCGACATCCAGGTCCGCGGCTACCAGCTGCGGCTGCCGCTGGACCTGCTGCTGGTGGCCAGCGCCAACCCGGAGGACTACACCAACCGGGGCCGGATCATCACGCCCCTGAAGGACCGGTTCGGCGCGGAGATCCGTACCCACTACCCGCTGGACCTGGACCTGGAGCTGGCACTGATCCGGCAGGAGGCCGACCTGGTCGCCGTCGTACCGGAGCACGTGCTGGAGGTGCTGGCCCGGTTCGCCCGCGACGTGCGGGAGTCCCCGTCGGTGGACCCGCGCTCCGGCGTGTCCGCCCGGTTCGCCATCGCCGCCGCGGAGACGGTCGCCGCCGCCGCGTTGCGTCGTTCGGGTCTGCTGGCAGGTGCTGCTGTCTCTGCCTCTGCCTCTGCGGGCGTCGGTGCCGCTGCCTCGGCTGGTGGCGCCGGGGCGGCGTCCCGGCCGGAGGCGCCGGTGGCCCGGATCGGGGACACCGTGTCGGTGACCTCCACGCTGCGCGGCAAGGTCGAGTTCGAGAGCGGCGAGGAAGGGCGCGAGATCGAGGTGCTCGCGCACCTGCTGCGTACCGCCACCGCCGAGACGTTCCGCGCCCGGCTCGCCGGGCTCGACCTGTCCGGCTTCACCGCGATCGTCGCCGAGGGCGGCGCCGTCGAGACCGGCGAACTGGTCTCCTCGTCCGAACTGTTGCGCCAGGTCGGGACCGTGCCGGGGCTGGCCAAGGTGCTCGACCGGCTCGGGCTCGGCGACGCCCCCAGCCCGGAGGAGGCCGCAGCCGGCATCGAGTTCGTGCTGGAAGGGCTGCACCTGACCCGCCGGCTCGGCAAGGACGTCACCGAATCCGGGCGCACCGTCTACGGGGACCGGGACTGACAGTGGCCGGCGGCAACCGCTTCCGGTACGGGCAGTGGCGCGGCGGACCCGACCCGCTCGCCCCGCCGTACGACGTGCGCGCCGCGGTGGACGCGGTCGGCTCGGACGTGCTCGCCGGCGGCAGCCTGCGCGAATCGCTGCGCGAGCTGCTGCGACGCGGCCCGCAGGGGCGCGGCGGGCTGGACGACCTGGCCGCCCGCGCCCGCCGTCTGCGCCGGGAGGCGCTGCGCCGCGGCGACCTGGACGGCGCCGTCACCCGGGCCCGGGCGCTGCTCGACCAGGCGCTCGCCGCCGAACGCGACGAGCTGCGCGGCCGCGACGGCGACGACGCCCGGTTCGCCGAGGCCGTGCTCGACAACCTGCCCCGCTCCACCGCCCGCGCGGTGTCAGAGCTGTCCGAGTACGACTGGGCCAGCGCCGAGGCGCGGCAGACGTACCAGCGGATCCTCGACGGGCTGCGCGGCGACGTGCTGGAGCAGCGGTTCGCCGGGCTGCGCGACGCGGCCCGGGCCACCGCCGACCCGGCCGTCCAGCGGCAGCTCGCCGAGATGATGCGCGACCTCAACGACCTGCTCGCCCGGCACGCCCGCTCCGAGGACACGACCGACGCGTTCGCCGAGTTCATGCGCCGCCACGGCGAGTTCTTCCCGGAACGCCCCACCGACGTCGACGAGCTGATCGACGTACTGGCCCGGCGGGCGGCCGCCGGCGAGCGGCTCATGCGGTCGCTGTCGGACCGGCAACGCGAGGAACTCGCCGGACTGATGCGCCAGTCGCTCGGTGACCGGCTCGCCGGTGAACTGTCCCAGCTCGACGCGCACCTGCGGTCGCTGCGGCCGGACCTGAACTGGCAGCGCGGCGAGCGGGTACGCGGCGACGAGCCGCTCGGCTACGGCGAGGCCACCGGCGCGCTCGACGAGATCGCCGAACTCGACGAGCTGCTGGACTCCCTCGACCAGGACCAGCCCGGCGCCACACTCGACGACGTCGACGTGGAGGCCGTCGCCCGCACGCTGGGCCGGGACGCCGCCGACGACGTACGCCGGTTGCAGGAGCTGGAACGCGAACTGCGCCGCCAGGGCTGGGTCACCCGCGACGCGGACGGGCTGACGCTCAGCCCCAAGGCGCTGCGCCGGCTCGCGAGCACCGCGCTGCGGCGCGTCTTCTCCGACCTGACCGCCGGCCCGCGCGGCCAGCACGACCTGCGCACGGCGGGCGCCGCAGGCGAGGTGAGCGGGGCGTCACGCCCCTGGGAGTACGGCGACGAGCAGCCACTGGACGTGGTGCGCACGCTCACCCGGGCGGTACGACGGGCCGGTCCCGGAGTGCCGGTGCCGCTCGCGGTCGAGGACTTCGAGGTGGTGCAGACCGAACGGCGGGCGTCGGCGGCGGTGGTGCTGTGCGTCGACCTGTCGTACTCGATGATCTCGCAGGGCCGGTGGGGTCCGATGAAGCAGACGGCGCTGGCCCTGTCGCACCTGATGGCGACCCGGTTCCCGCAGGACGCGCTGCAGATCGTCGGCTTCGGCCGGGAGGCGATGCCGCTGACCCAGCAGGAGCTTGCGGCGGTGGAGCCGGACATGCAGCAGGGCACCAACCTCCAGCACGCGCTGCGGATCGCCGGCCGGCACCTGCGCCGCCACCCGGGTGCCGAGCCGGTGGTGCTGGTGGTCACCGACGGTGAGCCGACGGCGCACCTGGACCCGGAGGACGGCGAGGCGTACTTCCACTGGCCGCCGCTGCCGGAGACCATCTCGGCGACGATCCGGGAGGTGGACCGGCTGACCCGGTACGGCGCGACGCTCAACCTGTTCATGCTGGGCGACGACCCGGGTCTGCGCCGGTTCGTGGACGCGGTGGCGCGACGTTCGGGTGGCCGCATGTTCACCCCGGACTTGGACGACTTGGGCGAGTACGTGGTCTCCGACTACTTACGCTCCCGCCACGGCCGCCGCTGACAGCCGGCCGCCCACGGTCGGTTCCTGCGCGACTCGGGTATCGCTCCGGACGCGGTCGACGTGGCCACCCCGCTCCAGCTCGACCGGGCCGCGCGGTGGCCGGCGGTCACGAGTGGGTGACCGCCCACGCCGTTACACCACAGCGCTCTCGACGATCACAGCGCGACCGCAGGCTCTTCGGCATAGGCGGCGTGCAGAATGCGCAGGAATTCCTGGTCCTGGACGAGCGGCTCGTCGCCGAGTCGCGCGACCGCGATGCCCGGCGTCCACGAGTTCACCACCGCGGCCGCGACACGCCCGCCGAGCTCGCCGCACCTGACCTCCTGCGTCCGTTGAGGAACCCTTAGTGCGTCGAGTCGGCGCGTCAGGATCTGCATCGTGACGCCGGGGAGGACCTCGGCGCACGGCCAGATAACGGCCTCTCCGTCCCAGAAGGCGAGGTTCCAGATGGTGGCCTCGCTCAGCCGACCCGATCGGTCGGCGAACGCGGCGTCGTCGAAGCCCCGGGCGCTCGCGCGCCTGAGCAGGAGCGTCTTCGACACCTCGCCGACGTGCTTGACGCGGGGGAGATGCCGCTCGTGCTCGACGACGTCGAGCGAGAGAGGTCCGGACGGCGCAGTCGCGGGATCGGTGACCTTCACCAGCACGTCGAGGTCAACGTCCTCCCCAGCGGGGGCGAACTCTTCCGGCCGCGAGGAGACGAAGCATGTCAGCGACGCGTCCGGGGGAGCGGCCGCCAGAGCGCTGCGCATCTGCTTGAGGATCGTCTCGTCAGCCAGGTGACGGCCGAAGAGCTCGTCGCTGGCGTCCCGAAGACGGGCCAGGTGCAGGTCCAGCCCTCGCACACGATGGTCCCGGACCTGCATCGCGGTGAAGTGGGCGAACCCGGCGAAGGCCAGTGGCGCGAGGTCCGCCGCCTCGGCCGCCCTACCATTGAACAGAGTGATCGATGTGGTCATGCAAGCGACCGTAGGAGTTGACACCAGTGGCAGAGGCAAGCGGCGCGACCCAGGGAGCGGCGCTGCGGATCGGCGATGTCGCGGCTCTCACGTCGGCCACGCCGCGGATGCTGCGTCACTACGAGAACCAGGGCCTCATCGCTGCGGAGCGCTCGTCCGCCGGCCAGCGCCTGTTCGCCCCGTCCGTCGTCGAGCAGGTCCGCTCCATCCGGTGGCTGCTCGGCGCAGGGTTGCCCGTGGAGGCTATCCGCGAGCTCCTCGACTGCATCCACGACACCGACCGCCTCGAACCGTGCGCAGTTCCGCTGCTCGTGGAGCATCTCCAGGCGTACGACGGCCGCATCGCCGAGCTCACGACGACGAGGGACGCGCTGCAGGGGCTCATCGACGCGTCGAACGGGTCATGATCGACCATCTGCGTCCCTGATGGCGGCTCGGACCACCGTCGACACGACGTCGTTCGGTGGCGCTGGTCGAGGATGCGGCGCTCCTCGCCTCCCATGACAGCCCCGGCCGGGCGCGGGCGCTGATCGTGCTCGCCATGGAGGAACTCGCCAAGGCACGCTGGCTGTACGAGGTGGCCGAGCTTGGAGACGTTCACGGCCACGGCCAAGCAGCGCAACCTCGACAAGCAGGCAGGCTTCTACGTCGATCGGGACGGCGAGAGCATCACCAGCCCTCTCGCCATCACCGCCGGCGACATCGCGAACGCCATCCGGCGCATCGCCAAAGTGGTGCAGATGCACCTGGTTGAGGACCACACCCGTCAACAGGATGCGCCCGATGCTTCATTGAACCCTTGGAGAGGCGCCACAACTCCAAGATCGCCGACCCCCGGAGTCCGAGACGTCGGGGGCTCTCGCAGCGCCGAACCGGCCTAGCTCTCCTCCTCCGAGCCCGCGCGATCTTGCACTTGCATACCCCACGAGCCTCGCAAACAGGGCGTTCCGGGGGCTCAAACTGCAAGATCTGTGCCCTCACCTCCTTGAGCACGGGTGGGCGGAGTGGGGCGGTCTGCCCGGCGGGGCGGGGGTTCTGGGGTGGGTGTCCGGTTCGGGGGTGGTGGGCGGCACCGTGGAGGCGGAATCGGTGGCGGGTCGGTGGCGTTGTAACCGGGTGAACGACCGAGCAAGGGCTCGCCCCCGAGCGGGGCGGTATCCGTGAAGGCCCGGGAATCATCCCGGCCCGCCGGTCGTTGAACACGTCTCCGGCGCCGCGTAGAGGCACCCCCTGTGCCCCGCGAGCAGCCGGATCCCCTCGAAGACTTTTGAGCGCCTGACGGTGCCCACGTATCCCGTCCCCCGCGGGTGCGTCGACCCCCGAATGGAGCATTTCTGATGAACACGATTCTGCGTAAGAGCGTTCTGGGTATTGCTGGTCTGGCTTTCACCGGTGGCGTGTTCGCCGGCCCGGTGGCCGCCCACGCGGCCGACACGACCGCGAGCGTGAAGCCGGTGAGTGTCGCGGTGCAGGGTGACAAGCTGATCCCGCATGGCGTGCAGGGTGAGCAGTCGCGGATCGAGTTGAACGACGAGCAGACCAAGAACGTCAAGGCGATCATCGCGGCGACGAAGAAGGCCGGCATGGACGAGCGTGCCGCGGTCGTCTCGATCGCCACCGCGTTGCAGGAGTCGAAGTTGGAGAACCTCGGCCACCTGGGTGACCGTAACGACCACGACTCGCAGGGCCTGTTCCAGCAGCGTCCGTCCAGTGGTTGGGGCACGGTGGAGCAGATCACCGATCCTGAGTACTCCACGACGGCGTTCCTGAAGGGTCTGAAGCAGGTCGACGGTTGGCAGGACATGCCGCTGACCAAGGCCGCCCAGACCGTCCAGGTGTCGGCCTACCCGGACCACTACGCCCAGTGGGAGCAGCAGGCCGCCGACCTCGTCGCCGAGCACTGGAACAAGTAAGACCAAGAGCTGAAGGCCGGCACCCCGAACCAACGGGGTGCCGGCCTTCACGCGTCCGGGTGAACCGGGCCCGGTAGCCGGGGTGGCCGCAGCGGCCGCGAGGGTTGGATGCGGGCATGGACGAGGTGGACGCCCCGGCACTACGGCAGGCGTACGAGGAGTTGTTCGTGGAGATCGACGCGGGCGGGTTCGGCCCACCGCCCGAGGGCCAGCTGAGCGCCGAGCAGATCGTCGCGCACCTCGCCGCCAACGACGAGCTGATGAGCGAGGCGACCGAGGCGGTGCTGGCCGGGTCGCCGTTCGCCTACTACGACCTGGACACCATCCACCGTCCGCAACTGGACGCGCTGGTCTCCGAGTGCGGCGGGCTGGACGGTCTGGCCGCGTTGTTCCGGGCCACCAGCCAGAAGTTGTGCGCGCTGGCCGAGCGGCTCGGCCCGGCGGCGGAGACACCAGTGGACACGGTGCTACGCGAGGGCTTCGACCTGGACGTGGACGACTCATTACCGTGGGGCAGGGCGCTGGACCTGCACATCCGCGTGCACCTGCCGCTGCACCTCGCCCAGCTCCGCGCCCTGCGCCGCCAGCCCCACCTCGCCTGAGCCGCCCGAACCGTCGAGCCGCCCGGACCGTCGATCATGCAGTTGTGGCAGTGGACAACTCCGGCATGCCCGGCCTTCCAGGCGCCACAACTCCATGATCGACGAGAGTGGAACGCGGATTGGAACGCGGGGCAGGAGACGGGCGGAACGTTCGGCGGTAGGCGGTGGGGGATACGCCGACCCGGGTGTGGAAGTGCTGGCGCAGTGCGGCGGTGGTGCCGAAACCAGCGTCCCGGGCGATCCGGTCCACGCTCAGATCAGTCGTCTCCAGCAGCACCCGGGCGTGCTCGGTCCGCTGCTGGAGCAGCCACTGCGCCGGGCTGAGCCCGGTCTCGGAGCGGAAGTGCCGGGTGAACGTACGGACGCTCATCCGTGCGTGCGCCGCCATCTCGCGCAGTGCCACCGGCTCGTGCAGCCGCTGCCGTGCCCACTCGCGGGTGGCGGCGGTGCCGTTGCCGGCGCCGCGGGGCACGGGCCGTTCGATGTACTGGGCCTGCCCGCCGTCGCGCCACGGCGGCACCACGCAGCGCCGGGCGGCCCGGTTGGCGACCGCGCTGCCGTGGTCGGTGCGGACGACGTGCAGGCACAGGTCGATGCCGGCGGCCACCCCGGCCGAGGTGAGCACGCGGCCGTCGTCGACGAAGAGCACGTCGGGGTCGAGCGGTACGCCGGGGTGCAGGCGGCGGAAGCGCGACGCGTACGCCCAGTGCGTGGTGGCCGGGCGGCCGTCGAGCAGGCCGGCGGCGGCGAGTACGAACGCGCCGGTGCAGATGGACATGACGCGCGCGCCTCGGGCGTACGCGGCCCGCAGCGCGTCGGCCACCTCGACGGCGAGCGTGCCGTCGTGCAGCGGTGTACCCGAGTGGATGCCGGGGACGATCACGGTGTCGGCGCGCTCCAGCAGATCCAGGCCGTGGTCGGGGAGGACCTGGAATCCGGCGCTGCTGCGGACCGGCAGCCGGCCGGGGGTGCAGGTCGCCACCGCGTACAGCGGGATGTTGTCGTCGGCGCGGGCGGCGCCGAGGACCTGGGCCGGGGTGCCGAGGTCGAGCGCCACCACGCCGTCGAGGGCGAGGACGGCGACCCGGTGCGGTACGGACATGGCCCGATTATTGCGCACGATGGCTTTCCGGCCACTCGTCGCGGAAACCGCCCGGCCCGAGACTCGGTAGGTGACCCGATTCCGCCTGCACCCGGCCTGGCTCGTCGCCGCCGTCGCCTTCGTCGCGCTGGTCGGCGCGGCCGGTTTCCGCGCCACCCCGGGCGTGCTGCTGCACCCGCTGCACGCCGAGTTCGGCTGGCCGCTGGCGACCATCTCCGCCGCCGTCTCGGTCAACCTGCTGCTGTACGGCCTCACCGCGCCGTTCGCCGCCGCGCTGATGGACCGGTTCGGCATCCGCCGGGTGGTGGCCGGCGCGCTGGTGCTGGTGGCCGCCGGCAGCGGCCTGACCGTGGGGATGACCGAGAGCTGGCAGCTCCTGCTGTGCTGGGGCGTCCTCGTCGGGCTGGGCACCGGGTCGATGGCGCTGGCGTTCGTGGCGACGGTGACCGGGCGCTGGTTCGTCAAGCGGCGGGGCCTGGTGACGGGTGTGCTCACCGCCGGGGGCGCGGCCGGGCAGCTCGTCTTCCTGCCGCTGCTGGCGGTGCTGGTGCGCGACCACGGCTGGCGCACGGCGGCACTCGTCGTCGCCGGGGCCGCGCTGGCGGTCGTACCCCTTGTGGTGTGGTTGTTGCGGGAGTATCCGGCGGACCTGGGGCGGCCCGCCTACGGCGCGACCGAGGTCGTGCCGCCGGCCCGGCCGGCGGGCGGCGCTGCGGCGCGGGCGGTCGGCGCGCTCGCCGCCGCCGCGCGGACGCGGCCGTTCTGGCTGCTCGCCGGCGGGTTCGCGATCTGCGGCGCGACCACGAACGGCCTGGTCGGTACGCACTTCGTGCCCGCGGCGCACGACCACGGCATGCCGGAGACCACAGCCGCCGGGCTGCTCGCCGTGGTCGGGCTCTTCGACATCGCCGGCTCGATCGCCTCCGGCTGGCTCACCGACCGGGTGGACGCCCGGCTGCTGCTCGGCGCCTACTACGCGTTGCGCGGGGCGTCGCTGCTGGTGCTGCCGGGCCTGTTCGCCGGTACTGCGGAGCCGAGCATGCTGGTCTTCATCGTCTTCTACGGGCTGGACTGGGTGGCGACGGTCCCGCCGACGGTGGCGCTGTGCCGGGAGTGGTTCGGCGCGTCCGGCGCCGTGGTGTTCGGCTGGGTGTTCGCCGCGCACCAGTTCGGCGCCGCGCTCGCGGCCACCGGTGCCGGCCTGGTCCGGGACCGGCTCGGCGACTACGCGCTGGCCTGGTACGTGGCCGGTGCGCTGTCGGTCGGCGCGGCCGGGCTGTCGCTGCTGCTGCGCCGCCGTCCCGCCGACGAGCCCGCGTTCGTGCTGCCGGTGGTCTCGGACCGGCGGGCCTGGAGCTACCGGGGGTGACGGGCCGCCGCCACCGGGGGCTGACAGGTCAGCGCCACCGGGGCCGACCGGTCAGCCGGCCGCCCACTGCTGCTCGGGAGCGCCGCTGCACGGCGCCTGCTCCAGCTCGCGGCCGGGCTCGGTGCCCGCGTCGTCGACCTGCGCGCACTTGCCGCTGTGCACTGCGACGAGCAGCGCCGCGCCGTCACCGGCCGCCTGGAACTTCCACTGCTGATTGGCCTGCCCGTTGCAGGACCACTGCTGCACGTCCGTGCCGTCGTCGGTCTTCGCCTCGTTGACGTCCAGGCACTTGCCGCTCGCCGCGTTGACGAGCAGGTAGGTGTCGTTGGTGACCGGCGTGACCACCCACTGCTGCTCCGGCCCGCCGGTGCAGTCGGCGAGCGCCGCCTGGGCGCCCTCGGCCTCGTCACCGGTCACGCCGAGGCAGCGCCCGGACGGCACGCCCCGGATCACCTTCGGCGTGGCCACCGGCGCGGCGGGGGTGCTCGGCGCCGCGCTCGGCGAGGGCGACGCCGACGGCGTGGGCTCCGCCGTCGGTTCCGCGCTCGGTTCGCTCGGCGCTACGGTGGGCACTGCCGCCGCCGGCACGACCGGCCGGTCGGAACCGCCGCCGAGCACACCGGTGGCGAAGAAGGCCCCGAGGAGTACGCCCGCCACGCCGACGCCCAGCGCGACCCGCATCAGCGGGTCCTGGGGCAGCCGGACGCCACGGGCGCCACGGGCGCGGCGGGCTCCGTAGACGGTGCCGGACGGGTCGGAGTGCGGGTCGGCCATGGGGGCATAGTGACCCACCGGGGCCGCCGGGTGCCAGTCGCCCGGCGGCGCGGTGACTCAGCCGACGACCCGGACGTCCTTCCAGAACGCCACCCGGTCGCGGACCATCTCCGCCTCCGGCTTGGGATCGGGGTAGTACCAGACGGCGTCCGGGCTGGTGGCGCCGCCGTGTTCGAGCGTGTAGTAGGAGGCCGTGCCCTTCCACGGGCAGACCGTGTGGGTGTCGGACTCCCGGATCAGGTCCGCGCGCAGCGCGGTACGGGGGAAGTAGTGGTTGCCCTCGACCACCACTGTGTCGTCGCTCTCGGCGACGACGAGGTCGTTCCAGACGGCTTTCGGCATGTCCTCCACGCTATGCCGGTGGCCGCACTACCGGCCACCGCTCAACGCGTCGGCTCCTCATCGGTCACGTCCGCCACCGTCGCGCCGAGCGCGGCCAGCGCGGTGTCCGCGTCGACGGCGACGGCGAGGCCGTGCTCGCCCGCGCCGAGCGTGACCTCCCGGCCGCGCAGCCGCTCGTCGGCGACGACCGGCCAGGCGGTGGTGGAGCCGAACGGCGTGATGGTGCCGCGCGCGTACCCGGTGGCGGCCTTCGCCGCCTCGGCGTCGGGCATCGACAGCCGGCTCACCCCGAGCAGGGCGCGCAGCTTCGGCCAGGAGACCACCCGGCCGCCGGGCGTGAGCACGAACAGCAGGTCGCCCTCGCCGCGGCGGACCACGATCGTCTTGACCACGTCGGGCACCTCGACGCCGCGTGCCGCGGCCGCCTCGGCGAGGCTCGCGACCGGACCGTGGCGGATCACCCGGTACGGCAGGCCGGCGTGGTCGAGAGCGGTCAGCGCGGGATTCGCCATGGCGGTCACGGTAACGCGCGAGTCGACCGCGAGTCGGCGAGGCCACCGTGGACGTCCCACGAATTGTCGTACCCGCGCGTAAGGTGATCTCATGCACGCTGTCCGTGATCATGAACGGGCGGTGGACACGCTGCGGCGCTCCTACGCCGCGGTGCCCGCCGGGGAACCCGTACGGCTGGCCAAGCAGACCTCGAACCTGTTCCGGCCCCGCTCCGCGCCGCGTACGCCCGGCCTGGACGTGAGCGGCCTGACCGGTGTGCTCGCCGTGGACCCGGCGGCCCGTACCGCCGACGTGCAGGGCATGTGCACGTACGAGGATCTGGTCGACGCGACGCTGCCGCACGGCCTGATGCCGCTCGTCGTGCCGCAGTTGCGCACCATCACGCTGGGCGGGGCGGTGACCGGCCTGGGCATCGAGTCCACCTCCTTCCGCAACGGCCTGCCGCACGAGTCGGTGCGGGAGATGGACGTCCTCACCGGCGCGGGGGAGATCGTCACGACCCGGCCGCAGGGCGAGCACGCCGACCTGCACCGGGCCTTCCCGAACTCGCTCGGCAGCCTCGGCTACGCGACCCGGCTGCGCATCGAGCTGCAACCGGTCCGCCGGTACGTGTCGCTGCGCAACATCCGGTTCACCCGGCTGGAGGAACTGGTCGACGCGATCGGCGAGGTGGTCGCCAAGGGCGCCTGGGGCGGTGAGCCGGTCGACGCCATGGACGGGGTGGTGTTCAGTCCCGGCGAGGCGTACCTGGTGCTCGGCACGTTCACCGACGAGGCCGACGACGGCCCGCCCGACTACACCGGCCAGGAGATCTACTACCGCTCGCTGCGCCGGCGCACCCGGGACACGCTCACCGCGTACGCCTATCTCTGGCGCTGGGACACCGACTGGTTCTGGTGTTCGGCGGCGTTCGGGGTGCAGCACCCGGTGGTGCGGCGGCTGTGGCCGCGGCGCTACCGGCGCAGCGACGTCTACCACCGGATCGTGCGGCTGGAGCACCGGCACCAGGTGGCCGCCCGGGTCGACAGGTGGCGTGGCCGCCCGGCCCGGGAGCGGGTGGTGCAGGACGTCGAGGTCCCGCTCGACCGCACGCCCGAGTTCCTGCGCTGGTTCGCCGCGAACGTGGGCATGACGCCGGTGTGGCTGTGCCCGCTGCGGCTGCGGGAGCCGTCCGGTCCCGGGTCGGCGAAGGCGTGGCCGCTATATCCGCTCCAGCCGGGCGAAACGTATGTGAACATCGGCTTCTGGGGGAGCGTGCCCATCGCGGCGGGCGCCGCCGACGGCGACGTCAACCGCCAGATCGAGCGCATGGTGTCGGAGGTGGGCGGCCACAAGTCGCTCTACTCCGACGCGTACTACGACCGGGGCGAGTTCGACCGCCTCTACGGCGGGGACACCTGGCGTGCCGTGAAGGACCGCTACGACCCGGACCACCGACTCACCGGACTGTACGAGAAGGCGGTATCCCGAGCATGAGTCTGACCGACCGAACACCGGGGGCGGCGAGCGCCCCGGCCGGCCCGCCGGCGGGCGGGCGGCGTACCGGACCCACAGTCGCGGACGTGGTCCGCGCGGTCACCACCGGCGACCTGCCCGTCCGGGTCACCGGCTACGACGGCAGCGCGCTGGGCCCGGCCGACGCCGGGATCACCCTGGCGATCCGCACCGAGCGGGGCCTGTCCTACCTGCTCACCGCGCCCGGCGACCTGGGCATGGCCCGGGCCTACGTCAGCGGCGACCTGGGGCTGGAGGGGGTGCACCCGGGCGACCCGTACGAGGCGCTGCGGGTCATCAAGGACGAGGTGCCGCTGCGGCTCCCGGCGATGAGTGAGGCACTCGCGCTGGTCCGGGGGCTGGGCTGGGAACGGCTGCGCCCGCCGCCGCCCCCGCCGCAGGAGGCGGCCCCGCGCTGGCGGCGGCTGATGACCGGGCTGCGTCACTCGCGTACCCGGGACAGCAGCGCGATCTCGCACCACTACGACGTGTCGAACGCCTTCTACGAGAAGGTGCTCGGGCCGTCCATGACGTACACCTGCGCGGTGTACCGCAGTCCCGGCGACACGCTGGAGGAGGCGCAGCGGAACAAGTACGACCTGGTCGCCGGCAAGCTGGCGCTCAAGCCGGGGATGCGGCTGCTGGACGTCGGCTGCGGCTGGGGCGGCATGGTCCGGCACGCGGCCCGCGAGTACGGCGTCAAGGCGCTCGGTGTGACGCTGTCGAAGGCGCAGGCCGAGTGGGCGCAGGCGGCGATCGAACGGGAGGGGCTGAGCGAGCTGGCCGAGGTGCGCCACCTGGACTACCGGGACGCGCCGCGCGAGCAGTTCGACGCGATCTCCTCGATCGGGCTGACCGAGCACATCGGCGTGCGCAACTACCCGGCCTACTTCGGCGCGCTGCGCTCCCGGCTCAAGCCCGGCGGGCGGCTGCTCAACCACTGCATCACCCGCGCCGACAACCGAGCGCCGCACCGCTCCGGCGCGTTCATCGACAGGTACGTCTTCCCGGACGGCGAGCTGGCCGGCCCGGGCCGGCTGATCAGCGAGATCCACGACGCCGGGTTCGAGGTGCACCACGAGGAGAACCTGCGCCAGCACTACGCGCTGACGCTCGCCGGCTGGTGCCGCAACCTGGTCGAGCACTGGGACTTCTGCGTCGGCGAGGTCGGGCCGGGCACCGCGAAGGTGTGGGGCCTCTACATGGCCGGCTCCCGGCTGGCGTTCGAGCGCAACGGCATCCAGCTGCACCACGTGCTCGCCACGCACAACGGCCCGGAAGGGGTGAACGGGTACCCGCTGCGTCCGGACTGGACGCCCTGACCGGTCGTACCGACGAAAGGCCGCGCGGACCGCGCGGCCTTTCGTCGAAGCCATTGACAAAGAAGTTTTGTACGTACAAACTGATTTTGCCATGAGAGACGTCCTGTACCTGGAACAGCGCGAGCAGGCCGAAGTCCTGCTCAAGCCGCAGCGCATCGAAGTGCTGCGGCAACTCGCCGAGCCCCGCACCTGCACCGAGGTCGCGGCCCGGCTGGAGCAGACGCCGCAGCGCGTCTACTACCACGTCAAGCAGCTCGTCGCGGCCGGGCTGGCCGAGCAGGTGGCACAGCGGCAGGTGCGCGGCATCACCGAGGGCATCTACCAGGCCGTCGCCCGGTCGTACTGGCTCTCGCCCCGCCTGGTCGGCCGCATCGGCGGCACCCGCCGGGCCCGCGACGAGCTGAGCCTGGGCTACCTGCTCGACCTCATGGAGGAGGTCCAGGCCGACATCGCCGCGCTGGACCGCACCGCCCCCGAACTGCCGTCCGTCGGCGTCTCCGGTGAGATCCGGGTGCCCGCCGAGCGACGGCAGGAGTTCCTGCACGACCTGCAGACGACGCTGCAGGACCTGTTCACGCGCTACGGCGGCGCCGAGGGAGACGCCTTCAAGCTCGCCGTGGCCTGCTACCCGAAAGGCGACACGCATGACTGAGCCGATGACCATCCGCGCCCGCCTCGCCGCGCCGGTGGCGACCGTCCGCCGGGCCCTGACCGACCCCGCCGAGCTGCGCGTCTGGTTGGCCGAGCACGTCGAGGTCGAGCTGCCCCGGCGGTACGAGTTCTGGGGCCGCTACACGCCCGAGGGCGACGCGCCACACCAGCGGCTGCTGCACGTCGACGACCGGACGCTGCGCTTCGCGTGGACGCTCGACGGGGTGGAGACCACCACCGAGTTCGAGCTGGAGCCCGACGGCGACGGCACCATACTCACGCTGCGGCAGAGTCACTTCGACTACGCGGAGGCGATGAGCGGCAGCAGCATCCGCGGTGTGCTCCAGACGTACTGGTACCTGGCGCTCGCCAACCTCAACGACCACCTGGACGGCCGGCCGCTGCTGCCGCGTACCGACTTCACCTCCGCCGACCTGCGCGGCGAGCTGCTGATCGACGCGCCGATGGACAAGGTGTGGACGTCACTCACCGACTCGGAGCAGGCGGGCGCCTGGTTCGGCTACCCGATCGGCATCGAGCCCTGGGAGGGCGGCCGGTACGCGATGGGCGGCTTCGACGCCGGTCAGGCCGCGAAGGTGTTCGACGTGACGCCGGGACGGGGGCTCTCCATCGACTGGGGACCGACCGGCGTGACCTCCTGGGAGCTGGACGAGTCCGAGGGCCGGACGAAGCTGACGTTCGTGCAGTCCGGCTTCGACGAGGGCAACCCGCCGTACGGCGCCTGGACCGGCATCGTCTCCGGGTTCGCCGAGCTGCGGCGCTTCCACGAGGTGCCGGACTGGCGGCCGATCTGGCTGACCGACGAGGTTCCCGCCTGACCTTCCGGTGACCCGCCCGGGGCCGGCTTAACCCGGGTCCCGGGTGGGTAATGCCGGGCGATGTTCTTCATCTTCGGGCTGCGGACCAAGGTCGTCCGGTCCGGCGTCGTCACCCAGGTCTGCCGCAACTGCGGCAACCAGGCCGCCCAGGTGATCACCCGCCGGGTCACCAGGTTCAGCCTCTTCTTCATTCCGCTGATCCCGCTGCGCACCCGGTACGCGCAGCAGTGCACGTTCTGCGGCGCCGAGTACGACATCTCCCGCGCCGAGGCCGAGCGCCTCCCGGTCGGCTGACAGTGACCCGTTTCCTCTACTGGCTGATCGGCCGGCAGCCCGCCACTCCGATCGCCCCGCCGGTGCACACCGCCGCCCGTCCACCCTGCACGCCCGGGCGCCGGCACCGCCGCCGGCGTCGCCGGGTCGCGGGCGCGCAGTCGCCCCGCTCGCCCTGGAACCGTTCCGCCGGCCGCTGAGTCCAGGGTGCGCACACCTATTCTGGGATCATGGGTGGCGTGGAGGAGCGGCTGGCGCAGATCAGGGGTGGTGGGCCGCCCCGACGGCACAACGCCCGCACCATCGCTGCGCTGACCGGCAACCCCGGCTGCACCCGCCGCGCCGTGCTGGACAGCGCCGGTGCGGACAAGCCGGCGCTCGCCGAGCAACTCGGCTTCCCGGCGAAGTTCGGCCAGTCCCGCTTCGCGATCACCCGGGGCAACGCGTTCGAGGCGCAGGTCAAGGCCGACGGCGGGGCGGAGTTGCTGCGCCTGGTCGCGGAGCGGCTGGGCGTACCGGTCCCGGCCGATGCCACCTGGACCGACCTGGGTGCCGACGACGACCGGTCGGAGCGGTCCCGGGCGGCGCTGACCGCGAGCGGCGACGGCCCGGCGTTGTTCGACCATCCGCTGCTCGGCCTGGACGTGGCGGGCACCCGGGTGCACCTGGAACCGGACCTGGTCGCCGCCCGGCTGGCCGGCCGGTTCCACGTCGTGGAGATCAAGTCGTTTCCGGTGATCGACGGGCAGGCCGACCCGGGCAAGGTCGCCGCCGCCGCGATCCAGTCCGCCGTCTACGTGCTGGCGCTGCGCGAGCTGCTCGCCGCCGAGGGGCGCGACCCGGAGCTGGTGTCGCACGAGGTGGTGCTGGTCTGCCCGCGCGACTTCGCCAACCAGCCGGTGGCCAGCCTGCTCGACGTGCGCCGGCAACTGCTGGTGCTGCGCCGCCAGCTGGCCCGGATGGCCCGGGTCGAGGAGTTGCTCGCCGCCGTACCGGCCGGGTTCACCGTCGACCCGGCGGCCGATCCGGCCACGCTCGCCGCCGCGCTGCACCAGGTGCCCGCGCGCTACGCGCCGGACTGCCTGGCCGCCTGCGAGCTGGCGTACTTCTGCCGGCACGAGGCGCGCGGGCAGACCGGCGCGCTGGGCCGGCCGGTCCGCGAGGCACTGGGCGGCGTGGAGGAGGTGGCCGACGTGCTGGCGCTCGCCGAGGGCGTGGGCGCGCCCGAACCGGAGCAGGCGGAGGCCGCCGCGCTGCTGCGGGCCGCCGCGCGCCTGCGCGCCGACGCCCTAGCGGGGCAAACCGCGTGAGTACGCTGCGCGCGCTCGCCCGGGCGCAGGCGGTCGCCACCGGGCGGGCCCAGCCGGTGACCACCGTCCGCCACCTGCACCTGTCCGAGCGGCCACTGGTGCTGGTGCCGCTCGCGCTCGCCGGTGAGGCGAACGCCCCGCTGGCCGCGATGGTCGGCGCCGCGCCCGACGAGGCGCGGCTGCTGGTGGTGCCGCAGCCGCGCAACCGGGACCAGCGGTTCGCGTTCGCCGCCGAGCTGGCCGCGATCGTGCTGCCGTACCTGGACGAGTTCCGCGACCTGACCGAGGTGGTGCCGGTGGACCGGGGCCGCGACGTCCGCCACCGGTACGTCGACGCGCCGCAACTGCTGGTGCCGAACCCGGCCGGGATCACGTTCCTGCGGCTGTTCGGCCGCTCGACCCGGTTCCGCCGTACCGACGGCGACTATCCGGTGCACCAGTCGGTGCCGCTGCTCGGCCGCTGGCTGACGTTCTTCGCCGAGCGTGCCGAGCAGCCCGGCTCGTCGGCGTTGCTGGCGCTCACCGACGCGCTGACGTTGCACTGGGCGACCGGGCAGAGCGTGGTGGAGGATCTGCACCTGCCGGCGGTGCTGGGCTGGCTGGACCCGCCCGCCGGGCTGACCGGCGCCCAGGCGGCGGTCCGTGCCGAGGACCCGAAGAACTGCCCGCCGGCCGGGCCGGCCACCGACCCGGACTTCGACAACCGCCGGCTCGCCCCGGCGATCGAGGCGTACACCCGGGCCGAGGACGACCCGGCGGCCCGCGCGGCCGCGTACGACGAGCTCGCCGGTCTGTTGCGGGACCAGCTCGCGCCCACCTGGGAGCTGATGTGGCGCGGCGTCGGGCTGTTGCGGACGCTGCCGGCCGGCGCGCGGGTGACCGGCCGGTGGGCCGGTGACCGGGACGCGTTCACCGCGCACGCCGAGCACGTCGACGCCGGGGGCGGCCCGCAGCCGCGACGCGACGGCGCGGTGGCGGCGGCGCTGCGGTTGCAGCGGCTGGAACGGGCGTCGACCGCGTGGGCGGTGCAGCGCGCCTACGACGATCCGCTGGTGATGGCCGAGCACCGGCTGTCCGGGGAGGCGTTCGTCGGCGAGGTGACGCTCGCCGACCCGGTGCGGGTGGACGACTCCGGCAAGCGGCCGGTGCTGCGCCCGCGCATCCAGGTGGTCACCACCGAGCCGGTGCCGATGCCGGTGGGCGCGACGCTGTACTCCCCGGCCCGCCCGGGGCAGAAGGCGAAGGTCGTGTTCGTGACGCCCGGCGGCGACGGCAAGACCGAGGTGGTGCTGGAACTGTCCGGCGGGATGGGCCGGGGGCTGACCGCGCCGCCCGGCAGCGTCCCCGAGGTGGGCGAGCGGATCTGCCTGACCAGCCTGTCCGACGGGTTCCTGCCGGGTGGCGCGTTCCCGGCGCCGGAGGAGACGCCGTGGACGCACGGCGGGCCGCCCGGCACGGCCGTCGCGCCGCCGGACCCGGCCCCGGCGGAGGACTGGTCCTGACCCGCGCGGCTCAGTCCAGGGCGGCGAGGGCCGTCCGTGCCTCGGCCGCCGTCGGCCGGTCCGGGTCCGCCGCCAGCAGCGCCTCCAGGCTCCGGCGGTACGCGACGTCGTGTGCCCGGTCGGCCGGGGTCTCGACGTCCGGGGCGACGCCGCAGCCCTCCCAGTTGGTTCCGCTCGCCGCGTGCACGGGCCGGGCCACCGGCACCGTCAGTTCCAGGTGGGGGTGCAGCCGGTGCCCGACGCGGGGATGCGCGCCACCCCGGGTGGGCTCACCGACCACTGTGGCCCGGCCGAACTGCTGAAGGTCGTACGCCAGTTCCTCGCCGCCGGAGAACGTGACCGGACCGGCGAGCACGTGCACCGGCTTCTCCGGGGCGTACCGGGGGACCGGCAGACAGGCGGCGCTCCAGAACTGGCGGGTGGCGCCGGAGCGTTCGTGCATGGTGTGCAGGTGCGTCGGCTCGGCGAAGAACCAGCCGCAGATCAGTGCCACCCCGTCCGGGCTGCCGCCCTCGGTGCCGCGCAGGTCGAGCAGGAGCGCGTCGGTGCCGGCGAGCAGCCGCAGCGCGGCGGTCAGCGCGTCGCCGGCCAGGTCGGGCGGGAACACGTACGGCTGGATCTCCAGCAGCCCGACGTTTCCCGGTAGCCGCTGCACCCGGGTCACGCCGCCCATGCCGAGCGCGGCGAGGCGCGCGAAGTGTGCCCCGGTCGGGTCGTCGGCCTCGTCGGACAGCGGCTGCTCGTGATGCTTGAGCCGCAGGTGCAGGTCGCGGTTGGCCGACTGGAGGTCGGCGGTGACGAGCGCGCCGAGCGTGGCGGCGTCGCCCGCCTCGGCGTACGCGCCGGCGCCCAGGCGCTCGCGCAGCCGGCCGGCGATCCGGTCGGCGACGTCGGGCAGGACGTACTCGTCGGCGACCAGGGCGGCGGCCCGTTCGACGATGGCGGTGATCTGGTCCGGATCCATCGAGTCCCCGTTCTCGTGGTGGGCGAGAAGTAGAGCAGCCGGTTGACAAAAGCGTCAAGAGAACTAGACGCTTTCGCGGTGACCGACGATCCGCTGGAGATCCGCGACCCGGCCCAGTTCAAGGCGCTGGCCCACCCGTTCCGGCACCGGCTGCTGTTCGCGCTCGGAGCCGGTCCCGCCACGCTCAGCCGGCTCGCCGCCCGTCTCGGCGCGGCGAAGGGCACTGTGGCCCACCACCTGGCGGTGCTGACCGAGGCCGGCATGGTCCGCCCGGCACACAGCCGCCAGGTCCGGGGCGGCACCGAGCGCTACCACGAACGCACGTTCCGCCGCCTCGTCGGCGCCGACACCGACGCGAGTGCCACCGCCGCGCTGCTCGGGGCGTACGCCGAGGAACTCGCCGGTGACACCGACCCGCTCGTGCACCTGCGACACCTGCGGCTCACGCCGGCCCAGGCCCAGCGTCTGCGATCCACGCTGGACGAACTGGTCGGTGAGGCCGAGGAGGCGCCGCCGGGGCAGCCGCGCTACGGCGTGCTGGTCTCCCTCTACCGGCACCCGCCTGCGGTCCGCTGACCGACAGTCGTCGACTCTGGCGGCAGTCCCCGGCGCTGGCTAGGCTTGCGCCGTCCGTCGTCCGGTCCTCGTCGTCGAGGGTGCACGTCTGGAAGAGAGCCGGAGCGCATCGTTGTATCCCAGCACGACGTGAGCCTCGCCGCCGCGGCGCCGGCCCGTCATCCGCTCGTCGGCCGTGTCGGACTTGTCGCGGCCGCTGTCGTCGTACTCGGGGAGATGGCCTGGCTGGCCGCCCGGCTGCCGGGCGCGGCGCTGGTGAGCGACGTCGGCGCGATGGCGGTGTCGAGCTGGGCGGCGGTGCTCTGCGTCGGCGCGGCGCGACGGCAGCCGGCCGTGCTGCGCCGGTTCTGGGAACTGCTCGCCGCCACCATGGTGCTCGCCGCGCTCGGCCGCGCGGTGTGGACAGTGGAACGGCTCGGCGGGCTCGGCCTGCCTCACACTCCGCTGGTGGCGGGCCTGTTCGCCGCCGGCATCGTCACCGGCACCGGCGCGCTGCTGTGCTCCCGCACCGGCCCGCGCAGCGTGATCGGCCGGGCCCGCACCCTGCTCGACGGGGTGATCGTCGGGCTGGCCCTCATCCCGATCGGCTGGGTGGTGGTGTTCCACCGCATCACCGACGCCGAGCTGGCCGACCCGATGCGGACGTTCGGGCTGCTCTACCCGATGTTCGACCTGATGCAGCTCACCATCCTGGTGGCGGTGGCCGGTCCGGGCCGGCCGATGTGGCGGGCGCTCACCGTGATCGGTGCGGGCCTGGCGATCCGGTCCGGCGCGGACGCCGTCTACGTCTCGCTGGTCGCACGCGGCGACTACACGCCCGGGCACCCGGTCGACGTCTGCTGGCCGCTGAGCTACCTGCTGGTCGGCCTGGCCACCCGCTATCCGCCTCCGTCCGACGGGGACGGCGAGGACGACCTGGTCGACTCGCCGCTGCCGCCGTGGTGGCGGGTCGCCTTGCCGTACCTGCCGGTGGGCGGCGCGATCGTCGCGGTCCTGCTGTCCCGGCAGCCCAGCGGGCAGACCCCGCAGGTGGTCTTCGTCGGCATGATGGGCCTGCTCGGGGTGCTGGCGCTGCGCCAGGGGCTGGCCGCGAACGAGAACCTGCGGCTGGTCGGCCGGCTGCGCCGGCTCGCGTACTCCGACCAGCTCACCGGCCTGCCCAACCGGCTGACGTTCGTCCGGCGGCTGCGGCGGGCGTTGCGCGCCGGCGGCCCGGTCGCCGTGGTGCTGCTCGACCTGGACGGCTTCAAGCAGGTGAACGACAGGTTCGGGCACGCCGCCGGGGACCGGCTGCTCACCGCCACCGCGGAACGCATGCGGGACGCGGTCGGCCCGGACGGGATGATCGCCCGGCTCGGCGGCGACGAGTTCGCGGTGCTGGTGGCCGGGGAACGTCAGGTGTCACCGGAGCGGCTCGCGGTCCGGCTCCTGGCCGCCCTGGAACCGCTGCCGGGCGAGGAGGACCTCGGCGTCCACCCGTCGGCGAGCATCGGCATCGCCGAGTACGGGCCGCAGCACACCTCGCACACCGACCTGCTCCGCGACGCCGACATCGCCATGTACGCGGCGAAGGCCGCCGGCAAGGCCGCGTACCGCACGTGCACGCCGGAACTGCGCGAGTCGGCGGTCAGCCGGGCCGAGCTGATCGCCGACCTGCGCCGCGCGGTGGACGAGGGCCAGTTGCTGATGGAGTTCCAGCCCATCGTCGACCTGGACACCGGCACGGTACGCAGCGCGGAGGCGCTGGTGCGCTGGCGGCATCCCCGGCTGGGCGTGCTGACCCCGGCGCGGTTCCTGCCACTGGCCGAGGAGACCGGGCTGATCGTGGCCATCGACAGGTGGGTCATCCACGAGGCGTGCCGGGCGGCGGCCACCTGGCGCGAGCACGCGCCCGACGTGACCGTGGCGGTGAACATCGCCGCCGCCCACCTGTGCCGGCCGGACCTGATCGCCACCGTCACCGGCGCGGTCGGCGCGGCCGGTCTGCCGCCCCGCGCGCTCACCCTGGAACTGACCGAGTCGGCGCTGATCGAAGGCAGCGAGTCGGTGCTCGACCGGCTGTCCCAGCTACGTGACCTCGGCATCCGCATCGCCATCGACGACTTCGGCACCGGTTACTCGTCGCTGAGCTATCTGCACCGCATCCCGGCCACCGAGCTGAAGATCGACAGGTCGTTCGTGTCCCGGCTGGACGCCGGCGACGCCCGCGCGTACGCCACAGTCGAGATGGTGAACCGGCTGGCCGGCGCGTTCGACCTGGCCGTGGTCGCCGAGGGGGTGGAGACCGTCGCACAGCACGCGGCGGTCACCGCGATCGGCTGCCGGCAGGGTCAGGGCTGGCGGTACGGCCGTCCGGCCGCCCTGACGGACCTGCTTCCCGCGTTGTCCGGAGCGGACGCCGGGCGCTGACCGGCCCGGGGCCACGGGGGCCGAAGGTCCCGGACGGGACAGGGGATTCGACCCTGCTCATCTGCGGTCCGCCACCGCCATTATGGTTCTCGTCAACAAGACGAACACACCCTCCACACGGGAGCTTGATATGAAGCGACGGACTCTCGACCTGCTGTTCAGCATCGGTGGGCTGGGCCTGGCGGTCCTGCTGCTCGTCGTCGGCGTCGTCCTGACGACGAACGCCAACTTCGCCAACGACTACGTACGCGACCAGCTCGGCGCGCAGCACATCACCTTCACCCCGGCGGACAAGCTCTCCGACGAGGAGAAGAAGTCGGACTGCCTGCGCGAGTACGCCGGCCAGAAGATGACCACCGGCAAGCAGGCCGAGTGCTACGCCAACGAGTACATCGGCCTGCACCTGAAGAACATGGCCGGTGGCAAGACCTACGCCGACCTGGGCGAGCCGCAGAGCGCGCTGCGCGAGCAGGTGGCCCAGGCCGAGCAGAGCAACGCCGCCAACCTGGCCGACCTGCAGAAGCAGCTCGCCGAGGTGAGCGCCCAGCGGGAGACCGTGTTCAAGGGCGAGACGCTGCGCGGCCTGCTGCTCACCTCGTACGGCTTCAGCGAGTTCGGCCGCAAGGCCGAGCAGGGCGCCCTGGCCCTGTACCTCGGCGCGGGCCTGCTCCTGCTGCTCTCGGCCGCCGGCCTGGTGCACGCCTTCCGCACTCCGGCAAACGCGACCTTCGCCGCCCCGGAGAAGGAGAAGGTCACCAACTGACCGCACCGACGACGCCCCCGGCCGATCATGGTCGGGGGCGTCGTCGTGTTTCCGCCTTGACCCTCACGCAGCGGAAGGCGGCAGCCTTGGTCGCGGAAGGGAGGGAACCATGGCGTACACGGTGGGGCAGGTGGCGCGGGCGGCCCGGGTGACGGTCCGGACGCTGCACCACTACGACGAGATCGGGCTGCTGCGGCCCAGCGGGCGCACGGCGGCGGGCTACCGCCGCTACGACGAGGCGGACCTGGACCGGTTGCAGCTCATCCGCTACTACCGCGAGCTGGGGTTCCCGCTGGAGGAGATCGCCGAGATCCTGGACGATCCGGACGCCGACCCGGTGGCGCACCTGCGTCGGCAGCACGAGTTGCTGTCCGGGCGGATCGGGAAGCTCCAGGAGATGGTCGCGGCGATCGAACACGCGATGGAGGCGAGGACGTTGGGGATCCAGTTGACGCCGGAGGAGCGGTTCGAGGTGTTCGGGGACTTCGACCCGGACGAGCACGCCGAGGAGGCGGAGCAGCGCTGGGGCGGCACCGAGGCGTACCGGCAGTCGCAGGAGCGCGCGGGCCGCTACTCGAAGGAGGACTGGCTGCGCAACAAGGCGGAGAACGAGGACTGGGGGCGGCGGTTCGCTGCGCTCATGGACTCGGGCGCGCCGGCTGACGGCCCGGAGGCGATGGCGCTGGCCGAGGAGCACCGGCAGCTCATCACGAAGTGGTGGTACGACTGCTCGTACGAGATCCACACCGGCCTGGCCGACATGTACGTGGCGGATCCGCGGTTCACCGCGTACTTCGAGACGCTGCGTCCCGGGATGGCCGCGTACCTGAACGAGGCGATCCACGCCAACGCGATCACCCGGTCCTGACCGGGAGCGGGTGGCAGGATGGCCGGCATGCTCATCGTCGCCGGCACCCTCTACGTCGATCCGGCCCGGCGGGACGCCTACCTGGCGTCCTGCGAGGCCGCCGTCCGCGCGGCCCGGGACGCGCCCGGCTGCGTCGACTTCGCGGTCAGCGCCGACCTGGTCGAGCCGGGCCGGATCAACGTCTACGAGCGGTGGGAGTCCGACGAGCAGTTGCTGGCGTTCCGGGGCTCCGGCCCGGAGGCCGAGCAGGTGACGGACATCCTCGGCGCCGAGGTGCACAAGTTCCGCATCTCCGGCGTCGAGGCTCCCTGACCGTCGCTAGATGAAGACGTCGAGCAGCAGGACGCCGAGGAAGCCCACCACCGAGATGATGGTCTCCATCACCGACCAGCTCTTGATGGTCTGCCCGACGGTCAACCCGAAGTACTCCTTCACCAGCCAGAAGCCGGCGTCGTTGACGTGGGAGAAGAACAGCGACCCGCAGCCGACGGCCAGCGCCAGCAGCGCCACCTCGGGGGCGGCGAGCGTGTCGGCCAGCGGCGCGACGATGCCGGCGGCGGTGATGGTGGCGACGGTGGCCGAGCCGGTGGCGACCCGGATGCCGACCGCCACCAGCCAGCCGAGCAGCAGCGGCGAGAGGTTCGCGCCGTCGGCGGCGTTCGCGACCAGGTCGCCCACGCCGGCGTCGACCAGCACCTGCTTGAAGCCGCCACCGGCGGCGACGATCAGCAGGATGCCGGCGATCGGCGGCAGCGAGCCGCCGAGGAAACCGGAGACCTGGGCACGGCTGAAGCCGGACCGGTAGCCCAGGAAGATCATCGCGAAGATGACGCCCGCCAGCAGGGCGATGATCGGGGTGCCGACGATGTCCAGCGCCTTGCGGCCGGTGGTGTCCTCGCCGAGCGTCAGTTCGCCGATCGCCCGCAGCAGCATCAGCACCACCGGCAACAGCACCGTCACCACCGCCGCCCAGAGCGCCGGGGACCGGCGCGAGCGCCGTCCGACCGGCTCGTCGATCGCGCCGCCGGGCCGCCCGGCGCCCGGGTTGACCAGGTCGTCCTCGGTGACCAGGTCGCCGTCGGCGTCGAGCCGGCCGTCACCGGGTCGGGTGGGGCTGCGGTCGACGGCCGCGTCGCGCCGGGTCGGCAGCAGCTCGGCCGGTGCGGTGGCCGGCACGTACCGGGAGATGAAGTTGCCGAAGACCGGACCGGCGATGATCACCGTGGGGATCGCCACCAGCAGGCCCAGGGCGAGCGTCTGACCGAGGTTCGCGCCGAGCGCGTCGATCGCCACCAGCGGGCCGGGGTGCGGCGGCACCAGGCCGTGCAGCACCGACAGGCCGGCGAGCGCGGGAATGCCGATCTTCATCAGCGGCACGTTCACCCGCAGCGAGACGAGCAGCACGATCGGCACCAGCAGCACCACACCGACCTCGAAGAACAGCGGCAGGCCGATGAGCGCGGCCACACCGGCCATCGCCCAGGGCAGCGCGGTTCCGGAGACCCGGCCGACCACCCGTTCCACGATGCCGTCCGCTCCGCCGGACTCGGCCAGCAGGCCGCCGATCATCGCGCCGAGCGCGATCAGCAGGCCCACCCCGCCCACAGTGGAGCCGACGCCGCCGCTGAACGACGTGACGATCTTGTCGACGGGTACGGCGGCGACCACGCCGAGCACCGCCGCGCCGAGGATCAGCGCGAGGAACGGGTGCACCTTGCCCCACGCGATGAGCAGCACCACCGCGGCGATGCCGAGCAGGGCCGCGAGGACGAGCTGGGTGTCACCGGCGTTCGTGAGCGGTTCCGCGGGTGCGGCGAGCAGTGTGACCACGGCTATCACGCCCTTCGGTCGTCAGCGGGGTGGTGCGGTGGGTGGCGGTTCCGGCGGCAGGCTCGGCGCCATCCGCCGCAGGGACGCGAACGTGGGTACGAGGGCGTCGTACAGCTCGGAGAAGAGGGGGAGCAGCGCCGCGTACGTGGCGGCGGAGGCGGGATCGGGGCGGACCGTCTCCTCGATCCGGACCAGGTCGGCGGCGACCTCGATCGATTCGATCAGGCCGAGCGCCTGCATGCCGAGCAGCGCCGCGCCGAAGCCGGACCCCTCGTGCCCGGCGGGGAACCGCACCGGCATGCCGAGCGCGTCGGCGAGGATCTGCCGCCACAGCGCGCTGCGGGCGAAGCCGCCGCTGGCGCGGACCTCGCGTACCTCGTTCCCGGCGGCCCGGACCGAGGCGAGGACCAGGGCGAGCTGCTGGCAGACGCCCTCCAGCGCGGCCCGGACCAGGTGCGGCCGGCCGTGGCCGTGGGTCAGCCCGACGTACGCGCCGCGCGGCAGCGCGCTCCAGTGCGGTGCCCGCTCGCTCAGCAGGTACGGCAGCATGATCAGCCCGCCGGAGCCGACCGGCGCGGTGGCGGCCAGGGCGAGCAGTTCCTCCTCGGCGTGCTCGCCCAGCTCGGGGGCGAGCGCGTCGTTCGCCCACTGGAGCACGATCCCGCCGTTGTTGATCGCGCCGCCGACCACCCAGCGGTCCTCGGTGAGCGCGTAGCAGAAGACGCCGCCGAGCGGGTCCACGCCGGGGCGTTCCACCATCACCCGCATCGCGCCGCTGGTGCCGATCGAGCAGGCCACCACGCCGGGGCGGACCGCGCCGAGGCCCAGGTTCGCCAGTGGCCCGTCCCCGGCGCCCACCACGAGCGGGGTGTCCGCCGGCAGCCCGGTGGCCCGCGCCGCCTCCGGGGTGAGCCCGGGCAGCACGTAGGTGGTGGGTACGAGCTGGGGAAGCTGCTCCTCGGTGATGCCGGCGATGCGCAGCGCCTCGGCGTCCCAGGCCAGCTTGTGGATGTCCATCAGGCCGGTGGCGGACGCGACCGAGTGGTCGGTGACGAGCGCGTCGGCGAGCCGCCGCAGCACCAGATCCTTGATGCCGACCCAGTGCGCGACCCGCTCGTGCAGTTTCGGTTCCTGCTCGGCGAACCACACCAGCTTGGGCAGCGGCGCCATCGGGTGCACCGGGGTGCCGGTGCGCCGGTGCAGGGCGAGCCCGGACGGCGCGGCCCGCAGGCGTTCGGCCTGCGCGCTGGCCCGCGAGTCGGCCCAGGTGATCGACGGGGTCAGCGGGGTGCCGTCGGCGTCCAGCCCGATCAGGCTGTGCATGGCGGTGCTGAACGACAGGCCGGCCACCGGTACGCGCAGCTCGTCCACGACCGCGCGGATCACGCCGAGCACGGCTTGATGAATGAGGTCCGGATCCTGCTCGGCCCAGCCCGGGTTCGGCTCCTCCAGCGGGTAGCCGATCGAGTGGCTGGCCAGTTGCCGGCCTGTGGTGTCGAACGCGACGGCCTTGGAGCTGGTGGTGCCGATGTCCACACCCACCACCACGGCCGGGTCGCCCACCGGTGCACCTCCTCGCCGCCCGGGGCCGCGCTCCGCCCCGCCGTTGCGGCTGACGTTACCGACGTGCCCCCGCGCGCGCATGACGAAGCGGGACCGCCCGGAGCCGGTGCCACGGAACGTGAATCGACGCGCGAGTTTCCGCCGATTGTGTAGGTCAATCAGCCGATCGGTCTAATTGGCGACTTTCGCGTGTCTTGGTACCCATCCCGCGTCGTTGACATGAATGACACCCCGATTGGTGGGCTCGCGCGGCGGAGGAGTCGGCGTGGCGAAGACTGATTCGACGGGTTCCACATGGCGGTACCGGTGGGCGCACCGGCAGAACGAGCGGCGACGGCGGGCCTTCCGCGCCGCCGACGAGGCGTGGCGACGCCGCGACGACGAGCTGCGCCGCCTGCGTACGCTCGCGGTGTCCTTCCACGGCTCGACCCAGGCGGGCGTCGGCCTGCCGATGGAGCTTGCCCCCGGCGAGGTGGTCTTCTGGACGCTCCCGGCCGCGCAACTGGTCGAGGTACGGCACACCGCGGTGCTGCCCGCCCCCGAACTGACAGTCGACCCCGACCCACCCGTGCTGCGTCCACGGCGCCCCGAGGGCGTCAAGGTGGTCGACGCCGGGCTCGCCGTGCTCACCAACCGGCGCCTGGTGCTGCTCGGCGGGCGCGGCCGGCGCGACTGGGCGTACGGCCGGATGACCGGCCTGTCCCACGACCCCGGCGCACCGGTCACCCTGATCCAGGTGCTGGACCGGCGGCGTACCTCCGGGTTGCTGCTGCCCACCGGCGCGGCGGCCGACTTCCGGTTCACGCTCACGCTGGCGTTCGCCGACGCGATCGAGCAGCGCGCGGCGGTAGTGGCCGAGCTGGACGAGCTGATCGCGGAGCACACCGCGGCACGGCCCGAACGCCCCGCTGTGCTCACCCCCGCCCAGGCCCGCGTCACCGCGCTGGTGCCCGGCGGCCGGCGCACGGTGGCGGTCGGCGCGGCGCTCGCGCTGATCGTGCCGGCGATGCTCATCGAGTCCAACCCGCCCACCCGGGCCGGCTCGGAGCGGGCCGCCGCCGCGACGCCGGCTGCCAGCGTCACCCCCGCCCCACCGCAGCACGTCGCACCCGCCGTCCAGGTCCGGCCCACCACGAGCCCCGAGCCGTCCCGCGCCCGTCCCGCGCCGTCGCGCGGCACGCCGCAGCCGCCGGTCGAGCGCCGCTGCGGCGCCCCGGCGAACCCCTTCGGGTACGACTTCTGCGGCGGCCAGCGCATTCGCCGGCCGGCTGCCGGGGTGTGCGACTGGTTCGAGTGCGTACCGGGGTTCTGGTCCGACCGCGGCTGGCTGGTGCAGTGCCGTGACGGCGCGGTCAGCCGCAGCGGCGGGCAGCGCGACGTGTGCGCCGGTCACAAGGGGTTCCGCCGGACCGTCTGGCGCTGACGGCGGTCAGGCCACCGGGCGGGGCGTGACGCGCAGCGGCAGCAGCCCGGCCAGCACCAGCGTGGCGCCCACGGGCAGCAGGTCGAGGTTCACCGCGATCGCCAGGAACCCGGCGAGCACCAGTACCGGCGCCCACACCGGCAGCAGCCGGGCCGCCGCCGCCCGGTACAGCAGCACCAGCAGGCCGACCTCGAACAGCAGCGGTCCGCCGTACAGCACCAGGCCGGGCGTGGGCACCGCGTCGGCGAAGCGCGGGAACAGGTCACCGAGGATCACCCAGACGAAGGCGGCGGCGCCGACCAGGCCGGCCGGCGCGGCCACGTCGTCGAGCGTCCGCAACCGCGGCGACCGGGTACGCAGCAGGCCGTGCAGCCCGACGATCAGCGCGGCGAAACCGAGCACGCCGAGCAGGAACAGGGTGTGCCCGGTGTTCCAGGCCCAGGCGCCCTTGTCGCTGTGCCCGTCCAGGCGGTCGAGCAGGCGCAGCAGGCCGTAGCCGAGCAGCAGCGCCGCCGACGCCACGGCGACCGGGCGCACCCACTGGTACGGGCGTGTACGGGAATCGATGAGGCTCATCGCCTCAGCGTTCCGCCCGCCGGTGCGCGGGGCATCCGGGTCCGGTCCCGCACCGGACCCGGATCAATCCGCTCGCCTCCCGTAGGGGTGCCCGGATACCGTCCGGCCGTGTCCCGCACCGTCACGCTGGTCCTGCTCGACGCCGCCGGCCGCCCGCTCGGCGCGCTGCCGCCGTTCGGCGTACCGGAGCCGTGGTGGCAGGAGGTCCACTCGATCGTCGACACGGTCCGGCAGAGCCACGGGCTGGAGGTCGCGGTGCTGCGGCTGCTCGACGCCGACCGTCCCGCGCCTCCCGGCGGCCACGTCCGCTACCTGGCGCAAGCAGTCGACGCGCCCGCCGTACCCCTGGAACCGGCGACCGTGGACCTGGCGCCGCACCCGCTGCGCCAGCCGTGGGCGGACGCCGGCGGTCCGGCCCGCAGCGTCGCATGGGCGACCGGCGAGCTGAGCCGGCTCGGCCGCCGGGTGACGGCGGTGGCGCAGCAGCGCACCTGGAACCTCTCCGCCATCTGGCGCCTGGACACCACCCAGGGGCCGGCGTGGCTGAAGCAGCTCCCCCCGTTCTCCCGCCACGAGCCCATGGTCCTGGCCTTCCCCGGTGATCAAGGAGTTGGTGTCGGTGTCGATCTCCCTGGTGACACGAACTCCTTGGTCAACGGGCCGGTGGTGCTCGCCGCCGATCGGGAGGGGCGGATGCTGCTGGCGGACGTGCCGGGGGAGGACCGGTACGGGGCCGGGGAACGGGAGCGGGCCGCCGTCGCGGCGGAGCATCACTCGGTGCAACTGCGGGCGTGCGGGGTCGTCGACGAACTGGTCGCGGCCGGGGTGCCCGACCTGCGCGGGGCGGGGCTCGCGGGCTGGATCCGGGAACGGCTCGCCGGGCACGACGTGTCGGCCGCCGCCGGTCTGCCCGACGGGCACGACGTGTCGGCCGCCGCCGGTCTGCTCGACGGGCTCGATCGGCGGTTGCGGCAGGTCGGCGACTGCGGCCTGCCCGACACGCTCGTGCACGGCGACCTGCACCCCGGCAACGTGCGCGGCGACGACCGGCGCCGGACGGTGATCGACTGGGCGGACTCGTTCGTCGGCCACCCCGCCTTGGACATTCTGCGCCTCACCGAGGACGTCGACGCGGACGCCGCCGCCCGGCTGGTCGACGCGTGGGCGCGGCGGTGGCGGGCCGACGTGCCCGGCAGCGACCCGCACCGGGCCGTCGACCTGCTCCGGCCGGTCGCGCCGCTGCGGCTGGCCGCCGTGTACGCGATGTTCCTCGCCGCGATCGAGCCGAGCGAGCACCCGTACCACGTACACGACGTGCCGGCCGCGCTGGCGCGAGCGGCGGCGGTGGCGTGCCTCTAGACCCGGCGCACCGGGATCCACAGCTCCGCGTCGGCGGTGCCACCGTTCTCGGCGACCCGGACCCGGGAGATCTCCGGCCCCGGCCTGGTCTCGTACGGGTTGGACGGGAACCACGACGTGAACACCGCCCGCCACAGGTGCTGCACCGCCACCGGGAACGCCCCGGAACTGGAGAACACCGCCCAGTCGCCGGCCTCGACCGGCAGGCTGCGCAGGTCGTCCGGCACGTCCGCGCCGGTCACCGCCGCGTACCAGTAGTCCAGCTCGGCGCCCTCGTCGCGGGCACCGGCCAGCTCGGCGCTGACGTTGACGATCCCGCGCGGCTCCTGGTCGGACAGCGCCTCGATGCGGCGGACGGTGACCGGGTCGATGCCCCTGACGAACGCCACGATGTGCGGGTTCATCCCCTCGTGCACGAGCGGCACCCGCGCCGTCAACCCGGCGAGCCGGAAGGCGTCCTTGGTCACGATCCGGTAGTCCATGCTGGTGTTCCCTTCGACGACGAGCCGGAAGGACAGCCGGGGCTGGGACCGCAGCACCGCACCGGCCTGCCGGGCCTGCGTCGGCCCGACGCCGTGCACGGCCCGGAACGCGCGGGCGAACGCCTCGTTCGAGCCGTACCCCCAGCGGACCGCCACGTCGAGCAGCGACTCCCGGCCGGCGAGCACGTCGGCGCCCGCCAGCGTCATCCGGCGACGGCGCACGTACTCCGACAGCGGCAGCCCGGCCAGCGCCGAGAACAGCCGGCCGAAGTGGTGTTCCGACACGCCCGCGATCCGGGCCAGCGCGGCCACGTCGAGCGGCTGGTCGAGCCGCTGTTCGAGGTGGTCCAGCGCGGCGTTGAGCCGATCCAGCACCCGATGTTCCTTCCTGGTGACGCCTTCGACGCTAGGTTCCCGGCCGACCGCCGACCCGATCACACCGGACCCGATCCGGTCGCCTCATCGACACTGGCGAGCGTGTCGCATCATGGCGTGGTGATCTTCCGGAAGCGGCACCACAAGAAAAAGAAGAGCCGGGACTGGTGCAACTGCGACGTGCCCACCTGTGACGGTCCGGGCTGCTGCGACCTGGGCCTCTTCTCGATGCTGCTCACCCTCGGTTCGGTGACCGCGGGCGTCGTCGGGCGGCCCGCCGTGGATCGCGCCGGCCGGGCCGCCATCCTCGGTTACCGGCGCTGGCTGTCGCACCGCTGGCCGGCGACCTGTCGCTACACGCCCACGTGCAGCGCGTACGGGCTGGCCGCGGTGGAGCGGTACGGGCTGGCGGTGGGCGGTCGGATGGCCGCCGACCGGGTACGCCGATGCCGTCCCGACGTGCCGCACGGCACCCACGACCCGTTGCGCTGACTCTGATCGGTGCGCCCCGCGTGTCGGCCGGCCGTCACCCGACCGACGTGGGGCTGCCGAAGACGACAGGTACGCCGGGGGAGTAGAGCACGCTCACCGGCGGCCCGTCCGGTGCGGGCAGGCCGCCGGCGGTGACCAGTTCGTCGTCCAGGTCGAGCAGTTCGGCGTGGTGCAGCGGCCACTGCGGATGCCAGTTCGGCACGTGCCGGGTGCTGCCGTACGCGCGGGTGTGCAGGCCCCAGCGCGCGGTGAGGAAGTGTTCCAGCGGCGTCGGCTCGGCGATCGGCGCGCCGACACGCAGCGTCATCCGGCTGGTCGCGCCGGACGGACCGGGCCAGCGGCGGCGGCATCGGTAGGTGAGCGTGTCACCGGAGCGGTCCAGCCGCATCGCCGACCACTTGTACGGCAGGCGCAGGCTCATCTGCGCCACCAGCACGGGCACCAGCCGGGACGCGTCGAGCGAGCGGAACACGACAGCGCGCCGCCCCGAGCCGTCGACGGAGTAGAGCCGGACGTTCGTCTCCCAGAAGGTGCCGAAGTAGGGCACGCCCGGACCTCGCCCGAGCCCCAGCCCGACCATCCGGAAGCCGATCAGCCCGACGTAGGTGAGCCCCTCGAACGTGTCCGGCCGGGTGCCTGCGGGCAGCAGCGGCACCACCCGCTCCGGCGGGACCGCCCAGTGCAGGAACGTCAGGTCGTGCCAGCGCTGCGCCAGCCAGGCCCGGCGGATGGCGCGTACCGGAGCGTGCTCGACCGGCTCGATCTCCACCGGTCCATCCTGCCTCGCCGGCACAACGGACTCACTCCGGGCGGTGGCAGACCGCCTCGACGTTGTTGCCGTCCGGGTCGCGGACGAACGCGCCGTAGTAGCCGGCGTGGTATTCCGGCCACTCCTTCGGCGCGTGCAGGACCTCCGCGCCCGCTGCCACCGCCGCGTCGTGGAACGCCCGCACCGTCGCGCGGTCGGCCGCGGTGAACGCGATGTGCACGGGCACCGGCGTGGCGCCGGACGGCGCGGGCTCCACCCAGAAGTCGGGCGCGTCGACGCCGTAGCCGATCGGGCCGGGCTCCATCAGCCGCCGCCCGCCCAGCGGGGCCAGCACCGTGTCGTAGAAGGCGCCGCTGGCCGCCAGGTCGCGCACCGCTACGGAGAAGTGGTCGAGCACGTCGCCTCCCGTGGTCGTCGTTGACCGCCTCAGGCTACGAGCCGCATCCGACACTTCCGCCGCCCGGTTTTCGTCGCGCCCGCCGCCGACGGGGCAGCCGTCGCGGTGACGCCAGCCGTCGTCGAGCGCCTGGGCTCGGTGGTCCAGCCTCGCTTAAGACGTATGCCGTCGAGAGCGATATGCCTCAGAGTCATAATCATGACTCTGAGGCATATCGCTTCTGCCTCTATGTGTTTCCGGCGGCGGTAAGGACCGCCGGGCGGGACGCGCGTCGTCGCCGCGCCGTGTCCGCGACGATCAGCAGGCCGGGCACCGCGCCGAGCAGCCAGATCGCGCAGACCGGCCAGTGGATCAACTCGCCCACCGCGCCCCGGATCTCCGGTACGTCACCCGCACTGTCGCCACCCAGGAATAGGCGGCGGCGTCGCTGCCGTAGTCGCCCGGCGGGACGGAGACCGGCTCGGCCGCCCGGATCATCGACGAAAGTCCGCGAGCCGTCCGAAAGGGATTGCTCACGCAGCGTAGGATCGCGTGCGACACAGCCGAACACACGGGGGAAACGATGTTCGAGCGCCTGGGCAGATTCGTCGTGGGCAAGGCCTGGTGGGTGATCGGCGGCTGGGTCGTCGCCGCGATCGCGATCATCGCCGCCAGTCCTTCGCTGAGCGACATCACCTCCGCGGACCAGGAGAGCTTCCTGCCGCGTTCCTACGAGTCGGTGCAGGCCACCGAGTTGGGCGCGAAGTCGTTCCCGCAGGCCGCCACCGCCACCGCCACAGTCGTGGTCAAGCGCAGCGACGGCAAGCCGCTTACCCCGGCCGACGAGGCGCGCGTGGGGCAGCTCGCCACCGCGCTCAAGGCCCGGAACATCCCGCAGACCTCCGGCTACCTCACCGGCCCGCAGGCCGTCGCGCCGGACAAGTCGGTGCAGGTGGTCACCGTCGGTCTCGACGCCGACAGCCCCGACGACCCGGGCCTGCTCGACGCGGTACGCGACCTGCGCGCCGCCCTCGGGCCGGACCTGTCCGGCAGCGGCCTGACCGCCGGGGTGGCCGGGGACGTGGCGAGCTTCGTCGACAACGAGGACACGTTCAACGACGCGTTCGCCGTCGTCGGCGTCGCCACCATCGTCCTCATCATCGGGCTGATCCTGATCATCTTCCGCAGCCCGATCGCCGCGCTGCTGCCGGTGGTGGTCATCAGCGTCGTCATGTCCGTCACCACCGGGCTGGTCGCGGCCGCCGGCAAGGCGTTCGACCTCAACGTCAGCCAGGACCTGCAGACCATCCTGCTGATCGTGCTCTTCGGCATCGGCACCGACTACATCCTGTTCCTGCTGTTCCGCTACCGCGAGCGGCTGCGCGCCGGCGACGACAAGCGCACCGCGATGGTCGTCTCGGTGCAGCGGGTCGGCGAGGTCATCACGTCCGCCGCCGGTGCGGTCATCGTGGCGTTCCTGGTGCTGCTGCTCGCCTCGCTCGGCTTCTTCGGTTCGCTCGGTCCGGCGCTCGCCATCGCCGTCGGCGTCATGCTCGTCACCTCGCTGACCCTGATCCCGGCGCTCGTGTCGCTGCTCGGCCGGTGGGTGTTCTGGCCGTCGAAGGCGTGGCAGCGCCAGCCCAAGGCGACCCTGTCCCGGCGGCTCGGCGCGGTCGTCGGACGCCGCCCGGCGATCGTGGCAGCGGCCTCCGGCGCACTGCTCGTGGCGCTCGCCGCCGGGGTGCTCGGCTACAAGGCCGACTACGACTTCGGGGCCGGCTTCCCGCAGGACACCGAGTCGGCGCGGGCGGCCCAGGACCTCCAGCGCGGCTTCGCCGCCGGGGCGCTCGCGCCCACCGAGGTCTACCTGACCACCGGCAACGGCACCCGGCTCACCGAGCAGCAGGTGAACGACTTCGCCGCCGCGTCGGCACGCGCTCCGGGCGTCGGGCAGGCGCAGCCGCCGGAGCGCAGCGCCACCGACCCGAGCGTCGTCCGGATCAACCTGCTGCTCGACGAGAACCCGATGTCCAACGAGGCGATCACGCTCGTGCGCGACGACCTGCGAAAGGCGGTGCACGAGGCGGCTCCGCCGGGCACCAAGGCACTCGTCGGCGGCACCACGGCGATCTTCGCGGACATCAACTCGGCGAACAACAGGGACCTGTCGGTGATCCTGCCGGTCGCCGCACTCCTGATCGCGATCATCCTGGCGCTGCTGCTGCGCAGCCTCGTCGCGCCGGTCTACCTGGTGATCGCGGTGCTCCTCAACTTCGCCGCCACGCTCGGCGCCACCGTCTACGTGTTCCAGGGACTCCAGGGCAACCCGGGCGTGACGTTCCAGCTGCCGATCATCCTCTATCTGTTCGTGGTGGCGATCGGCACCGACTACAACATCCTGATGATCGCCCGGCTCCGGGAGGAGGCGCGCGAGGGCCACGAACCGCACCAGGCCGCCGCGATCGGAGTGGAACACGCCGGCCCGACAGTCGCCGCCGCAGGGCTGATCCTGGCCGGCACGTTCGGGGTGCTGATGCTCGCGCCGATCTCGTTCCTCCAGCAGATGGGCTTCGCGGTGGCGATCGGGATCGTGCTGTCCGCGTTCGTCATGTCGATGTTCTTCGTACCGGCGCTGACCGGGCTGATCGGCCATAAGGCGTGGTGGCCGGGGCACGGCGACGAACGACGCAACGGCGGCGGCCGGCACGCGGCACCCGAACCGGCGGACGCGGCGTCGGCCTGACTGTGACCCGCCCCGGCGCGGCTCAGCCCTCGCCGGGGCGGACCAGCCCGCTCTCGTATGCGATGACGACGAGCTGCGCCCGGTCGCGGGCGTTCAGCTTCTGGAGCAGCCGGCTCACGTAGGTGCGGGCGGTGTCCGGGCTGAGGAACAACGCCTGCCCGATCTCGGTGTTGGACCGTCCGGCGCCCACCTGCGCCAGCACGTCCCGTTCCCGGGCGGTCAGTCCGGCCAGCCGCCCCGGATCGGCCACCGGTGAACGGGCCGCCGCGGCCAGCACCCGCCGGGTGACGGCGGGGGAGAGCAGCGCGTCGCCACCAGCCACGGTCCGGACCGCGTCCCGCAGCGCGTCGGGCGGGGTGTCCTTGAGCAGGAAACCGGCGGCCCCGGCACGGATCGCCTCGAACAGGTACTCGTCGTCGTCGAACGTGGTGAGCATGACCACCTGCACGCCGGCCAGCGTCGGGTCGGTCAGGATCCGCCGGGTCGCCGCCAGGCCGTCCCCGCCGGGCATCCGGACGTCCATCAACACGATGTCGGGCCGCTGCTCCCGTACCACGGAGAGGCCGCTGCCGCCGTCGCCGGCCTCGCCCACCACCTCGATGTCCGGCGCGCGGTCGAGCAGCGCGCGCAGACCGGTGCGGACCAGGTGCTGGTCGTCGACGAGGACGACGCGGATCGGGTTCACGCGGCGACTCCCGTCAGTGGCAGGTGGACCGAGACCCGGAAACCGGCGGTGCCGCCCGCACCGGTGCCGCCGGTTTGGACGGTGCCGGTTTCGACGGTGCCGCCGAGCAGGGCTACCCGTTCGGCCATGCCGCGCAGGCCCTGGCCCGTCCCGTCCCCGGCGGGCGGACCGCCGCGACCGTCGTCCACCACCTCCAGCGCGAGCCGGCCGGGCGTGGCGCGGACCGTCACGGTGACCCGGGTGGCCTCGGCATGCCGCAGGACGTTCGTCAGCGCCTCCTGCACGACCCGGTAGACGGTGCTGCCCACCACCGCCGGCAGCGTGTCCACCGGACCCTCGATCCGAAGGTCGACCGCCAGTCCACCCCGGCGTACGCCGTCCACGAGCGCCGGGAGCTGGTCGAAGCCGGGGACCGGTTCCCGCGGCCCGGGCTCGCGGCGCAGCGTGCCGAGCGTCGCCCGCAACTCCGCCATCGCGCTGCCGCTCACCGACCGGATTGCTGCGAGCGCGTCCTCCGCCTGCGCCGGATCGCTGTCGGCGAGCGCCTCCCGGGCGACTGCCGACTGCAACGTGATCACCGACATGGTGTGCCCGAGCGTGTCGTGCACCTCCCGGGCGATACGCAGCCGTTCCGCCTCGACCTGACGGGCTGCCTCCCGGTGCCGCTCCTCGTCTGCGGCGACCGCCTGCCGGACCAGGGCCGCCCGCAGCGACCGCCGGTTGCGTACCGCGTCGCCCAGGGCGATGACGGCGAGCAGCAACGCCGCCTCGGAGCCGAGTTCCGTACCGACGACCACCGCGATGTCGTCCCCCTCGGCCAGCCGGGCGACCACCGACACGGCCAGCAGGCTCCCGGCGACCACGGTGGCCGGGACGACACGCCCGCGCTCGGACACCCGGTAGAGGACGGCGGCGGCAGGGGCGGCCACCCCGACGGGCGGCAGGTCCAGCGCGTAGTACCCGAGGATCACGACCGCCGTCGCGACCAGCGCCGGCAGCGGCCACCGCCTCGCGCACAGCACCAGCCCGCCGAGCACCGCGCCGACCACGACCGCGAGCGCCGCGCCGCCGGGCGACTGCTGGTCGGCCGCCACGGCCACCACGACCAGGCCGAGCGTGGCCGCCGCGAGCAGCACGTCGGCGCGGGTGGGCGAGGTGTCGGGCACGCCTTCGAGCCTAGGTCCGCGCGGACCCTCACCGCTGTCGTCCGCAGGCGTCAGGGACGACCCCGAGGCGTACGCCGAGAAGCGACACCCGGTCGCGCGGCCACGCGGACGACGGTCGAGAACTGCCGACCTAGCGTCGATGGCATCCCCGAAACGTGAGGAGAACCCTCGTGGTACGCACAAGACTGACCTGGCTCGCCCTTATTATCATGGTTTGGGCGTCGATGATGTCGTTCGGCGGGGTCGCCGCCGAGACAGTCATGCTCTACCCGAACATCTTCAACGACGCGCCCGCCTCGCTCGACCGGGCCCGGGAGTTCCTCGTCCACGGCGGCCCGCACGACTACTTCCCGCCGCTCGGCGCGTCGGTGATCCTCAGCAGCGTCGCCGCCACGCTGCTCACCTGGCGCGACCGTCGGCTGCGCTGGTGGGTCGCCGGTGCCACCGCCGTCTTCGTCGTCTGCGAGTTCCTGTTCTCCGCCGTCTTCTTCTGGCCGCGCAACGAGATCATGTTCGTCGACCCGCCCGGGACGCACTCCGCCGAGTACCTGCGTCAGGTCGCCGCCGAGTTCGTCGCCGGCCACTGGGTGCGCCTCGCCGGAGGTGCGGTGACGGCCGTCCTGGCGTTCGTCGCGCTGCTGAAGTTCGTGCGCTCGACCGCGCCGGGCTCGGTGTCGGCTCCCGCACCGACGTCGGCTTCGGCCTCGCCGGAGGTGACGCGATGAGCGCGGGTCGCCGTACCCTCGGGTTCCCCTGGCCGGCGTTGGTCGCGCTGGCCGCGCTGGCCGCCCCGCGCGTGGCGCTGCACGACCTGGGCGTGGTGCCGGAGGGCACGATCGTGGCCGCGCTGCTGGCGGTCGTGCCGCCGCTGTGCTGGGTGGTCGCCGTGCTCTGGCGGCGGCCGCCGCGCCCGTTCCTGACGCTCGTCGTGGTCGGGGCGCTGTACGGGGCGTTCCTGGCGGCCGGGCATCAGGTGTTCTGGGATTCGTCCCTGGGGATGGACGCGCCAGGGCTGGCCGGGCTGGAGCCGGAGGCGCGGGAGGCGTTGTTGCGAGGCGCGACGGTGATGTCGAGCCTGGTCACCGGCACGATGGTCGGGGTGATCGCGGGTGGGGTGGCGGTGCTGTTGTCTCGGGTGCTGCCAGCCCGACGTCGTGAGCAGGCCGACGCCTCTCGTCCGTTCGCCTGACTTGGCAAGCGGACGGAAGCCTCCTAGCTCAGGCGGCTATCGCCCGCGCGGCGGCGTACATGTCGGCGGGAAGCGGCTGCCGCAGTTCCCAGAGGATCCGCATGGGCCGGTCGCCGCTGTGCTCCCGGTACGTCATCGGACCCGCGTACAGGTACGGCGGTGCGCCCAGGTCACGGTCGGCGATTTTGGTCTCGCGGACGAACAGGTGCACCGTCGAGCCCTGCACGACGTGGTTGACGTACCGCTGCCCGGTGGCCGAGCCCGATGACGTGGTGCTCTGCGACTCCCACTGGAACAGCCTGTCCGTGATAGCGCGGTCGGCGTACATGGTGGTGGGCGAGTAGTGCTCCTCGGACTTGACGAGCGTGACGAAGAACAGATCCGCGCGCTCGTCGGGCAGCCACTTCACGCCCTCGCGCAGCGAGCCCGGGTTGGTCATGCCGAAGGCCGCGCACGCCTCGTTGCGGCTGTAGCGGGCGTGTACCCGCAGCGGTACCCGGCCCGGGGTAGGTGGCTCGGTGACCCGATGGATGCGGTCACGCAGCACGTCAACTACCTGCCGCAGTTCGGCGCAGCGCGCCGGTTCTGCCCACAGCCGCTTGAGCCGGGCGTCGCGTTCGGTCAGCGGCACCGACGGCCCCCACAGGCTGAAGTGCAGCATGTCGAGCAGCCGCCCGGCGGTGGGGCGCTGGCCTGCGGCGAGCTGAGCGATCAGGTCCAGCCGATCGACATCGTCGGTGTGGAGCATCCGGCCGATGGCTCGGCTCAGGTCACGGTCGTCCGGGCCGCCTTCGGCCGGGTCGAGACCGGCGAGGCGCCGCAGCCCAGCCCAGCCACCGATGCTCGCCGATCGGTAGACGTCCTCGATTTCCAGGCCGGTCTCGCGCAGGAAGTCGGACAGGCTCACGTCACCGAGCTGCCGCAGCTCGGCCACCAGCGCGTTTTTCGACGTCGGCAGCGCCGACTTGAGGTTGGCGAGCACGATCTCCTTCGCCACCCGGTCCAGTTCGATGTGGCAGCCGCTTGGTAGCGAGGGGAAGTCGTCCCGGACTGCGGCTTCGACCGCCCGCCGGCTGACCCCGGCGAGGGCACGCCAGCGCATGTCGAACCGGAAGTTCGCGTGCTGGCCGCCGATGAAGTCGAGCACCGTCAGGCACGGCTTGTCGTCGTCCAGCCGCAGACCTCGGCCCAGTTGCTGGAGGAAGATCGTGGCGCTTTCGGTGGGGCGCAGCATGAGGATGGTGTCGACCATCGGCAGGTCGACGCCCTCGTTGAACAGGTCGACGGTGAAGAGCACCTTCAGCTCGCGCTTGCGGAAGCGGTCGATCAGCACGTGCTGCTCTGGCCGGTTGACCTGCGATGTCACGGCCGCCGACGGCACACCGTGCCGGGTGAAGAAGTGGGCCATGAACTCGGCGTGGCCGATGCTCACGCAGAAGCCGAGCGCGCGCATCCGTCCGACATCAGCGATGCGGCGGACCGCGTGCAGGATGAGCCGTGCCCGAGCGTCGTTGCCGGTGTAGACGCCGTCCAGCTCGCCCTTGTCGTACCCCTGCCCGCGCTTCCACCGCACCCGTGTCAGGTCCACGTCGTCGTGCAGGCCGAAATACTGAAACGGCGCCAGCAACTGCCGTTCAAGGGCCTCCCACAGGTGCAACTCCACCGACGCGCGGCCGTCGAACCACCGGCGCACGTCGCGGCCGTCGCTCCGCTCGGGGGTCGCGGTCAGACCCAGGAGTACGCGCGGCCGAAGCCGCTCCAGCAACGCCGTGTACGTGGCCGCCTCGGCGTGGTGGAACTCGTCGACGATCACCATGTCGTACGCCCCGGGGTCGATCTCCTGCCGGCGCAGCGACTGGATCGAGGCGAAGACGTGCTTCCACCCATGCGGCCGATCGCCACCCACAAGCGTCTCGCCGAAGGTTCCGTCGCCCATGACCTGGCGGAACACCGACCGGCTCTGCCGCAGGATCTGCTCCTGATGCGCGACGAAGAGCAGCGAGTCGACGTGGCCCGCACGCCGGAGCCGGCGGTAGTCGAGCGCCGCTATCACCGTCTTGCCGGTACCGGTGGCCATCACCACCAGGTTGCGCCAGCGTCCGTGGACCAGACGCTCGGCGTCGAGGTCGTCAAGAACCTCCTGCTGGTACGGGAACGGCCGCACGTCCAGGTTCGCGATCTCGGTCGGGGCGTCGTCGGCGCGTTCCCCGCGCAGTGCGACACGTAGGCGCTCGGCATCGGTTGCCGGGTCGTAGGTCTCAAACGCCGAGTCGTTCCAGTAGTCCGCGAACGTCGCCTCGAACGTGTCGATGACGTGCGGCTGCTCCAGATTCGAGATGCGGACGTTCCACTCCACGCCGTCGACGAGCGCGGCCTTGGAGAGGTTCGACGAACCGACGTACGCGGTGGTGGTGCCGTTGTGCCGCCGGAACAGCCACGCCTTGGCGTGCAGGCGGGTGGTCCGCGTCTCGTAGGACACCTTGATGTCGGCACCCAACTCGGCGAGCCGATCGAGCGCCCGCTGATCGGTGGCGCCCATGTACGTGGTCGTGATGACCCGTACCCGGCCGCCTCGGGCGACCAGATCGGTGATCGCGGGCTCGATGATGCGCAGACCGTGCCACTTGATGAAGGCGCAGAGGAGGTCCACCTCGTCCGCCGACGCCATCTCGTGGCTGACCTCATGGCCGATGCGCGGCTGGTGCCGGCCGTTGACCAGGAGCGCGCCGGTGGAAAGCGGTGTCGAGGGGCGGATCGGGAAGACCGGTGCGGCCGGCGGGGTGGGCGGTGCGGCGATGGCGTGCAGCAGACGCTGGGCGTCCGCCACCTGGTCGTCGGCGGTGACGGCGCGGGGCTCGGCCTGAGCGATGTGCGCGGCGATGCGGTTCGCCAGGTCGACCTGCCGGGCCAGCTTGTTCTCCCCGCCGCCGACGCCGAGGAGCGCCCGGCGCGCGAGGCCCGCGATGTGCCGAGCCAGGACATCATGCGCGTCGGCGGCATCCAGCTTCGCGTCCCGGACGAGGGCGCTATCGACATGCCTGAGCTGCGTCGCCAGCTTCTCCGTGATCAGGTGTTCGTAGATGCCCTTTTCAAGATCCCCCACGGTGGCAAGCTAATCGCGATGAACGCCGGGCGGAAGCCGGTGCGATAGGTGTCAGGAGCTTTGTCCTATGGCCTGTCGGATCATCGACACCTCAAGATGAAGGTCGACGCGTTGCCCATCGGGCGGCAGTCGCTCGCCGAGAGGCTCTCAGGCGAGATCGGCGAATGGCTTCCAACGTAGACCGTGGTCGCCTTGGGAAACTGACTGCAATCGCTTGGCAAATTCGGTCGCGACGCTCGCCGAACTCGCGAGAAGCGGAGTGGCGGCAGCGATCATTTTGAGTTCGCGGGCTTCCCGCAGAAGCGGCCAGTTGCGGTCGGACATCACGTCGTACCCGTACGCCTCGGCGAGCGCCCGATGCGCCCCGCTCTTCCCGAAGCGGGCCTCGCCCACAGCGACCGCTGCCAGGTCCACCTGCCAAGGCCCACGACAAGTGGCGTCGAAGTCGCAGAGCAGGGTGCCGCCCGATGCATCCCGGAGCAGGTTGCCGACGTGTGCGTCCCCGTGGATGAGCGACTGCTCCACGCGTTGGTTGAGATCAGCGACCTGCGGCTCCAAGCGGTCGCACCACGTCATCAAGTAGTCGTGGTCCTCTGCGCTCAAGCCGTCGGCATCCGCCAGGCGTCGACGCGCATCCCCGATCGGATCCCAGGCGGCTAGCGGGAAGGGCGGGGGTTTGAGCGCATGAAACCGCCGCAGCGCCGAGCCGAGGTCATCGACCGTCGGGGTAGGCGCGGCGGGTGGCACGTAAGTCCACACCGAGGCAACCAAGTCACCGACCGCCACTGGCTGCTTCACGCCAGGCGCCAGCCGGATCGTGGGCGCGTCCAGCTCGGCGAACCATCGCGCCAGCTGAACGACCTTCGTCACCCGGTCCCGGAGCCGGTACGTCCGCGCGATGCGGATGACAAGCCCGGATGCCGGCAACGCGAACACGGCGTTGTTGGTCAGCCGCAGGAGCTGAGCGTCGTCGGCCGGCACGTCGAGGCCGCCGGCGATCTCCCGCATGGCGCGGGTCATCGCTTCTTCCGAGAACCGTCCGCTCATGCCGTGGCCGCAGCTCGTGCGGTGAGTGTCCGTTCGAATTCGGCAACGACGGGAAGGTGGCGGTGCCGTCCGAGATCGCGCCGCAGGTTGAGTACTCGATCAACCACTCGACTGGAACTCAGCGCACGCGACTGCTCGATCACGCGCGTGCCGACAGCGACCGCCCGCTCGGGCTCATCGGTGAGGAAGAGCGCGCTGCACAAGCCGACCTCGTTCAGGACCATGCTGCGGACGTTCGCCGGGCCGAAGGCGACGATCGCCTCTTCGACGCTCCGCACCGCCTGTGCCGCGTGCGTTCCGGCCTGCCGGGCCATGTCGCGGTACACGCGGCCGTACTGGGCTAGCAGTTCGCCACGGTCGTAGAAGGCCATCCAGGTCGGCTCGCGTTCGGGATCCACACGCTCGAACTGATCACTCGCGCGACCGAGGAGGGTCAGCGCGCTTCGGTGGTCGCCGAGTGCGGCTGTCGAAGCGGCCTCCGCGCCCCAGAGCAGCGCCGTCACCGCCGGGGTCGCCCGTGATCCCAGCTCTGAGTGGGCCAGCCTCAGCGCGGCCAGAGCATCCTGGTTGTGCCGAAGGTGCTGTAGCTGCTTGGCCTGCGAGTAGCGGATCAGGGCCGCCAGCGGGGCATCGTCAGCGGACATTGCGGCCCGCTCGCCGGCGGCGAAATGCCGCTGAGCGTCCGTGTGCCGGCCGGCGTCCAGCGCGGTCCAGCCGGCCAGTTGACGTGCCGCCGCGACCGCCGCGACCAAGCGGGGTGTCAGCCCGGGGCCGTGCGACCAGTCGAGCATGCGGTACACCGACTCCGCGAACCGCGCGACCTCCCGATAGAGCAGGCCGCCACCGCATTCGTAGTCGACCGACCGGTAGAGCTCCAGGACCGCGTTCAGCCGAGAGACGTCCGCACTGCCGATACGCCGGGGCCGGGGCTGCTCACCGACCCCGACCAGTCCGGCTCCTGCCGACACCGCGGCGATGCCGGCCAGAAGGGTTCGCCGGCCCAGGTCTGGTGTTGTGCGGACCTCGTCGGCCACAGCGCCGACTGCGAACCAGAGAGATCCCGGCGGGATGCGGAGCACGGTCGCCCAGTGCGCCAGCCGGTCGAGATGCACCAGGGCGGGGCCGTTCTCGATCCGGCTCAACTGCGCCTGCGTGATCCCCAGCCACCCCGCGACGACGCTCTGCGGCAACGGGTTCCGACCGTGGTACGGGTGGTGGCGGTACGCCCGGATCACCTGCCCGAGATGCCGCCGGGCCAACGCCGTCCGTACCGGTTCATGGTCCCAGAACGAGTCGGGTACGGCGGGCGGCGTGCTGAGGCGGTCGCGTTCGGCGGCCTGGCAGGGCGCGCAGCGTCCCGTGTCGTTGTCACGCGCCAGGCGCCCGCCGCAGCGGGGGCAGTTCGCAGGTGTCACCGGCAACCTCGCCGTTCGCGGAGAACCTGTGTCCGAAGTCGAGCCTAGCCATTCAACCCGGTCCGGAACGGGCCGGTATACGCGCTGTGCATATCGCGGCATGTCTCGGAATGGTGACCGAGGGTATGCGGTACATGCATTGCGGCCACGATCATCAGGGCATGCGCCTTCTGCCGATAAGGACTGAGGGTCGGCGCATGGCCCGGGGCGGGTGCCGGGCTCCGGCGGCACCGTGTCCCCCGATCGCGGCTTCCGTCGACCCCGCCCGCCCCGGCGCCACTCCACGAGATCCGATCCGGAGGCGTTTGCCGATGTCCGCCGTACTCGCCGACTTCCCCGTCCTCACCCCGGTCACCGACGAGGACCTGCTCGTCGCCGCGCTGGCCGTGCGCGTACACGTGCCCGAGCACTGGCCGCAGGGGCCGCTGTGCCGCAGCGAGCGCGTCCCGTACCCCTGCCGGCTGGCCCGGTGGGGGAGGGCGACGCTCGCCGCGGCCGGGCTGCCCGACGAGGCCGTGGCGGCCGGGACGGTGGCGTGGTGATCTACGTGACCGGGGATCGGATGCAGGCGTACCAGGTACGCAGCGCTGTCTTCGACACCCGCTGGCGTGGCCTGGACCCGGCGCAGGTGCACGACTACCTGTGCCGGGTCGCCGACGAGATGGACCGCCTGCACCGGGAGCTGACCACGGCGCGCACCGAGTCGGAGCGGGTCCGCCAGGCGCTGCGGCAGTGGCAGTCCCGCCACAACGGCTGCCGGCGACGCGGCCACGATGACTGAGCCGCGCTGGATCGTCCACCTGCCGACCACGCTGACCAGCCGGGACGCCGCCGTCGAGCTGGCCGCTGCGCTCGCCCGGTCGCTCGGGCATCTGGATGCCGTCGACTTCGGTGAGACGACGCTCAGCGAGGAGGACGCGCAGCACCTGCGGTACCGGGTCTGGTGCGACGTGCGGCTGCCCGGCGGTGGGCGCTGCGGACACCGGGATGGTCACGACGGGTCCTGCGGGGCGACGGAGCTGCGCTGACAGCGGCGTGTCGATCGATGAACGCCCTGGTGACGGGCCGGTCCGCTGGGAGCGGTCCCAAACGGGGCGACCATCCACCCCGTACGGTCGCTACACTCCCCGAAAACACCCGGAACCGTCCACAGAGTCTGGAGACGCCTGTGACCCGCGACAAGGCCGCGCCGCCCGGAATCGACGTCACCATCCCCAGCGTGGCCCGGGTCTACGACTACTTCCTGGGCGGCAAGGACAACTTCGAGGTCGACCGGAAGGTCGCCGAGCACGCCCTGCGGATCACGCCGGACGGGCCGGCCGCCGGTCAGGCGAACCGGGCGTTCCTCCGCCGGGTGATCCGCTACCTGGTGACCGAGGCGGGCATCGACCAGTTCCTCGACATCGGCTCGGGGCTGCCCACCCAGGGCAACGTGCACGAGGTCGCGATCGAGCACAACCCGGCCGCCCGCGTCGTGTACGTGGACAACGACCCGATCGTCCTGGCGCACGGGCGGGCGCTGCTCGCCGCGGAGGGCACCGCGACGGTGATCCAGGCCGACATTCGGGAACCGCAGGAGATCCTCAACGATCCGGACGTCCGCCGGTTCCTCGACTTCGACCGCCCGATCGGGCTGCTGCTGTTCGCGATCCTGCACCACATCGGCGACGACGAGGACCCGCGATCGGTGGCGGCGGCGCTGGTCGACGCGCTGCCGTCCGGCAGCTACGTCGCGATCTCGCACTTCCGTGACCCGGGCGAGCGGGATCCGGAGGGCTCCCGCAAGGCCCGCGAGGTCGAGCGGGTGTTCAACGAGTCGCTCGGCACCGGCCGCTGGCGTACCGACGAGGAGATCCTCGCGTTCGCCGACGGGCTGACGCTGCTGGAGCCGGGCCTGGTGCCGCTGGCGGAGTGGCGTCCGAACCCGGACGCGCCCGCCCAGCAGCAGACCGACACCTACCACACCTTCGTCGGACTGCTCGCCCGCAAGCCGTAGGCGGTGCGAAGGGCCCGCGAGCGGGTGCGGGCACGTCAACCGGGCTCCTCGTCGCTCTCCTCGAACCGTGCCAACGCGGCGGACAGGTCCCGCAGGAACGCGTCGACCCGGGCGCGGTAGTAGCCGTGGGCGACGAGCGGCAACTCGAGCAGGGCCCGCTCCACCTGTACCTTCGTTTCGAGGCGCAGCAGGTGATCCTCCGACCGCAGCGCCTCCCGGCCCTTCTGCACGAGGGCGTCGACGGCATCCCTGTCGTATCCGCGCGCTTCGATCGGGAAGTCGGCTGAGTCGAAACGCTGCCGGACGATCTGTCGGTGGTCGGTGAAACGGCTGCCGCCGTACCGGGCGAGAGCGTCGGCTACCTGGTCCGTCTTCTCCCGAACGTCGTGCACTTCGAGCAGGACCAGGCAGGGCCGGTCGTCCAACGGGCTGCGGTGTGTCAGTGGAACGTCGAGGGCCGACGTGGCGGCGGGTACGAGCAGCAGCAGCGGCGATGGCATCCTCTTGTCGGACAGCACCGGAGGTTGCTGGTCCAGGACCAGGTGGTCGATCTCCGCCCAGGGCAGCAGCCGGTTCAGTCCGGCCGTCCGGACGGTCAGGCCGTCGACGTTGATGTGGAACCGGACCGGCCGGACCGCCTCGACGATGCCCGCAGCGCCGACGAGCATGACGAGCCCGCCGAAGATCAGCCCGCCGACCAGTCGAAGGGTGCTGCCGGTCAGCCCGGACAACACCATGCAGAAACCGGACGGCAGCATGACGCCGACGAACAAACCGGCGCGACTGCGGTGAAGATCCATCGTCTCACCCGCGATTCCCCGTCTTTCCTGACTGAGAGGGTGACAACCGGGCGCAAGTTGATCGATGAAGCAGGCGGCGATCTTCCTGGCGGCGGTGGGCGGCCCTACCCGCGGGCGTGTTAAGAAGGGGCCCCGCCTCTACCGGAGACGTTAAAAGGGGGCCCTTCCTTGCACGAAGCGGAGCAGGTGATCCAGCGGGTGCTGCGGGATCTGCGCGACGGCACGCACCGCGGCGTCGTCGTGGACTCGCCTCCCGGCGCCGGGAAGTCCACCCTCGTCGTCCGCGCCGCGATCGAGACCGCAGCCACCGGCGACCCGCTGATGATCGTGGCGCAGACAAACGAGCAGGTGGACGATCTCATCGACCGGCTCGGCCGCAAGGCGCCGGAGCTGCGCGTCGGGCGGCTCTCCGCGACCGACTACCGGCCCACCGAGCGGGTCACCGCCCACCCGGCGGTCCGGGTCGCGGCGAAGGTCGCCGACCTGGGAGGGCCGGCGGTCACCATCGGTACGGCGGCCAAGTGGGCCACCGTCACCGAGGGAAGCTGGCCGTGGGCGATCGTGGACGAGGCGTACCAGATGCGCGCGGATGCGCTGCTGCGCGTGGCGGGACGGTTCGAGCGGGCGCTGTTCGTCGGCGACCCCGGTCAGCTCGATCCGTTCAGCACCGTGGAGACGTTCCGCTGGACCGGCCTGACCTGGGATCCGATGCAGTCGGCGGTGGCCACGCTGCTGCGGCACAACCCGGAGCTGCCGGTGCACCGGTTGCCGGTGTCGTGGCGGCTGCCCGACTCGGCCGCACCTGTGGTGTCCGCCGCGTTCTATCCGTTCACCGGGTTCCGCGCCGGGACCGGCCCGGCCGACCGGGCGCTGACGTTCACCGGGCCCGGTGCGGGTGACGCCTACGACGCCTCGGTCGAGCTGGCCGCCGCGACCGGCTGGGCGTTGCACGAGCTGCCCGCCCGGCACACCGTGCGTACCGACGGGGAGGCCGCCGCGGCCTGCGCGGAGCTGGCGTTGCGGGTGCTGGCGCGCGGCGCGGTCGCGGTGAGCGAGGCCGCGCCGGGCGGCGCGCCGGTCACCGCGGACCGGATCGCCGTCGGGGCCGCCCACCGCGACCAGGTCGCGGCCATCCGGTCCCGGCTGGGCGCGGCCGGGGCGGGCATCACCGTGGATACCGCCAACCGGCTCCAGGGCCGGGAGTACGACGTGACGATCGTGCTGCACCCGCTCTCCGGGCGGCGCGACGCGACCGCGTTCCACCTGGAGTCGGGGCGGCTGTGCGTGCTGGCGTCGCGGCACCGGCACGCCTGCGTGGTGGTGGCGCGGGCCGGGATCGGTGAGCTGCTCGACGCGTACCCGTCGACCGAGCGGGTGCACCTGGACGTACCGGTGAAGTTCCCGGACGGGTGGGAGGCCAACCAGACGGTGCTGACCCACCTCGATGCCCACCGGGCGTGACGAGGGGCCGTCGCGGCAGGATCGGCGGACCGTTCGGATCTTCCGGCGTTCGCGGCCGGTGGGCACGATGGCCGGATGCATCCTCACGATCCCTATCAGCAGGATCCGTACCAGCACCAGGCGTACCAACAGCAGGCGTACCCGCAACAGCCGTACTATCCGCCGCCGGCGTACGTGGAGCAGCCGAGCGAGGGGATGGGCCGGTGGGCGATCGTCCTGTGGGTGGCGGTGCCGGCGCTGCTGGTGATCCTGTGCTGTGCCGGGTGCGTCGTCTCCGGGTTCGCGGGCGGGTTCATGGAGGGCTTCAACGAGGGCTACTCGTCGTCGTAGGTGCGGGCCGGTGGTACACCGCCGCCCTCGGCGCGCAGGGCTGGCGGCGGTGCGTTAGACAGAGATCATGACCGCGAGCGTGTTGCAGTGGCTGGGCGGCTGTGTGGTGGCGGTGGCCGCCGGTTTCCTCGCCGTGTCGCTGCCCCGGCGTCGTGCCCGGGCCGAGGGGCGGCGGGTCGCCTGGTCGTCGGCGCGGGCGGCGATCCACGACGCCACGGTCAGCCGGGACGCGTCCCCGGCGGCGGTACCGGAGGCCGAGCGGCTGCTGGCCCGCGCCGAGATGCTCGCCGCCGCCCGCGGCGGCGCCGACGCGGCCCGCGCGGCGGCCGAGCACGCCCGCCGCGCCGACGAGCTGTGGCGGGCCGGGCGATGACGAGGGTACGGCGGGAGCTGCTGCGCTGGTCGCTGCTGGCCGCCGCGGCGGCGGTGCTCGTGGTGTTCCTGGTGGCGCAGCGGCAGAGCGTGGAGGTCAGCTACGGGCGTTCCCCGTCGGCCGCCGCGCTGCCGGAGGGCTCGGCCGGGGAGCTGAGCGACGCGAGCGTGCCGTCGGTCGAGGAGATGACGGCGCTGGTCGCCGCCGAGCCGGTGGTGCGGCTGCCGGGGGCGGTCGCGCGCTGGGACGAGCAGCGGGTCCGGGCCGCCATCGGTGACCGGGGCACGCGCATCCTGGTCGCCCCGCCCGGTCTGGACGAGGCCGAACGCCGGCGGGTCAAGGACGTGGAGAACGCGGAGATCCGGATCGTCGGCACCGAGGTCAGCGGTGGCCTCTACGTGGCGTCGCCGGACGACCTGCCGGGCTGGCGGGCCCGGTTCGCCACACACGACGTGACCGGCTCGGTGCTCGCGCTGCTGGCCGCGCTGCACGACCAGCCGACCCCGCCGGACGGCGACGACCTGCGCTGGCGGGAGCCGACCGGTCCGGAACTGGCCCCGATGGTCACCGCGTTGCGGGCCACCGGCCGGTACGTGGGCGCCGGAGCCACGCTGACCCGCCTGCCGGAGAAGGCGGCTGGTACCGCGTTCCCGGACGGCGCCTGGTTCGTGGTGCTGCCCGCGCAGCCGTACGGGGAGCCGCTGCCCGCGTACGGGCCGGCGCTGCACCGGCTCGCCCCGGACCAGCCGCTCGTGGTGATGTACGGCGACTGGATCGAGTACCACGGTCCGGACGCTGCGGAATTCGCCGAGGTGGCCACCGCGAGCTTCTACGCCCAGTTCGGCGGGCGGATCGGCCGTTACGCCTATCCCCAGCAGAACGTGCTCGGCACGTATCTGGCCCAGGTCACCGACGTGCGGTACGCGGGGCTGTTCGACCGCCCGCTGCCGTACCGGCCGTTCGACCCGCTGCGGGTGGCGCTGCCGGTGCTGCCCTGGCTCTTCGCCGCGTGCGTGGCGGGTTTCGTGGTGCTGTCCATCCGTACCGTGCGGGGGTCCGGCCGCCGCCCGGCCGACGTCGGCCCCGGTGGCACGCCGGCCCGGCTGGCCGGGCTCTCCGCGCTGGCTGTGGAGTTGTCGCTGCTGACCGACGCGCGCAGCGACCCGGCGCTGGTCCGGGGCGTGGGCCGGTTGCGGGCGGCCCGGGACGCCTTCGACGAGGGGTTGCCCGACCGGCACGTACGCGAACTGCTCGCCGATGCGGCGGCCGAGCTGGACGACGTGGCCCGGGACGTGCGGATGCCCGGCTACCGGCCGGACGTCTACCTGCGGGCGAGGCTGTCGTGAGCCGCGTCGCGAACCGGCCCCGACAGGCGGCGGAGCGTCGTGGCGGGACGGCGACCGGCCCGCGCCGGCTGCTGGGCCGGCTGGTCGGTACCGCGTTCGGCCGGGCGGTGCTCGCCTGCCTGGCGCTGGCCGGCTGGGCACTGTGGACCGGCGGCGTCCTGGACGGGCCGATCGCGCGGCAGGTACGCGGCTCCTCGGTCTACGCGGCGCCCGGCGTGGACCTGGACCGGGCCGCCGCCGAACGGGTGATCGGCAACCGGCGGCTGGTGGTGCTGATCATGGAGCCCGGTGCCGACCTGCGGGAGGCGTGCGACGACACCGAGCGCGCCGCCCAGGGCACACTGGTGCTGGCGATGAGCCGCGACGGTGAGGACTGGGACACCTACGGCTGCTCCCGCCTTGGTGGTGACCTGGGCCGGGCCGTGGTCACCGAGACCACCATCGGCCGGGGCGCTGACGCGTTCGTGGACCGGCCGGTCGAGGCGCTGAAGGTGATCGTGCTCAACTACGACCGGCTGGTCCGGGCCGGTCTGGTGCCGGACGGTGCTCGTACCATCAGCCCGTCGCTGCCCCGGTACCTGCTGGCCGGCGGCGCGGTGGCCGGGGTGGTCGCCGGTGCGGCGGTGCTCTGGCTGGGCGGCCGGCGGGCCGGGCGGCTGGCCGACGCCCGCCGGGCCGGGCGGGACGCACGCGCCGACGAGCGGGCCGCGCTCGGCGCTGCCACGGCTGTCCTCGCCCAGCAGATCATCGACCTGGACGGGCATGCCGGGCCGGCTGCCCCGGCGCATCGGCGGCTGGCCGCCGACTACGTGGGCCTGCTCGACGAGGTGTCCGAGGTGGACGACGACGCCGGGGCCGTGCGCCGGCTCCGGGAGCGGGTCGAGGAGCTGAGCCGCCGCGCGGCGGATCTCGCCGACGACGCCGCGTCCGGCCGGCGTGGGACGCGCGGACGGGGCCGGCGGTGATCCGCCGACCCCGTCGTCAGTGCGTCGTCAGCGCTGGGCGCCCACCGTCGAGGCGGCCGGCCAGCTGCCGGTGAAGACCTGGGCGGGCGTCGCGCTGCGGACGGCGAAGCCGAACAGCGAGTCGACCCGGGATGCCTCGGCGGAGCTGGGGTACGGGTTGGTGCAGCTCGTGCCGGCGCTGCCGCCGGACATCAGGATGGCGCAGTTGCCGTTGTAGTTGTCCGGCAGGCCGAGGATGTGGCCGATCTCGTGCGTCATGATGCGCAGTGCCGAGTACTGCTGGGCCTGGTTGTAGTCGATCACCACGCGGCCGTTGCCGAGGCTGGTGCGCTGGGCGTACGAGCCGCCGCCGTAGGTGTAGGTGATCCGCAGGTTGGACCCGCACTGGGCCATGTTGATGTTGTTCGTGTAGTTGTTCCAGATCGCCGCCGCCTGCACCGCCGTGTTGGCGAACGGGCCGGCCTGGCTGATGTTGTAGCAGACGTTGCGGACGGCGGCGGAGGCCGGAGCCGGGTTGACGGCTACCGCGCCTACTGCTGCCAGCGTCGCGGCCGCGAGGGTGGCGAGGATCCGGGACAGCTTGGGCTTACGCATGGTTCACACTCCTTGGGATGGGGGGGTGAGCGGAACGCCGCAAGCCTATAGATAGGCATTCATCGATATCAAGGGTTGCGGTGAACTGACCGGGCTCGATCATCCGTACCCCTGGTCGTGCGGACCACGGAGCTGGTGACCTGTCCCCGCGAGCCCTGCGAACGGCTCGGCCCGGTCGCCGTGCGCGCCGCGGTGCACCGCTGGCTGCGGCTGATCGCTGCGGACGCGGAGCTGGCGCCGTACCTGATCGGGGTGGACCGCCGCCGGCTCGCCGCGCTGCTCACCGCCCGGCTGGGCGCGGCGCTGGGCGGGACGCGACGGAGTCCGGACGGCGTGCCCGCGGACGCCGGCGAACCGGTCCTCGGTGGACCACGACGCCCGCCGCTCACCGGCGAGCAGCGCTGGCGCGTCCTGGACTACCTGGCCGCGGCACTCTGGACGCTCGACCTGCCGGCGGCGACCGTCGTCGACGCGCAGCGGGCCGTGGCCGGGCTGCTCCGGGCCTGACCGCCCGTCCGGCCGGGGTGGCGTGAACCGGGCACAGGAACGGTCGTTCACGCCGCCGGGTATCCCCGGCTTTCCTGTCGGCCTCCCGTCACGCAGGGTGTATTTCTGATCGCTTCCGGTCGATAGCGTCGGAGCACTGCCGTCGACGAAGGGCCGACGATGAACGACAACGGACACCTGCTCGACCGTCGGCGACTGCTCGCCGGCGCGGCGGCGGCCTCTGCGGTCACAGTGACCGGCCTGGCCGTCGCCACCACCACCGGCGCCGCGGCGGCCGCACCGGGCCGCCCCGCGACGCCACTCGTCTCCCGGGACCGCATCGCCACCGCCGCGCTGCGGGCGCCCGACGGATCCGCACTCCCGGTCGCCGTCCAGGCCGACTTCCACGCCCGGCTCGCCGCCTGGCTGGCGTTCTGGTCGGCGAACTCGCCGGCGGCCTGGAGCGTGCCGGTGCAGGTGGTCGCCCGGATCGAGGCGGCCGGCGACGCGCTGGTGCTGCACGGGATCCGGCACCGCCGCGACGACGAGCTGCGCGCCGGCTTCGCCGCCGGCCGGCGGGACGCCACCCACCTGGCCACGCTGGCCAGCCTGCACCACCACTTCCCGAGCGTGCGGGTCCGCCCGGACGGCACGATCCGGGTCGCCGACGGACCCGCCGGGTTCACCGGCGCGCCGGAACAGGTCGCCTTCGCGGTCGCGTCCTGCCGCGAACTGTGGGGCGACACCACGGCGACCGCCGACCGCTGGGCGGAGCACGCCGCCCGGGTGCTCGCCCGCGCCGGGCATCGCACCGACGCCGCCTCGCACGCCGGCTGGGCGGCCTTCACCCGCACCAGCCTGCGTCGCGGGCTGGGCACCGAATCGTACGAGTGACCGGAGGAAGCACATGGCCCGCAACGAGTTCCGCTTCGTGGTCGACGGCGTCGACCTGAGCCCCGAACAGCAGACAGTGATCGCCGCGGAGATCCAGAAGGCCGGCCTGGCCGCGCTGCGTACCGCCGACGCCAGGCTGACCAACCCGCTGACCGTCGGCCACGGCAACATCAAGCTGCGTCCCGAGTGGTACGGCCTCTGGGTCATCGACGGGCCGTTCGCCCAGGACCTCGGGCAGAAGATCAACGACATCGGGTTCTGGATCCAGCGGTGACCGACGCCGCCCGGCCGGCCGGCACGCCGGAGCGGATGTGCCCGAGCACCCCGGCGTCGAACGCCACCGTGTTCCTCGGCATGATCACTCCGGCGGGCCGGGTGGCCTACGTGACTCCGGCCGTACCGGCCGAGGTGGCGCTCGCCGGGCTCGGTGACTCCGACGAGCCGATCGAGTCGCGGGCCCGACTCGCCGGCCCGTGCGTCACCTCGTCCTGTGGCTTCTGGACCGGCTCGCACTGCGGGCTGGGCGCCCGGATGGCCGCCTCGTACGCCGAGACCGCCCCGCCGGCCGAGGAGACGCTGCCGAAGTGCGCGATCCGGCGTACCTGCCGGTGGTTCGCCGAACAGGGACCGGCCGCCTGCCCGGCGTGCGCGCACGTGGTGACCGACGCGCGGCTCTGAGGGACCCTCCTTGTCGGACCCTTCGGCTAGCGTCGTGAGGTCATGGAGCCGCGGTTCGGCCAACACCTCATCGGGCGGGAGCATCCCGCTGCGCTGCTGCGCGCCGAGGTGGCCCGGCTGGTCGACAGTCACGGCGGTCTCGTCCTGGTCACCGGCGAGCCGGGCATCGGCAAGACCACGCTGGTGTCGGCCGCCGCCGACGAGGCCCGCCGCGGCGGGGCGCTGGTGCTCGGCGCCGCCTGCTGGGACTCCGACACCGCTCCCGACTACTGGCCCTGGGTGCAGGTGCTGCGCCGGCTGGCCCGGTCCGCCGACGACCCGCGCGGGGTGCGGGAGGCAGCCGCCGTCGGCCTGGCGGCACTGCTCGGCGAGCGCGCCGCCGGCGACCCGGCCGAGCCGGGCCGCGTCACCGACCGGGGCGACATGGCCGCGCCGGGCGACCCGGCCGAGCCCGGCGACGCGGCCGAGCCCGGTGACGCCGACGCACCGGGCGACGTCGGCCGGGCCGAGTTCGACAGGCACGACGCGGTGACCGCAGCGCTGGTCGCCGTGGCCCAGCACCGGCCGGTCGCGGTGGTCCTCGACGACCTGCACTGGGCCGACCCGGCGTCGCTGCGGCTGCTCCAGTTCGTCGCCCAGCACGCCTGGTTCGAGCGGTTGCTGCTGATCGGCACCTACCGGGACGCCGAAGTCGAATCCGGCGACCACCCGCTGCGGCAGTGGCTGCTGCCGCTCACCGCCAAGGCCACCACCGTCACGCTCGCCGGGCTGGGCCGCGCCGAGGTGGCCGCCCTGATGGCCCGCACCGCCGGCCGGGAGCCCGACGCGAGCCTCGTCGACGAGGTGCACCGGCGCACCGGCGGGAACCCCTTCTTCGTGGAGCAGACCGCCCGGCTCTGGCACACCCACGGCCTGACCGACACCGTCGCCCCCGGCGTACGGGAGGTGGTGCGCCGCCGGCTCGACCAGTTGCCCGCCGGAGTGGTCGAGGCGCTCACGGTGGCCGCCGTGCTCGGCCGCGAGTTCGATGGGCGGACGCTCGCGGCCTGCGTACCCGCTCCGGTCGCGCAGGTCGACCGGCTGCTCGGCCGCGCCGCCGCGGCCCGGCTGGTGCTGCCCCGCGACGGCGGCCGGTTCGTCTTCGTGCACGACCTGGTCCGCGAGACGCTCTACGACGGGCTCGCCGACGACGAACGGCGGGCCCGGCACGCGGCGGTGGTCCGGGCCGTCTACCGATCGGACGCGCTCGCGGGCGCGCTCAGCCCGGCCCACCTGGCCCGGCACGCCTGGCTGGCCGGCGCCGAGCTGGACCCGGAACGCGCCGGTGACCTGCTGGTGGCCGCCGCCCGCGACGCCGGGGGCCGGATCGCCGTGGACGAGTCGGTACGGCATTACCGGCGCGCGCTCGAGCTGACCGGCGAGCCCGGCCGGCGGGTCCGGGTGCTGCTGGAACTGGCCGGGCTGTTGCACCACGCCGGCCCGCCGGCCGAGGTGGAGCGGCTGCTGGCCGAGGCCGCCGCGCTGGCGAGGGAGCTGCCCGATCCCGGCGTGCTGACCCGGGTGGCGCTCATCGCCCACCGGCAGCACTCCGCCACCCGCCGCCGGCTCGACGCCGCCGAGCTGGTCCGGGAGGCGTACCGGCGGTTGATCGCGGAGCCGGATCTGGAACGGCCGGTACGCGCGCTGGTCACCGACCTGATCACCGCCACCGAGACGCTCGCCCGGCACGGCCGCGACGACGAGGCGCTCACCTTCAGCCTGTGGGCCCGCCACGACACGACCTGGGGTCTCGGCACCGCGCAGGAGCGAGCAGTGGTCACCGCCGAGATCCGGGAGGTGGCCCGCCGCAGCGGCGACCGGGAGACCGAGCTGTGGGCCACGGCGCTGCGCTGGGTCGCGCTGCTGGAGCTGGGCGATCCGGGTTACCGGCAGGAGCTGACCGCGTTCGTGACCGGCGCGCGACGCGACGACGTGGCCCGGCAGCGGGTGGCGGCGATCGCGGACACCGCCATCATCGCCGCCTTCCAGGGCGACCTCGCCGCCGCCGAGGCGGGCTTCGCCGAGGCGGAGAGCTACCGCGAGCCGGGGCACTCCGACCACGCGTTCATGACGCACCACATGCGCTGGTCGATTCTGCTGCTGTACGGCCGCCTCGCCGAGGCCGAGGCGGTGCTCGACCGGGTGGGTACCGGGCACCCGCAGGCCGAGCTGCTCCGGGCGATCACCGCGGCCGAGCGCGGCGACGCGGCCACGGTGCTGCGGCTCACCGCCGCGATCGAGGCCGCGGGAACCGCGTACCCCCGGTCGGTGTCGCCGTTGTGGCTGCGCCTGCGGGCGCAGGCGGCGGCAGTGGACGGCGACCCGGCGCGGTGCGCGGCCGTGCGGGCCGACCTGACCCCGCACCGCGGGCAGTGGGCGGCGGCGTTGTTCGGCTGCGACATCGGCGGCCCGGTCGATCTGTGGCTGGCCGGTGTGGACGCGGCCGAGGGCCGGTGGGACGACGCGGTCGACTGCTACGCGGCGGCCCGGGACTCCGCCGACCGGCTGGGCGCCCGGCCCTGGTCGGTGCTGGCCCGGGCCGGTCTGGTGGGCGCGCTCGCCGGGCGCGACGGGCCGGGCGACGCGGCCGAGGCGCGGCGACTGCGGGCCGAGACGGTGGCCGAGGCGCGGGCGCTGGGGATGATCCAGGTGGTGGACCGGCTGGGCGCGGCGGATCCCGCCCCGGCGGCGGCGTCCGCAGTGGTCGCGCCGGTGGCGGCCCGGCTCGGCGCGGGCGTTCCGGCCCTGGCCGTCGCGCCGTCGCTGCCCAGCCGGCGGGGCGCGTCGGGCCTGTCCCGGGCGGGTGTGGTGCACGGGCGGACGCCCGACCCCGGCGCGGACGTCATCCGGCCCGAGTTCCGTCCGGACGGGCCGGTGTGGCGCCTCGCGTACGACGGCGTCGTGGTGCACCTGCCCGACGCCAAAGGGCTGCACGACCTGCGCCTGCTGCTGAGCCGTCCCGGCACGGACGTGCCCGCCGTCGAACTGCTCGATCCGGCGGCCGGTCCGGAACTCGTCGCCGCGCGCCGCCTCGGAGCCGATCCGGTGCTCGACGACGAGGCGAAGGCCCGCTACCGCCGGCACCTGCGGCGGCTCGACGACGAGATCGACCGGGCGGCGGCCAAGGACGACGGGCGGCGGCTGGCCGAACTGGACGCCGAGCGCGCGGCGCTGCTCGACCAGTTGCGTGCCGCCGCCGGGCTGGCCGGGCGCGACCGGCGACTCGGTGACCAGGCGGAACGGGCGCGCAAGGCGGTGACCGGGCGGATCCGGGACACCCTGCGCCGCATCGACGAGCGGCATCCGGCGCTCGCCGCGCACCTGCGCGAGTCGGTCACCACCGGCGGCGCCTGCCGCTACCGGCCGGCCGAGCCGGTGCCCTGGCGGCTCTGACCACCGACTGTGGCGGGGCCGCGTGGACCCCGCCACAGTCGTCGCGTCAGCGGCGGTTGTAGCGGTACATCGTCAGCGTGCCGAACACGACCACGAAGAATGCGCTCCAGAGCAGCATCCACATGGTGCTCGGGCCGTCCATCGAGCCGGCCATCGCCGCCCGGACCGAGGTGACGAGCTGGGTGATCGGGTTGATCTTGACGAACGCCTGCAGCCAACCGGGCATGGTCGACGGGTCGACGAACACGTTGCTCAGGAACGTCAGCGGGAACAGCACCATCATGCTGGTCCCCATCACCGACTTCTCGCTGCGCAGCACCAGGCCGAAGAACGTCCACACCCAGGAGAACGCGAACGAGAAGACCACCAGCAGCCCGATCCCGGCGAGCACCCCGAGCAGCCCGCCGTCGGGACGGAAGCCGAGCACCACGCCCACGGTGAGGATGACCACGGCGGCCAGGACGTAGCGCAGCACGTCGCCGAAGATCATCCCGACCAGCGCCGCCGGCCGCCAGACCGGCAGCGTACGGATCCGGTCGAAGACGCCCTTCTCGATGTCGCTGTTCAGCCCGACCCCGGTGTACATGGTGATCATCACGACGCTCGTGACCATGATGCCGGGCAGGAAGAACTGCAGGTACGCACGCGGGCTGTCGGCGAGCGCGCCACCGAACAGGTACGTGAACATCAGCACCATGATGATCGGGAACGCGGTCACGTCGAACAGCTGCTCCGGCACGTGCTTGATCTTCAGCAGCGCCCGCCAGCCGAACGTCAGCGACGCCGACAACGCGCTGGGCCGGGCCGGCCGCTCGGCCGGGGCGAGCACAGTGGCCAGCGCCTCGGCGGACGGCATGTAGACGGACGGCGACCGCCCGGTGCTGATTGCGGTGTCGCTCATCGCGCCGCCTCCAGTTCGTCGTCCCGCTCGTCCGCCGGGACGGCCGGGTGGTCGGTCAGGGCCAGGAAGACCTCGTCCAGGCTGGGCTGGCCGAGGGAGAAGTCGTCCACCACGATGCCGGCGGCGGCCAGCTCACCGAGCGCCCGCGCCGCCTGCGTACCGGCCTCCAGGTCGGTGCCGTGCTCGCCGACGCGGGCGGTCAGCGCCGCCGGATCCGCGGCGAGCTGCACCGGTACGCCGAGCGACGCCCGCAGCACCTGCTCGGCCTGCGGCCGCTGCTCCGGATCGCGCAGCCGGATGTGGACACTGCCCGCGCCGATCGACGACTTCAACTCGCCCGGGGTGCCCTCCGCGATCACCCGGCCGTGGTCGACCACAGCGATCCGGCCGGCGAGCTGGTCCGCCTCGTCGAGGTACTGCGTGGTCAGCAGCACCGTCGTGCCGTACGCCACCACCGCCCGCACGATCGCCCACACCTGGTTGCGGCTGCGCGGGTCCAGCCCGGTGGTCGGCTCGTCGAGGAACAGCAGATCCGGGGTGTTGAGGATGCTCGCGGCGATGTCGATGCGCCGCCGCATCCCACCGGAGTACTTCTTCACCTGCCGTCCCGCCGCATCGGTCAGCCCGAACGCGGCGAGCAACTGCTCGGCCCGGTCCCGGGCGCCGGACCGGCCCAGCCCGAGCAGCCGGCCCAGCAGGACCAGGTTCTCCGCGCCGGTCAGGTCCTCGTCCAGCGAGGCGTACTGGCCGGTCAGGCTCACCCGGGCGCGCACCGCGTCGGCCTCGCGCACCACGTCGTGCCCGAAGACCCGGGCCGTGCCGCCGTCCGGGCGCAACAGCGTCGCCAGCACGCGTACGGCTGTGGTCTTCCCGGCGCCGTTCGGGCCCAGTACGCCGTAGACGGTGCCGGCGGGAACCCGCAGGTCCAGCCCGTCGAGTGCCCGGGTCGAACCGAAGGACCGGACCAAGCCCTCGGCCTCGACGGCCAGGCCGGTGTTCCGGTTGCTCATGAGTCACTACCTCTTTCGTCGGTGTAATGCCAGCAGGCGTACGGGCGCGTCGCACCAGCCCTCGCGCAATGCGAATCCCCGTCAGGACAGCCGTCGAGGAGCAGCCGGACGTCCTGTCCGATCCGTTCCCCAGAGTGGGCGAGGGCCTGCCGTTGAGCAGGCCGACGCCGACACCCCCGTACCGTCATCGCGGTGCAGCGCGGCGAGGACCGTCCGGGGTTGGTCGACCGCGTGCGCGCCGGTTGACCGGCAGCCGTATGAGACAAAGCCGACCGGTGTGGTCCTGCCATTGGTCGTACGCGACGCCTATCGCCTGTTTCAACGAAGCCGGGAAGCTGTGGTTGCACGCCGGTGTCACCACCACGAACGCTTCCGCGAGCGCCACCTGCTCCGCGAACTCCCGCACGTCGGGCGTGGGCTCGGCGGGCAGGATGGCCGAGAGGGGTCGTATGGGTCACGTCGACTTCGCGTACGTCGAGCCCGCGTGGCGGGGCGCCTGAGCGAGGAATCAGAAGCCGTTCCGGGGCGCTGCCGATGATGACGGCGAGCCGTGACGGCGTCATGCTGTCCTCCCTCTCTTCCGGCCTCACTCCTCAGGCGCCAGACGAGCCGCTAGATCAGATCTGGCGCGGCATCCCACGCGAGGATCGCCGGTGGACAACCGGCATTGGTCGATGTTCTCCCCTTGGTCGCCTGAACCGCCGATTCGCTTCCTTCGTACTACCGGATGGTGTGGGCGTTGGCCGAGTGGAGACTGGTGCTGCCCAAAGAAGGGATTCATCGAAGAGTGCCGATAACGATACGGTAACGACTGCCGTCGGACATGGATGGTCAATGTCCGGAGGGGCGGCTGATCGGGTGCTCCTGACGTGCGCAGATCTCATCGCGCGTGGCGTTTGTGGTCCGCCCTGGTGTGCCCTCGGGGCCTCGACAGGTGCCAGACCCTGTAGCAGGGTGTTGCTCTCTGCATACGGTGTGCTCTTGGTTGGGGGCGGAATTTCATGGGTCACCGCTGGGCGAGGACGGCAATGAACCTGATCATTTGCGTCGTGGCCGCACCTCTGGTGATCCTTGCCGGCAGCACGGGATGGCTGCGCCATCAGTTCGACGCGCAGGGCGGCTGGCTGGCCACCCATGGCGATTGGCTGGAAGGGGCGGCGCGCCTGTTCTTCCTCGTATTGGCTGTGGGAATTGCACTCCTCATGTTTGGCCGGCTGCGTGAGCGGCTGGCAGGGGAAACCAAGGTCGTGGAGACGCCAGTGCTGCCGTCGATCTCCACGCTTCGGCGGCTGCAGGCCGCTGCGGTGGACGGCTACCAGCAGGACGCGGATGCCGTTGCCCTGTTCGTCGAGCTAATAGTCGATCCGGGCAAATTCCGGTCCCGATTGACTGAGGCGATCGATCATGACGAACGTGCAGTAGTGCAGCAAGTAACTGTCTCGTTCTCGCTGCCTCTGCTGGACGCCAACGGTCCCCTCTACCTGCCGGTCCTCCAGCCACTCAAGGGTGAACTCGTGGACAACTTCCATATCCGCTCGGCGGCAGGTGATTCTCTGACCACCCTGTCCTACGAAGAGTCGGTTCAGTTGGCGGCCGCGGGCCTTCGCCTGTTGTTGGCGAGGATGGCCCCCAAGGCAACAGAGCTGGACGAGGCCCTGCGACTCGCGGAGTGGGCGTTGCTACAGATCATCGCCACCCGGGGTCCTCAGGTCTCACCGAGCGAGGCCGCAGCGGCCAACGGCAACATCTGGGATCTCTGTGCGGAGGTGGCCGAGGAGAAAATGGACGCGATCCTGGACGGCATCTCCTTCCCCGATGACGAAAGTCAGCGTTGCGTTCGTAAGTACGTCGCGGCGCTCAGCTCGTCTTACCCCATCATCGCTGTCGTTCCGTCGGCAGAACTTATCAGTCGTCGGGTTCTCGTGAAGTACGAGCGCACTTACATCCCGTCCTCGCTGACCGCCACATGGCGGGGCTTGCTGCGGCTTGGCCTCGGCTTGAGGCCCGATCAAGTTGCCGTCCCGCTCGACCTGGCGCTGACGGCGGACAGCTACCACCTGCGGGTGAATGCGCCGGCGAACAAGTACGTTTTGAAGCAGGTTTTGCAGTGTCGACACTGCGAATCATTGGTTGAGCGGAATTGGCGGGGGAGGCGGCCCATCGGCAAGACGGACAGATGTGCGCATGAATCCGGCCATGCCACCCAGTCCGGCCACCATTTCCGGGTGCGTCGGAAGCGTGGACAGAACTTTGTTCACGTCTATCTACGTGGGTATGCTCGACAGTCGCCGAAGATGCGAGACCTCGCGTTGTTGGCTCGCTTCAAAGAGACGCCGCCCGGCGCACGTGGCCGCGCGGCCGTGACAGCTCTCGCGACCACCCTGTTGGTGGCAGTCGTTGGAAATCTCGTCAACACGCCTCAGGGCGCACAGGTGGGCGGCCTGCCGGCGCTGATGCTGGCGTTGCCGGCGATCGCGGCCTCCTGGTTCGGCATGACCGGGGATCGTGAGACGCTCGTCGGCGGTTCTCTCCTGGCGCGTCTTTCTCTGATCACCAGCGGCATCGTTTCCGTGGCGGCCGTGGTCCTGTATCTGGGCACCTCGTCGACGGGTGCCACCACGACTACCCAAAACGACGACGTCCCCGCCCCGCTTACTTTCGTTGGAATCACTGACTGGCGCTGGATCACGTTGTGTGCCCTGTCGGCTCTCAACCTGATCTACATCTCCTATCGGTTCTCTCTGAAGCTCGTGCACTACAACGACCTGATCAAGCGCAAGGATCTCGGTGCGGGGGAGTTCGCATGGAGATGATGAGAACAGGAGTGAAAATGGACCCTTCGCACGAACCAGAGCCGAACGAGGACAGTCCTGGTGACGGCGAGCAGGCTGACCGAGTGGGGCAACCCGAGAAGTACGTCGTTGACGACGCGCTGTGGGTGGTGCCGTCCAGCAACTACATCGACCCCGGACCGCCGCTTGAGACCAGTCTGTTCGACGACCGCGGACGGCTCGATGATGCTTGGCGCTTGGCCATAGACAGCCTCCAGGCCGAGGCCGACGAGTCGGAGGAGCGCCGAAAGGAGATGGAGACGAAGGCGCAGAAGCTGATCGACGAGGCCGAGCGCTCGGCTCAGGATTTTGTGGACCGCCGACTCAAGCGCCCGACGTCAGACACGGAGGCCGCGCCTCCCGGTATCACCGGCCACCCGGTGCGGGCCGGGGTCGGTCGGGTAGCGAAAATTACCCGGCGGCTTGTGCTCCGGCACGGATGAGTCGCATCGATCGGGAGCGTCGGACAGTTCTGCGCCCTCGTCCATCAGCGGTCAGGCTGCCGAGTCCAGCCGGGTCCGCTGCTCGGCGGTCAGCTCCAGGTCGACGGCGGCCAGGCTCTCCTCCAGCTGCGCCACCGACGAGAAGCCGACGAGCGGGATCGACGGGATGTCACCGCCCGTCAGCCAGGCCAGCACCACCTGGTTGACGGTGGCACCGGTCTCGGCGGCCACCGCCCGCAGCGCCGCCAGCCGGGCCGGGGTGGCCGGCAGCGCGTACTCCTCGCCGAGCCGTTCCGGCCTCGCGTACGCGCCCTTGAGCAGCGGCGAATAGGCCACCAGGGTGAGCTGCGGCTCGGTACGCAGATAGCTGAGCAGGTCCGGGCCGGCCCAGCCGACGTCGCCGTCGCGGTCCAGCTCGCTCGGCACGTCGAGACGCCGGGGCAGGTAGCTGCGGTGGTACTGGAGCACCTCGTACCCGGGCAGGCCGGCCGCGGCGGCGAGCGCGCGGGCCCGCTCCACCCGCCAGGCGCGGTGGTTGCTGGCGCCCAGCAACCCGACGGTGCCCTCGGCCACCAGCTCGGCGAATCCCTCCACGGTCTCCTGCAGCGGCACCGTGTGGTCCTCGATGTGGGCGTAGAGCAGGTCGAGCCGCTCGACGCCGAGGCGCTCCCGGCTGCGCTCGGCGGACTCGCGGATCACCTTGGCCGACAGCCCTTCCGGGTTGTCGACGTAGCTGGTGCCGGGGGCGAGCGGGCGGGCGCCCAGCTTCGTCGCGATGACCACCTCGTCGCCGATCCCGCGGCTGCGCCGCCAGCGGCCGAGCAGCTCCTCGCTCTCGCCACCCTGGCCCCCGTTCTGCCAGAAGGCGTAGTTGTCCGAGGTGTCGATGAAGGTGCCGCCCGCCTCGACGTACCGGTCGAGGATGGCGAACGAGGTGGCCTCGTCGGTGGCGGTGCCGAACAGCATCGCGCCGAGACTGAGCACGCTGACTTCGCGGCGGGTGGCCGGGTCCGTGCCGATGGTGCGGTAGCGCATGTCTTCCTCCCCGTCGGAGCTTTGCCGGTCACCCTGCCCCTTCGAGTGCACGCGAAGTCAACAAGCGGAGGGGCCCCGGGTCTCCCCGGGGCCCCTCCGACGTGTGACCGCTCAGTTCGGGATGTAGTCGAACTCGTCCGGGTTCGGGCCCGTCCGGCCGGCCTCGCCCCGGTCCAGCGAGGTGAGCCGCTCCATCGCGGTGTCGTCGAGCGTGAAGTCGAAGATCGCGAAGTTCTCCTCGATCCGCTTCGGCGTGGTCGACTTCGGGAAGACGATGTCGCCGCGCTGCACGTGCCAGCGCAGCACCACCTGGGCCGGGGTCCGGCCGACCTGCTCGGCCACGTCGACGACTGTCGGGTCGTCGAGCACCTTGCCCTGCGCGATCGGCGACCACGCCTCGGTGGCGATGCCGTGCGCCCTGTCGTACGCCCGCACCTCCTCGTTGCCGAGGTAGGGGTGCGCCTCGATCTGGTTGACCGCCGGCACCACGTCCGCCTCGGCGGCCAGCCGCTCCAGGTGCGCGACCTGGAAGTTGGACACGCCGATCGACCGGACCGTGCCCGCGTCACGCAGCTCCTCCAGCACCTTCCAGGTGGAGACGAAGTCGCCGTCGTAGCGCGTGGGCAGCGGCCAGTGGATCAGGAACAGGTCGAGGTAGTCGAACTTCAGCTCCCGCAGCGACTGCTCGAACGCCTTGCGGGCGTCGTCCGGGCGGTGGAAGCCGTTGTTCAGCTTGCTGGTGACGAAGACCTCGCCGCGGTCCAGCCCGGAGGCGCGCAGCGCCTGACCCACCTCGGCCTCGTTGCCGTACATCTGGGCGGTGTCGATGTGCCGGTAGCCGACCTCCAGCGCGGTGCCCACGGCCCGGACGGTGTCCTTCGGCTCGATCTGGAAGACGCCGAAGCCGAGCTGCGGGATGGTGTTGCCGTCGTTGAGCGCGATGTCCGGAATGCCGTTCTGGGCCATGAGAGCCTCATCTCCGATCGTGCGGTGCCGGGGCGCGTCCGTGCCGACCGCCCCGGCCGTGCCAACCGGATGTCTCTACCCGCTCGCCACGCTTCCTCACATCGGGGACGAGCGTCAACTCCAGATCGACCGCGCCCACTCGGGGTGGTCGACGAACGGGTTGCGGTTGCCCTGCCAGCGCTCGTAGATGCGCTGGTTGCGGCGCTTCTCGAAGGCGTCCGGCGGATCCTGGTCGTTCCAGGCCAGCAGCTTCGACAGCCGCCCGAGGCGGGGCGCGGAGCCGTTGGAGACCGAGTCGTTCGGTTCCAGGTCCGGCCAGCCGTCGTCGCCCTCGTACCGGATCGCCATGTAGAGGATCATGCGGGCCACGTCGCCCTTCACCGCGTCGCGCGGCTCGAACGAGTCGGCGTCGGTGTAGCAGCCGGGCGCCTCGGCCACCGTGCCGCCGCCCGAGTCGAAGTCCTTGTTGCCGCGCGACGAGTTGACGGACACGTCCTCCGGGCGCAGGTGGTGCACGTCCGTGCCGGGACCGGTGGCGGTGCCGAAGTCGCCGTGCGACTTGGCCCAGACGTGCTCCCGGTTCCAGTCGTTCGCGCCGCCGCCGTTACTCGTCTTGCTCTGCGACCGTCCGCTGTAGAGCAGGACCACGTTCGCCGGGTTGGCCGGATCCTGGTCGGTGTCCTTGAGTGCGTCCCACACCTGGTCGTAGCTGAGTTTCGTCTGCACCCTGATGATGCCGTGCAGCGCGGTGCGCAGCGCCGGCCCGGTCTTGCCGGCCGCGTTCGCGTAGTACGCGTCCGGCCCGGCGGTGCCGGTCGGGCCCGGGGTCGGCGTGGGACTCGGCGTGGCGCCGCCGCCGAGGCTCATGGCGGTCGGGTTCTTCAGCCCGCCGTGACTGAAGTACGCGGTGAGCGTGCCGGTGGCGGTCACCTGCCGTCCCCGCAGCGACGGGTTGGTGAGCAGCCCGAAGGTGCTCCGCCAGGCGGCCGTCACCTGCACGTACAGCATCCGGGCGGTGCCGGTCTCGCCGGCCTGGTCGGCGATCGCGATAGCGGTGTCGGCGGTGAAGCCCGAGGTGAGCACCGTGGTGGTGGCGGTGGGCTGGCCGATGACGTAGCCGGTAACGGTGGCCGTCCGGCCGTCCTGGGCGGCGAGCGCCTGCGCCACCGTCAGTGTGGTCGCGGCCGACGCGGCGCCGGTCACGCCGAGCGGGAACGCGACCGCGACGGCGAGCACCACCGCCGCGATCAGCCGCCCGGGTCGCGAGCGGGTGACGCACTTGATATTCATGATCAGCGATGTTAGCCGGATCGGGGTGAACTGCGGGAGGTCAGCGGGCCAACTTCTCGTCCCGGCCGGCCTCGAACAGCACCGGCCACGGCCGGGCCACCGGGGCGAGGAGCGCCGGCCCGCCCGGTTCGTCGGGCGCGGCGAGCGTCTCGGTGGCGAGGTGGCCGAACATCGGCGCGGCCGGGTGCGCCGCACGGATCGGCCAGGCCGCGGAGATCCGCCGGACCAGCGGCGTGCCGGTGATCGGTCGCCAGGCGACACGTGGCTCCCGGCGGGCCAACGCGGCGGGCTCGACGGCGACCGCGCCGCCGGCGAGGAGCAGACCGAACAGGAACTCCGGGTTGCGCGCGGGGCGGACCCGGGCCGGGGCGAAACCGTGCTGCCGGCACACGGTCAGCAGGTGCTCGTGCCAGCCGGGCGCGGTGGCCGGTGGCGCGGTGACCAGGTCCATGCCGGCCAGATCGGCGAGCGCGATCTCCCGCGGCCGGGCCAGCGGCGAGGCCCGGGGCAGCAGCACACCCACAGGTACGTCCACCGGCTCACCGAAGCGCAGCCCGGCCCCGTCGACCGGATGGTGCAGCAGGCCGACGTCCAGCCGCCCGTCCGCGAGCATCCGGTGCTGCTCGGCGCTCGTCAGTTCGTGCAGGTCGAGGGCGAGCCCGGGCGCGCGGGCCGCGAGCGCGTCGAGCAGCGCGCGCAACGTCACGGCCGGGGTCTCCGGGGGTACGCCGGCGCGCAGCACCCCGAGCGCGCCCCGGCGGACCCGGTCGGCGAGGTGACGCAGCCGGCGTTCACCGGCCAGCAGCTCGTCGGCCTCGCCGAGCAGCAGCTGGCCGGCGGTGGTGAGGCCGACCTGGCGCTGTGACCTGTCGAAGAGGGTGACGCCCAGCTCCCGCTCCAACCGCTGGATCGACTGGCTCAGCGGCGGCTGTGCCATGCCCAGCGTCTCGGCGGCCCGGCCGAAGTGCAGTTCCCGGGCGACCACCACGAAGTGCCGCAGGTGCCGCAGCAGGTCCATCCGCGCACCCTAGCGTCGCCGCTGGTTACCGTGTCGGCGTGGATGTGGCGGAACGGGTCGGGGAGATCTTCGGGCGGGCCGGGGTGCGGGGTTGCCTGCACGTCGTGGACGTGGACGACCCGGCCGGCGGTGAGGTGGCGCTGCGCGCCGACGAGCAGATCGTCATCGCCTCCGTCTTCAAGATCATGGTGGTGCTGGAGTTCGCCCGGCAGGCGGCCGCCGGCCAGCTCGACCCGACCGAACGGGTGCTCGTCGGTGCCGCCGACCGGCTCGGCGGCTGGGGTGTGGCCGGCTGCGCCGACGACGTGGAGGTCTCCCTGCGCGACCTCGCGTACCTGGCCATGTCGGTGAGTGACAACACGGCAGCTGACCTGCTCCTGCGGCGGGTCGGGGCGGACGTGCTGCCGATGCTGGCCGCGGAGCTGGACCTGCCGCGCACCCGGATCGTCGGCGGCCCCCGGCAACTCGTCGAGACGATGCTCTCCGACGTGGGCGCACGCACCGAGGCGGACTTCGCGCGGATCTTCCCCACCCTGTCGCCCGAACGGGTCCGCGCGATGCGGGTCTTCGACCCCGAGCACACCAGCTCCAGCACCGCCCGGGAGCTGACCCGGCTGCTCCGTCTGGTGTGGCGGGACGAGGCCGGCCCGGCGCCCGCGTGCGCCATGGTCCGGGAGCTGATGGCACGGCAGCTCTTCTGGACCCGGCTGGCCGCCGGTTTCCCACCCGGGGTCCGGGTCGCCGGGAAGACCGGCACCCTGCCGGGACTGCACCTCGAAGCGGGCGTCGCGGAGTACCCCGACGGCCGCAGGTACGCGATAGCGGTGGCGGTACGCACGCAACGGCTGGCCGCCCGCCGGATCGACGTGGACCTGGCGATGGGGGAGGCGGCCCGGACCGCCGTCGATTCGTTGCGTTGATCCGGGCCGGGCCACCGGCCTGGCCTGCGGTGATATCGGTCCGGATATCGGTCGTTGCGCTCGTCGATCTTGGACATCGGCGCCGGCGGAGTGGTGGTCTGGGCCTACCGATCACCGATCCCGAACGGGGAGGACGACACATGCCCGAGAACCAGCCGTCCGGCTACGCCCGCCGTCGACTGCTACGCGACACCGCGGTCGGCGCCGCCGCCGTCACCACCGCCGGACTCGTCGCCGGCGCCCCGGCCCGCGCCGCCGGGCCGAGCCCCGTCGCCGCGCCGAGCCGCGCCGCCGGCGGTACGCGACGCGGCGGCGCGGTGAGCTTCCGCTGGTGGGGGACCTCCGGCTGGCGGATCGACATGGGGGACCGGACGGTGCTCGTCGACCCGTACCTGAGCCGGTACGACACCGGGCTGTTCCGGAAGCCGTTCAACCCCGACACCCGGCTGACAGTGGCCGCCGACGTGGTGGACCGGCTCGCCGACCGGGCGGAGAACATCTTCGTCACCCACACCCACTGGGACCACTTCAACGACGTGCCGCACATCGCCGCCCGGACCGGTGCCCGGGTCTTCGGCACGCTCACCGCGTACCACCTCGGCCTGGCGTACGGGCTGCCGACCGGGCAACTGGCCCCGGTCAAGGGCGGCGAGGTGCTCGACTTCGACGGGTACACGGTGGAGGTGGTCGGCTCGCTGCACAGCCGGAATCCCACCTGGTCGATGGCCTTCCCCGGGGTACGGGTCACCCGGCCGCCGCGTCCGGAGACGATCGCCGACCTGCCCGAGGGCGACACGCTGGCGTACCAGATCCGGATCGACGGCGGCCCGTCCGTGTTCTTCATGGGCGCCAGCGACTTCGACGAGCGCAAGCTGAGCGGGCTCGCCCCGGACGTGGCGATGGTCGCCTCCGCCGCCACCACGGCGACCGCCGACTACGTGCCCCGGCTGATGGCCGCGCTGGACCGCCCGAAGGTCGTGGTGCCGGTGCACTGGGACAACTTCGAGACGCCGCTCACCAACCCGCCGACTGTCGCCGACAGCGACCGGGAACGCCTCGACGCCCTCGTCGCCGAGGTGCGCCGGGTCTCGCCGCGCAGCCGCGTGCTGGTGCCGGAGTACCACACCCGGTACCGATTCTGACGGCACCGCTCAGGAGGCCGCCAGCCGGGCGTAGACGTCGCCGGAGCGACCGGCCGGGCGGTACGTCTCCAGCAGGCGTACCAGCCCGGCCGCGTCCAGCCACCGATCACCGGCGAACCGCATGGTCTCCACCGGCGAGTAGTTGTAGCGGTAGCCGCCCGCCTTCGCGCCCAGCCGTTCCACCAGATCCAGCGCGGCCAGCGCGGAGTCGTGCGCGGGCGGCAGGTACTCGAACGACAGCCCGCGCACCGGACGGCTCAGCCCGGCCAGCACGTCGACCTCGAAGCCCTCGACGTCGACCTTGCAGAACGCCGGTACGCCGTGCCGCTCGATCAGGTCGTCCAGCGTCACCACCGGCACCTCGACCGACCGGTCCCAGCGGACCCCGGCGAAGCTCGGATCGGCGGTGACCGACTCGATCCACGACGACGACATGGTGGACACCGTCGGCGTCGCGCTGGACAGCTCCAGGCGTGCGCTCCCGGACCGGGCGCCGACAGCCGTCGGCTCGATCGTCACGCCGGCGTCCCGCCCGAAGCCCAGGCGCAGCACCCGCAGGCAGTCCGGCTGCGGCTCCACCGCGACCACCCGCGCGCCCAGCCGCCGCCAGGTACGCACCCGGCCGCCGACGTGGGCGCCGATGTCGAACCCGAGGTCGCCGGGGGCGAGGAACTGCCCGTAGAGCTGCCGGGCACGCCGGTGCTTGGCCGGTTGACCGTGGTAGACGGCCAGGGAACGGGTGATCCCCCAGGCCCGCGCGAGCATCGTCACGACATCCCTAACTGTGAGTGGTGGACTTCGGTCCGAACGCGTGCAGGAACCGGTCGCGGAACGACTCCATCGGCCAGACCGGGGCCTGCGGGCCGGGGTTGAGGCCGTCCTGCCAGCCCCACCCGGCGATGCGGTCGAGCACTGCCGGGTCCTTGGCGACGACGGTGATCGGCACGTCCTTGCCGGCGCCCTCGCCGGTGACCGCCCGGGCCGGCTGGTGGTCGCCGAGGAACACGAGCACCAGGTTCTCGTCACCGTAGCGCTGCACGTAGGAGATGAGCGTACGCAGCGTGTAGACCACCGACTGCCGGTACGCCTCCCGGGTGCCCTCCGCCGAGCGGTCGGCGCGCGCGGTCCCCTTGTAGACCGAGCCGTCGCCTACGTCGTCCCAGTCCACGAGCGGCGGCACCGGCGTCCACGGGATGTGGCTGGACAGCAACGGGATCTCGGCCATCACCGGCGCGTGGCCGGGGCCGCGCTCGCGGCGCTGGAACGTCGACAGCGTGTACTGGTCCGGCGGTGAGGAGAAGCTGAACAGCGGCCCCCGGTAGCCGAGTTCCTTCATGCCGTACACCTGGTCGGGGGAGAAGAAGTCGGCCTCCGGCCAGGCCCGGGTGAGCGCCGGCATGACCAGCGTGGTCCGCCAGCCGGCACGCTTGAACGCGCCGTTGAGGGTCAGGTGGTCGCCGCGTACCAGGTTGGTGTAGCGCAACTGGTTGTCCGCCCGGATGCCGCTCATCAGGGTGGCGTGCGCGAGCCAGCTCCCGCCGCCGGTGGTGGACGAGGTGAGGAAGGCGCTGCGGCTGCCGTATCCGGCGGCGCGCAACTGCCGGGTGCCCTCGTCCAGGACGGCGTCCACCTCCGGCGCGAGGTCCGGGTCCTCCAGCGCGACCCGGCCGTAGCTCTCCACGAAGGTGAACAGCACGTCCTTGCCGCGCAGCGCGGTCAGCAACTCGTCGCCCGGCACGTTCTGGAACGGGTCGCCGGCGAGCTGCGTGTTCAGCGTCTCCTGGTCGTTGAGGCCCGCCCGTACCTGCCGGGCCCGGTCGTAGAGACCGGCCGCCACCGTGTCGGCGGCGACCGGGACGCCCGGCACGATCTGCGCGCCGAGCACGGCGCAGACCACCCAGGCGGCGGCGAACGCGGTGGTCGCGCGCGCGGTAACCCGCCGGTGGCCGGCCACCACCCGGGTCAGCCGCCGCACCGACAGCGTCACCAGCAGCGGTACGGCGAGAACGGCGACCACTGCCAGCGCCACCGCACCCACCTCGGCGGCCCGGCCGTACGACTCGGACAGGAACTCCGCGCCCGCACCGAGGAACGTCCAGTCGGCGATCAGGTCGAAGGGGCGGTCCAGGACCAGCGAGAACCCGAGGTCGGTGACCTTGAGGACGAGGACCAGACCGAGCAGCGCGCCGAGGATCGTGGCCACCACCCGGCGCGGACGTGGCGGCAGGACCAGCAGCAGGGCGACGCCGATCAGCCCCTCCACCGGGATGCGCAGGAACGCGCCCGGGCTGAACTCGTTGACGTCGCTCGGCGCGACGAGTGCCACCAGCACGAGCGCGGCGGCCAGCGCGGTGGCCGTAGCGGCGAGCACCCGCCGGGTACGCCGGCGGCCGGCCTGCCGGGCGTCGGCTGCATCGGCGTCCGGGGCGCCGCCGTCCTCGCGTGTGTCGGTGTCCGGAGTGGTGCGGTCCGGGACCCGGTCGCCCTCGGTCGTGGTGCCGGCGTCGTCGTCCGCCGCGCGGGACAGGTCGGTCACCGGTGCCGACCGCCGACCTCGGCGGGCTGCCGGGCGATCCGCGCGCCCGGCGTCCACTCGGGCCGGTGACCTGCCGGTGCGGGGGAGACCGGCGCGGCCGGCAGCGCTCGCGGCGCCGGGGGTACGCGGTGCCGCCACAGCCAGGCGACGTCACGGCCGAACGACTCGACGAGCATCGCGAGCGCGCCGAGAAGCACCGCGACTGCGAGCAGCCGGGGCAGGACGCCCGCCGCCACCACCGCCAGCGCGATGCCCTGCGTGGCGGCCACCACCTTGCGCCAGTAGCGCGGCGGCAGTGAGCCGCGCATCCACGGCAGCACCCAGCCGGCGGCGACGAAGACGTACCGCATCGCGCCGATCACCAGCACCCAGGCGCCCACCTGGTCGGCGACGTATCCGCAGAGGACCAGGACGAGGAAGGAGTCGACCTCCATGTCGAACCGGGCGCCCAGCGCGCTCACCGTGCCGGTACGGCGGGCCACCTGCCCGTCGACCCAGTCGAGGGACAGCGCCACGGCGCTCAGCACGACGAGCACCGGCACCACGATCGGCTCGCGGAACGAGTCGACTGTCAGCGCGGCCACGCCACCGGCGAGCGTCGCCCGGGTCAGCGTCACCCAGTCGGCCGGGCCGAGCCGGTCCGCGCCCGAGCGGCGCAGCCCGTATCCGAGCGCCGCGACCGTCACCACCCCGAAGAGCAGACCGGCCAGCCAGCCGTACGCGCTCAGGCCGACCGTGCCGGCCAGGGCCGCGAGTACGCCGACCTGGAGAATCGCCCCCGCGAATGGATCAGTTCGAAGTGCGGACACCATGCCTCCGAGGTAGACGTCACGAACCACACGTGTGTACGGAGAACATGCCCGAACAGTTCGTTCTGATGCCGGAAACGCGCCAGCGGAAGTAGTGACGCCGGCAGCTCCGCACGTTTGTTTGTTTGCACGTAAGTACGTACTTCCGTATCATCGCTGTCGTGGCAAGCGTGGAGGAACGGCTCGCGGCCCTGGAGGCCCAGGTGGCCCGGCTCGTCGGCGAGCGGGACGCGGGAGCCGGCGCGGCGACCGGCGAGGTCACGCCGGCCGACGCCCTCTGGGCGCTCGGCGGCCTGAAACAGCGGATTCCCGCCGACGGCACCGGGGCGGTGCTCTACACCGGCACCGTCCGCACCGGGGACCGGCACTACGACTGGCAGTACGGCTCCACAGTCGACGACCTGCTCGACGACGACTGGCCCGCTCTGGCCGGCACGCTTACGGCGCTGGCGCATCCGGTGCGGCTGCGGCTGCTGCGGGAGATCCTCGGCGGGCGGCACGGCACCGCCGAACTGGCCGACCTCGACGGGATCGGCACCACCGGTCAGCTCCATCATCACCTGCGGCAACTCGCCGCCGCCGGCTGGCTGCGCAGCGGTGCCCGCGGGCGCTACGACATCCCGCCCGAGCGGGTGGTGCCGCTGCTGGCCATCCTCACCGCAGCCCGCCGCTGATCCGGACTTCCACCCCGACGGAAGGCAGCACCATGCGTACCCCGATCGTTCTCGCCGTCGCCGCCGGCCTCGCCGCCACGGCCGTGGCCGCCGTCCGGAAGCCCCGGCCACCGCGCCTGGGCCCGCAGCAGACAGGCGACGCGGACCTGGCCGCGACGGTCCGGGCCCCCGTCGACGACACCGAAGGGCTGCGCGGCCTCGCGGTCGCCGTGATCGAGGGCGACCGGGTCCGCGTCGCGGGACTCGGTGAACGGGCGCGCGGCGGGCCGGCCGTCGAACCGGGCACTCCCTTCGAGATCGGCTCGATCGCCAAGCCGCTCACCGGGATGCTCCTGGCCCGGCAGGTGGCGGCCGGTGCGGTCGACCCCGACGACCGGCTGGCCGCCGTCCTGCCCGGCGTGACCGGTCCGGCCGGCGGCGTCACGCTCGCCGAACTCGCCAGTCACCGGGCCGGGCTGCCCCGGCTGGCACTCGACTCCACGGGTGCGACGATCCGCATGTGGTGGGCGGCGTCCACGGCCGGAAACGCGTACGCCGGTTACGACGTGGACCGGATCGTCGCCGTCGCCGCGAACACCGAGCCGGGCGGAGACCGCGGCACCGTCTCCTACTCGAACTTCGGCGCGGCGCTGCTCGGCCAGGCGCTGGCGGCCCGGGCCGGCGTCGGCTACCCGGAACTGCTGCGCCGGGACGTGCTGGGGCCGCTGGGCATGACCGCCACGCTGGCCGCCACCGAGGCCGGGCACCTGCCGGCCGGGCGGGCCGAGGGCGCCACCGCCGCCGACCGCGCCGCCGACCCGTGGCTGGGTGCGGGCTACGCCCCGGCCGGCGTCGGAATCTGGTCCACGGCGGAGGACCTGGCCCGGCTCACCGCCGCGATGCTCGCCGGCACCGCCCCCGGCGCCGACGCCGCCATGCCCCGCTTCGACGCCGGGGACGACGGCCGGATCGGGTACGGCTGGTTCACCAGCCGGCACGGCGACCGGGAGGTCGTCTGGCACAACGGCGGCACCAGCGGCTTCCGGGCCTTCCTGGGCTTCGACCGGGCCGCCGACCGAGGTGTGGTGGTGCTCGGCAACACCACACGTGACGTGGACCCGATCGGCCTGCGACTGCTCGACGTCTGAGGCGACGCGGCGGTCAGCGGGCCGGGCCGGCGGTGTCCTCGTCGCGCCGGGCCAGCGCCGAACGGCGGTAGCCGTACAGCGCGTAGACGAGCGCGCCGAGCAGGAACCAGACGCCGAACCGCAGCCACGTCACCGGGTCGAGGAACGTGATCAGCCAGATCGAGAACACCACGCCGAGCGCCGGCACCACGGGCATGCCGGGGAGCCGGAACGTGCGCGGGGCGTCCGGGCGGCGGTAGCGCAGCACGATCACCGCCACGCACACCACCACGAAGGCGAGCAGGATGCCGATGTTCGTCAGCTCGGCGGCCTGCCGGATCGGCAGGAAACCGGCGATCAGCGCCGAGCCCACACCGACGATCCAGGTGACCCGGGTCGGCACCCGGCGTACCGGGTGCACCTTGGCGAACCAGCCGGGCAGCAGCCCGTCCCGGCTCATCGAGAACCACACCCGGGTCACGCCGAGCATGAACGTGAACATCACGGTGAGGATGCCGATGATCGCCCCGACCGCGATCACGCTGGCCAGCCCGGAGAGCCCGACCGAGGCGAACGCGGAGGAGAAGCCGCTCTCCGGGTCGATGTCCCGGTAGTTCTGCATGCCGGTGAGCACCAGCGTGGCCAGCACGTACAGCACCATCGAGACGACCAGTGACCAGATGATCGCCTTCGGCATGTGCCGGCGGGCGTCGCGCGACTCCTCGGCGGCGGTGCTCATCGCGTCGTACCCGAAGACGGCGAAGAAGACGGTGGCCGCGCCGGTGATCGCGCCGCCGACGCCGAACGGGAAGAACGGCGAGTAGTTGGCGGTCTTCACGTGGAAGAAGCCGACCACGATCACCAGCAGCACGACAGCGACCTTGAGGCCCACCACGAACGTCTCGAACCGGGCGGCGGCCTTGATGCCCCGGGTCAGCAGGAACGCGATGAGCAGGCAGAGCACCACCGCGAACAGGTCGACCCGGTGCCCGTCGCCGGTGCCGGGCGCGCCGAGCATCCAGGCCGGCAGGTCCGCGCCCAGCTCGTTGACGAGGAAGCCGAAGTAACCGGAGATGCCGATGGCGACCACGGCGACGATGGCTGTGTACTCCAGCAGCAGGTCCCAGCCGATGAACCAGCCGACCGCCTCACCGAGCACCGCGTACCCGTAGGTGTAGGCCGATCCGGCCCGGGGGATCATGCCGGCGAACTCCGCGTACGACAGCGCGGCGGCCGCGCTGGCCAGACCGGCGATCAGGAACGACACCAGCACGGCCGGGCCGGCGGTCTCGTTCGCCACCGCCCCGGCCAGCGCGAAGATGCCCGCGCCGATGATGCCGCCGACCCCGATCGCGGTGAGCTGCCACAACCCCAGTTCGCGGGAGAGGCCCGCGTCGGTCTCGTCGGCGATCTGCTCGACCGGCTTGCGCCGGAAGATGCCCTGTCCCACGGCCATGCCGGTCCCTCCCGTCGCACCGACGTACTCCGGCGGGGCCGCCGCCGTCCGGCGAGCCGCACCCGCATGGACGAACGTAGATGCTCGGCGCGAAGATCGCAGCGCGACGGCGGCGGTCAGCCCGGCGGCGGGCCGGCCACCAGCCGCCAGTACTGCCGTTTGCCCTCGTCGCGGACCACGACGCCGAGCCGGGCCAGCTCCCCGTGCAGCTCCCGGGTCTCGGCGTCGTGGCTGCCGTCGAGCGCCCGCTGCCGGGCGCGCAGCAGGGCGTCCGCGCCGGGCGGCAGGCCGGGCAGCCCTTCCACCCACCGCCGGTACGCGTCCCGGTGCGGGTCCTGCCCGGTCCACGGCCAGCCCTGCCTGGTGAACGCCTCCCGCAGCCGCTCGGCGTCCAGGTCGGACTTCTCCCGGGCCAGCTCGCCACCGGCGGTGTCCAGCAGCACCAGCGCCTTGCCGTCGACGAACACCCCCGCCACGTCGGCGCGGGCCAGGTCCCGGCCGTGCCCGTCGCGGTGCAGCCGTACCGTCCGGTGCCCGACCGTGACGGTCAGCCGCTCGCGGACCGCCACCACCGCCAGGAACAGCCCGCCGAGCAGGCCCACCCCGGCCCCGATCGGGTACGACCGCTCGTCCGGCCACCGGGCGAGCAGCTCGAACAGGCCCTGGAACGGGAACCAGGCCAGCCCGGCGATCCAGCCGGACAGCGCGGTCAGCCCGGCGCCCAGACCCGCCCCGAGCAGCGGGAATCCCGCCCACATCAGCACCAGCTCGCCGCGTCCGCCGTCGACCACGACGTCCTCGCCGGGTTGCCAGGCTGCCACGGTCAGGACACCTCCCGGCGCATCGTGCGAACCAGACCGGCGACCAGCGGCAGGAGCACCCAGACGGCGAGCGATACGCCGAGCCGGCCCCACTGCCCGCCGGTCATCTCGGCGCCGAGCAGCGGCTCCATCGTGTACGAGGTGTCCAGCCAGCGAGCCGGCTCACGCAGCGCCGAGATCATCGCGGCGAGCAGGCTCCACACGGTGGGCAGCAGCAGGTAGGTGACGATCGCCAGCGGCGTGTTCAGCAGCAGCAGGCCGAAGGCGGCGCCCATCAGCACGCTCGCCACCTGGAACACGGCCGCGTGCGGCAGCAGTTGCCAGTCGAACGTCCAGGTGCCCGCCCCGCCGGTGGCGCGGGCGGCGAGCGTGCCGACGGCGGCGACGGCCAGGCTGACCAGCACCGAGGCGAGCGCGGCGAGCACCACCGCGGCGAGTTTGGCGACGATCACCCGTTCCCGGCGGGGCACCAGCGCGAACGTGGTGAGCGCGCTGCGCTGCGACCACTCGCCGGTGATGGAGAGGATGCCGAGCACCGGCAGCAGCAGCCCGACCGGCAGCAGCGACGGGGTGAAGAAGGCGGTGAACGTCTGGTCCGGCGCGTCGACGACGAACAGCTGCACCACCACGATCGCGGCCGCGATCAGCCCGATCGTGATCAGCAGCCAGCGTCCGGCCCGGGTGTCGGCGAGCTTGCGCAGCTCGACGGCGGTCAGCCGGGCCAGCGTCGGTCCGGCGACGGCGGCCTCGGGACGCGGCGGCGCGGGGGTACGGGTGGCGGTGGTCATCGGACGGCCTCCTTGGTCGACGCGCCGGCGGTGAGGGTGAGGAAGAGTTGTTCCAGGCCGCCGCTGCCGGCCGGGCGCAGCTCGGTGAGGACCAGTCCGGCGTCCGCCGCGGCCTGGCCGACCTCGCCCGGCTCGGCCCGGACCACGAAGCCGCCGTCGGTGCCGGCGGTGGCGGGCAGCGCGGCCCGGTCCAGCGTCAGGCGCAGGGCGTGCGCGTCACGGGCCCGCACGAGGGTGCCGGCGCCGGCGAGCAGCTCGTCCTTGCCGCCCTGGGCGACCACCCGGCCGCCGCCGATCACCACCAGCCGGTCGGCCACCGCCTCCACCTCGCGCAGCAGGTGCGAGGAGAGCAGCACCGTGCCGCCCCGGTCGGCGAAGTCGCGCAGCAGGCCGCGCATCCAGAAGATCCCCTCCGGGTCGAGGCCGTTGGCCGGCTCGTCCAGGATCAGGACCCGGGGGTCGCCCAGCAGCGCCAGCGCCAGGCCGAGCCGCTGCCGCATGCCCAGGGAGTACGCGCCGACGCGGCGCCGGGCCGCGGTGTCGTTCAGGCCGACCTGGTCGAGTGCCGTCGCCACCCGTCCCCGGTCCACGCCCATGGTCCGGGCGGCGAGCGTGAGCGTCTCCCGGCCGGTCCGCCCGGCGTGCTGCGCCGAGGCGTCGAGCAGCACGCCGATCTCCCGCCCCGGGTTGGGTAGCTGCCGGTAGGGGCGGCCACCGACTGTGGCGCCGCCCGAGGTGGGCGGCGTCATCCCGCAGATCATCCGCATCGTGGTGGACTTCCCGGCGCCGTTCGGCCCGAGGAAACCGGTCACCGAACCCGGTTCGCACCGGAACGTGACGTCCTCGACGGCGGTGTGCGGGCCGTACCGCTTGGTGAGCTGGTCGACTTCGATCATGCCGTCGAGCCTGCCGGGGCCACCCGGTCACGCGCTGCGGCCGGCGGTCTGCGCCGCCGTCGACCTCGGTTCACCGCAGGCGTCGACTTTGGTAGCTGGTAGCCGGGCCGGAGGGCTTCCTAGCATGGACGGGTGACCAGCGCCGCCGTACCCGATCATCCCTGGCTCCTGCCGGGCTCCCTGGTGCCCGCCCGAGCCGCCCGGCGGACGCCGCGGGACTGGTTCGTGGACGGCATGCTGTTCGTGGCCTCGCTGCTCTGGGTGCTGATCGCGCACGGCGACGTCACCAGCGCCACTCCGGAGTTCGGCCTCAACGCCGGTCCGACCTGGCTGGAGGAGGTCGACCTGCTCATCGGCCTGCTCGTCAGCGGCGCGCTCTGGCTACGCCGCCGCTGGCCGGTCGGGCTGGCGGTGGCCACCGCGCCGCTCATGTTCTTCTCGGTCACCTCCGGTGTCGCGTTGCTGATCATCATGTTCACCGTCCTGGTCCACCGGCCGCTGCCGGTGGGCCTGGGGCTGGTGGCCTGGCAACTGTTGAGCCTGCCGGTCTACCTCGCGGTCCGGCCCGACCCGACGCTGCCGGTCTGGGCCTCCGCCGTGTGGACCGGGCTGTTCATCTGCGTGGTGGTGGCGTGGGCGCTGTTCGTCCGGGCCCGCCGCCAGCTCGTGCTGTCCCTGCGGGACCGGGCCGAGCGGGCCGAGGCCGAGCAGCAACTCCGGCTCGACCAGGCCCGGCAGCTCGAACGCGGCCGGATCGCCCGCGAGATGCACGACGTGCTCGCCCACCGGATCTCCCTGCTCAGCCTGCACGCGGGCGCGCTGGAGTTCCGGCCGGACGCGCCGCCGGAGGAGGTGGCGCGGGCGGCCGGGGTGATCCGGGCCAGCGCGCACGCCGCGCTCCAGGACCTGCGCGAGGTGATCGGCGTGCTGCGGGCCGAGGTCGGCTCCGAGGCCACGCCGGAACGGCCGCAGCCCACGCTGGCCGACGTGCCCGCGCTGGTCGCCGAGAGCCGCGACGCCGGGGTACGGGTCGCCGTGGTCGACGAGGTGATCGAGCCGGAGGCGGTGCCCGCGGCGATCGGGCGCAGCGCGTACCGGATCGTGCAGGAGGGGCTGACGAACGCCCGTAAGCACGCGCCCGGCGCGGTGGTTACGGTCCGGCTCGCCGGGGGCCCGGGGGACGGGCTTGCGGTGGAGCTCCACAACCCGTGGCCGGTCGGCGCGTCGCCCACCGCCATTCCCGGTGCCGGCACCGGGCTGGTCGGGATCGCCGAGCGGGTCACGCTCGCCGGTGGCCGCCTCGAACACGGACGGGACGCCGACGGCGGGTTCCGGCTGACCGCCTGGCTGCCCTGGGCGGCGACCCAGTGAGCGCGCCGGTGCGGGTGCTCATCGTCGACGACGACCCGCTGGTGCGCGGCGCGCTGTCGATGATCCTCGGCGGGGTGCCCGACCTGGCGGTGGTCGGCGAGGCCGCCGACGGCGCCGAGGTGCCCGACGCCGTCGCCGCGCACGCCCCGGACGTGGTGCTGATGGACATCCGCATGCCCCGGGTCGACGGGCTCGCCGCCACCGAGGCGCTGCGTGCCACCGCGGAACCGCCCGAGGTGCTGGTGCTCACCACGTTCGACGCCGACGAGCAGGTGCTGCGGGCGCTGCGCGCCGGGGCGAGCGGCTTCCTGCTCAAGGACACCCCGCCGGCCGAGATCGTGGCGGCGGTACGCCGGGTCGCGGCGGGGGAGGCGACGCTGTCCCCGGCGGTGACCCGCAAGCTCATCGCGCACGTCACCGGCACCGCGCCGGTGGCGAGCCCGGACCCGAAACGGGAGCGGGCGGTACGGCTGCTCGACGGGCTCTCCGAGCGGGAGCGGGAGGTCGCGGTGCTGCTCGGCCGCGGCCGGACCAACGCGGAGATCTCCGCCGAGCTGTTCATGAGCGTGGCGACCGTGAAGGCGTACGTGTCGCGGCTGCTGACGAAGCTCGACCTGAACAACCGTGTGCAGGTGGCCCTGCTGGTCCAGGACGCCGGCCTGGTCTGACGCGCAGAAGCTCTCATTCGTGATAGTTCCAAGAATGAGAGTGTCGCCTCTGACGCATGCGTCTCCTGCCGACCGACAAGGCGGTCGACTGTGTCACGGCGATCGGGCCGGCCGAACTGCTCGCCGCGTGGCGGGATTGAACTGCTGCCGTTTCCCGGCCGTACCAGTGGTCGAGGATGTGGTGCGGCCGTTCCGCCGTACCGCTGCCGAGCTGCGGGAGGCCTGCCGTGCGAGTTGGTGAGCAGTCGACGGATCCCATCGACCAGATCCTGGGCGAGGTGCCGGTACCGGCGCCGTTGACCCCCGAGGACGTCCGCCTCGCGGTCCGGGCGGTGGTGGTGCACGCCGCCGAGGAGTGGCCCGCGGGGCCGAAGTGCCGCAACGACGGGTCGTCGTTCCCGTGCCGGTTGCACCGCTGGGGCCGGCGGGTGCTGGAGACACACGGTCTCAACGACCGTCAGATCGACGCGCTGATCCGGCACGGCAACCCGTTCGTGCACGTGCCCTTCCCGTTCGTGCTGAGCGGCCCGTCCGGCGCCCGTCCGGCCCCGGGGCAGGTGGCCCGCCCGGCCGGACAGGTGACGCGGCCGGGCGTACCCGGTCAGGCCGGCCGGCCCGTGCCGGGGCAGCAGGCCCGGGCGGTGCCGGGGCAGGTCGCCCGTCCCGCCGCCGCGGCTCAGGCGGCGCGCGGTCCGGTCCCGCGGGTCGTCGCGCCGCCGGTGCGGCCCGGCCTGCGGCCCGTCGCCGGGCGGCCGGCTCCCGCCGCCCGGCCCCGCTGGCCCCGGGCGAGCTGACTCCCGCCGCCAGGCCCGGGCGATCCGACCCGGCGCCCGGTTCCGGTCGCGTCGACGCCCCGTCGCGGAGCGGCGTCGCTCGTGCCGGAGCATGCCGACGGCGGCCCGGCCGGGGAGCCCCCACCCCCGTGCCGGGCCGCCGTCACCGCCTCACTTGACTCCGCAGTCCGGGGCGGACCAGTCCCTGGTGTTCGCCACCTTGTCCCGGTTGTTCTCCCGCCGCGAGTCCACGTGCGTGTGGTCGTCGTGGTCCGGGTAGCCGGGCCCGTAGATGCCACTGAAACCCTGGTCACGGGCGGATCGGGCGATGTCGCAGAGGCTGCGGTGCTTGGCGATCAGGTCGGCCGCGGTGCCGTAGAGGTGCTGGCTGTCCGCGGCGCCGCCGACCTGCCGGTTGCAGGCGATGCTGCGGAACCCGCTGGTCACGTAGAGCGGCTTGTCGCCGAGGCTGCGCCGCAGCGCCTCCAGCTTCCACATGGTGCGCAGCGCGTTCTCCCGGGTGGCCGACGAGGAGAGCGGGCCACCGGCCCACCCGCCCTTGCCGCAGCCGTTGTCCAGCTCGGCGTAGCTGAAGTGCTTCGGCGTGCAGTCGCTGTCCTTCTGCAGTTCGTAGATCTTGGCGAACGTCCGCGGCCCGGCCACGCCGTCGGCGCGCAGACCGTACGCGGCCTGGAAGCGCTTGACCGCGGCGGCCGTCTCCGGGCCGTACACGCCGTCGACCCGGACGACACCGCCGTACCCGGCCCAGCCGGCCACCCGGATCTGGAGCTGCCGGACCTCGGCGCCGGAGCTTCCCTGGGACAGCGTCCGGTTCCACGTGTAGCAGCCGTCGGCGTGCGCCGGTGGCGCGGCCACGACTGTCGCCACGGCGGCCCCGGGCAGGGCCAACGCGAACGCGACCGCCGCCCGCTTCAGGGTGTTGACGCGCACAGAGTCCTCCCGATGTCAGAGCGGAACTGGGGTTGGACGGGCACATCGACCGGTACGTCCCGTCTCTCTCACCGTGACAGGTGAGAGGATTCTTCGTGGTGATTAGCCGAAATTGTTCTCACATCAGGCGGTTCCTGGATATCGGCTGTGAATAGTGCCTGTTTGCGAACACGCCGCCGGGTGTCGCCCGTCGGAGGTGAGCGGTAACGTCTGCTCCCGGACCCGGGCGGCGACCTCGACGGGCGGGGAGGTGGGCGTTGGCGCGTGGTGGCGTGTTCTGCGTCGAGGGGCAGTGGCACCGCGACCTCAACGAACGAGGATCCGTCCTGCCCACGCTCGACCTGCTCGAACGACTCGGCCGCATCCGCTACATCCACAAGGACGCGGCCACCCGCGACGAGCTGTTCTACTTCGTCGACAGGTGGCTGCTCAAGCAGTACGCGGACCATCGGGTGGGCTTCTTCGCCATGCACGGCGAGCCGAGCCGGCTCTGCCTCACCGACTGGGACTCGGTCGCGCTGTCGGACGTGGCCGAGCGGATGGCCGGCCGCTGCGAGGGCCGCCGTCTCTACTTCGGCAGCTGCTCGGTGCTGCGCGCCTCCGACGCCACGCTGCGCGAGTTCCTCGACGTCACCGGCGCGGCGCTGATCTGCGGCTTCACCCGCGAGGTCGACTGGGTCGAGTCGGCCGCCTTCGAGACGGTGCTGCTCGACGTGCTCGCCAACGGCCAGCGCCACAACGCCGCCGAGGTGCGGATGCGCTCGGCGCACTGGGCACCGCTCGCCGCGTACCTCGGTTTCCGGGTCATCTACGCCAACGGCCGCGCCTGGCGGCCCTCGGCCCGCGCGCGCGTGCCCGAGCAGGTCACCGCGCAGCGGGCGGCCGGGCGTCCGCGCTGAGAACGACGACCATGCCTGGTAGAACCGAGGCATGGCACGCAGCATCGCGAAGAACACCCGGGTCGACCGGGACGCCCTGATCGAGTTCATCCGCCCCCGCCACCACGTCGTGCTCATGACCACCCGCTCCGACGGGCGACCGCAGTCCTCCCCGGTGGCCTGCGGGGTGGACGCCGAGGGCCGGCTGGTGATCTCCACCTATCCCGAGCGCGCCAAGGTCGCCAACGTCCGCCGCGACCCGCGCGTCTCCGCGTGCGTGCTCTCCGACGACTGGGACGGCCCGTGGGTGCAGGTCGACGGCGTGGCCGAGGTGCTCGACCTGCCCGAGGCGCTGGAACCGCTGGTCGAGTACTTCCGCAGCATCTCCGGCGAGCACCCGGACTGGGACGAGTACCGGTCGGCCATGGTCGCGCAGGGCAAGTCACTGATCCGCGTCACGATCGAGTCCTGGGGCCCGATCGCCACCGGCGGCTTCCCGGCCCGGCTGGCCGGCTGAACCAGTACGCGCCGGATCAGTACGCGCCGGATCAGTACGCGCCGGATCAGTACGCGACGGTGAACCGGGCGTTGCCGAACCGGGGATCCTCGATCTCGTCGACGATCGCCACCGCCAGATCCTCGTACGTGAGCACCGAACGGCCCTGCGCGTCGGTCACCGGGTGGTCGGTGCCGGTGCGGTAGTGCCCGGTCCGCTCGCCCGGGTGGAACTCCAGCGGCGGCGGCGAGACGTACGTCCAGGTCACACCGTCCGCGCTGGTGCGGTAGAACTCCAGCGCGTCGGCCTGGCCGTGCGCCGAGTCCCGGTACTCCTCCGGGAAGTCCGGCTCGTCCAGGTAACGGGTGCCCTTCGGCGTGAGCAGCGTCGAGCCGCCGCCGACGTGGATCACCCGCGGTGGGTCCGGCAACTCACGCAACGTGTCGACCAGCGTCCGCGCGGCGTCGCGCCACAACTCCCGCTCGCCGCCGCCGATGGCCACCACCAGTACGTCCGCATCCTCGGCCAATTCGCGTACGCTCCGCGCCGAGGTGGCGTCGCCGGTCACCGTGCGTACGCCTGGGGGTAGGTAGCCGACCGCCTCCGGACGCCGCACCGCCGCTGTCACCCGGTGCCCCCGCTCGGCCGCCTCGGCCGCGATCCGCGAGCCCGCCGTCCCGCCGGCGCCGAACACGACGATGTCGCTCATGCCTCACAGGCTAGGCAGCCCACCGGCGGGCGGCGGGAAGTTCCGCCGAACCGGCTCAGTCGACGATCGCCGAGTAGACGAGCTGGCGCAGCTGGCTGCGCAGCGGGTACGTGCTCGACGGCATCAGCTGGGTGAACAGCAGCGCGGTGACCTCCTCCACCGGGTCCACCCAGAAGGCGGTGCTGGCCAGGCCGCCCCAGTAGAACTCGCCGACGCTGCTCGGCACCCGCGACGGCACCGGATCCAGCACCACCGCGAAGCCCAGCCCGAATCCGATCCCGTCGAGGATCGTCTCGGCGAAGCCTTCCGGCGAGAACGAGGCCAGGTCCCGGTTGCCCGGCAGATGGTTGCGGGTCATGAAACGCACCGTGCGCGGGCCCAGCAGGCGGACCCCGTCCAGCTCGCCGCCGCGCAGCAGGAACTGGGTGAACCGGTGGTAGTCGGCCGCCGTGGAGACCAGCCCCCCGCCGCCGGAGTGCCAGGTCGGCTCCGCCAGCGCGGCCCGGCCCACCCCGTCGGCGCGTACCGCCTGGCCGGTGGCCGGGTGCGGGGCGTAGAGCGCGGCCAGGCGCTTGGCGTCCGCCGCGTCCACCCACCAGCGGGTGTCGGTCATGCCCAGCGGGCCCAGGATCCGCTCGGCGAAGAACGCGTCCAGCGACTGCCCGGAGATCACCTCGACCAGGCGGCCCAGCACGTCGGTGGAGACGCCGTAGTTCCAGCTCGTGCCCGGCTGGAACAGCAGCGGCAGCCGGGCCAGTCCGGCCGAGGCCGCCGCCAGGTCCGCGCCCGCCGGCACACCCAGGTCGAAGCCCGCCGCCCGGTACAGGCCGTCGACCACCGAGACCTGGGCGAAGCCGTACGTCAGGCCGGCGGTGTGGGTGAGCAGGTGCCAGATCCGGATCGGCTCGACCGCCGGCACGGTGTACGGCTTGAGCACCGAACCCCGGTCGTAGACGCGTACGTCGGCGAACTCCGGCAGCCAGCGGCTCACCGGGTCGTTCAGCTCGAACCGGCCCTCCTCCCAGAGCATCATCGCGGCGACCGAGGTGATCGGCTTGGTCATCGAGTAGATGCGCCAGAGCGTGTCCGACTCGACCGGCGTACCGGCCTCCCGGTCCCGCAGCCCGTACGTCGAGGAGTGGGCGACCTCGCCGCGGCGGGTGACGACGATCTGCCAGCCGGCGAGCCGGCCGTCGTCGACGTACCGGGCGAAGTGATCGTCGATCCGCGCCAGCCGGGCGGGATCGAAGCCGACGTGGCCGGGGTCGGTGCTCACCGTGACACTCACGACGCGAAACCTACCCGCAGGTACCGCGGCCGGAAAGTGTCACTAGGGTCGGTGGCATGCCCGAGCCGGTCGAGGACGTCACCTACCGCCAGCAGGACTGGTACGCCGAGGAGCTGGCCGACCGGCACTTCGTGCGATGCGAGTTCTTCCACGTCGACCTGACCGAGGCGGTCAGCCGGGGCGCGGTCTTCACCGACTGCGTGTTCGGCAACGTGGCGTTCAACGCCTCCCGGCACACCGACTCGGCGTTCACCAGGTGCTCGTTCACCAAGTGCAACCTCTTCGAGGCCGAGTTCACCGGCTGCAAGCTGGTCGGCAGCACGTTCGACCGCTGCGACCTGCGCCCGCTGCGGGTCGACCGGGGCGACTGGTCCTTCGTCACGCTCGCCGGCGCCGACCTGCGCGGGGCGCGGATCACCGACGTACGGATGCGGGAGGTCGACCTGAGCGGCGCCGACCTGACCGGCGCGACGCTGACCGGCGTGGACCTCTCCGGCGCCCAGTTGCACGCCGCCAAGCTGATCCGGGCCGACCTGCGCGGCAGCGACCTGTCCGCGCTCGACCCGACGGCGGTGCAGCGTTCCGGTGCCCGGATCGACGCCGAGCAGGCGGTGATGCTGGCCCAGGCGCTCGGTTTCCAGGTGGGCTGAGTCCGCCGGGAAATGTGCCGCGGGTTGTCAGGTTTTCCGGACACACTCGGGCACATGACATGGTGGTCCGATCTGGTGGCGGCGGAGCCCGAGTTCGCGGCGCGGGTACGCGCCCGCTTCGCGGTCCGCAAGCACGGCACGATGGCGACACTGCGCCGGGACGGCTCGCCGCGGATCAGCGGCACCGAGTTCGACTTCGGTGACGACGGGCAGCTGCGGCTGGGCAGCATGGCCGGCGCGGTGAAGGCGCTCGACCTGCGCCGTGACCCCCGGGTGGCGCTGCACAGCCCGACCGAGGACGCCCCGCCGGACGACCCGTCCACCTGGGACGGGGACGCGAAGATCGCCGGCCGGGCGCACGAGGAGCCGCCCGCCGAGGACGGCTCGCACAGCTTCCGGATCGAGCTGACCGAGGTGGTGCTCACCCGGGTCGGCGACCCACCCGACCACCTCGTGATCGAGAGCTGGCACCCCACCCGAGGCCTCCAACACCGAACCCGCCACTGACCCCCCGCCCGCGGTCGCTGACACGCGTCGATCATGAACTTAGCGGCACTGGATGCCCGTTCTGCGGCCGCCAACTTCATGATCGACCCGGCGGTCGAGGGTGGTCGGCGGGCGGCGGGCGTGGGAATTGCGAGGGGCTGACGCCTTCTGCAAGATCGCGTTCTGTGTCATCCTCCCTACGGCGAGCCACGGGGCCGGGCCGCTCGCCGCCGGTGGCCGAGGGAGGGTCGGTGGCTGAGGACGACATCGCGCGTACCGGGATCCGGGTCGGGGGCTGGCTGCCCACCCCCGACGACGCGGCCGACGCGCCGGAGCGCCCCGCCGGTCCACGCCGCCTGCCCGGGGACACGGATCCCACCGCGCCCCGGACGGTGACCCCGCCGGACGGCGACCGTCCAACGGCCGACCCGGACGATCGGGTTCCCGTGGGGGATCTGGAACCGCCGGGTACCGCTGTCTGGCCGCCTCCGCGCACCTCCGGCCCGTCGGCTTCCGACCTTTCCGCCGCAGGCCCGCTTCCGGTCGACACCTCCGGGCCCGGCACATGCCCGGCCGGTCCCGTCGTGCCGGAACCCGGTGCGGCGGCTCCCGTCGCGCCCGGCTCACGTTCGTCGACTCCGTTCGCCCCGGACCGGCTCGGACCAGGCCCGCTCGTACCGGTGGCGCCGGCGCCCGTCGGCCCCGAGGCCCGTCCGAATCCGCCCGGCGGCCGGGTTCCGCTGGTCGGGCCGGCGCCCATCGGACTGCACCTGTCCGGTCCGTCGCCGGCCCGCCCGGCCGCCACCGCCGAGCCGGCGACGTCGGCAGGCAACACCCTCGGCCCGGTCGAGTCGGCAGGCACCGCCCACGATCCGGCCGGGTCGGCAGGCGCCGCCCTCGATCCGGCCGAGCCAGCCGGGGCGGACCCGCTGGCGGAGGCGAGACCGGGTCGGCACTCCGCCCGGGAGAGCATCCCGGCACGCCTCGCCGACCTGACCGGCAGCCTGCCCGACGTGGCCGGCGGGATCGGCGTCCGGCTGCGCACCGCGGCCCGAGCGGCGAAGACCCGGCTGGGCCGGACCATCGCCCCGATCGCCGGTCCGATGCGTCCACCGCCCGACGCCCCGGCCACCCGCGTCGCGGTGGCCCGCGCTCGCCGTCGACGTCGACGCGCCGTGCTGTCGGCGGTGGCCGTGACCGGCCTGGTGGCGGCGCTGGCGTTCGCGGCCCGGTCGTCCACGCCACCCCCGCTGACCCGGGAGACCGCGCCCGTGGCGGCACCCGGCGACCAAGCACCCAGCGACCAAGCACCCGCCGATCAAGCACCCGGCGATCAAGCACCGAGCGACCAAGCACCCGGCGGGCCGCTGCTCGACGTGGACCTGGCGCCGCTGCCGGGGTCGTTGTCGCTCACCGAACTCGGTACGCGGGACTGGCGGCACTGGGGCGGTACCGGCGCGGACAGCTTCCACCGCAAGGCGGGCGGCACCGGCGAGATCCAGGACCCGGGTGGCGAGCGGCTGGAGCACAACGCGGGCGCCTGTGATCTGCAGTGGACCGACGGCACGCCGACGGCGCGTCAGGAGGGCACCCGGGCGGGTGTCTTCCAGCGCGGCGCCGGGAAGAGCTTCACGCTCGGCGTGGCCGGGAGCGGTGATCTGCGTACGGTCCGGCTGTTCGTCGGCACCTTCTCGGCCGGTGCGCGGCTGGACCTGTCGCTGTCCAGTGGTGGCGACCCCGCCGTCCGCGAGGTCGCCCTCGCCGCGGGCGACCGCTTCTACCAGTACGTCATCCGCTTCCGGGCGGCCCCGGGGGAGCGGCTGCTGATCAGGTGGCAGGCCCTGACCGTGACCGGCGGCCAGAACGACGGGGTGGCGTTGCAGGCGATCACGCTAAGCTGAGCGGCCGGTCCGGCGAGCGGTCGCCAGGTAACGAACTGGAAACGCCCGTCACTCGACATATGGCGCAAAGAGCCGTCCGGTGACACCGTGAAGCCCGTCGCACACCTGTCGTATCCGGCGGTGTCGTGACCGAAGTGGAGGGTGTGGTGGGCCAGGAGGACCGTTCGCGTACCGGCCCCGGCTCGCACCGGCACGGCCTTCCGCGTACCCGGTCCGCGTTGCGCCGGCTGCGCCGCCGGCGTCGGCTGATGCTCGAAGGGCTGGCCGCCCTTCTCTGCCTGGCGGCACTGGCGGTCTACCTGGGCGTCGAACGGCACGACACGCCGCGCGAGGAGCACGCCGGAGTGCCGGTGGCGCCACCCGGCCGGGTCGGGCTGCCGAACGAGGCCGACGACACGGTGGTCAACCCGGGGCTGCGTCCCCGCCAGCGGCCGCCGTCGCCGAGCCCGTCGCCGTCCACGCAGTCACCGTCACCGACGCCCGCGCTCCCGCCGACCGTCACCGTGACCCGCGCCGAGGTTCCCGCCACCGTCGACCTCACCGCCGCCGGGCCCACCGACTGGGTCCACTGGGGGCTCACCGGCGCCGACCGGACGGTCCGCAAGCGCGGCGGCTCCGGCGAGATCCGCGACGAGGGTGGCCGGGGGCGGCGGGAGAGCTTCAGCAACAACCCCGAGGCGTACGCGTGGCGTGACGGCAACCCGGTCGCGTCGGCGAGCGGCACCATGTCCGGCGTCTACACCTGCCACCGGGGCAGCGGGTTCAACCTGTCGGTGGCCGCCGACGGGCAGCAGCGCACGGTGCGTCTGTACGCCGGACTCTGGATGGCCCGGGGCCGCCTCGACGTGCGCGTCTCCAGCGGCGGCCCGGTGACCACGCTCCGGATGGAGGATCCGCACACCGCGCTCACCACCGAGTTCACGATCAAGTTCCGTGCCTCGCGTGGCGCGCGGCTGCTGATGAGCTGGACGGTGGAGGAGTCGCTGGGCGACTGCGGCAACGTCAGCCTGCAGGCGGTGGCGCTGCGCTGAGCGGGGACAGTTTGTCCGTCGCGTACCCGGCCGGGCGTCGTACGTTTCCGTTGTCCCGTCCGACCATCCTCTGTGGAGGCCCGACCGATGACCGGCCCTGCACCCGTCGCCCCCGCCCGCCCGCGCACCGACCGTGACGTGCTGCGCGAGATCCCGATGCCGCCGTACGTGACGGTCGAGGACGTCCAGTTCGCGGTGCGGGCGGTGGTGGTGCACGCGCCGCGGGCCTGGTCGGGCGGGACCATCTGCCGCAACGACGCCAGCCCGCACCCGTGCCGCCTGCACGTGTGGGGCCGCCGGGTGCTCACCCTGCGCGGACTGCCGCCGGCCGAGATCGATGCACTCGTCGAGCGCGGCGACCCCGCCGCCGATCCGCGTCCGTACCGCCCCGGCGCCTGAGAACCGGGGCGGCCGGGCCGGTCAGCAGAGCGCGGGCTTCACCCAGGAGCACTCCCGCCCCTCCGGTACACGCGGCGACTCGGGCGCGACCGGCACCGTCCGCCGGGCGGTCGCCGTCTCCTTCTCGGTGTACGAGGCGAGCGCGATGGCGATCTGGTCCTCCAGCCCCTTCACCGACGAGGTGAGGTAGTTGTTCAGCACGATCGAGAACGCGAGCAGCCGTCCGTCGGCGTCGGTGACGTAACCGGAGAGCGCCGACGCGCCGGTCAGGCTGCCGGTCTTGGCGTGCACGTTGTTCGCGGCGGCGGTGCCGCCCATCCGGCTGCGCAGCGTCCCGCCCACGAACCGGTCCGGGTTGCCGGCCACCGGCAGCGCGGCGTACCAGGTGTCGAACCACGGTTCGGCGCGGACCGCCGAGAGCAGCGTGACGAACTGGGCCGGTGGGACCAGGTTGCGCCGGGACAGGCCGGACCCGTCGCGCTGGCGCAGCGTGCCGGTGTCCACTCCGGCGTCACCCACGTATCCGCTGATCGCGGACAGCCCGGCGGCCCAGGTGCCGGCCCCGGACAGCTGCCGGCCCAGTTCCTTCGTGAGCACCTCGGCGTGACCGTTGTTGGAGAGCTTGAGGAACGGCACCATCAGGTCGGCCAGCGGCATCGAGTCGTGCCGGGCGAGCGGCTTGGCGGTGTCGGGGGTGGCGGTGCCGAGCACGGTCCGGCCGAGCACCCGTACGCCGTGGCGCCGCAGCGCGGAGCGGAACACGTCGGCGGCGTACCCGGTCGGTTCCCACACGGTGACCCAGTCGCTCTCGGCGGCTCGGCCGACCGCGATCTGGCCGGTCACCACCACGGTGTTGCCGCCGTGCTCGCGCTCGAAGGAGATGCTCGTCTCGCCGTCGGCGACCGTCTCGGCCCGGTTGTCGATCCGCAGCCAGCCGTTCTCCGGCGTCATGGAGATCTTCGGCCGTGCGCCGGCCCGCGTGCCGGGGGTGGCGTGCACGATCACGGTGCCGGCGTCGTAGTCGGTGTCCGGGGCGACCGTCAGCGCGGACACCTGCGCGGCGTAGTAGTAGGGCTCGTCGTCCCAGGTCCAGTCCGGACCGAGCCGGCCCTTGTCGTAGCGGGTGTCGTCGGCGACCAGATCGCCCGCGACCACGCGTACGCCCGCCGCGGCGACCTGCTGCGCGAGGCGGTCGTAGTCGGCGGCGAGGATGGTGGGGTCGCCGCCGCCGCGCAGGTAGAGGTCGCCGGAGAGCATCCCGGCGCGGTGCGACCCGTCGGCGCTGACCTCGGTGGTGAAGCGGTGACCGGGGCCGAGGAGTTCCATCGCCGCCGCCGAGGTGAGCAGCTTGGTGTTGGAGGCGGGGATGAGCCGCCGGGTGCCGTTGCGGTCGTAGAGCGTACGGCCGGTGGTGGTGTCGACGACGACCACTCCCGCCTGCGCCCCGTTGAGGCGGCTGTCGGCGAGGACCGCGTCGATTGTGGCGTTCAGCCGGGTCTGCGCGGGGGTGGGCGCTTCAGCGGTGGCGGTGGTGGTGCCGGCGGCGGCCGCGGTGGCGACCAGCGCCAGCACCGCGAGCGCCCGGGGGAATAGGCGTCGATGCATGGGACGATGCTGCCACGGAGATTTCCTGCGGAAAAGACTCCGGCGCGAAAGGTTATTTGCGACCGCCGATGCGGTGACCGTAAACCCCCGGTGTTCCCGGTCCGGATCGGGGAAAACACCTGGTCACCGGGGAGCGGCCGATCGCCGGGTTCCGTTTGACGGATGACCTGGCAGCGGGCACGGTGGAGGTGAGGGCCGGGGAACCGCCCTGCTTCCAGCGCGGCGGGACCGTGTCTCGCCCGCTTCCGGGTCGCGAGCCGACCGCGTGGGCCGTGTCGCCCGCGAAACCCGACATCCAGCCATGAGGAGTTCAGCCATGCTGACCATGACCGACAACGCCGTCCTGGTGATCCGTGACCTCGCCGCCCAGCAGGACGTCGCCGACGCGGGCGGGCTGCGCATCGCCGCCGACACCGACGCCGGCTCGCTCTCGATCGAGCTGGTGCCGCAGCCGGTGCAGGGCGACCAGGTGGTGGACACCGAGGGGGCGCGCATCTTCCTCGACTCGGACGCGGCCGAGCTGCTCAACGACACGTCTGTGGACGCGCTCGTCGACGAGGAGGGCGTGGTCCAGTTCGGGTTCACCGAGAAGGAGTGAGCTCAGCCGGCCCGCTGGTCCGGTTCCGGCCGGACCAGCGCTGCCAGCACGTGCGCCAGATGGTGCGAGGTGCTCCATGCGATCCAGTTCGCCGGTGAGCCCGCGCCCGCACCCCGCCGGGCCCGCCGGACGATCTCGTGGTCGCCCCAGGAGAAGCCGGCCCCGGCCGTCGACCAGTGCGGCGCTGTGGTGAGCGTGCGGCACAGGTCGGCGAAGCGTTCGTCGCCCCGCCCGCCTCGCCGCGACCAGCGGTACACCCACCACGCGTCGTCGGCGGCCCAGCGCAGCGTCGGGGTCCGGTCGCCCGGCTCGTCCGCGTCCCGTACCGCGCAGCAGACGCCGTAGTCGCCGTATCCGAGGCCCAGGTCGGCCAGGCGCCGCCAGAGCGACCAGTCGTAGCGGTCCAGCCGCACCGGTTCGTCCACCGGTAGCCGGGACAGCGACGGCGGCATCCCGCCCGCGGCCACCGTGACCGAGCGCCAGGCGTGCCGCCGGGCCCACTGCGCCGCCCGCCGGACCCGCGGCTCGGCCAGCCGGACATCGGCCCGGCAGCACACGTCCCCGGCGTCGAGCAGCAGGTCGCACTGCTCGGGCAGCAGTCCGGTCACCCGCCACACCCGTTCCGCCGCAGCCGTCGCGGCGTCCGGCCCGGCCCGGTCCGGACCGACGCGCAACCGGACCACCGCGTGGTGCGCCCAGACCCGGGCCGCCGCGCCGTGCGCGGCCAGCCGTCGGTCACTGTCCGCGAGACCGATCACCGGCACCAGCGGTACGCCCCAGCGGGCCGGATCGTGGTCCGCGCTGTCCGGCAGCGCCGACACGTCGACGGCGGGCAGCAGTCCGTCGGGCAGCCGGCTCAACGCGTCCACGATGGACGGCGCGTCGGCCGGAACGTCGAGGATCGGTGCGAGCAGCGCGGCGGAGGCGTCGTCGAGCCGGGTCAGCGCCTCCAGTTCCCCGCGCCGCGCGGCAAGCACCGGGCGGTAGGCCGGAGGTCGACCTCGAAGCGGCGGCACCATACTTCAATGTAGCCAGATGATTGCGCTACGTCATGAATTCCGGTCGCCTCCGGTGCCGGAGCGGGCGTCGCAGGGGCCGGCGGGGCGAGCCGCGACATCGACCATCGGACCGACGTTTCCGCAGCTCAGAGCCGTCCACTGTCAGTGATCGGACAGCTCTCCGGCTGGTTGCCGGGCGGCTCGCCGACATAGCGTCGGAATCACCGAGGGGGACCGCCGACGATCGCCCGGAAGTGTACGAACGCCTCCTGCAGGCGTACCGGCGGGAGAGAGGAACACCATGCCGAGCCGCAGGGCAAGGAGGGAGACCACCGGCCAGCCGATCCCGAGCATGCGGGAGGCCGCGCGCGCCGACACCGAGATCAACTCGTGTTCCCCGGTCGGGTTGCCGGCCACCGCGCGCATGCTGTTCGCCGTGGTCGACGCCAACGGACGGCTCGTCCGGGGCCTCGGCGCCACCTCGGCCACCCGGCTCGCCGCCGGGATGTACCAGGTCGCGTTCGACCAGGACGTGGCCGGGGCGGCGTACGTCGGGACGGTCGGTCTCGCGACGGCGAACGGGCTGGTACCGCAGGGCGTCATCACCGTGGCGCCACGCTCGGGCATCGCCAACGCGGTGTTCGTCGAGACGCACGGCGCGAGCGGGCACGCGGACCGCCCGTTCCACCTGGCCGTGCTGGCCTGACCGGACCCGCAGACGAGCGCACGGCGCCGCACGACCTCCGGTCGTAACGTCGCCGCGCTCCGGCCGTCTCCCACCACCGCAGCCGTACGGCGGTACGCCGGCGGGGACCTGGCTCGACCGGCCCAGCCCGCACCGGTCTTGTCGGCAGCACATGCCCCGTCTCAGGGCATCCAAACCGGATCGGCGTGGGGAATTCCACCATCTGCGACTCCCGGCGTGGCGGGCGCGTGATCGGGGTATGAGCGGGCCATGGAGCATTTCACTATCGCGACAGTCGCCGAGAAGAGTCCCGACTTCCGCCGCGTGCTCTGGACCGGGGAGCACACCCAGCTGGTCATCATGACCATTCCGCCGGGCGGCGAGATCGGCGAGGAGGTCCACGAGGGCATCGACCAGATCCTCACGTTCGTCAGCGGCACCGGCGAGGCGCGGGTGGCCGGGGAGAAGAAGGAGGTCGTCTCCGGCGACCTGGTGGTCGTACCGGCCGGCACGAAGCACAACTTCGTCAACACCGGGCCGAACCCGCTGGTGCTCTACACCGTCTACGGGCCGCCCGAGCACGCCGACGGTGCGGTGCACAAGACGAAGGAGGAGGCGGACGCCGCCGAGGAGGCGGGCGAGGACGAGCCGCCGACGTCCTGACGCCCGGTGCGCACGTGTTAAGCGGGGGCCCCTGCTCTACCGGAGACGTTAAGAAGGGGCCCCTCCTTGCACCAGGCCGGGGTATTTCAGGCCGGCCCCGGTGTTCAGCACCACCACGCGCTCACCGGGCCGGATCCACCCGCCCGCGCGCAGGTGCCGGGCGGCGGTCAGGCAGGCCGCGCCCTCCGGGCAGAGCAGCAGCCCTTCCCGGGCGGCGAAGTCGCGCAGGTCGGTGAGGATCTCCGCGTCGTCCACCGCGATCGCGGTGCCGGCGCTCTCCCGCAGCGCGGACAGGATCAGCTCGTCGCCGAGCGGGGCCGGGACGGTGATGCCGAACGCGACGGTGTGCGCGTCCTCCCACGGGGTGACGCGCTCCTCGCCGGCCGCGAACGCCCGCACGATCGGCGCGCACCCGGTGGACTGCACCGCGACCAGGCGGGGCAGCCGGTCCTCCACCCAGCCCAGCTCGCGCAGCTCGTGCAGCGCCTTGTGGATGCCGATCAGCCCGACGCCCCCGCCGGTCGGATAGACGATCACGTCGGGCACCTGCCAGCCGAGCTGCTCGACGATCTCGTACCCCATGGTCTTCTTGCCTTCGAGGCGGTACGGCTCGCGCAGCGTGCCGGCGTCGAAGATCCCGCCGTCCGACCCGGCGATCAGCTCGGCGATCTCCCGCCCCGCGTCGTTTATCAGGCCGTCGATCAGCCGCAGGTCGGCGCCGGCGGCGAGGCACTCCTCGCGGCAGATCGTCGGCGCGGCCAGCGGCATGGCGATCGTCGCGCCCATCCCGGCCCGCGCCGCGTACGTGGCCCAGGCCGCTCCCGCGTTGCCGTTCGTGGGCATGGCGATCCGCCGCACGCCCAGCTCCCGGGCCCGGCTCACGCCCACCGACGCGCCGCGCGCCTTGAACGACCCGGTCGGCGTCAGCCCCTCGTCCTTGACGATCAGGTCCGCGATGCCGATCTCGTGGCCGTACGCCGGCGCGCGCCACATCGGCGTCCAGCCCTCGCCCAGCGTGGTGACACATCGGGGGTCGGCCACCGGCAGCAGCTCCCGGTAGCGCCACAGGTCGGCCGGGCGCAGCCCGAACCGCTCGGGCGCGACGGCGGCGGCCACCGCGGCGAGGTCGTAACGGGCCAGCAGCGGCGAGCCGCAGCCGCACAGGTTCTGCAACACGTCGGCCGGGTGTTCACTGCCGCAGCGCGGGCACTCCAGGTGCGTCAGGTGCACGGTGGTCCTCAGCTCGCGTCGATGCTCAGCCAGTGCCGGCTGCGCCGGCCCGGCTCGTACGGGGAGTCGAGGCGTTTCGCCACCACTCCCGGGAGCCCCTGCTCACGGGCGGCCCGTAGGGCGTCCGCGCCGACTCCCGGGAACCACGGCGGAGTCTGCCAGTGCGGACCGGTGAGCGCCAGACCGTCGAGCAGGTCACGGCGTTGCGCGTACGGCACGTCGAGGCTGGACACGCCCTCCAGCCAGAGCAGGTCGACGGCGAGGAACTGACCGTCGCGCCGGGTCGGCGGACGGACCCGCCCGGCCGGGTCGATCCGGACCAGCACGCCGTCGAGCACCGCCTCGGCCGGGGCCAGCGCCTCGGCCATCGCCCGCGCCCAGGGGTACGACCCGGTGACGTCGGTGTCGTCGCCGTCGAGCAGCCGCAGCCGGCCGCCCGAGACGTACGCCGTCGCGCGCACGCCCGCCCAGCGCAGCTCGTACCCCCAGGCGGCGGCGTCGCGCGGCAGCCGCCCGCCCTCGGCGGGGAGCATCGGGCGGACCAGCTCGGGCATCGGCGTCCAGCCCTCCGGTGCCGGGTCGGTGCGCCTGATCATCCAGTCCCGGCCCCGCCCGCCGGTGGCGAACAGGACGTACCGGCCCTTCGTGCGCTCGCCGTCGAGCACCACGATCACCTCGTCGTCGCGCCACTTCTCCGCGCGGTAGGTGCCGGTGTCGTGCACTGTCATCCGCCCGCCGCCGTACTCCCCGGCGGGGATCTCCCCGTGGAACGTCAGGTACTCCATCGGGTGGTCCTCGGTGTGCACCGCCAGGTGGTTGCGGCCCGGGTCGCGCGGCAGGCCGCGCGGCACCGCCCAGGAGGCCAGCACGCCGTCGTGCTCCAGGCGCAGGTCCCAGTGCAGGCTCCGGGCGTGGTGCTGCTGGATGACGAAGCGGGGCGCGCGCCGCGCGGACCGCTTCCGGCCGGCAGCCCGCTCGGGCACCGGTTCCGGGGTACGCGCGGCGTCCCGTTTCCGCCGGTACTCCTCCAGCCGGTCCGCCATCCCCGCATCCTCCCCCAGACCCGCCGTACGCGCCGGGATGCCGGTGTGTGTGCGGCCAACCGGGGTAGAACGGGGGACATGGACAGCGACCAGCCCACCCTTCCGCTCCCCGGCGACGTCCGGATCCCGCTGCTCGGCTTCGGCACGTGGCAGGCCACCGGCGAGGCCGGGTACCAGGCGGTGCTCGCCGCGCTGGACGCCGGCTACCGGCACATCGACACGGCCACCATGTACGGCAACGAGAAGGAGGTCGGGCGGGCGGTCAAGGAGAGCGGGCTGCGCCGCGAGGACGTCTTCATCACCACCAAGCTGCCGCCGGACCGGGTGGGCCGGGAACGGGAGACCATCGAGGCCAGCCTGGCCGCCCTGGACACCGACTACGTCGACCTGTGGCTGGTGCACTGGCCGCCGTCCGCGCCGGGCGACAGCATCCCGGTGTGGCGGGAGATGCTCGCCGCGCGGGACGAGAACATGGCGCGCACGGTCGGGGTGAGCAACTACTCGATCGGGCAGATCGACGAGCTGATCCAGGCCACCGAGCAGACGCCGGCGGTCAACCAGATCCGCTGGAGCCCGTCGCTGTACGACAGGCACACCCACGCCGCCCACCGGGACCGGGGCGTGGCGCTGGAGGGGTACAGCCCGTTCAAGGCCAGTGACCTGTCCGACCCGGTGCTGGTCCGCATCGCCCAGGCGCACGACGTGTCGCCGGCCCAGGTGGTGCTGCGCTGGCACATCGACCACGAGATCGTGGTCATCCCGAAGTCGGTCACGCCGGAGCGCATCCGCGCCAACGTCGACGTGTTCGGGTTCTCGCTCACCGCCGAGGAGATGCGCGACGTCGACGCACTCGCCGGCTGAGGCGTACACGTGCAAGGGGCGCGGTCCGCTGCGGACCGCGCCCCTTGCCGCGTGCGGAGGTCAGCCCCGTGCGCAGGTGGAGCCGTTAAGCGTGAAGCTGCTCGGCGCGGAGTAGCTGCCGTTCAGCGTCGCCTGGTAGCCGAAGCTGGTGGACGCCCCGGGCGCCAGCGTGCCGTTGTAGCCGGCGTTGCGGGCGGTCACCGCCGAGCCGCTCTGGCTCACCGTGGCGTTCCACGCGTTGGTGACGGTCTGCCCGGAGGGCAGGTTGTAGTTCAGCGTCCAGCCGTTGATCGTGCCGGAGCCGGTGTTCTTGACCGTCACGTCGGCGGTGAAGCCGTTGTTCCACACGTTCGCCGCCTTGTAGGTGACGGTGCAGGACGCGCCGCCCGACGGCGGGGGCGTGGTCGGTGCCGACGTGGTCGGCGGCGGGTTGGAACCGGTGTTGACGCTCTGCGAGAACGAGTTCACCGCCAGCCCGACGCCGCCCTGCCACGGCTCGAACCCGGCCTGGATGCTGGTCAGGTACCAGTCGTTCGTGATCGCGCCCCGGTTACGGGTGTCGTTGATGAACGCCATCGCGTCGAAGCTGAAGCTGGGGACGGCCGACGGCGCCACGTACGAGATGACGTTGTTGGAGCCGTTGCTGCCGCGCCAGACCTCCCAGGTCCGGCCGGCGATGCTGGCGTTGCCGACCACCGAGCCGATGGGCTGGATCGGCCCCTGCCGGTTGAGCCAGATCATGATCTCCATCTGGTTCACGCCGTCGCGCTTCGGCGACGGGTCGAGCCAGATGTCGTACGCGGCGTCGTAGATCGCGCCGCTGACGTAGTTGTAGCTGATGCTGGCCGGTGCGCTGCTGATGTTCTTCACCTGTACCGGCAGGTTCGTGCCGGGCGAGCAGTTGGTGTAGTGGCAGCCCACGAAGATCGACGGGTAGGAGACCGGCGCCCCGTTGGTCGGCGCCGAGCCGTCCGCGCGGGTGATCGAGAAGCCGGTCGAGGTGACGTTGATGCACTGCTGGGCACTGGTGCCCCAGCGGTTGTTCTGCACCACGTACTTGCCGCCGATCGTGGTCGAGCCGTACTGCTCGCAGATCTGGGTGTCGGCGGAGGCGGTGCCGCCGAGCGCGACGGCGACGAGGGTGCCGGCGGCGAGCAGTCCGGCCGCCGCGAGGGCCCTGAGTGGACGCTTCATGATGCTCCTTGGCTCGGCGCGGGACGGCGCCGGTTCGGTCGGTGATACGGGCGGGAGCGCTCCCACGATGCAAGGAACACATTTACATGCCTCGAATCATTGCGCAAATGCGCCGGGCTCGTTAACGCTCCGCGTCCGGCCGGTGGCGCGAGCGAGGGCGACGGCCGTCCCCTTCCCCCAGATGGAGGCGGGATTCCTGCCGGTGGGACGGGGTGTGCCGCCGACCGGTGGCCCGCGCCAGGGCGCACGGGCACTTCCGCCGCCTGGTTGCGGCGAGTAATGTCTTGCCTCCAACGCGTTCCGATCCCCCTCCGGAGGCGTACCCCGTGATGGGTGGTTCCCCCGTGCGCATCCTCGTCGTCGGCGCGGGCATCGCCGGCCTCGCCGTGGCCCGGGCGCTGCGCCTGGCGGGGTTCCGGCCCGACGTCACCGAGCGGCTGCCACCCACCGAGTCGATCGACTCCGGCCTCTACCTGCCGGGCAACGCCGCCCGCGCGATGCGCCGGCTCGACCTGGACGGGCCGCTGCGCCCGCTCGGCCAGGTGATCCGCCGGCAGCGCTTCCTCGACGCCGCCGGAGCGCCGCTGTGCGAGGTCGACCTCGACGCACTCTGGGCCGGTGTGGGGGAGTGCCGGGCGCTGCCCCGGGCCGAACTGCACCGGGTGCTGCTCACCGGCGCCGGCGGCGCGGTGCGCCACGGCGCCGAGGTGAGCACCGTCGACCCGCTGCCCGGCCGGGTCGCCGTCGGCTTCACCGACGGCACCAGCAGCGAGTACGACCTGGTCGTCGGCGCCGACGGGCCCCGCTCGGCGGTACGGACGCTCGCCGCGCTCGGCGGACCGCCACGCCCCGCCGGGCAGGTGGTCTACCGCGCCCTGGTGCGCGGCGGCCCCCGCATCGCGGACTGGACCGCCCTGCTCGGCCAGCGGGCCGGGTTCCTGGTGGTGCCGCTCGGCGCCGGACGGCTCTACTGCTACGCCGACGAGGCCGGCACCGAGCTGCCCGCCGACCCGCTCGCCCGCCTGCACGAACTGTTCGGCTCCTACGGCGGGCCGGTGCCCGAGGTGCTGGCCGCGCTGGAGACCGTGTCCGTCGAGCGCACCGAGGAGGTCGAGCTGGGACGCTGGTTCCACGGCCGGGTGCTGCTCGTCGGTGATGCCGCTCACGCCACCGCGCCGACGCTGTCCCAGGGCGCGGCCATGGCGCTGGAGGACGCCGTCGTGCTCGCCGAGTCGCTGCGGGCCGCCGGCAGCGTCGACGCCGCGCTGATCGCGTACGAGAGCCGTCGCCGCCCGCGTACCCGCTGGGTGCGGGACCGGACCCGGGACCGCAACCGCACCCGCGATGTCCCGCCGGCGCTGCGCGACCCGTTGCTGCGCGGACGCGGCGGACGGATCTTCCGGGAGCACTACCGGCTCCTGACCGGCCCCCTCTAGAGGGCGGGAGATCGTAGCCGCCCACCCCACGCGGCGGGGCCACCTACCGGGGACTATCCTCCTTGCGGATGACGGCTGCGCCGATGACCAGCGCGCCGAGCGGGACAACCAGAACCGGAGGCCACTCGTGACCACCGTCGCACCCAAGCCGGTCGTGACCCGGCCCTGGCCGGTCCGCGAGCCGGTCAAGGGGTCGGCCATCGCGCGGCTGCTGCGCACCACGGACGCGAAGCAGATCGGGATCATGTACATGGTCACCGCGTTCGTGTTCTTCATGATCGGTGGCCTGATGGCCCTGATCATGCGCGCCGAACTCGCGCGACCGGGCCTGCAGTTCCTGTCGCCCGAGCAGTACAACCAGCTCTTCACGATGCACGGCACGATCATGCTGCTGTTCTTCGCGACGCCGATCGTGTTCGCCTTCGCGAACTACGTGGTGCCGCTGCAGATCGGCGCGCCGGACGTGTCGTTCCCCCGCCTCAACGCGTTCGCCTACTGGCTGTACCTGTTCGGCGGCACGCTCGCCACCGCGGGCTTCATCGCCCCGGGCGGCGCGGCCGACTTCGGCTGGACCGCGTACACGCCGCTGAGCACCGCCGACCACGCCCCGGGCGTGGGTGCCAACATGTGGGTCGTCGGCCTGGCCATCTCCGGTCTGGGCACGATCCTCGGCGCGGTCAACCTGATCACCACGATCCTGACCCTGCGCGCGCCCGGCATGACCATGTTCCGGATGCCGATCTTCACCTGGAACATGCTGGTCACCAGCCTGCTGGCGATCCTGGTCTTCCCGCTGCTGGCCGCCGCGCTGTTCGCGCTCGCCGCGGACCGCCTGATGGGCGCCCACGTGTACGACCCGGCGACCGGCGGGCCGATGCTGTGGCAGCACCTGTTCTGGTTCTTCGGTCACCCCGAGGTGTACATCATCGCGCTGCCGTTCTTCGGCATCATCAGCGAGATCATCCCGGTGTTCTCCCGGAAGCCGATCTTCGGCTACAAGGGCCTGGTGGCCGCCACCATCGCCATCGCCGCCCTGTCGATGAGCGTCTGGGCGCACCACATGTTCGCCACCGGCCAGGTGCTGCTGCCGTTCTTCAGCTTCCTGAGCTACCTGATCGCCGTGCCCACCGGTATGAAGTTCTTCAACTGGATCGGCACCATGTGGCGGGGCCAGATCACCTTCGAGACGCCGATGCTGTTCTCGATCGGCTTCCTGGTGACCTTCCTCTTCGGTGGTCTCACCGGTGTGCTGCTGGCCAGCCCGCCGCTCGACTTCCACCTGCACGACTCGTACTTCGTGGTGGCGCACTTCCACTACGTGCTCTTCGGCACCATCGTGTTCGCGGTGTTCGCCGGCATCTACTTCTGGTTCCCGAAGATGTTCGGCCGGATGCTCGACGAGCGGCTCGGCAAGATCCACTTCTGGCTGACCATGATCGGCTTCCACACCACGTTCCTGGTGCAGCACTGGCTGGGCAACGAGGGCATGCCGCGCCGGTACGCCGACTACCAGGCCGCCGACGGCTTCACCACGCTGAACACGATCTCCACGATCGGCGCGTTCATCACCGGTATCTCGACGCTGCCGTTCATCTGGAACTGCTGGAAGTCGTACAAGACCGGCCCGGTCGTCGAGGTCGACGACCCGTGGGGCCACGGCAACTCGCTCGAGTGGGCCACCAGCTCCCCGCCGCCGCTGCGTAACTTCGACCGTATGCCGCGCATCCGCTCGGAGCGGCCGGCGTTCGACGCGAAGTTCCCCGAGCTGGCCGCCGGGCAGAGCCTGGCCGGTCCGCCGGAGGGTGGTGCCAAGCCGCTGACCAGCGAGGTCAACGGTGGCGCCAGCTACCAGGAGGACACCGCAGGCAACCTCGACCAGCGCTGACGCACCAGTTCAAGGCCGGGGGGGGGGGCCCCCCCCGCCGGGGGGGGGGCCCCCGCGGGGGAGACCACCCCCCCCCCCCCCCCCCCCCCCCCCCCCCCCCCCCCCCCCCTCTCCCCCCGCGGGCCCCCCCCCCCCCCCGCGGGGCGCGCCCCCCCGCTCTGTTTCCTCCCGCCCTCCCCGCCCGCCCGTCCCCGCCCGGGCCGTCCCCGTTGATCATGAAGTTGACGGTGTTCCGTGTCCGATTTGTCGCCGCCAACTTCATGATCGCCGGGGTGGGGAGCGGGGTGCGGCACCAGTTCGGGGAAGTGGTGGTGTCCGGAGCGCCTGGAACCAGCCACTTCCCCGTACTGGTTTCGCCCCGCCTCGGGGCGCCCCGGTGATCAAGGGGTTTGTGTCGGTTTGGCCTGCATGAGGGGACACCAACTCCTTGGTCAACTTCCGGGAACGTGGGGTTCCGGCCGGGGCCGTCACGCGACGCTAGTACGGGGGAGTGGTGGTGTCCGGGGTGCGTGGAACCAGCCACTTCCCCGTACCGGCGTCGGCCCCGCCTCGGGGGACGCGAGCTCCTCGATCACGCCGGGCGGGGTGGGCGGAAGGCGTGCGCGAGGGGCGGGGGTCAGCGGGAGGCGAGGGCCACGTCGGGGTCCGGGGTCGGGGCGTCGACCGGGGTGCGGCGGTGGCGGAGCTCTATCGGGAGCACCGCCAGCGCCACCAGCGCGCCGATCGCGCCGGTGACCACGAAGCCCCACGCGGGCGCGGAGGCGTCGATGACCGCGCCGGCCAGCGGTGCGCCGAGCGCGATGCCGACCGTCACGGCGGAACCGTGCAGGCCCATCGCCAGACCCCGGACGGAGGACGGGGCCAGCCGGCTCACCGCGTCGGAGGTGGACGCGATGGTGGGGGCGCAGAGCGCACCGGCCGGGATCAGCGCCAAACACAGCAGCCACCAGTGCGACCCGCCCAGCCCGACCGGGATGGTGGTGAGGCTCAGCGCCGCCATCAGCGCCAGCGGGGAGAACGAGCGGCGTACCGCGCCGTAGGCGAAGCCGCCGGCCAGCGAGGCGACCGCCCAGGCGGCCAGCACGGCGCCGGTCCAGCCGACCTCGCCTCCCTCCCTCAGCACGGCGACCACCGCGACGTCGGTGCCGCCGAGCACCAGGGTGGCGGCGAGGCTGACCGCCAGGACGGCCAGCAGGCGCGGGGTGAGCCATTCGCGGCGGTGCACCGGGCGCTGCGGACCGGCCGGTTCGTCGGCGGCCCGGATCGGCGGGTCGAGCAGCCAGAAGCAGATGCCGGAGGCGACGATGCCGGCGCCGACCGCCCAGAGCGTCAGGCGCGGCGTGACGGCGGTGGCCAGGGCCACGGCGAGCGCCGGGCCGACCATGAACGACAGCTCCACGGCCATCGAGTCCAGCGCGTACGCGGGGCGGCGCTTCTCCACCGGCACCAGCGCGGCGATCGACTGGCGGACCATCGAGAAGATCGGCAGGGCGAGCAGCCCGGCGAAGAACGCGGCAGGCAGCAGTACCGGGTACGGCAGTGTGGGCGCGGCGGACCAGAACAGCGCCTCGGCGACTGTGGTGAGCACCAGCACCGGCCGGAGCCCTCGGCGGTCGATGAGCCGCCCGAGCAGCGGGGCGCCGACCGCCGCGCCGATCGTCGACGCGGCGCCGACCAGGCCGGCGGCGCCGTAGCCGCGGCCCAGGTCGAGCACCACGTAGAAGGTGAGCGTCACCCCGGTGGCGGTCAGCGGCACACGGGCCAGCACCGACACCAGCAGCAACGATCGGAGACCGGGTAGGGCGAGCGCCTCCCGGTAAGGCTTCAGGTTCACGACGGTCCGTACCTCCGGCGCCATCCTGGGGCCGGGGTACGACACCCGCAAGCGATTACCGGGTCAAGCGGTGGCGATCACAGGCTCGCCCACCATTGTCACCCCGGCACCGTCGAGCGCCCGCAGCGCCACGTCGAGTGTGTCCGGCGCGACGGCGGCGGTCAGGTCGAGCAGCACAGTGGTCCGGAAGCCCTCCCGCGCGGCGTCCAGCGCGGTCGCGCGCACGCAGTGGTCGGTGGCGATGCCGACCACGTCGACCCGGTCCACGTCGTGCCGGCGCAGCCAGTCGGCCAGGCACTCGCCGTCGGGCGCGTGGCCTTCGAAACCGGAGTACGCGGCCGCGTGCTCGCCCTTGTGGAAGATCACCTCGACCCGGTCGGTCGCCAGCTCGCTGTGGAACTCGGAGCCGGAGGTGCCGACCACGCAGTGCCGGGGCCAGGAGTCGACGTAGTCCGGCGGGTCGCCGAAGTGCGCGCCCGGGTCGACGTGGTAGTCCTTCGTCGCGACCACGTGGTCCCACCGGTCCGGCTCGGCGGCGAGCAGCCGGGAGATGCCGGCGGCCACGCCGGCTCCGCCACCGACCGCGAGGGAGCCGCCCTCGCAGAAGTCGTTCTGCACGTCCACGATGATCAGGGCGTTCGCCATCTGACGGGTTCCTCCTCAGCTCGCTGGTACGACGGTCACCGGTACGGCGGGATCCCCGGCGGAGAGCTTGAGCCCCTCCCACGGGATCGAGATCAGGCACTGGCGCAGGTGGTCCCGGGACTCCTCCAGCGTGGGCAGCGTCTCCGGCTCGCCCGACACCACGTACGAGTGCTGGAGCAGCCGGTCGTTGGGCTGCCGGTCCGGTACGCCCTGCGGCACGATGACCTCCTCGGTGGCGGTGCCGGTGGGCTTGTGCCGGCGGACCGCGACCTTCCGGCCGCCGATGGTGGCCTTGTGCTCGGAGCGCTTGACCACCGGCCGCCCCTCCACCTCGACCAGCTTGTAGACCAGGCCGGCGGTGGGCGCCCCGGAGCCGGTCACCACCGCGGTGCCGGCGCCGTACATGTCGACCGGTTCGGCAGCGAGCGCGGCGATGGCGTACTCGTCGAGGTCGCCGGAGACGATGATCTTCGTCTCGGTGGCACCGAGCGAGTCGAGCAGCTCCCGGGACTGCTGGGCGATCACCGCGAGGTCGCCGGAGTCGATCCGGACCGCCCGCAGCTCCGGCCCGGCCACCGCGATCGCGTTGCGGATGCCCTGGGCGATGTCGTACGTGTCGACGAGCAGCGTGGTGTCCTTGCCCAGCGTGGCGACCTGGGAGGCGAACGCGGCCCGCTCGTCGTCGTGCAGCAGCGTGAAGGCGTGCGCGGCGGTGCCCGCGGTGGGGATGCCGTAGCGCTGCCCGGCGGCCAGGTTGGAGGTGAACCGGAACCCGGCCAGGTACGCGGACCGCGCCGCCGCGACGGCGGCCTCCTCGTGCGCCCGGCGGGAGCCCATCTCGATCAGCGCCCGGCCCCGGGCAGCGGTGACCATCCGGGCCGCGGCGGCGGCGACCGCGCAGTCGTGGTTGAGCACCGACAGCACGAGCGTCTCCAGCACCACGCACTCGGCGAACGTGCCGGACACGGTGAGGATCGGGGAGCCAGGGAAGAACAGCTCGCCCTCGGCGTAGCCGTCGATGTCGCCGGTGAACCGGTAGTCGGCGAGCCACTGCGCGGCCGGCTCGTCCACCACACCGGTACGACGCAGGAAGTCGATCTCCGCCGGATCGAACCGGAAGTCGCGGATCATCTCGATCAGGCGGCCGGTTCCGGCGACCACGCCGTACCGTCGCCCGGCCGGCAGCCGCCGGCTGAACACCTCGAAGACGCAGCGTCGGTCGGCCGTGCCGTCACGCAGGGCCGCGCTGACCATGGTCAGCTCGTAGTGGTCGGTCAGCAGCGCGGGGCGAAGGGTGCTCACCGCCCCAGCCTAGAGTTCAGCCCGGGTCCGCGCCGTCGTGCCCCGGCATCGACCGCAGGGCGGCCCGCAACTCGCCGCGCCCGGCGACGCCGAGCTTGCTGTAGACGCGCTGGAGGTGGTTCTCCACGGTGCGGGTCGACAGGAACAGCCGCTCGGCGATGGTGCGGCTGGTCACGCCGTCTGCGGCCAGCCGGGCTATCTCCCACTCCCGCTCGCTGAGCGCCGGGCGCAGCAGCCGCAGCGCCGGGGTGGAGATCTCGTCGCAGCGGCGCAGCAGATCCGCGAGGCGTTCCCGGATCGGCCCGGTGGCGCCGGCCCGGACGTGTCGCGTCCGGTGCAGGGCCAGGGCGGTCGCCTCGGCCGCGTACACGATCAGCTCCCGGTCGGCGAAGCCGTCGGCGACCGCGAGCAGCGCGTCCGGCGAGCCGTCGGCAGCGGCCCGGCCGAACCGGGCGACGAGCGGCGGCAGGACGCCGTCGATCCGCTCGGAGAGTTCGGCCAGGCGTTGCGCCACGGTGCGCCGCCCACCGTCGGTGCAGGTCGGTCCGACCGGCGCGGCGGCCTGGTCCAGCCGGACCAGGTCGAGCAGGACGAGCAGCTCGTGCCCGGCCAGGCCGTCCTCGCGCAGCCGGTCGGCGAGCGCGCACAGGTGCTTGGTGGCCGCCGGCAGGTCACCGGTGGCGGCCTGGACCGCGCCCCGGGCCTGCTCCAGCCACGGGTAGAGCACGGCCATGCCGGGCGCGTGCGTCCGGTCCGCCTCGGCCATCGCGTCGGCCGCGTGCGTCACGTCCCCGCGCAGCGCGGCGGCCTGGGCGCGCTCGGCGTGCGCGAGGCCCGCGTACACCCGGCTGGTGGCGAGCACCGCGCACGCCTCCAGGCTGGTCCGCAGCGCGTCGTCGCCGCGCCCGCGCAGTCGCGCCGCGTACGCCTGGAGGATGGCCAGGTAGCCGGTGCCGAGCCGGAAGTCACCGGCCCCGGCCAGGTCGGCGAACTCGTCGGCGACTATCGCGTCGATGCCGGGCAGGTCGCCGGAGAGCGTCAGCCGGGTGCCCCGGGCCAGCTCCATGGCGAGCTGGAGGTAGGGCATGTCGGCCCGCCAGCACGCCGCCTCGGCCTGCACCCGGGCGATCGCGGTGGCGCTGCGCTGGTATTGCCCCTGCGCGGCCTGGAGGTGGGCGAGCGTGCAGCGGGCCAGCTCCCGGGCGGCCATCGGGGCGGCGGGCCGGTCCAGCACCTCCTGGGCCAGCCGGACCGCCACGTCGACGTCGAGCCGGTGCAGCCGCATGATGGCCTCGAACGCGCGTACGCGGGCCCGGTCGGCGGGGTCGCTCAGCTCCTCGCCGCGCGCGGCGATCTCCTCCACCGTGGACTCGCGGTTGAGCCCCCAGTAGCTGACCATGCCCCGCACGGTCAGCCACCGGCTGCGCCGCCGGTCGTCGTGGATCTCGCCGGCGACCTGGTCGAGCACGCCGATCGCCTCGTCCGGCCGGTCGCCGAACATGAGGATGGTGGCGAGCAGCTCGGCCGCGTCCGTGCCGCCGCCGGCCTCCAGCGCCGCGCGGGCCAGCCGGGTGGCAAGCGGCACGTCGTACCTGCCGAACGCCTGCACCGCCGCTTCGAGCAGCAGGGCCACGTCCTGTGCCGTACCCGAGTCGAGCCGCCACACGGCGACGCGCAGCAGGTCCTCCCGGCGGCGCTTGCCGACCTGCTCCAGCAGCCCGGCCAGCGTGGCCTGGAGCCGGCGGGTGCGGCTGACCGGGCAGTGCCGGCGCATCACCTCGCCGTAGAGCGGGTGCGCCAGGCGGACGTTGAGCCGCCGGTCGTCGTGGACCAGCGTGATGAGCCCACGTTCCTCTGCCCTCTCCACGTCCGCCGGGTCGACCGCCCGTTCCAGCAGTTGCAGGCCCAGCGGTTCGCCGAAGGCGACCAGTTCGACGACCGCCCGGACGCCGGGGGTGAGCTGGCCGATCCGGGTGTCGATCAGCTCGGTGAGATTCGGTGCCAGCTCCAGCGGGCCGGTCCAGGTCCAGAGCCCGTACCTGCGGTTCAGCGCGTCGTCGGCAGCAAGCACCAGCTCCCGCAGCAGCAGTGGGTTGCCGGCGGAGAGCTGGAACAGCCGCTCCGAGGAACAGGCGTCGACCGGGCCGCCCAGGATGGCGGCGAGCAGCCCGGAGGTCTCGGTGCGGCACAGCGGGCCGAGCTCGACCAGGTCGGCCAGGTCGTCGGTCCAGAGTGCCCGGATCGGCAGCGGGACCTGTTCGCCGTTGCGCAGCGTCCCGATGACGTACGCGTTCTCCGAGCGGGCGACCAGGTGCACGAGCGCCGCCGAGGGAGGATCGAGCAGATGCGCGTCGTCGACGGCGAGCACGACGGGCCGGCCGGCTGCCTGTTCCTGGAGCACGTCCAGGGCCCAGCGCAGGATCCCGGCGGGGGACAGGCCCTGCGGCTGCGAGGCGGGCAGCACCTGGACCAGCCCGCCGAACGGCAGCGCGGCAGTGGTGGCGCTGGCCGCGATGGACCAGATCGCGTACCGCTCGGGGGAGAGCGCGGCCACCCCCTCGCGCAGCAGCCGGCTCTTGCCGACCCCGGCGTCGCCGCTGAAGAGCAACCCGCGCCCCTCGGGGCCGCCGACCGCCGACAGCAGACGGTGGAGTTCATCAGTACGGCCGACGAACTCCCACCTACTCATCGATGCAGCATATCGACCGTGTTCCGTCCGCGTACGCACCGTCACGCAGTGAAGTTGAGTAATCTGTTCATTACCCGTGAGTACCGGATGTGTTGGTTGTCGGATGGCCGACACCCGTACTCTTCCGGCAGTCCCTGCAACCAGGGAGAATCCGCGACCGGTACCCCGGTCGCCCGACCGGGAGGCCCACCTGATGACACCGGGTCCGCTCCCTTCGGTCGACGTGCCCGACCCAGGCCGGCAGGCCGAGCCACCCGGATCCGCCCCGCTGCCGACCCGGCTCGGGGTGACCGTGCCCGGGCCGGACGAGCCGATGGCGGTGGTCGTCGCCGGTCCGGCCGGTGCCAACCGGCGCGAGCTGATCGCCGGCCTGCTCGGGATCGACGCCGCGACGCTCGCCGTGCCGCCGGGGAGCAACCTGCTGGTCCAGCACGCCGCCACCGCCACCCGCGCCGCGTACGTCCCGGGCTACCGCCAGCCGCACTCCTACGGCGCCGACCCGCTCGCGGCCGGCCCGGCGCTGGCCCGGCCGCCCCGCCGGGTCGAGCTGAGCCTGCCCGATCCGCTGCTGCGGCACTTCGCGGTGGTCGACACGCCTGACACCGGCACGCTCGGCGTGGCCGGCGGCCGGGTGCTGCGCGACGCCGTCGGCCGGGCCGGCGCGCTGCTCTTCGTGATCTCCGCCGACCAGGCGTTCAGCGCGGCCGAGCTGCACCTGCTGGCCGAGGTGGCGCGTACCCGGGTCGAGGTGTTCTTCGCCGTCACGCCCGGCGTGACCGGCCCGGCGCCGGGCGACGGCGCGCGGGCCCAGGATCGGACGGCGTCCGGCCGGGCCGGGTCCGCCCGCCCGCTCGACCCGGTCTCGGTCTCCATCGAGGCGCACCGCGCGGCGCTGCTGGCCGCCGTGCCGGCGCTCGCCCCGGCCCGGTGGTTCCCGGCCCGCCGCGCCGAGCTGCCGCACCTGCGCCGCGCGCTGGTGAACTGGGCCGCCGGCGAGGTGCTGCGGCGCGGCAGTGCCCACCCGCCGGTGCCGGTCGGCGGGCACGGCCGGGTGGCGGTGCTCGCCGGTGTCGAGCCGGGTGAGCTGGCCGACGGGATCGACCGCCAGGTCCGCGCCTGCGCCCGCCGGATCCGCCAGCACCTCGCCCTGGAGCTGGCGAACATCCACCTGCGGGTGGTGCAGGAGATCGTCTTCGGGGTCGGCTGCGCCGGCCTGCCGCAGATGCTCGACCGGGAGCTGGAGGCGCTGTCGCTGCTCGCCACCGCGCAGTGCGACGAGGCCGTGCGGGGCCTGGTCGACGAAGCCGCCGCCCGGGTCTTCGGCGCGCCGCTGGCAGAGGGCGTACGCCGGCGGATCATCCACGCGGTGCGCTGGGGCCTGGCCGACCACCCGGACGCCCCCGGGCTGGACCGGGTGCTCCTGGTCACCAGCACGGCCGGGGTCGCCGGGCTGACCGGCGCGGGCGCCCTGGACGCGCTGGCCGGGCTGCCCGGCGCGCAGCGGGACGAGGTGCTCCCGCCGGTCGGCGTCGCCCTCAACGGCGGCTGCTGGCAGCACTGGCGGGCACCGGGCAACGACGACCCGAACGCCGCCCGGTCCTGGGCCCAGCGCGCGCTGCGCGAGGTCGAGCTCGAACTGTCCCGCGAGGTGTCCCGCCGCTTCGAGGTGATCCGTCTCTCGCTCGGCGGGGTGCTCGCCGATGCGGTCGACCACGGCATCCTGCTTGCCTGACCACGGCGCGGGCACACCGCGACCCGGGCTCGCGTACGCGGCCCGGGCGGGTGACGACGACCGCCGCGCCGTTCCGGTTCATCGGTTCCCCGGATCCGGTGGCACGATGGGGGGCATGGCGGCTCCACAGGTTGCGCCGGTCGAGACGCCGGACACCGAAGAGGTGCCGGTCTCCGACCGGCCATGGGTGACCATCGTCTGGGACGATCCGGTCAACCTGATGACGTACGTGACCTGGGTGTTCCAGAAGCTCTTCGGGTACAGCCGGGAGAAGGCGGAGCGGCTCATGCTGGACGTGCACCACAAGGGCAAGGCCGTGGTCTCCAGCGGCGCCCGGGAGCGGATGGAGCACGACGCGGCGCAGCTGCACGCGTACGGCCTCTGGGCGACGGTGGATCGGTCATGAGCATGTTCCGCCGCCGGGGCGACCACTACGTGGCCACGTTCGCGGTCGACGAGGTCCGGGTGCTGCGCAAGGTCGCAGGCGAGGTGGTCGGCCTGCTGACCGACGGCTTCGACCACGGCGATCCGGTGGTCGGGCGTCTGTTCCCCGACGTCTACCCGGACGACGACGCCGGCACCGCCGAGTTCCGCCGCTACACCGAGGGCGACCTGAAGACCGGCAAGATCGACCAGGCGGGCGCCGTGCTCGCCGCGCTGCCCGACGGGGACGCCGGCGGCGAGGTGCGGCTGGACGCGGAGGCGGCCGAGGCGTGGCTGCGGGCGCTGAACGACGCCCGGCTGGCGATGGGCGTACGCCTGGAGATCAAGGACGGCACCGACCTGGGTGAGGAGCTCGACGACGCGGTCGCCGCGGACCCGGGCTCGTCCCGGGTGTTCCAACTGTCGGTCTACGCCTATCTCGGATATCTCCAGGAATCCCTGCTCAACGCGCTCATCGACTGAGTGGTGACGGTCGCCACCTCGCCGTCCGGCCGGGCCAGGGGCTAGGCTTGGCGGCGTGCTGAGCATCGACCGGTCGATCATCGACGCGATCGTCGCCCACGCGCGTCGGGACCACCCGGACGAGGCGTGCGGCGTGGTCGCCGGCCCCGTCGGCAGCGACACCCCGACCCGGCACATCCCGATGGACAACGCCGCCCGCTCCATGACGTTCTACGAGTTCGACTCGATGGAACAGCTGCGGGTGTGGCGCGAGATGGACGACCGCGACGAGGAACCGGTCGTCATCTACCACTCGCACACCGCCACGGAGGCCTACCCGTCACGTACGGACGTCTCCTTCGCCGGCGAGCCGGGCGCGCACTACCTGCTCGTCTCGACCCGCGAGCCCGACACCGAGGAGATCCGCTCCTTCCGGATCGTCGACGGCGTGGTCACCGAGGAACCGGTGGAGATCGTGGACGCCGCCGTGGACCCGAACGCCGTCCAGTCCTACATGTTCGGGCAGAGCCCGGCGACGGTCGACTACGAGTGTTCCGACCGCTGACCTTCAGCGCCGGCACCTTCCTTTTCCCGTCACCTGGCACGATCCCGAACGAGGAGCACGAGACACCATGGCCATCGAGGTTCGCATCCCCACCATCCTGCGCAGCTACACCGGCGGCGCGAAGGTCGTCGAGGGCAGCGGCGACACGCTCGCCGACCTGATCGCCGACCTGGACTCCCGGCACGGCGGCCTGAAGGCCCGCCTGGTCACCGACGCGGGCGCGCTGCACCGGTTCGTCAACGTCTACGTCAACGACGAGGACGTCCGCTTCCTCGGCGCGCTCGACGCCAAGCTCAACGACGGCGACAGCGTGACCATCCTGCCGGCCGTGGCCGGTGGCGCGTTCGGCTTCGCGGCCGCCGCGGCGATCGCCTCGCACGCGGTCTCCACGCGCGCCGCTCGCTGAGGGGGCCCGCGATGGCGCGGTACGACAGCCTCCTCGACGCCTGCGGCGGCACGCCGCTGGTCGGGTTGCCCCGGCTCTCCCCGACGGTCCCGGCCGGGGCACCACCGGTGCGGCTCTGGGCCAAGCTGGAGGACCGGAACCCGACCGGCAGCATCAAGGACCGCGCGGCCCTGTTCATGGTGCGCGCGGCCGAGGAGTCCGGCCGGCTGCGTCCGGGTGACACGATCCTGGAGCCGACGAGCGGCAACACCGGCATCTCGCTGGCGATGGTGGCGAAGCTGCGCGGCTACCGGCTGGTCTGCGTGATGCCGGAGAACGTCTCCACCGAGCGGGTGCAACTGCTCCGCATGTACGGCGCGGAGATCATCTTCTCGCCGGCCGCGGGCGGCTCGAACCAGGCGGTCGCGACCGCGAAGCAGATCTCCGCCGAGCACCCGGACTGGGTGATGCTCTACCAGTACGGCAACGAGGCGAACGCCCGGGCGCACTACGAGACGACCGGGCCGGAGCTGCTCCAGGACCTGCCGGGCATCACCCACTTCGTGGCCGGGCTGGGCACCACCGGCACGCTCATGGGCACCGGGCGCTACCTGCGGGAGAAGGTCGAGGGCATCCAGATCGTGGCGGCCGAGCCGCGCTACGGCGAGCTGGTCTACGGTCTGCGCAACATCGACGAGGGCTACGTGCCCGAGCTGTACGACGCCGGGGTGCTGTCCCGCCGCTTCTCCGTTGGCACCCGGGACGCGGTGCTGCGTACCCGGCAGCTCGTCGAGGTGGAGGGCATCTTCGCCGGGTTCTCCACCGGCGCCATCCTGCACGCCGCGCTCGCGGTGGCGCACGAGGCGGTCCGCGACGGCCGCGGCGCGGACGTGGCGTTCGTGGTCTGCGACGGCGGCTGGAAGTACCTGTCGACCGGCGCGTACGGCGGCACCCTCGCCGACGCGGAGGAGGCCCTGGAGGGTCAGCTCTGGGCCTGACGGACCGATGGCCGGTCCGGTCGGTGGCGTGCCCGCCGGCCGGGCCGCCGGTCTCGTCCGGAGCGGACGTGTATGGGTGTCACGTTGATGACAACTTCCGGCAGATGATTCTTGCCCGACCGGGGCGACGCGTAGGCTGCGCAGCGTGGCGAGCGCGTCGGTAGAGATCATCGGCGGTGTCGCCGCCGGCGCATCGACTACTCATGGTGAGATCGAGGCCACCGGATGAGACTGACCGTCCTCGGCTGCGCGGGCAGCTTCCCGGGCCCCGAATCCCCCTGTTCGGCCTATCTCATGGAAGCCGAGGGCTTCCGGCTTCTGATCGACTTCGGCGTGGGCTCGCTGTCCACGCTCCAGCGCTACGTCGGGCTGCACGCCCCCGACGCCGTCCTCCTCACCCACCTGCACTGCGACCACATGTTCGACGCCGTGTCCTACGTGGTGGTACGCCGGTACGCGCCGGACGGCCCGTACCCGCCCCTGCCGATGTACGCCCCCTCCGGCGCGCCCGACCGGCTGGCCGCCGCGTACGGGCAGGAGGAGGGCTCGGTGGAGGACGTCTACCAGTTCTACGGCCTCCAGCCGGGTACGTTCCCGATCGGCCCGTTCACCGTCACCGTCGACCGGATGAACCACCCGGTCGAGACGTACGGGGTGCGGCTGGAGCACGGCGGCCGGGTGTTCTGCTACTCCGCCGACACCGCACCCTGCGAGGCGCTGCTGCGCCTGGCCCAGGACGCCGACGTGTTCCTCTGCGAGGCCAGCTACATGGACGGCGTGGAGAACCCGCCGGACCTGCACCTGACCGGCCGGGAGGCCGGCGAGGCGGCCACCAAGGCGGGCGTGGGGCGGCTCCTGCTCACCCATCTCGTACCCGCCTGGGGCAGCGAGTCGCAGACGGTGGAGGCGGCGGCCGGGGCGTACGCCGGGCCGCTGGACGTGGTCCGGCCCGGCGCCTGCTACGAGGTCTGAGCCCGGCGGCGGCCCTGTCGTCGGCGGGCACCCGCGGGCGGTGCGATCACCGCACCGCATAGGGTGCAGGCATGGCGCGACCTGACGGGCGGCGGCCCGACCAACTCCGACCGGTGACCCTGACCCGGGGCTGGAGCACCCACCCGGAGGGCTCGGTACTCGTCGAGTTCGGCGCGACCCGGGTCCTCTGCACGGCGAGCGTCACCGAGGGCGTGCCCCGCTGGCGCAAGGGCTCCGGGCTGGGCTGGGTGACCGCCGAGTACGCGATGCTGCCCCGGGCCACGAACACCCGCTCGGACCGGGAGAGCGTCCGCGGCAAGGTCGGCGGGCGTACCCACGAGATCTCCCGGCTGATCGGCCGCAGCCTGCGCGCCTGCGTCGACCTGAAGGCGCTCGGCGAGAACTCGATCGTGCTGGACTGCGACGTGCTCCAGGCCGACGGCGGCACCCGTACCGCCGCGATCACCGGCGCGTACGTCGCGCTGCACGACGCGGTGACCTGGCTGGCCGAGCGCAAGGCGCTGGCCGGCAAGGTGGAGAAGGTGATGCACCGCTCGGTGGCCGCGGTGAGCGTCGGCGTGATCGGCGGTGAGCCGATGCTCGACCTCTGCTACGCCGAGGACGTCACCGCCGAGGTCGACATGAACGTGGTCTGCACCGGCACCGGCGACTTCGTCGAGGTGCAGGGTACGGGCGAGGCGGGCGTCTTCGCCCGCGACCAGCTCGACGCGCTGCTCGACCTGGGCGTGGCGGGCTGCCTGGAACTGGCCGACGCGCAGCGGAAGGCGCTCTCGTCATGAACAAGGTCCTGCTCGCCACCCGGAACCGGAAGAAGCTGGTCGAGCTCCAGCGGATCCTGGACGGCGCGCTCGGCGCGCACCGGATCGCCCTGCTCGGGCTCGACGACGTCGAGGAGTACCCGGAGCTGCCGGAGACCGGCCTCACGTTCGGTGAGAACGCGCTGATCAAGGCGCGGGAGGGCTGCCGGCGTACCGGCCTGCCGACCATCGCCGACGACTCCGGGCTGGCGGTGGACGCGCTCAACGGCATGCCGGGCGTGTTCAGCGCCCGCTGGTCCGGCCGGCACGGCGACGACCACGCCAACCTCCAGCTCGTGCTGGACCAGGTCGGCGACGTGCCGGACGAGCACCGGGGCGCCGCGTTCGTCTGCACCGTCGCGCTGGTGCTGCCCGGCGGCAAGGAGCACCTGGTCGACGGCCGTCAGTCCGGCCGGCTGCTGCGCGCGCCGCGCGGCGACGGCGGGTTCGGATACGACCCGATCTTCCTCGGTGACGGGCAGGAGCGGACCAACGCGGAGCTGACGCCCGAGGAGAAGGATGCGGTCAGCCACCGCGGCAAGGCGCTGCGGGAGCTGGCCAAGCTGGTCGCGAAGGTGCTCCCGCCCGCCGCCTGAGCTCAGCCGAGCGGGCCGATCTCCCGTTCGATCGCCGCGCGCAGCTCCGGGCCGCGTACCACGTCCCGCGCGGCCTCCATGAGCGGCGCGAGGAACACGTCCGGTCCCGGCTCGCCGATGGTGCGGCCGAGCACGTCGAGCGCCGCCCGCCCGGCCGGTGACGGGGTCAGCGGCGCGCGGAGCTGGAGCCCGCGTACGGCCGCCAGCAGCTCCACCGCGAGCAGGCTGGTCAGGTTGTCCAGCACCGTGCGCAGCTTCTTGGTGGCCGCCCAGCCCATCGAGACGTGGTCCTCCTGCATGCCGCTGGTGGGCAGCGAGTCGATCGAGGCGGGCGCGGCGAGCCGGCGGTTCTCCGCGACGATCCCGGCGGCGGTGTACTGGGCGATCATCAGCCCGGAGTTCACCCCGGCGTCGGGGGACAGGAACGCGGGCAGCTCCCGGGAGCGGGTCACGTCCAGCAGGCGGTCCACCCGGCGCTCGGCGATCGCGCCCACCTCGGCGGCGGCGATGGCCAGGTAGTCGGCGGCGAAGCCGAGCGGCGCGCCGTGGAAGTTGCCTGTCGACTCGACCCGCCCGTCCGGCAGCACCACCGGGTTGTCCACCACCGACAGCAGTTCCCGGCCCGCGACCACCTCGACGAAGTCGAGCGTGTCCCGGGCCGCGCCGGCGACCTGCGGGGCGCAACGCATCGAGTACGCGTCCTGCACTGCGTGCGCCAGGTCGTCGCGGTGCGAGTCCATCACCGCCGAGCCCTGCAACAGCCGGTGGATGTTCGCCGCCGACGCGGCCTGCCCGGGGTGCGGGCGGATCGCGTGCAGCTCGGGCAGGAACGGCCGCTCCGAGCCGAGCATCGCCTCGATGGCGAGCGCCGCCGTCACGTCCGCCATGGCGAACAGGTGCCGGGCGTCGGAGACGGCGAGCAGCAGCATGCCGAGCATGCCGTCGGTGCCGTTGATCAGCGCCAGCCCTTCCTTGGCTGCGAGCGACACCGGCTTCAGCCCGACCCGGCGCAGCGCGTCCGCGGCCGGGATGCGGTCACCGGCCGGGCCGAGCACCCAGCCCTCACCGAGCAGCACCAGCGCGCAGTGCGCCAGCGGCGCCAGGTCGCCTGATGCGCCGAGCGAGCCGTGCTCCGGCACCCACGGGGTGACCTCGTGGTTGAGCAGGTCCACGAGCGCCTCGGCGACCAGCGGGCGGACCCCGGAACGGCCGAGCGCCAGCGACCGGACCCGCAGCAGCATCATGGCGCGTACCACCTCGCGCGGCATCGGCGCGCCCACCCCCGCGGCATGCGAGCGGATCAGCGCGTGCTGAAGCTCGGCCCGCCGCTCCGGGGCGACGAACGTGTTGGCGAGGGCGCCGAAGCCGGTGGAGACGCCGTACACCGGGCGGCCGGCCGCCTCGATTCCGTCCACGACGGACCGTGAGGTCGCCATCGCCTCGGTGGCGGCCGGGTCGAGCACGACCTTTGCGGTGCCGCGGGCCACCGCGAGCACGTCGGCGGCGGTGACGCCGGTGGACAGGATGGTCACGGTGGTCATCGCGGTACTCCGTTGTGCAGGACCTGGCGGATCAGTGGCACCCCCGGCCGGTAGGCCAGGTGCAGGTGGGACGGGGCGTCGAGGATGATCAGGTCGGCCCGCGCCCCGGGGGTCAGCCGCCCCACGTCGGTGCGGCGCAGCGCCGCCGCCCCGCCGGCGGTCGCGGCCCACACCGCCTCCGCCGGGGTCATCCGCATCTCGCGTACGGCGAGCGCGACGCAGAACGGCATCGACGACGTGTACGACGAGCCGGGGTTGCAGTCGGTGGCCAGCGCGACAGTCACGCCCGCGTCGAGCAGCCGCCGGGCGTCCGGGTACGGAGACCGGGTGGAGAACTCCGCGCCCGGCAGCAGCGTGGCGACCGTCTCCGAGCCGGCCAGCACGTCGATGTCGGCGTCGGTCAGGTGGGTGCAGTGGTCGACGCTGGCCGCGCCCAGCTCCACGCCGAGCTGGACCCCCGGCCCGGGGCCGAGCTGGTTGGCGTGCAGCCGTACGCCCAGACCGGCGGCCTGCCCGCAGGCGAGGATCGCCCGCGCGTGGTCGGCGTCGAACGCACCCCGCTCGCAGAACACGTCGATCCAGCGGGCGTACGGCGCGGCGGCGGCGAGCATCGGCCCGCAGACCATGCCCACGTAGTCGTCGGGGCGGTCGGCGTACTCGGCGGGGACCACGTGCGCGCCGAGGAACGTGGTGTCCTCGGTGAACTCGGCGGCGATCCGGAGCGAGCGGGCCTCGTCGGCGACGTTCAGGCCGTACCCGCTCTTGATCTCGACGGTGGTGGTGCCCTGCCGCAGCATCTCGGCGCGCAGCCGGCCCACAGTGGCGCGCAGGTCGTCGTCGGAGGCCGCGCGGGTGGCGCCCACAGTGGTCCGGATGCCGCCCCCGGTGTACGGCTCGCCGGCCATCCGGGCGGCGAACTCGGCGGCCCGGTCCCCGGCGAAGACCAGGTGGGCGTGGCTGTCCACGAAGCCGGGCAGCACCGCCGCCCCGCCGGCGTCGATCCGCCGGTCGGCGGCCGGCGCGTCGCGGGCCGGCCCGGTCCAGGCCACCTGCCCGTCCTCGACCAGCAGGGCGGCGTCGCGCCGGATGCCCAGCGGGTCGCCGTCGCGGCCGTCGTTCGTGACCAGCTCGCCGATGTGGTCGACGAGCAGGCTGCCGCGCATCACGAGTCGTCCTTCGCGGTCACCGCCGCGATCGCGTCCCGCAGCTCGGTGGGTACGTCCACGGTCAGGTGCCGGCCGCCGTCCACCACGGGCCGGCCGTCGACCACGACGCTCGTCACGTCGGCGGCGGTGGCGGCGAAGAACGCGCCGACCGGCGGCACACCGGCGGTGCGGGCGCTGTCCAGCCGTACCGTGACCAGGTCCGCCCGCTGCCCGACGGCGAGCCGGCCGGCGTCGCCCCAGCCCAGCGCGGCGTGCCCGCCGACGGTGGCGGCGCCGACCAGCTCGGCCGGCGTGAAGTGCCCCCGCCGCCGGGTACGCAGCCGCTCGTCCATCTCCAGCGCGCGGGCCTCCTCGAACAGGTCCACCACGGCGTGGCTGTCGCTGCCCAGGCTCAGCGGGCTGCCCGCGTCGGCCATCCGCCGCACCGGGCCGACCCCGTCGGCCAGGTCGCGTTCGGTGGTGGGGCAGACGCAGACCCGGGTACGGCTGTCGCCGAGCAGCGCCACGTCGGCGGCGGTCGGGTGGGTGGCGTGCACGGCTGTGGTGTGCGGGCCGAGCACGCCGTGGTCGGCCAGCAGCCGTGTCGGCGTGCACCCGTGCACGGCCCGGCAGGCGTCGTTCTCGGCCGGCTGTTCCGACAGGTGCACGTGCAGCGGCAGCCCGTTGCGGTCGGCCCAGCCGGCCACGGTGGCGAGCTGATCGGCCGGGACCGCGCGCACCGAGTGGATGGCCGCGCCGAGCCGGACGTGGTCGTCGGCCGGGCGGAACGCGTCCACCCGCGCCGCCCAGCGCAGCGCGTCGCCGTCACCGAAGCGGCGCTGCGGCCCGGCCAGCGGCGTGCCGTCCACGCCCCCGGCCAGGTACGCGGTGTCCAGCAGCGTGAGCCGGATCCCGGCGTGCGCGGCGGCCTCCACGAGCGCGGCGGACATGGCGTTCGGGTCGTCGTACGGGGTGCCGCCGGGACCGTGGTGCAGGTAGTGGAACTCGCCCACGCAGGTGATCCCGGACAGCGCCATCTCCGCGTACACGGCGCGGGCCAGCGCCAGGTAGGTGTCCGGGTCGAGCCGGATCGCGACGGCGTACATCAGGCTGCGCCAGGACCAGAAGTCGCCGCGCCCGTCGTGGGTGCGCCCGCGCAGCGCCCGGTGGAACGCGTGCGAGTGGGCGTTTGCCAGGCCGGGCACCGTCAGGCCGGGCAGCCGGACCGCGTCGCCGAGTACCTCCACCCCGGCGGCGGGCGGACTGTCCACGGTCAGCGGGGTGACAGCGGTGATCCGCCCGTCGGTCGCCTCGATCAGCACGTCCCGGGTGGGCTCGGCGCGGTCGGGCAGCCAGGCGTACTCGGCCAGCCAGCGGGTCAGCGGCATGCCAGCTCCTCCAGCACCCGGGCCAGGGCGGCCACCCCGGCGGCGCAGTCGGCGTCGGTGGCCGCCTCGGCGGGGGAGTGCGACACCCCGGTCGGGTTGCGCACGAACAGCATCGCGGTGGGCAGGTGCGCCGCCAGCACGCCCGCGTCGTGCCCGGCGCCGGTGGGCAGCACCGGCGCGTCGAGCAGCGCGGCCAGCCGGTCGGCCAGCCCGCGGTCGAACGCGACGAGCGGGGTCGCCGACTCCTGCGTGCAGGTCAGCGCGGTGCCGTCGCGGCCGGCCCGGTCGGCGGCCTTGGTGCGTACCGCCTCGACCAGACCGTACAGCGTCTCCGCCTCGGCCGCCCGCGCGTCGAGCCAGCCGGTGACCCGGGACGGGATCGCGTTGGTGGCGTTCGGCTCGACCGACACCCGGCCCACTGTGGCGTGCGCGTCGCGCAGCCGGGCCTCCTTGTTCGCCGCCAGCACGGTGAACGCGTACGTGAGCATCGGGTCGCGGCGGTCCGCCATCCGGGTCGTACCCGCGTGGTTGCCCTCGCCGGTGAAGTCGAACCGCCACCGGCCGTGCGGCCAGATCGCGGAGGCCACCGCGACCGGCGCGTCCAGGTCGACCAGCGCGCGGCCCTGCTCGACGTGCAGCTCCACGAAGGCCGCGAAGCGGCCGAGCAGCGCCGGGTCGGCGCCCGCCGGCCGCTCGCCGAGCGCCTCGGCGAAGGTCGTCCCGGCCTGGTCGCGCAGCCCGGCCGCGCGGTCGACGTCGATCTCGCCGGTGAGCAGCCGCGACCCCAGGCAGGGTACGCCGAACCGCGCGCCCTCCTCCTCCACGAACGCGGCCACCACCATCGGCCGGTCCGGGGTGACGCCCGCGGCCCGCAGCTCGTCCACGGCGAGGAACGCGCTGACGATGCCGAGCGGACCGTCGTACGCGCCGCCGTGCGGCACCGAGTCGAAGTGGCTGCCGGTGAGCACCGCCGCGCCGGCCGCCGGGTCGCCCCACCAGGCGAACAGGTTGCCGTTGCCGTCCTGCTGAACCGGCATCCCGCGGGCGTCGGCCTGGTTGTGGAACCACTCCCGCAGCCGCAGCTCCGGTTCGGTCAGCGCGTAGCGCAGGTAGCCGCCGCTGCCGGCGTCCCGCCCGACCGGGGCGATCTCGTCCCACAGCGCGCGGAACCGGTCCGCCAGGTCGGTCACAGGTCTCCCTCGGTCATGGGGACGCGCACGCCGGTGCGCTCGGCGACCGCGCGGGCGTCGTCGTAGCCGGCGTCGACGTGCCGGATCACGCCCATCGCCGGGTCGTTCGTGAGCACCCGCTCGATCTTCTGCCCCGCGAGGGCGCTGCCGTCGGCCACGCAGACCTGGCCGGCGTGGATGGACCGGCCGATGCCGACGCCGCCGCCGTGGTGGATCGACACCCAGGACGCGCCGCTGGCGGTGTTGACGAGCGCGTTCAGCAGCGGCCAGTCGGCGATCGCGTCGGAGCCGTCGGCCATCGCCTCGGTCTCCCGGTACGGGCTGGCCACGCTGCCGCAGTCCAGGTGGTCGCGGCCGATCACCACCGGGGCGCTCAGCTCGCCCGAGGCGACCATCTCGTTGAACCGCACCCCGGCCCGGTCGCGCTCGCCGTAGCCGAGCCAGCAGATCCGCGCCGGCAGGCCCTGGAACGCGACCCGCTCGCCGGCCATCCGGATCCACCGGGCGAGGGACTCGTTCTCCGGGAACAGGTCGAGGACGGCCCGGTCGGTGGCCGCGATGTCCTTCGGGTCGCCGGAGAGCGCGGCCCAGCGGAACGGGCCCTTGCCCTCGCAGAACAACGGCCTGATGTACGCGGGCACGAACCCGGGGAAGTCGAACGCCCGCTCGTACCCGCCGAGCTTGGCCTCGCCCCGGATCGAGTTGCCGTAGTCGAAGACCTCCGCGCCCGCGTCCAGGAAACCGACCATCGCCTCCACGTGCTTCGCCATCGACGCCCGGGCCCGGTCGGTGAACTCGGCCGGCTTGGCCGCCGCGTAGTCCCGCGCGTCGCCGAGGTCCACGCCCTCCGGCACGTACGACAGCGGGTCGTGCGCGCTGGTCTGGTCGGTCACGATGTCGATGGCCACGCCCCGGCGCAGCAGCTCGGGGAAGACCGTGGCGGCGTTGCCGACCACCCCGACACTCAGGGCCCGCCGGTCCCGCTTCGCGGCGAGCGCCCGCTCGACCGCGTCGTCGAGCGAGTCGGCGATCTCGTCGAGGTAGCGGTCGTGCGCCCGCCGCTCCAGCCGGGACCGGTCCACGTCCACGATCAGGCAGACGCCGCCGTTCATGGTGACCGCCAGCGGCTGCGCGCCGCCCATGCCGCCGCACCCGGCGGTGAGCGTCAGCGTGCCGGCGAGCGTGCCCTCGAAGCGCTTGGCGGCGACAGCGGCGAACGTCTCGTACGTGCCCTGGAGGATGCCCTGGGTGCCGATGTAGATCCAGGAACCGGCCGTCATCTGCCCGTACATGGTCAGGCCCAGCGACTCCAGGCGGCGGAACTCCGGCCAGGTGGCCCAGTCGCCGACCAGGTTCGAGTTGGCCAGCAGCACGCGCGGTGCCCACTCGTGGGTGCGCATCACCCCGACCGGCCGGCCCGACTGCACCAGCATCGTCTCGTCGTCGCGCAGCTCGGTGAGCGTGCGCACCAGCGCGTGGTACGACGGCCAGTCCCGGGCCGCCTTGCCGGTGCCGCCGTAGACCACCAGGTCCTCGGGGCGCTCGGCCACCTCCGGGTCGAGATTGTTCATCAGCATCCGGAGGGCGGCCTCCTGCGGCCACCCCTTCGCGGTGCGTGCGGTGCCGCGGGCGGCGCGGACGGGCTGGTGCATCTCGTACTCCTCTCAGCCGAGGAACAACTGGCGGCGGGCGGCGGACGACTCGAACGCCTCGAGCCGGTTCTGGGTCTCGGCCGGCGCGGCGTCGCAGATCGCCTGGAGCACCACCATGGCCAGCGTCATCGGGGCGGTGTGCAGGTCGAAGACCAGGTCGGCGCCGACGGCGGCGGGCAGGACCACCTCGGCGTGCTCGGCGGCCGGGCTCACCGGCGAGTCGGTGATCGCCACGACGGTCAGCCCGGCGTCCCGGGCCTCGCGCAGTGCGTCGAGGGTCTCCCGGGGGTAGCGGGGCAGCACGAACGCGAGCAGCGCCGTCGCGCCGGCCGCGACCGCCTGGTCCAGGCGGTCGACGAGCATGCTGCCGCCGTCGTCGAACACCCGCACGTCGGGGTGCACCTTCGCGGCGAAGTACGCGAAGTACGCGGCGAGCGGCGCGGCGGCGCGCAGCCCGAGCACCGGCAGCGGACGGCTGGCCGCGAGCAGCTTCCCCACCTCGGCGACCCGCTCGGCGTCGGCGAGCTGCGCGGCGAGCCGGTCGAGATTGTCCCGCTCGGCGTGCACCGCCCGTTGCAGGGCGTTGCCGGCGGCCGGTTCGGCCGACCCGGTGACAGTCAGTTCCCGCAGGCGGCGGCGCAGCGCGGGGTAGCCGTCGTGCCCGAGCGCCATGGCGAACCGGGTCACCGACGGCTGGCTGACGCCCGCCAGCTCGGCCACCTCGGCGGCGGACAGGTAGGCCGCCGCGCCCGCGTGCCGCACCAGGCAGTGGGCGATGCGGCGCTGGGTCGGGGTGAGCCGTACGCCGTGGAAGAGGTCGAGCAGGCGGTCAGGGGCGGCCGCACTGCTTTCATTCACCCCGCGACTCTATGCATGAAAACTTTCAGAGCGCAAGCGTCGATCAGCCGTTCCAGGGCTGCGCGGGAGGCGTGAGCGCCCTTACGGTGCCACCCGTGACACCCGAGACCCCGGCGGATGCGTACGACAGCCATATCCGTGCCCGAGTCATCGACTTCTTCACCCTGGAGGGATTGCCCTGGCCGCGTCGGCTCTGGGATGTCGGCTCGTTGCTCGCTCTGGAGGAGTTGCTGGAAGCAAGCTCGTGGGCACGGCACTGCGTTCTGTCCGCGGCCGCGGTCGACTGGCAGCGTCACGAACTCCTGAAAGCCATCGGGCCGGACGTCGGTCTCGGGGACAGAGAACTGCGTGTCCAGCTGACGTCGCTGCTGAAGCAACCGCTTCCAGATCCCAGCCCCGCTCACCGTCGACTGCGGGAAGTTGTCGAACATGCCCGGGGTGGCTACCTGGATCGCTGGGCTGCGGCAGCCGCACTACCCGAGGGGCGCCGGCCCCAGCCGGAACGGCTTGCCCGTGTCATCGCGGCGCATCTGCTCGACCTCGGCTACGACGCGAGTTACCTGGCCACCTGGATCGGGCAACTCGCGCACCGGCGCGCGAGCGCAGAGGAAGTCCTACAGGGTGCCGTCGCTCTCGACAGGGCCGCGCCGCACGAATTCACCGTTCTCGTGGTTCTGGAAAGTGCCCCCGAGCGCGAGCAGGCACAAAAGCACGAGATGTGGCTCTCGGGCCGGGAGGTCGTGGATTGGCTGAAGCAACGTGGCCATCCGACCAGTGGTGTCCGGGCCGGCGGCGGATTCCTCTACCGGATGACCGCGCGGGACCCGTTCAGTGCGGCGAGCCAGGCCCGTGAATTCGTCGAGCGGATGGTGGCGCGGTCGTCGTTCATGCGCGGCAACCGAGGTGGTATCCGTCCGGCCGCGCAGATGTGGGTCGACCAGCATCCTGACCCGATCCCCTTCGTCACCCCGGCCCGAGGTGCGGATGTCCTGTCCCTGGTGAACGAAGGGCATCTCTACCAGGTAGATGGGCAACGAACGTTGATCGACGACGCCCTGGAGCTTGCGGCGCCTGTCAACCGCGGTGTGCTCGGGCCGGCTGTGGCCGGAGCGTGGGCAGCAGTGGAATCACTGCTGTCGCACCCGGATGACCCGGCCGAAGAGCAGCGGTCAGGCAAGGCGGTCGCAGCGGATCGGCTGGCGGCCATCATCGCCTGCTCGTGGCCCCGAGCCGAGTTGACCGCCCTCGCGCACAGGCACCAGCCCTCGACCCCTGATGCGCTCACCGAGCAGTTGGCAGGTTGCACGACCAACCGCGATCGGGCCTCAGCCGTGGCCGAAGCCCTGGCGGCCGGGAAGTCACTCCACCTGGCCGACCGGTTCCGCCGCGATGCGGACATCGCGGCGGTGCACCGGATGCGCCGGGTTGTCGCCAGCCCGAGGGGAGAACTGGCAACCGCAGTAACGATTTTCCGCATCGGCATACGTCGTCTGTGCCGGACCCGCAACATCGTGCTGCATGGTGGCTCCACCCAGGGGGTGGCGTTGAAGGCCGCCCTGCGCATTGCTGCTCCGCTGGTGGGCGCCGGGCTGGATCGGATCACGTACGCAGCGCTTGCGGAAGGCCTAACTCCGCTCGACCTGGCCGCGCGGGCCGAGGTAGGTCTCAAGTTGGTAGGGGGCGAGACCGGTCTGAGCGTGGTCGATCTCCTTGAGCCCCGCCGGTGACCTGAGAATCAAACTGACCAAAGCAAGAGGGCCCCGGCCAATTGGCGGGGGCCCCTGCAATGCTGAGACGAGTATACACGGGCCTTGGAGATCGACGGGCTCAAGAGATAAGGCTTCTCCCAGGCCATCTCGTCACCGCCGCGATGGAATTCTCAGGCACGTACGACGTTGAACAGCCGATGTCGGCGCTGACGAACGCAGGCGGCAAGCTCGCGAGCGTGCTCTCTGTATGATCCCGCACGGCGGGTGAGCAGAGGAGTGGGGCATGCAGCCGGAAGGTCCGTACAGGTTCACCGAGGTGCTGGGCGAGTGCCAGGTCGGCAGGGCCTGGGCCGCGCTCGACGGGCAGGACCGCGCGCTCACCGTGGCGGTCCTGGACGGCGCCGCTGCCGGTGACCAGCGCTGGCGCGAGGCGTTCACGAACGCGGCGAACGTGCTGGCTCAGACGCCCGGCGGCCACCGGTACGTGAACTCCGACTTCGCCGCCGGTCAGCCCTGGGTGGCGTACCCGTCCGACGAGGACGGTGCGGCCGAGCGGCTGTTCCGCAGCCTGGGCATGGACTACCAGCGCACCGCCACCGGCGAGATGCTCCCGCCGCCCCCGCCGGTGTCCGCGCCGCCGCAGCAGGTCTCGTCGCCGCCGCAGTTGCCGTGGAGCCCGCAGCCGTGGGCGATGACGCCGCAGCAGCCGGTCTCCGGTGCGCCCGTCTCGTCCGGCGCGCCCGTGTCGCCCGGCATGCCGGTGTCGCCGGGCATGCCGGTGTCGCCGGGCATGCCGGTGCCGGCGATCCCGGCCCAGGCCACCGCCGCGGATCCGCTCGTGCCGACCGGCGGTCCCCGGATCGCCCCGGTCGCCCGCCCGCCCAAGAGCCGTACCGGCCTGTGGATCGGTGGCGTGGTCATGGCGGCGGTGCTCGCCGGTGGCGCTGGTCTGCTGGCCGGGCGGTCGCTGGCCGACGGCGGCGAACCGTCCACTCCGACTGCCAGCGCCTCCCCGGCGCTGTACGAGGCCACTCAGCAGTCGCTGAACAAGGCGAAGTTCGACGCCACGCTCATGCCGATCGCCGAGCCGTGGCTCGACGGGGTGGGCGGCTGCGCGATCAACACCGAGAAGAGCGGCCCCGGGCTCGCCGCCGGGGAGAAGCAGCACGTCTTCTGCCGCTACCTGGGTGTGTCGCTGCACTTCGCCGAGTACGAGTCGGCCGAGAAGAAGGAGGCGGCGCGCGCCTTCCGCCAGCAGATGGGCATCATCGGCCGGGCGCTCGCGCCGGGCATGCGGGAGGCCGGTCCGGCCACCGGCGGCGTCAGTGGCGCACAGGGCAGCTACGTCGAGTACGCCGGCAACGGCCAGGACGGCCGCCCGGTCTGCGGCATCTGGTGGGGCCGCGACGACAACACCAGCGCGATCTACATGGAGACGCCCTGCGGAGCCGGGCTCGGCGGCAACTGGGACGCGCTGCGCGACCTCTGGCAGCGCCACAGCTAACGGACGCGGGCGCCGTTCGGCGGCGGCACCAGGCAGACGTCGCTGCCCTTGGTGACGCCCGCGGCCAGGTCGAAGCGGACCACGCGTGCCCCGCTGAACTGCCGCTCGGTGACCGCCACGCCGCTGCCGCCGAGCCGGACGATGACGTCCCGGTTGGCCCCGTCGGCCCAGTCGGTGGCCTGGAACAGCCAGACCCGGGCCCGTCCGGGCAGCAGCGTCGACACCGTCCGCCCGGGGCAGCCGCCGGGTCCGGCCGCTACCACGTAGGCGTCCGCCGCCGGGCCGTACCAGGTCTGGGCGTTCCACGACACGGTGGTGGCCAGCACGAGGTCACCCGGGCGGCGTTTGTCGTCCAGGTAGCCCAGCGCGCCCCGGTAGTCGACAGCGTTGGCGCCGCCGCCCTGGGCGAAGGCCCGCGCCGGATGGACAGTCGCCACCACGGCGGTCGCCAGCTGCGGAACGGCGAGCGCGAGCACCAGCACCACGCCGACCACCCACCGGATCCGGGCGGGCAGGCCGGCCCGCGTCGGCGGCGGCGCGACGGCGAGCGCGGCGAGCAGCAGGCAGGCGGGCACCGCGTAGAGCGCCAGCCGGCCGTTGAACGGGTAGACCGACACGGCCGCGCCGGCCAGCCCGGCCGCCAGCGGCGTGAGCAGGACCAGCACGGCCACCGTGGAGAGCCTGCGCAGCCCGGCGGCCGTGCCCAGCACCAGCAGCGGTACGACGACCCACGCCGACCAGGCCACGAACGGCACCGTGGCGAGACTCCGGTACGTCGCCGCGAGCCATTCCACAGTGGCGGCCAGGTCGGTGAGCGGGTGCGCCGGGTAGATCGACTTTGCCCGCCAGTACGCGGCGAGCTGCGGATCGGCGAGCCCCGGTGCCAGGAACAGCACGTAGACCACGAGCGCCACCACGGCCCAGGCCGGCGCCGGGGCGAGGAACCGGCCCACCTCCCGCCACCTGCTCGCCCACTGCCGATCAGGGCGGGACAGCGCGTACCCGCCGAGCAGCACGCCGAGCGCGCCGGTGACCGGAATGGACAACGTGCTGACGAACGCCATGACCGCCGCGGCCGACCAGAACACCGCCGACCCGGCCCAGGTGACGCCGTCCCGGACGAGCAGCAGCGCCAGCCCGACCACGAGCGTGACGCCGAACGCCTCGGCGCTGTACTGCTTCAGCTCGTTGGAGTAGCCGATCAGGAACGGCGCGACGGCGACCAGCAGCAGCGCCGCCAGCGCGGCGAGTGGTGGCACGAGCCGCCGGCCGAGCCAGGCCACGAGCGGCAGCAGCGCCAGCCCGAACAGCAGCGGCACCAGCCGCAGCGCCCGCTCACCGTCGCCGAACTGCTCGTACGCGAACCGTTCCAGCCACAGCCAGCCGGGCGGCGCGGACTGGCTGAACGCCAGCGGCCGCAACAGGTCCAGGTAGCCGCGCTCCCGGATGTTGTGCGCCACGTACAGCTCGTCGCTCCAGAAGCTGCGCGCGTACGCCCACTGCCGGATCCGCAGCACGGCGCCCAGCGCGACCAGCAGGCCCGCGACGGACCAGTACGGGGACCGGCTCAGCCGGTCCCACGCGACGGCGACGTACGCCACCGGCGTGCCCGGCCGCGACGGCGCCGGTGTCGCGGGCGCCATCGAGGGGGAGAAGGCCGGGCGTGTCACGGACACGGCGAGACGGTATCAAAACGTCTTTCACGTCAGCGGCCCCGCGACCGGCTCCGATCACTCCCCGGCGCGGTCCGGAGCGGACGGCAGGTCCGGAGCGGACGGCAGGTCCGGAGCGGACGGCAGGTCCGGAGTGGACGGCAGATCCGGAGTGGACGGCAGGTCCGGAGGGGACGCGACCGGCGGCACCGCCGTGCCGACCAGCCCGGCGGCCCGGCGGTGCCGGCGCGCGGGTCGCGGCAGGCCGACCAGGAACTCCGGGTACAGCCCGAAGAACGTCCGGGCGCTGCGCAGCTCCAGCGTGTGCGCGTGGGACCAGCGCACCGAGTTCGTCGCGCGGGCCCAGTGGTGGGTCCACCGCACGTCACCGAGCACCGCCACCGGCATCCCGTGCCGCCAGGCGCGCAGCCCCAGCTCGTGGTCCTCGTAGTAGAGGAAGAACCGCTCGTTCCACCCGCCCAGCTCGGTGACGTCAGCGGTCCGGCCGGCCACCGCCGCGCCCATCACCCAGGCCACGTGGCGCGTCTCGCCGGGCGCGGCCACCAGCCGGTACGAGGCGTGCAGCCGGGACAGCGGCCACACCTTCCGGTTGCCGAGCTTCGCCGTCGCGTACGGGAAACCACGCCCGTTGGCCTGCGGTGTGCCGTCGGTGCCCAGCAGTTGCGGCGCGACCAGCCCGCCGTGCGTGTCCAGGTGCCGGGCCAGCGCGTCCAGTCCGTCCGGGCGTACCTCCAGGTCGGGGTTGGCGAACAGCACGTACCGGCCGGTCGCCTGGCGCAGCGCGACGTTGTTGGCCCGGGAGAAGCCGACGTTCTCCGGCAGCCGGATCACCCGCGCGCCCAGCTCCTCGGCGACCGCCGCCGAGTCGTCGGTCGAGGCGTTGTCGACCACCAGCCACTCGTACGGCTTCGGCCCGCGCCAGCAGCGGCGCAACGTGTCCGCCGAGTGGTAGGTGACTGTCACCACGGTCCACGGCTGTGCCGTCATCACGCCCTCCGAGCGGTCAGGTAGCCGAGCAGCGACGCGAACCCGAAGCGCCGCCCGGTCCAGCGGCGGCGAGCCGCCGGCCCTTCGGCCAGCCCGCGTCCGACGCCGCGCAGGAACGGGCGCAGCAGGCCCTGCCGGACCCGCCGGGCGGCCAGCGCGAGGTGCGCGAGCGCCAGCACCGGCACCGCCACGAGCAGCAGCGGCCAGGTGAACGTGCGGGACGCGACAAGCAGCCGGTTGCGGGCCAGCAGGAACGCCCGGAACCCCTGCAACCGGGTGTCGCCGTCCACGCTGTGCCCGCCCGCGTGCGGCAGCACCACGTCCAGCGCGCGCGTGCGCAGCCCGGAGGCGTAGAGCCGGAACGCCAGGTCGGCGTCCTCGCCCCACGCGAACAGGTGCTCGTCGAAGCCGCCGAACCGCCGGTACAGCGCGGCCGGGAAGACCGCCGCGCCGCCGGACGGGCCGAGCGGTGCACGGCCGGCGGTGGACCGCCTGTCGATGAACAGCGACACCGGGTTCAGGTCGATGCCCACGTACTCGCCGCCGTGCATGGCGAGGCCGACAGCGAGCGGGGCGGCCGGGTCGGCGGCGACGGCGGCGCAGATCCGGGCCAGCGCGTCGTCCGGCAGCCACACGTCCGGGTTCAGCAGCAGCAGGTGGCTCGTGGTGACCGTCGCCGCGGCCCGGTTGCAGCCGGCCGCGAAACCCGGGTTGGTGGAGTCGGGCAGGTACGCGTACCGGTCGGCGGGCAGGTGCCCGGCGATTACCTCGGCGCACCCGTCGGAGGGCCAGTTGTCCGCGAAGACGAACCGGACCGGCAGGTCACCGGCGCTGCGGACCCAGGTCGGCAACGTCTCGGCGAGCATGCCGGCGGACCGGTAGAGGACGGTGACCACGGTGAGCCCGTCGAACGTCATGCCGTGCTCCTGCCCAGCCGGTGCAGCACCCAGAGGCCGGGCACGAGGCTCAACCAGGTCGGATAGATCAGCGGATACAGCTCGTAGACGCCGAACAGCGCGAAGTAGACGACGAACGCCCGCGCCAGCTGCCCGGCCGGCGCGCGGGAGAACTCGAACCACCGCTCGGTCGCGCCCACCGCCAGCCCCAGCGCGGCCAGGAAGAACACCGCACCCAGCGGGCCGTAGTCGAGCAGCGGGATGGCCACGAACGTCGCCGTGTTCATCAGGTACGGCTGGCTGAGCTGGGACGTCAGCCCGTACAGGTCCGCCTTGCCCACGATCGGCTCGACCCGGGAGCCGAGGAACGTCAGCGAGTACGTGCCGTACCGGGGTTCCAGGTGTTCCCGCTGCGACCACACCCGCCCGAACGTCTCGGTGGACGAACTCAGCGACAGGTCCAGCGACCCGGCGCTGCTGGTGAGCGCGTTGCTGCCGTAGCGGGCCCGGAACTCGGTCTCGAACGCGCCGGTGCCGGCCATGGTGCGCTGCCCGCCGAGGAACACCGCCGCCCCGAGCGCCAGCGCGCCGATCAGCAGCACCACAGGGGTACGCGCGGCCAGGAACGACGCGGCCCGCCCTCGGGTACGCCGGACCGACAGCGCCGCGATCAGCGCGGGCGCGATGCCCACCAGCACCGAGTTCTTGCTCGCGCCGAGCGCCGCGCCGACGGTGAAGACAGCGGTGAGCGCGTAGTAGACGGGCAGCGCCCGGCCGCGCGCGGACAACGCGCGCAGCAGCGAGACGGCCATGCCGAGCGTCCACGCCTCGGACAGCAGCCCGATGACCAGGTTCGACTGCTCGCGCAGCACCTGCCGGGCGGCGTCCGGGTTGTCGGCGAGCAGCGGCGGCACGGTTCCCCGGAACCGGATCGCCGCGGTCACCACAGCGATGCCGAGCAGCACGAACAGGTACGTCAGCAGGCGCCGCTCGGACGGCCAGGACAGCGCCGGACGGGACCGTTCGCCGTCCTCGTCCCGCCTGTCGATCAGCCGCCGGCCGGCCGCCCAGGCCAGCAGGAAGACGGTGACGTAACCGGCGAGCACCGGCAGCACGCCGCGACCGGCCCACGAGTCGTACGGGCCGGGCAGTACCCGCACGGCGAGCAGCGCGGCGGTCCAGACGGCGGCGCAGGCGGCGAGCGCCCACATCCGCAGTCGCGCGGCGAGCAGCGTGCCGACCGCCAGCGCGAGCGCGACGGCGATCCCGGCGTCGAGCGTGGCCAGCAGTGCCGCCGCGCCGAGCGCGAACGGGATCCCGACCGACCAGAGGCGTCGCTCAGCGGCTGTCACGGGCGACCGTCCGGTACAGGTCGTGCCAGGTGTCCACGCATCCGTCGAACGAGTGCCGGTCCGCGTACTGCCGGGCCAGCTCGCGCCGCCGCTCGTCCCACGCGGCCGGGTCAATGGCGGTCCGTACGGCGGCGGCCAGCGCCTGCGGCGTCAGCTCCGCCCGGTACGCGAGCACGCCGTCACCGGCGGCTGTCACCTCGGTCAGGCCGCCCGCGCCGGAGTGCACCACCGGCACACCCAGCGACATCGCCTCCAGCGCGCTGCGCCCGAACGCCTCCACCCGGGACGGCACCAGCAGGCAGTGCAGCCGTTGCAGGAACGGCGCGGCGTCCACCCGGCCGACCAGGTGCAGGTTCGGCCGCTCCTCGACGTCGACGGTGCCCGCGCCGGCCACCAGGAACTCCACGTCCGGCAGCGCCGCGGCGACGCCTGCCAGCAGGTCGGCGCCCTTCTCCCGTTCCAGCCGGCCGAGGAAGCCGACCCGGACCGGGCCGTCCGGTGCGAGGCCGCCGGTGTCGGTCACCTGCGGCCAGATGGCGGGCAGCGGGTTCGGGATCACCCGCACGTCACGGATCCGCCCGCGTACCCGAAGCTCGTGGGCCTCGAAGCCGGAGACCGCGACCGTCGCGTGCGGCCGCAGCCGCCGGAACATCAGGTCGGTGCTGATGTTTGCCTGCACCGCGGCCTTCGCGCGCAGCGTCTCCGCCGTGTCGCGGTACTGCCAGAGGCTGTTGTGCAGCGTCACCACCAGCGGCGTGCGGCGGCCCCGCACGCCCAGGCCGGCGCGGGCGTGCATCGCGGCGGAGAGCAGGTGCGCGCTCACCACGTCCGGCCGCAGCTCCTCGACGAGGGCGCGGATGCCGCGCGCGTACCCCAGGTCCACCCGCTTGGCCGCGCCCAGCGGACGCCACGGCACGCCCGCGTCCCGCAACGCCGCCGCGACCTCGTCGTCAGGGGTGGCGGCGACCACGTCGACGCCGCGGGCCGCGAGCGCCGGAAGCATCTCGATCAGGAAGCGCTCGGCGCCGCCGAGCTGCCGCCGCCCCGACCCGCCGGTGGTGCAGACGAACAGCACCCTCATCGGACGCCCATGCCTTCCAGGGCGCCGCGGGCGATCGCCCGCCGCGCCGCCCCGCCGCCCACCGCCGCCCGGGCGAGCACCCCCACTGTGTACGCGGAACAGGCCACAGTGCCCCGCCACCCGGCCAGCTCACGGCTGGCCCGGATGAACTCCCGGGTCTGCCGGCGGGAGATCTCCTCCGCGGCCCACCGCCGCTTCGCGCTCGCGTCGTCCTCGTGCGTGACGACGGCGTCCGGCAGGTACGCCAGGCGCAGCCCGAGCCGCCGCACCGCCCAGCACAGCCGCAGGTCCTCGGAGTAGAAGAACGACGACTCGTCCACCCCGCCGATCCGGTCCAGCGTCTCCCGCCGGATCGCCACGAACGGCCCGGAGAGCCAGTCGCCACGCTCCGGTGGCGCCACGATCCGCAGCCTCGGGAACACCAGGCTGAGCCCGGTGGCGTGCGCGACGCCGGTGCCCACTGTGAGGAACCGGCCGGCCGCGGTCTGGTCCCGGCCGGTCGCGTCCAGCACCTTCGGGAACGCCGCGCCCACAGCCGGGTCGTCCAGTTCGGCCGCCAGCCGCTCGATCGCGCCCGGCCGCACCAGGATGTCGTTGTTGGACAGCACCACCCGGGACCGGGTGCTGTGCCGGACGCCGAGGTTCATGCCCTTGGCGTAGCCGAGGTTCGTCTCCGAACGCACGTACCGCGCGCCGGTCTCGGCGCACATCGCCCGCAACTTGTCGCTGATCTCGGCGGCGCTGCCGTTGTCCACCACGACGGCTTCCACACCCTCGGGCAGCGAGCGGACGCAGCCGTCGGTGCGCTCGAAGTCTTCCCAGGTCAACACGACGATTGAGACGTCCACCGCTAGGCCATCCGATTGACGAGGAGGTGCGTGGACCGCTGGAGTCGCTGCCGGGTGCGCAACGCGTAGACGCCGTAGGCGACAGACGACGCGACCGCGGCGCCGAGCGCGCCGGCCCACGGGATGAGCAGAACGTACAGCACGACCGACACCGACATGGTGACCAGGGCCACGGCGGTGGTGGCCTGCTCGCCCGCGCGCTTGAGCAGCGCCGCGCTCCACGTCTTGCCGGCCGACAACGCCAGCGTCCCCGGCAGCAGGAGCAGCCCGAAGATCCAGGCGTCGTGGTAGTCGGGCGCCAGCACGCCGAGCACCGCCAGGCCGATCACGGCGAGCGCGGCGATCGGCAGCGCCGACCTGACCACGTCGCGGCCGTGGTCGCCGATCGCGTCCGGGTCGCGTTCGGCAAGGATCCGCTGCGCCCGTACCACCGCGCCGGACTGCGCGAACTCCAGCGCCGCCACCGCCAGCGCGAACACGCCGAGCGCACCCGCGCCGGCGAAGCGGGCCACCAGGACCTGGCTCAGCCGGTACGTCAGCATCTGCGCGCACACCCCGACGTGCAGCCGGCCCACCGCGAGCAGGTCGGCGCGGTACTCCGTGCGCCCGGCCGTCGCCGCCGGCACCGGACCGAACCGCCGCGCCCAGCCCAGCACCGCCACCCCGAGCACCGTCGCGGTGGCGACCTGCACGCCCAGCCAGAGGACGCTCCACAGGCCACCGTCGAGCCGGTGGCCCAGCCACAGCAGCCCGTACCCGGCCACCAGCACCGCACCGCCGAGCGCCCGCATCGTGTAGACGAACCAGAACCGCTTCAGGCGCAGGCCGAGCGAGGCAGCAGTGTTGAACACGGTGAGCGCGCAGCCCGCCCCGATGCCGACCGGGTGGCTGCCCAGCCCGGCCAGCGTGGTCAGCAGCGCCGAGGCCAGCGCGGTGAGGCCGAGTGACACGGTCAGGATGCCGGCGATCCACAGGCGACCGCGCGACATGATCCAGCCGGCCGGGCGGGACAGCAGAAACGTGTCGACGGACAGGCCGCCGAGAGCCGCGCCCACTGTGGCGCTGACCATGTTCGCCGCGAGTTCGCCGCGTTCCGCCGCCGGCAGCGTCACCGACACCAGCGCGGCGAGGCCGGTCAGGCCCAGGGCGACCAGATAGAGACGCTCGGGGGAGACGATCCGCCGGAGCCGGCCTAACACCCGGCGCCCAGGCGCCGGCACCGGCCACGAGCCGGCCACGCGGAATCCACTCGATCTTCCCCCGAGATGCGCGGATGTGTGCGGGCCTGTTCTACCCGACATGAGCGCCGCCGCGCAATGGACCCGGCGGGCGGGTACGCCCAGGGCTCCACGACGCCGGTAGGGTGACGCGTCGTGGACCTCGCCCACTTCCGCGACACGATCGGCAGGCGGTGGCCGATCGTGCTGGCGCTGACGCTGCTGTGCGGCGCGTTCACCGGGGTCCTCGCCGAACGCCGGCCGCCGGTCTACCGGGCCGAGACCCAGATGCTCGTCACGTTCGCCGCCGAGAAGTCGGCCGAGCCCCAGCCCCGCCCGCCTGCGGACGAGGCGGGCCGGCTGATGCAGCGGCGGGTGAAGACGTACGCCACCATGATGAACACGCCCCGGCTGACCCGCCCGGTGATCGACTCGCTCGGACTGCCGTACACCACCGACGACCTGGCCGGCCGTGTCGTCGCCTCGTCCACTGTCGACTCGCTGGCGATCGACGTGGCGGTCACCGACCGGTCCGCCGGCACGGCCGCGGCGATCGCCGCCGCGCTCGCCGCCGAACTGCAACGGATCGCCGAACGTGACCTGCCGCCCGCCGGACTCGGGCTCAAGGCCCACGTCGCGGTGGTCCGGGCCGCCGCGCCGCCGCCGCGTCCCGAGCCGGTGCGGTGGCAGTGGTACGCCCTCGGCGGCGCGCTCGGCGGCCTGGCCGTCGGGGTCGGCATCGCGCTGGTGCTCGGCTACCGCAGGGCCGGCACTCCGGTGAGCGCGGACGTGCGGGCGCTCTGGGCGACGGTGGCGCGCCGCCGTCCGGCCGACGCCGTCGCGGAGCCGGCGGGTGTGCCGGGTCAGAGCGACGGCCGGGTGTCCAACGCTTCGGTGAAGGAGCGGCAGGCGTCGTAGCCGGGCAACAGGCCCGCCGCCCGCGCCTCGGCCAGGCGCGGTGCCGACGCGTCCCGCTCGGACAGCAGCGGCGTCGCCGCCGGCCAGTCGATCCCGAGGTCCGGATCGAGCGGGTGCACCGTGTGCTCGGCCGCCGGGTTGTACGTGGCGGAGCAGAGGTAGCTGAGCGTCGCGTCGTCGGTGAGCGCGCAGAACCCGTGCCCCAGCCCCTCGGCCAGGTAGACGGCCCGCCGGTCGGTGTCGTCGAGACGTACCGCCTCCCACCGGCCGTACGTCGGCGAGCCGACCCGCACGTCCACCACCACGTCCAGCACCGCCCCGCGCGCGCAGGTCACGTACTTGGCCTGCCCGGGCGGTACGTCGGCGAAGTGGATGCCGCGCACCACGTCCCGCGCCGACACGGACAGGTTGCCCTGCGCCAGCCGCAGCGGATGCCCGACCGCCTCGGCGAGCCGGTCGAAGCGGTACCACTCCAGGAACAGGCCGCGCGGGTCGCCGTGCAGGCGCGGGGTCACCTCCCAGGCACCCTCGATGCCCAGCGGACGGATCTTCACGACGCGCCCACCGTCCCGGACCGGTCGGCGAGCAGGCCCAGCAGGTACTCGCCGTAGCCGCTGCGGGTCAGCGGATGGGCCAGCATCCGCAGCCGCTCGTCGTCGATCAGCCCGGACCGCCAGACGACCTCCTCGACGCAGCCGATCTTCATGCCCTGGCGTTCCTCGATCACCCGGACGAACTCGGCGGCCTGCATCATCGACGCGAACGTGCCGGTGTCCAGCCAGGCGGTGCCCCGGTCGAGCACCGTCACCGTCAGCTCGCCCCACGCCCGGTACGTCTCGTTGATCGCGGTGATCTCCAGCTCGCCGCGGGCGCTCGGGGTCAGCTTGCGGGCGATGTCGACCACCCGGTTGTCGTAGAAGTAGAGGCCCGGCACCGCGTACCGGGACCGGGGGCGGGCCGGCTTCTCCTCGATCGACAGCACCCGGCCGGCGTCGTCGAACTCGACCACGCCGTAGTCCTGCGGGTTCGCCACCGGGTACGCGAAGACCCGCCCACCGGCCGGTTCGCGGTGCTGCGCGAGCTGCCGGCCGAGCCCGACGCCGTGGAAGATGTTGTCGCCGAGGATCAGCGCCACCGACTCCTCGCCGACGAAGTCGGCGCCGAGCAGGAACGCCTGCGCGATGCCCTCCGGGCGGGGCTGCTCGGTGTACGACAGGCGCAGCCCCCACTGACTGCCGTCGCCGAGCAGCCGCTCGAACTGGGTGCGGTCCTCCGGTGTGGTCACCACCAGGATCTCCCGCACCCCGGCCATCACCAGAGTGGAGAGCGGGTAGTAGACCATCGGCTTGTCGAACACCGGCATCAGTTGCTTCGAGACGGCCCGGGTGATCGGCCAGAGCCGGGATCCGGTGCCACCGGCGAGAAGGATTCCGCGCACCCGCGGAGACTACCCGCGACGCCGCCGCCCCCGTGGCCCGTCGACGTCCCGCCCGGGCTGCCGCTACGGCGTAGACTCCACGACCCGTGAGGGTCCTCGTCACCGGCGGCGCCGGCTTCATCGGGTCGGAGTACGTGCGGATGCTGCTGGGCGTGCCCGGCGGCGACGCGGCCGGGGTGCCGGTCGAGGGCCCGGCCGCGCTCACAGTGCTGGACAAGCTCACCTACTCCGGCAACCTGGCGAACCTGGCGCCGGTACGCGACGACCCCCGGCTGCGCTTCGTCCGCGGTGACATCTGCGATCCGGCGCTTGTCGACGAGGTGGTGCCGGGCCACGACGTGATCGTCCACTTCGCCGCCGAGTCGCACGTGGACCGTTCGATCACCGGCGCGGCACCGTTCGTCACCACGAACGTCCTCGGCACCCAGACGCTGCTGGACGCCGCGCTGCGGCACGGCGTCCGCCGGTTCGTGCACGTCTCCACCGACGAGGTGTACGGCTCGATCGACTCCGGCTCGTGGACGGAGGACTGGCCGCTGGCGCCGAACTCGCCGTACTCCGCGTCGAAGGCCGGGTCGGACCTGCTGGCGCTGTCCTACCACCGCACCCACGGCCTGGACGTCGTGGTGACCCGCTGCTCCAACAACTACGGGCCGTACCAGTTCCCGGAGAAGGTCGTCCCGCTGTTCGTGACCAACCTGCTCGACGGCGGCACCGTGCCGCTCTACGGCGACGGCGGCAACGTCCGGGACTGGCTGCACGTGCACGACCACTGCCGGGGCGTGGCGATGGTGCAGGAGAAGGGGCGGGCCGGTGAGGTCTACCACATCGGCGGCGGCACCGAGCTGACCAACCGGCAGCTCACCGAGCGGCTCCTGGCGGCGTGCGGGGCCGGCTGGGACCGGGTCGTGCCGGTCACCGACCGCAAGGGCCACGACCGCCGGTACTCGCTGGACATCAGCAAGATCAGCAGCGAGCTGGGGTACGCCCCGAGCATCGACCTCGACCGGGGCCTGGCCGAGACGATCAGCTGGTACCGGGACAACCGGGCCTGGTGGGAGCCGCTGAAGACGGCCGGCCCCGAATGACCCGGATCCTGGTCACCGGCGCGGGCGGGATGCTCGGGCGGGACCTGCTGGCCGTGCTGCGGACCCGGCCGGACCTGTCCGTCACCGCCGCCGGCCGCGCCGACCTCGACGTCACCGACACACACGCGGTCCGGGACGCGGTGGGCGGCCACGACGTGGTGTTCAACGCGGCCGCGTGGACCGACGTGGACGGCGCCGAGACGCGCGAGCGGGACGCCACCGCCGTGAACGGCGACGCGGTGGCCGCGCTGGCCGGCGCCTGTGCCGTGTCCGGCGCGCGTCTCGTGCACGTCTCCACCGACTACGTGTTCGCCGGGGACGCCACCGAGCCGTACCCGGAGGACGCCCCGACCGGCCCGGTCAACGCGTACGGGCGCAGCAAGCTCGCCGGGGAGCGGGCGGTGGCCCGGCTGCTGCCCGAGACCGGGTACGTGGTGCGCACCGCCTGGCTCTACGCCACCCACGGGCGCAACTTCGTCACCACCATGCTGCGGCTGGCGGCCGAACGCGACCGGCTCGACGTGGTGGACGACCAGCGCGGACAGCCCACCTGGTCGTACCGGCTCGCGGAGCGTCTCGTGGCGCTCGCCGACGCGGCGCTCGCCGGCGACGCGGCACCGGGGACGTACCACGGCACCGCCGCCGGCGAGACCACCTGGTACGGCCTGGCCCGCGCCGTGTTCGCCCTGCGTGGTCTCGACCCGGACCGGGTCCGGCCGACGACGAGCGACAGCTTCCCGCGCCCGGCGCCGCGCCCCCGCTACAGCGTGCTGGCGCACGGCCGGTGGGCCGCCGCGAAGCTGCCGCCGCCGGGGGAGTGGCACGCGGACCTGGCCGAGGCGTTCAGCGCCCTCCGCCCCGGAACACCTCGGTGACGGTACGCAGCACGATCTTGATGTCGAGCCAGAGCGACCAGTTCTCGACGTAGTAGTTGTCGAACCGCGCCCGGTCCGAGATCGGCGTGTCCCCGCGCAGACCGCTGACCTGCGCCAGCCCGGTGAGCCCGACCGGTACGCGGTGCCGCATCGCGTACCTCGGGTATTCCATGGAGAACTTCTCCACGAAGTACGGCCGCTCCGGCCGGGGCCCCACCACGCTCATCTCGCCGCGCAGGATGTTCCACAGCTGCGGCAGCTCGTCCAGTGAGGTACGCCGCATGAACCGCCCGATCGGCCCGACCCGCTCGTCGTGCGCGATCGACCAGGTGGTCTGCGACTCGTACTCGTCGGCCGGGCGCATCGACCGGAACTTGATCACGTGGAACGGCTTGCCGTACCGGCCGATGCGCTCCTGACGGAAGAACACGCCCCGGCCGCCGTCGAGGAACGTGGCGACGGCGCAGAGCAGCAGCAGCGGGCTCAGCACGAGCAGGGCGGTCACCGCGAACACCACGTCGGAGGCGCGTTTGAGCCGCCACCGGGGGCCGGTGAGCGTGGTGTCGCCGATCTTGACGATCGGGATGGCGCCGATGTGGTCGGGGTAGCCGCCCTGCGACCGCGAGCCCCACAGGCGCGGCACCGCCCACAGGTCACAGCGGGAACTGGCCGGGCGCAGCAGCGCCTCCATCAGGTCGGCCTCGGAGCAGTCCGGGTCCGCGATGACCAGGACCTCGCACTCCAGCATCTCGGCGAGCTTCTCCAGGTCGTCGATGGTGCCGATGAGCGGCAACGCGCCGATCCGCGGCCGCGACGGGGCGTCGACGGCGCCGACGAACCGCAGCCCGTACTGCGGGTAGCGCCGCAGCAGCCGGGCCAGCTCGCCGCCGATCGGCCCGCCGCCGATGACTATCGCGTTGTGCTCCACCCACCGGCGCTTGCGGGCCAGCAGGATGAGCCGGCTGTTCAGCGCCCGCCCGACGATCACCAGGCCGGCGGAGAGCGCGACACCGCGCATGAACCCGCTGACGTACGGCACCGAGTCGTGCCGCAACGCCGCGATGATCGCCCCCACCGCGCCGGAGGCCAGCAACCGGCCGCCGAGGCTCGGCAGTTCGTCCAGGATGCTGATGTGCCGGCGCGGCCGGTAGAGCCCGCCCGCGGCGAACAGGCCCACTGTGAGCGCGGCGTTGAACAACGTGCCACGCCAGTAGTTCTGGGTCAGCAGCAGCGGCGTGAGCAGCGCCGCGACGTCGATGGGCGCGGTCACCATCCAGGCCCGCAACCATCGGGTACGCGTCGACGCGCGCGACCCCGCGTACGGCAGCACAGTGGTCGTGTCCATGCCGCTGTCCATCGGCCTGTTCATGGCCACACCGGACGGCGGCGCGGACGGATGCTCGAACGCCGGCAGGCGTGGCATGGTCGATCCTCCCCCGTGACGCCGCCGGCCCGGATACAGAGACCGACGGCGATCGCAGGATACGAGCGACCCCGCCCCGCCGCCAGCACCGGCATGGCAGATCGACGTCCTACTTTCCGCTGATGGCGAGGATCTCGGGGACCGAGTCGCGGCGCACCGCGTCGAACAGCGTCTTCGAGCGCGCCGGATCGGGGAACACGACGCTCTCGCTGCCGACCCGGCCGGTGCCCTTGACCGGGCAGGTGAAGAACGTCAGGTTGCCGCCGCGCAGGCCCCGCATCTCCATCGCGAGATCCACCAGCGACAGTGACTTGTCGACGGCCACCGAGTCGGACGTGGCGCGGACGAACGAGTTCAGCTTGGCCGGGTTGGTCAGCACACCGCCCGAGGCGGCCTTGTCCAGGATCGCCTTGATCACCTGCTGCTGGTGCCGGATACGCGCGAAGTCGCCGTCCGGGAAGGCGTGCCGCTCCCGCGCGTAGTCCAGCGCGGCGGCCCCGTCCATCGTCTGCCGGCCCTTCTCGAAGGTCCGCGTGCCGATCAGCGAGTACTTCGTGGTGAAGCCCTTCTCCACGTCGATCTCGACACCGCCGAGCGCGTCGATGATCTCCTTGAAGCCGGCGAAGTCGACCATCGCCACGTTGTCCACCCGGACGCCGCTGAACTTCTCCACCGTCTGCACCATCAGCGGCACGCCGCCCCAGGCGTACGCGGCATTGATCTTCGCGTCGCGACCGCCGCGGCCTTCCTTCGACTTCGGGACGGCCGTCCAGGTGTCGCGGGGGATCGAGATGAGCTGGGCGCTCGACCGGTCCTTCGGCAGGTGGGCCAGGATGATCGTGTCGCTGCGCGAGCCGCCGGTGCTCTCCGGGTCGCGGGAGTCGCTGCCCAGGATCATGATGTTCATCGCGCCCTTGGCCTCGACCTGCGGCCGCGACTCGTCCGGGACGCCCTCGAAGGCGTCGACCCGCTCGATCGACTTGTCGACGGAGCGGTAGTAGAGGCCGCCGGCCAGGGCGGTGCCGCCGGTCAGCAGCACCACTACGAGCAGCACGATCAGGGCGATCCGCCGGCCCCGGCGGCGCCGGGGCGCCTTCTCCTCCACCGGCCCGCCCGGCTCCACATCGGAGCCCTGCGCGCGAGTGTCGGAATCGGTGAGCTGGTGGCGATCTGACATGCCGCGATGCTACTGATTCGCGTCGTACCGTGTGGACCCGCGCCCGGACGGTGACGCCCCGGCGGCGCGGGTCCGCCGCGGTGAGGTGGCCGGTTCCGGGCCTTGCCCCGGCCGGCTGCGGGATCGATGATAGTGAGGAATGCCACATCGACCGAGGAGTCGAGATGCAGGTCATCCACCAACCGCGGGTGGCGTGGGACGCCGCCCGGGTCATCGGCGGGGCGATCCACGACGAGCAGCTGTTCGGCTGGCTGCGTGGCGAACTCGGCGCCCTGATGGGCCCTGCGGCGGCGGTGGCCCTCGACGAGAGCCGGGACCGGGTCCGCTGGGCCGGCGACGCCCGGCTGCCGGTCGAGACCGGCGTGTGGCGCGTCCGCCTGGAGGACTCGCTGCGGCAGCGCCCCGACCTGGCCGGCGGGCTGGCCGGTGTCGTCTCCACCGCCCGTACGCTGCGCCCGGTTTAGCTTTCGCTTAGCTCGCTTGTCCCACGGCGCGCCGGTCCGGCAGCATCGACCGGCGTGACCGACGGCCCCGCACCCCACCCGCCGACCACCGGCGCCGCGCCCGGACCCGCCACCCCGGACGACCGGCGCCGCACCGCCGCACGCCGTCGCCGCCTGGCCGCCGCCGGGCTGGTCACCGTCGCCGCCGCGGTCGCGGTGACCCTCGCGGTACGCGGCGGGGCCGCCCCCGCCTGCGCCGCCCCGGCTGGGCGCGCTGCCGTGGCCGCTCTTCCGCCCGCGGTTCTGCCGCCCGGCGCTGCCCTGCCGGTGGCTGCGGCCCCGCCCGTCGGTGGCGCGACGCACAGCGGCAAGGCCACCTTCTACGACTCCGAGGGTGCCGGTGGCAACTGCTCCCGGCCCGCCGCGCCCGCCGACCGGATGTACGTCGCGCTCGGCCCGAGCGAGTACGCCTCCGGCGCCTCCTGCGGCGGCTTCCTCGACGTCACCGGCCCACGCGGCACCGTCCGGGTGCTCGTGATGGACCAGTGCCCGGAGTGCGCACCAGGCCACCTCGACCTGTCCGCCGAGGCGTTCGCCCGGATCGCCGATCCGGTGCAGGGAGTGGTGAAGGTCAGCTACCGCGCGGTGGTGAACCCGAGGCTGCCCGGCCCGCTCACCTTCCGGATGAAGGAGGGCTCGTCGCAGTGGTGGTTCGCCGTCCTGGTCGGTGACCACGGCAACCCGCTGCGCTCGGTCGAGGTTCGGCAGAACGGTTCGTGGCGGGCGGCGCAGCGGCAGGACTACAACTACTGGCTGATCCCGTCCGGGGCCGGTCCCGGCCCGTACGAGATCCGGGTCACCGACGTGTACGGCCACCGCGTGACGGCCACCGGCGTCCGGATGCTCCCCGGCCAGGTGCAGCGCAGCAAGACCCGCATGTACGGCGCCGATCCCGCCACCCCCAGGCCGACCCCGAAGAAGCCGACCCCGACGCCCAGAACCTCCACCCCAAGCCCTTCCACCCGCACAACGTCGCCGGCCCCCGCCCCCGCCCCGGTGGACCCCGTCGTGCAGGCAGCCGCCGCCCTTCCCACCCAAACCCCCTGTTCCTGACCCGCCCCCACCTCGTTGATCTTGCACTTGCGGCCCTCGACATGCCCTGAATGCGGCTTTTGCGGGGGCGGAAAGTGCAAGATCGGCGGGGCAGGCTAGGGCGGGGCGGGGCAGGGCGGGGTGGGGTGGGTGGGTCAGGGGGAGGTGGGGAGGTCCAGCCACATGAGGATCTCGTCGCGGGCGTCGGTGGGGGACAGGCGCAGTGCGGCGGGGAGGCGGCCGATCTCGCGGTAGCCGAGGCGCTTGTAGAAGCGGTCCAGCCCCAGGCCGTCGCGGACCGTCACGTGCAGCGCCGTCAGGCCGAGGCCGCAGGCGATCCGCTCGGCCTCGCGCATCAGCGCCGCGCCGTGGCCGCGTCCCTGCGTGTCCGGGTGCACCATGACGCGCTTGAGCACCCGCCAGTGCGTCTTGAGGTGGAACCGGTTGTCGGCGATGACCAGCACCGCGACCAGCTTCTCGCCCTCGTAGCCGGCGAGCAGCCGGTCCGGCCCGTCCGCCACCTCGTCGAGCGTGGAGGTGGCGAGCGGGCGTACGTCGTCGGCCGTCACCGGGGCGACGAAGCCGACGGCGCCGCCGGCGTTCGTCACGTCCACCCAGAGCGCGATGATCTGCTCGCGCAGTTCGGGAGTCAGGTCGGGGTCGAGTACGAAGCGCAGGTCCACGACGCCATCCTGCGCGTGACGACGTGGCCCGGACCCGCGTTCGTGATGCGGGTGACACAGTTGATGGTGCGGGAGGGGGGTTTCGAACCCCCACGTCCTCTCGGACACAGGCTCCTAAGGCCTGCGCGTCTGCCGTTCCGCCACTCCCGCCGGCCCGCTGAGTTTAGAGCGTCGCGCCGGAGCCGTGTGTACTCCGGGCCGCGACCGGCCGCGACGCGACGAGCCGCGACGAGGCGGCCCGTCCGGCGACCTCAGTCGAGGCCGAGGTCCCGGCGCAGCTTGGCGACGTGGCCGGTGGCCCGCACGTTGTAGAACGCCTGCTCGATCTTGCCGTCCTCGTCCACCACGAACGTCGAGCGGATCACGCCGGTGACGGTGCGGCCGTACATCTGCTTCTCGCCGAACGCGCCGTACGCGGTCAGCACCGCCTTGTCCTCGTCGGAGACCAGCGGGAACGTGATGGCGTCCCGGTCGCGGAACTTGGCGAGCTTCGCGGGCTTGTCCGGCGAGACGCCCACCACCTCGTAGCCGACGGCCTGGAGGGAGGCGAGCGAGTCCCGGAAGTCACACGCCTGCTTCGTGCAGCCGGGCGTCATGGCGGCCGGGTACGCGTACAGGATGACCTTGCGGCCGCGCAGGCCGGACAGGGACAGCGTGCCGCCGTCGTCGGTGGGGAGGGTGAAGTCGGGGGCGGGGTCGCCGGGCTTGAGGCGGTCGGTCATGGCGGTGACGATACCGCCGGGCCGGTACGGTCGGCGGGCGGCGACGCGCGGGCGCGGTGACGGGCACCATGTGCAGTTGCAAGATATTGGCAACAGTGCCTTCCTGGAAATACGCTGAGCGCGTGGACACCCTGGCGATGCACATCTCCAACGGGATCATCAACGGTCCGGTCGCCGCGATCTTCGCGGCTCTCGCCCTCGCCGCGCTCGCCTTCTGCGTGCTGCGGGGCCGCGCCGACCTCGACGACCGGCTGGCCCCGATGGCCGGGCTGGTGGCGGCGTTCATCTTCGCCGTGCAGATGCTCAACTTCCCGATCTTCACCGCCGGGGTCAGCGGTCACCTGCTCGGCGGGGCGCTGGCCGCGCTGCTCGTCGGCCCCTGGGTCGGCGCGCTCTGCGTCGCCGTGGTGCTCATCGTGCAGGCGCTGGTCTTCGGTGACGGCGGGGTGGCGATGCTCGGCCTCAACATCACCAACATGGCGCTGCTCGGCACCGCCGCCGCGTACCTGCTGATCGCGCTCCTGCTGCGCGTGCTGCCGCGCACCCCGGCCGGCCTGGCGGTCACCGCGTTCGTGTCCGCGCTGGTCAGCGTGGTGGTCGCGTCCCAGGGCTTCGTCCTGCAGTACTGGCTGGGCGGCACCACCGACCTCGGCGGCAACCTCACCGGCCTGGCCGGCACCATGGCCTTCGCCCACCTGCTCATCGGCATCGGCGAGGGCCTGATCACCGCGACCACTGTGGTCACCGTCGCCAAGGTCCGGCCCGACCTGGTGTACGCGCTGCGCGCCCTCAAGCCGGCCACGCCGGCTCCCGCCGTCCCGGTCGCCGGAGGTGCCCGATGAGCAAGCGTCACTGGCCGTTCCTGCTCGGCGGCCTGCTGGTGGCCCTGCTGCTGGCCGGCGTGGTCAGCAACTACGCCTCCTCGCACCCGGACGGGCTCGACTCGTCGCTGCTCAAGGGCTGCACCGTCAACGCCGACGACGAGATCACCGGCGGCAGCTGCCCGGCCCAGCAGGCCAAGGACCACGAGCTGGCGGACAGCCCGCTCGCCGACTACGGCGTCCGCGGCATCGGCAACGACTTCCTCTCCACCGGCCTGTCCGGCGTACTCGGCGTGCTGCTCACCTTCGCGCTCGGCGGCGGCCTGTTCTGGCTGGCCCGCCGCCGCGGCCCCGCCACGCCCGTCACGTCCGCCGGGCCCGGGGCGCCTGACACGACCACCGCGACCACCGACCCGGCGGGCGACGCAGCGACCCCGTCCACCGGCACCCGCTGACCATGGGCGCCGGGCACGCGCACGTCCTCTACCGCGAGTCCGGCTCGCCGGTGCACCGCCTCCCGCCCGAGGTGAAGATCGCCGCGATGGTGCTGTTCACCATCGCGGTGGTGGCGACGCCCCGGGAGGCGTACTGGGCCTTCGGCGGCTACGCGCTCCTGGTCGCCGCGGTGGCCGCGCTGGCCCGGGTCGGCCCGCGCTGGCTGCTCAGCCGGGCACTGATCGAGCTGCCGTTCGTGCTGTTCGCGTTCGCGCTGCCGTTCCTCGGGGCGGGGGAGCGGGTCGAGGTAGCAGGGCTCGCCCTGTCCGTCGACGGGCTGCACGGCGCGTTCAACATCCTCGCCAAGGGCACGCTCGGCGTACTCGCGTCGCTCCTGCTGGCGGCGACCACGACGACGCGTGACCTGCTGCTCGGCCTGGACCGGCTGCGGTGCCCACAGATCCTCACCCAGATCGCCACGTTCATGCTGCGCTACCTGGAGGTGCTCGTCGGCGAGGCCCGCCGGATGCGCGTGGCGCGGGTGTCGCGCGGCGACGACCCACGGTTCCTGTGGCAGTTGCGCGGCTTCGCGGCCGGGGTCGGCGCGCTGTTCCTGCGCGCGTTCGAGCGCGGCGAGCGGGTCTACCTGGCGATGCTCTCGCGCGGCTACACCGGCCGGATGCCGGCGGTGTGGCAGGGGGCCGGCGCGGCCACCGCCGGCCAGTGGGCGGCCGCCGCGACCGTGCCGGCGATCGCGGCCACCATCGCCGCCGTCGCGCTCGTCCTGCAATGATCGGGTACGTGCAGCAGCCGCCCTCCCTCGACGTCAACGGCGTCCGGTACGCGTACCCGGACGGTCACGTCGCCCTGCACGGCGTGGACCTGACCGTGCCGCGCGGCGATCGGGTGGCGCTGCTCGGGCCCAACGGCGCCGGCAAGACCACGCTCGTGCTGCACCTCAACGGCATCCTCACCCCGACCGAGGGCACGGTGACCGTCGGCGGCCTGACCGTCAGCCGGGACCGGGACACGCTGGCCGAGGTACGCCGCCGCGTCGGCATCGTCTTCCAGGACCCGGACGACCAGCTGTTCCTGCCCACAGTCGCCGAGGACGTGGCGTTCGGCCCGGCCAACCTGGGCCTGCGCGGCGCCGAGCTGGCCGCCCGGGTCGACGAGGCGCTCGCGGCGGTCGGCATGAGCGAGCATCGGGACCGCGCGCCGCACCACCTGTCGTTCGGGCAGCGGCGCCGGGTGGCGGTGGCGACGGTGCTGGCCATGCGCCCGGAGATCCTGGTGCTGGACGAGCCGTCGTCGAACCTCGACCCGGCCGCCCGCCGCGAGCTGGCGGAGATCCTGCGCTCCCTGCCGGTGACGCTGCTCATGGTCACGCACGACCTGCCGTACGCGGCCGAGCTGTGCCCCCGCTCGGTGATCCTGGACGGCGGCCGCATCGTCGCCGACGCCCCCACCGCCGACCTCCTGTCCGACGAGGCGCTGCTCACGGCCCACCGCCTGGAGCTCCCCTACGGCTTCGCCCCCCGCCCCACCTGACCCGGCCCTCGCCTCTCCCGCCCTCTCCGCCGTGAGTGCGGCGGGAGTGGAACGTGATGGGTGTGTCGGGGGCGGTTTGACACCCGTGGTGTTCCACTCGTGCGTGCCCGGGGCGCTCGCAGCGCTCGGTGATCTTGCCATTGGGGCCCTCGAGATGTCGTGAACGCCTTGGATGCCGGGGCGGAATATGCGAGATCGCGGGGGTTCAGGTGGGCACTAGTTCCTCGTTCGGGCTGGTTGTTGTGGCGAGCGTCCTCCCGTTATGCGAGATTGGCGTTTCGCATCGTGGGAGCAGTGGAGATCTTGGTAGGAAAGGGCCCCTATGGGGGCCGTTTGGTACCAAGATCTCGCCGAGGGCCGGGGACGCTTGACAACCTCCACTCACAGATCGCCAGGGCGGGGCGGGGCGGGGTCAGGGCGTGGGGGTTGGGTGGGGGGTGGCGCGGGCTGCCCTCGCGGCGGTGCGCAGGCGCAGCAGTCCTGCCGCGACCGCGCCGGCGCCTGTCGCCAGGCCGACCACCACGAGCACCCGCACCAGCGTGGCCGGGCCGGCGGCCGGGGGGATCGCGCGGGACAGCGCGGCCAGGTTCGTCGCCCCGGCGAACAGCGTGAGGCAGGCGCCTGCGAGCGCCAGCACGAAGTCGGCGGCCGGGCGGCGGGCCAGCGCGAACCCGCCCGCGGCGAGCGCGCCGAGCCCGGTGAGCAGTGTCCACACCTGGCCGGTGACCAGCTCGGCGAGCGTTCCGCCGACGCCGGGCGCGCCGGTGTCCAGCGCGCGGGCGACGGTGAGCGCCACCGTGGCGGCGCCGCCCAGGGCGAGCAGCGCGCCCACCGCGCGCAGCGCCCGCACCCCGGCGGCGGTGCCACCAGGTGCCAGCCCGGCCGCGCCGATCAGCAGGAAGCCCAGCGTGGCGGCAACCCACCAGGGGTACGGGTCGGGCGGCGGCACCCAGTCCAGCGTGCCGCGTACGGCTCCGGTGGTGTCACCGGCGCGCAGCGGCACCGCCCAGTCGCGTACCCGGTGTTCCCGGTCCGGGTCGGCGGCGACGGCGGCCGGCGGAGCCTCCTCCCGCCACAGCGTGCGCTGGTCGTGCCAGCGGGCGGTGGGGCCGTCGTCGATCCGCCGCCAGTCGGGCGCGGCGGCCGGGTTCGCCTCGGCCGGCAGCCGGGTCTCCCCGGCCAGCGTCCGGTTCAGGTACGTGGCGGGGGAGCGGGTGTTCTCGTACACGCCGCCCGGGCCGATGCGCAGGTACGGCTCACCGGAGTAGCCGAGCACGGTGACCTCGGCGCCGGTGTCGTTCGTCAGCTCCAGTCGTGCGCCGGCCTCCACCATGCGCGCGGTGAGGCCGGGCCGATCCGGGTCGACGCCGCTGATCGTGGCGCGGTAGTCGGTGCCGTCGGGCGCGTCCGCGCCGTGTGCGGCGGCCGGCGCGGCGAGCGTGAGCACTGCGGTGGCCGCGACGGCGAGCACCAGCGCGGCCCGGCGCAGGGGTGCGATCACTTGCCGGCCGCCTCCACCGCCGACTTGAGCCCTTCGGGGCTGCGGTCCTGGAGCTCGCTGCCGTTGACCTTGATGGTCGGGGTGCTGGTCACGCCGGACTTGCTCGCCTCCTCGGTGACGTGCTCGGTCCACGACCGGTACGTGCCGTCGGAGACGCAGGAGGCGAACTCGTCCCGGTTCAGTCCGACGCCCGCGCCGATGTCGACGAGTTCGTCGTTGCTGAGCCCGGCGCCGCCCTCCGGCGGCTGCTTGGCGAAGAGCTGGTCGGTGAACTCGCGGAACTTGCCGCCCTGGGCGGCGCAGCCGGAGGCGGCCGAGGAGCGGGTCGAGTATTCCGTGGTGGAGAAGCGGTTCAGGAACGCCACCGGGTGGAACACCAGCTTCGCCTTGCCCTCACTGACGAGCTGGTTGAGCGTCTCGCCGTTGACCTGCTGGAACTGCTTGCAGGCCGGGCAGAGGTAGTCCTCGTACAGGTCGATGGTGACCGGCCCGGTGCCGAGCACGATGCCGGTGCCGGCGTCGTTGGCCCCGGGCGGGGCGGTGAACTCGTCGGACTTCTGGCTGGAGTAGACCGCCCAGCCGATGCCGCCGGCGATGACGAGCACCAGCACCGCGGCGATCGAGGTCCAGAGCGTCCGCTTGCGCCGCTTCTCCCGGGCGATCTGCTCGCGTACGACCCGGGCCGCGTCCTTGCGCCCCTTGCGACTACTCATCGGTGTCCTCCACGGTGTCGTCGCCCGCCAGCCACCCGTCCACGGAGAACGGGGTGCGGGGCCAGATCAGCAGGAACCCGGCGAGTACCAGGAACCCGAGGTCCCGGAGGATCTCCGGGAGGTAGCTGGGCGTCTGGCCGGCGGCGAGCTGCCCGCCGCTGCCGAAACACCCGCAGTCGATGGCCAGGCCACGGGCCCAGGCCGAGGCGATGCCGGCGATGAAGACCACGAGCAGCGCCGCTGAGACGCCGGCGCTGATCCGGGTGGCGAGCCCGGCGAGCAGCAGGACGCCCAGGGCCAGCTCGACGAACGGCAGCGCCGCGCCGATCACCGTGGCCACGTCGTACGGCATCACCTGGTACGCGTTCACGGCCCGGCCGGAGGCGGCAAGGTCGCCGACCTTGGTGCCACCGGCGATCAGCCACACGGCGGCCAGTCCGAGGCGGGCCGCGACGCCGAGCCAGGGCCGCAGGGCCGGCCAGCGGCCGTCCCGAGGTGAGGGGGAGGGGGTCACAGTCATTCGTCGTCCGAGCGCCACGAAAGGTTCCCGCTATCCGGCCAACGTGTCGCCGACGGCGTCGACCAGTTCGTCGCGGGCGCGGGCGACCCGGGAGCGGATCGTGCCCACCGGCACCCCCTCCACGTCGGCGGCCTCGGCGTACGACAGGCCGAGCAGTTGGGTGAGCACGAACGCGGAGCGCCGCTCGGCGGGCAGCCGGCGGACCAGGTCGGTGGCGCCGAGCTGCCCGGCCGGGTCCGGGTACGGGCGGTCGGTGGCGGCCTGGGCGGCGAGCCGCGCGTCGAGCCGGCGGCGGCGCACCACTGTGCGCAGGTGGTCGGCGCAGGCCCGCCGGGCGATGCCGAGCAGCCAGGTCCGCACGCTGGAGCGCCCCTCGAAGCCGGGCAGCGCCCGGAACGCCCGCAGGTACGTCTCCTGGGTGAGGTCGTCCGCGGTGTCCGGGTCGACGAGCGCGGCGGCGAAGCGCCACACCTCGGCCTGGGTGGCCCGGACGAAGGCGGCCTGCGCGTCGCGGTCGCCGTCGCGGGCGGCCAGCGCCCAGCCGGTGGCCGCGTCCCGGGCAGCGTCGGACGCCGACTCGGGGCGGTCGGCGGCGGGGTCGCGCGGGCCGGGGATCACGTCACCCGAGGTTACGCGGCGTACCTGGAGGGGACAGGGTCCTTCGACCCATTCCGTGGTCCCGCACACGCCGGGAACTTTTCCCGCCCACCGTCCGACTACCCTCCCATGACCTCCGAGCAGGCCCGGCGTGGCGCGCGCCGCCGTGCCGGGTGGGCGCTCGGTCACGCCCGCCCGAGACCGGCTCGCCGGACCCGCCCCGGTTCGGGAACCATGGCGGTCATGACTGCTGCCGTACGCCGCCCGTCCCGGGCCGTCGCCGCCCGCTCCGGGGCCGCCGCCGGGCTGCTGCTCCTGCTGGTCGCCCTGCTGCTCGCCCCGGCCTCCCCGGCTGCCGCCCACGCGGTGCTGGTGAGCAGCAGCCCTGCCGCCTCCGCCGTGGTGCCCGAGGCGCCCGCGCAGGTGGTGATCACGTTCAGTGAGGGCGTCCGCAAGGTGCCCGGGAAGGTCCGGGTGATCGCCCCCGACGGCTCGCGCGCCGACCGGGGCGAGCCGACGTTCCAGGGCGCCGAGGTCACCATCCCGGTGGACCCGTCCGGCGGGCGCGGCACCTACCTGGTGAGCTACCGGGTCATCTCGGCCGACAGCCACCCCGTCTCCGGCGCCTTCACCTACTCCGTCGGCGCACCGTCCGAGCCACCCACCGACAGCGGTTCGGACAACCGGGCGAACCCGGTCACCGAGAACGCGGTGAAGGTGGCGAAGTACGCCGGCTACGTCGGGTTGCTGCTGCTCGTCGGCCCGGCGCTGGTGCTCGCCGCGCTCTGGCCGCGCCGGCTGTCCCGCCGGGGACCGGCGCGGCTGGCCTGGACCGGGCTGGGCCTGCTGGCGGTGGCCACGGTGGCCGAGGTGTGGCTGCAGGTGCCGTACGTCAACGGCGGTGGTTTGTTCGACGTGACCGGCTCCGGACTCAGTGACGTGCTCGGCAGCGCCTACGGCACCACGCACCTGGTCCGGCTGGGCCTGCTCGCGGCGGCGGCGTTCCTGCTCCGGCCGCTGTTCGCCGGCCCGATCGGCCGTACCGACGGGATCATCCTGGCGGTCCTCGGCGGCGCGGCGCTGTTCACCTGGCCGCTGGCCGGGCACGCGGCGGCCTCGCCCGCGCCCGCGGTGTCGGTGGTGGTGGACGCGGTGCACCTGGGCGGCATGGCGGTGTGGCTGGGCGGCCTGGTCATGCTCGCGGTGTTCCTGCTGCGTCAGGCCGACGAGCGCGAGCTGGACGCGATCCTGCCGATCTGGTCCCGCTGGGCCGCGCTCGCGGTGGCCGCGCTGCTGCTGGCCGGCACCGTGCAGGGCCTGATCGAGGTGGCCGGTCTGCAGGCGCTGTTCGACACCACGTACGGCCGGCTCCTGCTCGCCAAGATCGCGCTGTTCGTGCTGGTGATCGGCGTGGCCGCGTACTCCCGGGCGCTGGTGCGGCGGCGGGTCGCCGCCGGCCGGCCGGGCTCGATGCGGCGGGCGGTGGTGGCCGAGCTGGCGATCACGGCGGTGGTGCTGGGCGTGTCGGCGACGCTCGTGCAGACCACCCCGGCGCGTACCGCCGCCGCGAACGTCGCGGGCGCCGAGCAGGGCTACTTCTCGGCCACGCTGAGCAGCCCGCTCTACTCGCTGGAGGTCCAGGTGGACCCGGCCGAGACCGGCAACAACTCGATGCACCTGTACGCCTACACCAAGGACAGCCGCCCGCAGCCGGTGCAGGAGTGGAAGGTCACCGCCGCGCTGCCGTCGGCCGGGATCGAGCCGATCACCGTCCCGCTGCTGCCGTTGAGCGACAACCACGCCACCGGCGAGGTCAACCTGCCGGCCCGGGGTGACTGGCAGGTGCGCATCACCGTCCGCACGTCCGACATCGACCAGGCCACGGTGACCGCCACCGTGCCGATCAAGTAACGGAAGGTCCCATCTGATGATCCGTCTCCGGCGCTCCGCGACAGTCGCCGCGCTGACCCTCACCGCCGTCGCCACGGCCGTGCTCGGCGTGGCCGGTGCGGCCTCGGCGCACGTCACGATCAACCCGGCCGAGGGTACGCAGGGCGGCTACGGCCGGTTCGCGTTCCGGGTGCCGAACGAGAGCGACACGGCGTCGACGGTCAAGGTCGAGGTGAACCTGCCGGAGAACGCCCCGGTCGGCTCGGTCTCCACCATGCCGGTGGCGGGCTGGACGGTGGCGGTGGAGAAGCGCAAGGTCGATCCGCCGATCGAGGTGCACGGCAGCCAGCTCACCGAGGCGGTCTCCAAGCTGACCTTCACGGCCGCGCCGAACGGCGGCGTGAAGCCGGGCGAGTTCCAGGAGTTCCCGGTGTCGATGGGCCCGCTGCCGCAGGCCGACACGATGGTGTTCAAGGTGCTCCAGACGTACTCCGACGGCAACGTCTCCCGGTGGATCGAGGAGCCGACGCCGGGCGCGGAGGAGCCGGAGAACCCGGCGCCGGTGCTCAAGCTGGCCGCGGCGGCGCCCGCCTCGTCCGCTGCGAGCGCGCCGGCCGCCGCAGCCGACGACGATGACGACGACGGCTCCGGCGGGGCCACCGCCCTCGGCGTGGCCGGCCTGGTCGCCGGACTGGGCGGCCTGGCCCTCGGCGGTCTGGCGTTCGCTCGTACCCGGCGGGAGCCCGCCGCGAAGTCCTGAACGCGAGCCACGCACCGGCCCGGCGGAACGATCCGCCGGGCCGGTCGCCGTTCCGGCCCCGGTGCCGCCGATATCCGGCGATCGGCCGATCCCCGTCGGTAAGGTCGGCCGGGTAATCGGCTACCGAGAGGGACGACGCGAATGCGTTTCGTACGCACGATCGCCGGCATGGTGCTGCTGGCGTTGGGGATTCCGGCGCTGCTGGCGGGCGGAGGTCTCTGGCTCGCCGCCCGGCACGCCGGCCCGGACGGCGGCTTCGGCGCCCGGTTCGAGCCGGTCCGCACGCCGGCCCGCGCGGTGCTGGTGACCGACGTGGACGCGTTGCTACGCGCCGACCTGCCGCTGGCGCGTACCGGACAGGCCCGGCTGCACCTGACCGCGCGGGACGACGACGGCCCGGTCTTCCTCGGCCTCGCCCCGGCCGACCAGGTGCGACGGTGGCTGGCCGACATCCCGCACAGCACCGTGCGCCGCGTCGCGGTCACCCGGGGCCCGCTGCCTGTCGATCTCGACCCGGCCACCGTCGGCGCCGCCACCGCCGCGCCGATGACGGAGCCCTTCTGGGTACGCGAGGGCGTCGGCTCCCTGGAGTGGAGCCCGGCGGAACTGTCCGGCCGGTCGCTGAGCCTGGTCGTGATGCGCGTGGACGGCGCGGACGAGCTCGACCTGCGGATGCGTGCCGAGCTGCGGGCCGGATGGTTCCCCGGGCTGGCATGGGCGCTGCTGGCCGGCGGCACGCTGCTGGTGGTCCTCGCGGTGGCGGTGCTGCTGCGCCCGCTGCGGCCGCGTGAGGTGGTCTTCGTGGTCGAGCCGGACCAGGTGCCGGTGCTGGCCGGGCGTCTCGGCGTCACCTCGCTGAGCGGCCTGGGCCGCCAGCCGGGCCCGGTGTCGCGACCCGAGCGGCACCTGGTGGCGGTGGGCTCCGGGTCCGGCGGGCGGACCCGTGCGGCGATCGCCGCCCCGCCCCGCCGGTGCCCCGACGACAAGGACTGAGGACGGGAAACCGAACGGCCCTCCGCGCTGCCGACGCGGAGGGCCGTTCATCACCGGGGGATCGGTGCTACCTGGGAGAAAACTGAGGTAGTTGATACCAGATTAGCGCTGATCGCCGTTTGTTGCGAGGTGTGTCCGTTCAGTCCGGGTCATCGGTTTCTCGCCCGCATGACGGCGGATCGGCAGCACCGCGAGCAGGAGCAGGCTGAGCAGCACGTACACGTTGCGGACGACGAAGTCGACAGGATCGTCCGTGTGCACGATGGCGGTACCCCAGTCCTGGAACGTCACCAACCCGTACACGATCGGCAGGCCGACGACGGCGACCAGCGCGAAGAGGCCGCCGCGACGGCGGGCCCCGGCGGGCGTCGCCGGATCGGCGTCCAGTGCCGCGTCGACGAGCACCACCACCGCGGGGATGAACCAGTACAGGTGGTGGATCCAGGTGATCGGGCTGACCAGCCCGCCCACCAGCCCGGTCACTGTGAGACCCACGAGCGCGTCCCCCGCCCGGGCCGCGCGCGCCGCCCGCCACAGGCCGAACGCGGCCACCGCCAGCGCGAGCAGCAGCCACAGCAGCCGGTCCGGCTCGGCCGGCGCGGTCAGGCGGCTGAGCAGCCCGAACAGCGACTGGTTGCCGGTGTAGTCGGGGCGGCCCACCCGGTCGGTCACCCACAGCTCGTGCGTCCAGAACCGCCACGAGTCACCCGGCGCGACCGCCGCGGCCAGCAGCGTGGCCACCGCCGCCGTCACCGCCGCCACGGCCGCCGCCCGCCACTTCCGGGCGGCCAGCAGGTAGAGCACGAAGATGCCGGGGAACAGCTTGAGCGCCGCGGCCAGGCCCACGCCCACACCGGCCCAGCGCCGCCCTTGCGGTACGGCGAACAGCAGGTCGCCCAGGATCAGCACCACCAGCAGCATGTTGATCTGCCCGAGCGTGAGCGTCTCCCGCGTGCTCTCCACCGCCAGCACCAGCAGCACGGCGACGGTCAGGCCGAACCCGCGCGGCAGATCGTGCCGCCGCAGCACCGGCAGCACCAGCCAGCGGGTGGTCACCACCACGGCGGCCACCGTCAGCACCGCGAAGGCGGCGATCGCCACCCCGAGCCTCAGGTACCCGAACGGCGCCAGGAGCAGCGCCGCGAACGGCGGATAGGTGAAGTACAGCGCGCCCTGCAGCCGGTCCGGCTGGACGTAGTCGTAGAGCGGGTGCCCGGCCGCCCACCAGTCCATCGCCGACATGTAGATCTTCTGGTCGTAGTAGTCGTGGCGCAGGTTGGGCAGGTAGAGCGCCGGCAGGATCGCGGCCAGCGCCAGCACCGTGAGCACCCGGCGAGCCGTACGCGCGCCCGCGTCGTCGCGGGCGACGGCGGGTGGGGCGACGGGTTCGGCTGGCACGCAGGAAACCCTAGCGGTCCACCTCGGCCGCCGGGCCGAGGCGCGGGCGCGTCGGCGGCGCGTAGTCTGTTCCGGTGGCTGATCTTCTCGTCTGGATCGACTGTGAGATGACCGGGCTCGACCTGCGGCGGGACGCCCTGATCGAGGTCGCCGCGCTCGTCACCGATCCCGACCTCAACGTGCTCGGTGACGGCGTCGACGTGGTGATCCACGCCGACGACGAGGCGCTCGACGGCATGCCGGAGATCGTGCGCACCATGCACGCCAAGTCCGGCCTCACCGAGGAGGTACGCCGCTCCACGGTGACGCTGGCCGAGGCCGAGGACATGGTGCTCGACTACGTGACCAGCTACGTGAAGGACCCGCGCACGGCCCCGCTGTGCGGCAACTCGATCGCCACCGACAGGGGCTTCCTGGCCCGCGACATGACCCGGCTCGACGCGCACCTGCACTACCGGATGATCGACGTGTCCTCGATCAAGGAGCTGTGCCGGCGCTGGTACCCGCGGGTGTACTTCGGGCAGCCGCAGAAGGGCCTGGCCCACCGGGCGCTCGCCGACATCCGGGAGAGCATCCGCGAGCTGGAGTACTACCGGCGGACCGTGTTCGTGCCGCTGCCGGGGCCGGACGTCGAGGCCGCGAAGGCGATCGCCGCCCAGCTCTGAGGGCCCCGCCGAACCCGGTGGACGGGGTCGGCGGGAGTGTGGCTATGATTAGTCCGCGCACCGCCCCGGGCGACCGGAGCGGCGAGCATGGTGGCTGTAGCTCAGTTGGCAGAGCACCGGGTTGTGGTCCCGGTTGTCGTGGGTTCAATTCCCATCAGTCACCCCACACGACGAAGCCCCCTCCTCCGGGAGGGGGCTTCGTCGTGTGCCGGGGTCAGGGGGTGGGCTCGACGCTGGGCGTACCGGCGTCCGGCGTGGTGTCGGCCGACGGCGGCTCGTACGGCAGGGCGCTGCCCTTGACGTACTCGTCCCAGCTCATGTTCCAGTCGGTCCAGCCGTTGCCGTTCTGGAGCTTGCGCTCGGTGCCCTTCACGGTGATCGGGTCACCGATGCGGGTGTTGGCGAACAGCCAGTTGCCTTCCTTCATCGAGACGTTGACGCAGCCGTGCGACACGTTCGTGCGGCCCTGCACGCCCTCGGACCAGGGCGCGGCGTGGATGAACTCGCCGCCCCAGGTGAGCCGCTGGGCGTAGTCGATCTCGGTGCGGTAGCCCTCCTCCGGGCCCAGCTCCTCCATGGTGTCGAAGACCGTGTGCCGGAGCTTCTCGATCACCACCATGGTGCCGCTGGAGGACGGGGTGCTCTTCTTGCCCAGGCTCACCGGGATGGTCTTGACCACCTTGCCGTCGCGGGTGACGGTCATCCGCTTGGTGCGGTTGTCGACTGTCATCACGAACGACGGACCGATCTTGACGTCGACGCTGAGGTCGGCCCGGCCGTACCAGCCGCCGCCCAGCGGCAGCCCGCCCGCCTGCACCTTGTAGCTGACCGTGCTGTTGGCCTTCCAGAACGTCTTCGGCCGGTAGCGCACCTCGGTCGGGCTCACCCAGTGCCAGATGCCCTCCTGGGCCGGCTTCGAGGTGACTGTCATCCGGCGCTGGATGTCGTCGCGGTAGTCCTCCGGGATGGCCCGGCCGAATTTCACGATCAGCGGCATGCCGACACCCACCACCTGGTTGTCGCCCAGGAAGCTGGTGACCCGGATCTGCTTGGCCGGCTTCGCCATCGTGGTGAACGTGCTGGTGGCGGTGGCGGGCTTGCCGTCGTCGCCGGTCGCGGTGACGGTCGCCGTGTACGTCTGCCCGTACTCCAGGGCCGCTGACGGCAGCCAGCTCCCGCCGTCCGCTGCGAGCGTGCCGTCGACGACCTTGCCGGCGGCGTCCTTCAGCTCGACTGTGGTCTCCTGCGCCTCCTTCGTGGTGAAGGTGACGGCGGTGGACGCCGGTACGTCCTTGGCGTCGGCGGCGGGCTCGCTGATGGTGGCCGCCGCCTTCGGGGCCTTCTCACCGCCGTCGCCGCCGCCCTGCCAGCTCGACGGCTTGTCGCCGCCGCCGCTGGTGCAGGCGGTCAGGGCCATCGCGGCGGCGAGCAGCCCGGCTGCCAGCGCACGGCGGCGGCCGACGCGTCGGGCGCTCGCGCCCCGGATCGGTTCGTCCTGGCCAGCTCGCATGACTCCCTCACAAGGTGATGCCGTTCCCCGTCGTCTCAGGTCAGACGCGCCGGAGCGGGTACGCGTTGCCGGACGTGAAACGGAACACCCCGCACGGGTGTAACGATTCCACTGGCGTCCGGCGCTTCGTCGGAGGTGGCGTGTCCGACCACGTTACGCCGGTCAGAACGGCGCCGGCTGCCCGCCCTGCGGAACCGGCAGCGCGCTGCCGGCGACGAACTGCGACCAGCTCATGCTCCACGCCGTCCAGCCGTTGCCGGGGGCCAGGCGGCGCTCGGTGCCCTTCACCGTGATCGGGTCGCCCACCATCGTCTTGCCGAACAGCCACCGGCCGTTGGCCATCGACACGTTGACGCAGCCGTGCGAGACGTTGCGGCGCCCCTGCACGCCCTCGGACCAGGGCGCGGCATGGATGTACTCGCCGCCCCAGGTGATCCGCTGGGCGAAGTCGATCTCGGTGACGTAGCGGTTGGCCGGGTCCGGCTCGCTGCGGGTGTCGAAGACGGTGGACTCCTTCTTCTCCATCACCACCATCGTGCCGCTGGAGGAGGGGGTGCTCTTCTTGCCCAGGCTCACCGGCAGCGTACGGATCACCGCGCCGTTCTCGGAGACCGTCATCTGCTTGGTCGCGTTGTCCACGGTCATCTCGAACGCGCGGCCGATCTTGGCGGTGGCGCTGCGGTCGATGTTGCCGTACCGGCCGTTGCTCAGCGGGATCCCGGCCAGCGCCAGCCGGACCGTGATCGTGGTGCCGGTCTTCCAGTACTCCCGGGCCCGGTAGTACGCCTGCGTACCGTTGTCGACCCAGTGCCAGGCGCCGGGCTGCGGCGGGTCGGTCTGCACGAACATCCGCTTCTGCACCGCGGCGCGGTCCTTCTTCGGGATGCCCGGGGAGAACTCGGCGACCACCGGCATGGCCACGCCGTACGTCTTGCCGCTGAACATGTAGAGGCCGGAGCCGATCATCGACTTGGGCTTGGCCATCGTGGTGAACGTGCTGGTGCCCTGGTAGGTCTGGCCGTCCTTGCCGGCGCCGGTGACCGTGGCGGTGTACTTGGTGCCGTACTTCAGCGCTGCCGACGGCACCCAGCTGGAGCCGTCGCGCCGCATTCGCCCGGCGACGTTCGTCCCGTCGGCGGCGGCGAGCACCACCTTCGACACGGTGCCGCCACCGGGGATGCGGGCGCTGATCTCGGTGCTGACCGGCCGGGCGTTCGCGCCGTCGGCCGGGCTCACCGTCAGCGGCGGCGCGGCGGCGCTGTCGCTGGGTGCGACGCTCGGGTCGGGTGCGGAGGACGAGACGCCGCCCACCTGCTGCTGACCGGGCACGAACTCCGGCTTCTTCCCCTCGTCGCCGCCGCCGCACCCGGTCAGTGCCAGCGACGCCGTCAGGACCAGGACGCCCACCGTCGCCCCGGCCCGCGCGAACCTGCCCATGCCCACCCCTGTCCTCGCATGCCTGGCGGACATCGTGCCGTATCGACGCTCACACGCCCGCCCCCGCGCCGGAACGGATGACCGTTTTGGCCGCTTTCGCCGGTTAAGCTCGTCCGAAGGGTGGACCCCGGTATCGGATTGGAACCCGCCTCGGCGGGCGTGCTAATCTTCTTCCCGTTGTCAGCGAGCGCCGCTAGCTCAACTGGCAGAGCAGCGGACTCTTAATCCGCGGGTTCGGGGTTCGAGTCCCTGGCGGCGCACCAACGATCAAGGCCTCGACCGGGCGTTCCACGCCGGTCGGGGCCTTTTTCGCGTACGCGGGTGCCGGTGCGGCGGGGTGATCGTCAGTGGGTGGAACGCCGCGGTTGTCAAACGGGCCGGAAGGCACCCATGACGTTCCACCGGGGCGCGGCCCAGCCTGGTGGCGGGGTGGAAACCGGCCCGGGGGTGCGCCTTGTGCCGCCGCCCTAAGCTGATCATGGTCGTGCGGCCATGATGGACGGTCGGGCGACGACGATGAGAATGGGAGAAGACATGAAAGCCTTCCGACGGCCGCGGATCCGCAGCCTCGTCGCCGCCACCTCGGTCGCGGGCGCCCTGGTGCTCGGTCTGGGCGCGCCCGCGTACGCGGACTACTCGAGCCCGACCTACTCGACCCTGAAGGCCTGCAACGACGCCCGGCCGAAGTACCAGTCGTCGTGGACGAAGCCCCAGGCGTGCCGCCCCATGTACAACTGGGACGGCACGAAGGTGATCGGGTACGCGTTCCTGGTGATCACCCGGGCCTGATCGGCATCCGCCTGCGGTACCTGACGCCAGGGAGGGATCGTGTCCGCTGAGGCCACCGGCAGCTCGGACACGATCCTCGTCTGCATCCGGGGCAACTCCGGCTCGGGCAAGAGCAGCATCGCCCGCGAGCTGCGACGCCGGCACGGCCGGGGGTGCGCCCTCGTCGAACAGGACTACCTGCGCCGCATCGTCCTGCGCGAACGGGACAAGGCCGGCGGCGTGGCCCCCGCGTTGATCGAGCAGACCGTCCGGTTCGCCCTCGACCACGGCTACCACGTGATCCTGGAAGGCATCCTGTACACCGGCCGCTACCGCGACGTGCTGACCTCGCTGCGCGACAGCCACCGGGGGCGGTCGCTGTTCTGCTACCTCGACGTGTCGCTGGCCGAGACGCTGCGCCGGCATCTGACCCGCCCGCAGGCCGGTGACTTCACCGCCGAGCAGATGAGCGGCTGGTACGCCGCGCACGACGTCCTGGGCTGGCCCGGTGAACTCGTCCTCCCGGAGACCACCGGCCTGGACGAGGCGGTCGAGGCGATCGTGGCCGTCTCCGGGCTGCCCCAGGACGGGCGCGACGACGACAGACGCTAGCCGGCGTCACTTGCCCTTCCGGTTACCGCAAGGGGCAGTCTGGGGTCATGTTGTCGATCAGCGAGTTCAGCCAGATGTGTCACCTGTCGCCGCAGGCGCTGCGCTTCTACCACGCCGAAGGGCTGCTCGTGCCCGCCGAGGTCGACGGTCGGACCGGCCACCGCTCGTACGCCTTCGACCAGGTGGAACGGGCCATGCTGATCACCCTGCTGCGGGACACCGGGATGAGCGTCAAGCTGGTCCGGCGTGCCCTCGACGAACCGGACCAGGCGATCGCCCTGCTCGACCGGCACAGCGACGAGGTCAGCCGGCAACGGCAGGCTCAGGCAGACGCCATCGCGGCGGCCCGCGCCGTCTTCGAGGCGCAGCCCGAACCGCGGTTGCGGCACGTGCCGGCCACGACAGTGGTGGCGCGGCTCGTACCCGGCACACCGCTGGGCCGGGACGCGCAGGAGTGGGACCGGGCCGAGGAGATCATCACGGCGGCGGCGGCCGACCTGGTCACCACGGTGCGGCAGGCCGGCGTCACCTGCCTGGGTGAGCCGTGGCGGACGCTGGCGCTGGAGACACCGGAACAGGACCGGCGGGTACTCGACGGCACCGGGCCGTTCTGGACGGTCAAGGTCGCGGTGGATGGCATCCCGGAGACGCTGCCGTCCCTGCCCGCCGACCTGATCGTGCAGACGCCCGACGCCCACGACGAGCTGTCCGTCTTCGTGCCGGGCCGCAACACGATGGCCAAGTACTGCACAGCGTCCTGCGCCTGCTCGACGCCGTCCCGCCCGACGGCGACCGGTTCGTCAACCTCGCGCGTCTGCGTCAGGAGGTGCGGCCCGACGGCGTACTGAGCAGCGCCCCTGTCGAACGCCGACCGGGGTGACCCACTGAGGACCTCAGCGCTGAACCGGTCCGCAGCCCGGATATCAGAACGTCGACCAGACCCTGACGATCGGTGCCGCATTGCTTTCGACTGGTAATCGTCTTCGCCGATTACCTCGCTCGCGTCCGCATGATGATCACCAACGCGTCACTCCGCGGACGAGGGCGATCCCGATGCCCGAATGCGGCGAATATCGCTCGATGTTCTGACGATACGAATCGCGGGCAACGAGAAGTGGCGCACCACGACCACCTACGGCGGCGACCGGGTTTCGGTCGATCCGCCGGCTGGCGGCACCCCGACGACCTCGATCACGAACGCCCTCGGGAAGACCACTGAACTGCGGCAGTACAAGGGCAGCGGGCCGACGGGCGACTTCGACAAGACCGAGTACACCTACACGCACGCCGGCCAGTTGAAGACGGTCAAGGACCCGGCGGGCAACGTCTGGACCCACGAGTACGACCAGCTGGGCCGCAAGACGAAGTCGACCGACCCGGACGCCGGCGCGTCGCCGTTCGGCTACGACGACCTGGACCGGCTCACCAGCACCACGAACGTCCTCCAGCAGACGATCAGCACCAAGTACGACGAGATCGGCCGGAAGATCGCCGTCTACAAGGGGGCCGCCGACACCGGGGAGCTGCTGAGCAGCTGGACGTACGACCTGGAGATGCTGGGCGAGCTCTCCTCGACGAGCCGCTGGATCGACGGGCACGAGTACGCCACGTACTTCTCGATCTACGACGAGTTCTACCGGCCGCACGCCACCTACTACTCCGTGCCCGAGCACGCCGGTGCCGAACTGGCCGGCTTCTACACCTTCGGCACGGAGTACAACCGGGACGGCAGCGTCCAGTCGGTGAGCATGTCGGACGGCGGTGGGCTGCCGTTCGAGACGGTCGCCTACACCTACGACGATCTTGAGCGCCTGACTGCGGCGACCGGTGACGCCCCCTACCTGACCGACGTCGAGTACGCCGGCACCGGCGAGGTCCTGCAGACCGAGGCTCGGGTGGGCACCCGGAAGGTCTGGTCGACCTACGAGTACGAGCAGGGCTCCAAGCGGCTCACCCGGCAACGGCTGGACCGCGAGTCGGCCCCGGTCGTGGACATCGACGCCCGCTACACGTACGACCAGTCCGGCAACATCCTGCGGATCGCCAACAACCCGTCCGGGACGCAGGACACGCAGTGCTTCACGTACGACTACCTGCGCCGCATGGAGCGGGCCTGGACGTCGGCGAGCACCGCGACCGACCCGTGCGCCGGCGGGCCCTCGGTCACCGGGGTGGGCGGCGTGGCCCCCTACCACCACGCCTACACCTTCGACGTCACGGGCAACCGCAAGACCGAGGTCCAGTACGGGACCAACGGCACTCCGCTCATCGAGCGCAGCTACACCTATCCCGCCGCGGGCCAGGCGCAGCCGCACACGCTGAGCCAGATGACGGAGAAGACTCCGCAGGGTGACCGGCTGTACGAGTACGAGTACGACGCGGCCGGCAACACGAAGAAGCGGACGAGGACCGGCGAGGACCAGACCCTGGTCTGGGACGCCGAGGGCAACCTCGAGTCGGTCACCGAAGCCGGCAAGAAGACCAGCTTCCTCTATGACGTCGACGGCTCCCGGATGCTCCGCAAGGAGCCGGCCTCGACCACGCTCTACCTGCCGGGCATGGAGATCCGGCTGAACCACCAGACCCGGTCCACCGACGCCACCCGGTACTACGCGCTTCCGGGCGGGGCGAGCCTGGTCCGCAAGGTGGACGGCCTCCGGTACGTCGCGAACGACCACCACGGCACCGGCCAGGCAGTGGTGGACCAGAGTGGCGCTGTCACGCACCGGCGGATGACCCCGTACGGCGAGAACCGGGGTGCCTCGCCCGGTCAGTGGCCGACGGAGAAGGGCTTCGTCAACGGGAACATCGATTCCACGACAGGCCTGGTCAACATCGGCGCGCGGGAGTACGACACGATCACCGGCCGGTTCATCTCGGTCGACCCGATCATCGACGTCAACGACCCGCAGCAGATGAACGGGTACGCGTACGCCAACAACAACCCGATCTCGTTCTCCGACCCGGACGGTCTCAAGGCCTGTTCCGACGACGCCTGCGGGCCGGGCGCCGACTACGAGGACATGTACGGCAACTACCACAAGGTCAAGGGCCACAACGACGGCTGTGGTGGTTGCTCGGGCGCGTACGACCCGGACGAACCCACGATCAACGTCCACAACAACCCGCGAGCATCAGCGGACGAGCGGGCTGCGGCCGCGCGGGCGGCGGCGGAGAAGGAAAGGCAGCGGCGCATTGCCGCGGCCAAGGCGAAGATGCTCAACGCCGCCAAGGCCCTGGCGAAGATCCTGATGGACGAGTTGGGCATCACCGATGCCCTGGACTGCTTCCTCAAGGGCGACATGGGCGGCTGCCTGGCCACAGCAGCCAACGTCGCGGGCGCGGCGATCGGCGGCGCCCTGGGCAAACTCGCAGTCAGATACGGCGCCCCATGGAAGTGGAAGAAACTCGCCAACTTGACCAGCCGGGTCAAGGGCCTGCTCGGCGACCTGGTCGGCAGCGCCAGGGCATTCCTCAAGTGCAAGAACAGCTTCGTGCCGGGCACGTTGGTGGTGATGGCCGACGGGTCGCGCAAGCCGATCGAGGATGTCAAGACCGGCGACATCGTGTTGGTGACCGATCCGGTGACCGGCAAGACGACGATCAAGCCGGTGGTGGCGACCATCATCGGTCAGGGCAGCAAGAACCTGGTCGAAGTCACCATCGATCCCGACGGTGACAGCGGCGACGCCACGGAGCGCGTGGTTGCCACCGACAACCACCCGTTCTGGGTGGCCGGCTTGGACGAGTGGGTCGACGCCGCCGATCTGCGGGCCGGTCAGTGGCTGCGTACCTCGGCCGGCACCCACGTGCAGATCAGCGCGACCCGGCAGTGGACGGAGCCGGCGCAGGTCCACAACCTCACCGTCGACGACATCCACACGTACTATGTGCTCGCCGGCAATACGTCAGTCCTCGTTCACAATACGAACAACGGCATTTCCATGGACGAGGCATTGGATCTTGCTGCAGCCCACGTTGGCGACAACCCCATGTCGCGCCGCTCGGGCAGCAAAGCTGTTCAGTTTGAGAACGGATACGTCGATGAGAATGGCAACAAGGTACGTAAAATCGCACGGTTCGATGTCAATCCCAACGTTCCGCACGTCCAGAAGCTAGGACCCCATCTCAACCTGGAGACGCAGATTAACGGTAGGCCCGTGACGTCGGGACCGCTCAAGGATCCCCATCTTCCGATCGACCCGTCTACGATTAGGTCAGGGGACTACTGCTGATGTCCGGCTGTAAGGGGTGGGAGTGAAGGTTCTATATCACAAGGACACCGGCGAGCTCGAGTTGTCTGGGACAGATCGGGAACTACGGGACTTGGCGGCTCGATTGCGATCAGGCCGGGGTCGTATCCCTTTAGATGTCGGAGGAGATCCGGCGCCCTACGATAAGGCTCTGCCCGCCATTGAGTTCGAGCGCACCGAGGGCAATCTCATGATTTCCTATCTGTCCGATCGTGACGCGTTGCGGATAGAGGGTGGTGCGGAAGAGCTAGAGGTGTTCGCGTCTGTCCTTGAAGAATTTGGGGATGAAGGTGATATCACCGCCCATATTCATGTGGAGCATGTTCCGGGGCATGAATATCTCTCCCCAAGAACCGAACCCCTGGTGATTGCCCTAAATGCGTAGAAATCCAATTGGGGTGTCTACTGCCAGACACTGAAGTTGGGACGGCAAAGGGGCGTGACCTTCTGTCACGCCCCTTTGCCGCCTGCTGGTATCGCCCCTCCATGGTCCGCCTCTGGGGCGGCGTCGGTTCTCGCGGAAATGCCTTTGTCTGGCGAGAGTTGTGCCGGTGAGCAGGTCACCCCGTTGAGTGTGAAGCTAGTCGGCGACGAGCCAGTGGCTGCGTACCTCGGCCGGCACCCACGTGCAGATCAGCGCGACCCGGCAGTGGACGGAGCCGGCGCAGGTCCACAACCTCACCGTCGACGACATCCACACGTACTATGTGATCGCGGGCGATGCGCCGGTCCTGGTACACAACTGCGGTGGCGACATTCCTGCGCCGTCGATGGCGGACAAGCCGCTCGGGTCGGAGCGGCCGGACGCTAATCCGCTGGAGGGTACGCGGTACACGGAGAAGGTTCAGGAGCAGATCAAGAGTGGCGATGATCATGCGTTCCCTGCGTCAATTGACACCTTGCCAACGATGCGGGATACGTCGATGGTCAAGGGGGGCGACGGAATTCCGCGTCTGCATGTGAAGCTTCCCGGCTCCGTGAATGGTTCGAGGGGCACGTTCCATTGGATTATTGAGCCTGATGGTTCGATTAGCTATCGATTTTTCGACCGGAGGATGAAGTAACTATGGCCAGCGAAGCTCAGGCCAACATGCTCAGTTTGCTGCCTCCTGACCTGGCTGGACTTGCCTTCGATCTCAGTACGGTCGCTGGATCGAAGGAGTACTGCTTTCCCCTCGCTGCAGCTCCTGCAGTGCTCAAATCGCTCTTGACGAACGGTGTGACTCCGCTTGGCGGAGACCTTTGGGACTTTAAAGATGGCGAGTACTACCCGTCAGGTGAGAACTGGTATGCAGAGGCTGTGGAAGGGGAGCCGGGAGAGGTTCGTGAAGCGCGAGTCGAAGCGACCGCAGGGCGGTTCTTTGCCCGCTACGCGACTGCGGGCGACAAGCGAGTCACGTTCGTCGTAAGGTCCAACCTGGCGGCCTCCTGATGTTTCAAGTCGGGATCAAGGCGGATGCGAAAGGTTGAGCCAACGAGTTCGCATTTTGCGGTGATGCGACGGAGTGGCTAGAAGCCGGAGGATGGCGAGCGGTCGTGCAGGTTGCTCGTGGTCGACTGACGTTGCCGCCACGGTTGCAGTCATGGGGCTGGCGCTTCTGTGCATACATCGAGCTCCCGCCCTCTGCCGCAACGTACGATCATGGCCTGGAAATTGCGGCGGTGGCGTGCCGCGTCAGCGGTGCGGCGTCGATCGCCGGCAGCGCGTCGAGGGTTGGTGTCGCGAAGCGATCGTCGCGGCCCCTCACTCGAGAAGGCTTCTGATCGGCTTGGGGTTCATGGTTCTGTTGTGTGAGCGCGTGCGCGGGGCCGGACCGGCTGTAGCGCGTGCGTCCGGCGTAGACGGGAGCTCTTGATACTGTAGAGCAGTTTTCAGCCAGTCGGATCTTGGTCGGGGACCGTGGTCCGGCTGGCTGACTGCTTAGGCGCGCGGTTGCGGCTGCTACGGGGACGCTTAGCGGTGTGGGCCTGCTCGTCGTCCCTGGGTCACCGGAGGTATTCGAGCTGTTGAGCGAAGTTGCAGGAAATACCCTCGCAAGGCCCGACATACCCCGTTGCGACTATGGCGGCTGATTTGAACATATGTAGAAGATTTCGGTGCAGCTCATCACGTCTGCCCCCGGTCAGAGCGTCGACGGCGCCCGTGGGTTCGAGCGGCGAGCAGGTGGAGTGTCGAACCGGGCTGTACGAGCCCACACGAGCCGGCTGGCGGCGGCGATCACGTGCACGTTCAGACCGGGTGACTAACCAGCCTCCGAACTCTCCCGGGAGGCGCCAGCACCACGGCGATGCGGACCAGCGTGCCGTCCGGGATCACGGTGTGGCCATGGTTAATCGGCTGTCGAACTCCTTTTCGCGCTTCTAGGCTGCGATCATTCCGGAGGGTTCAAACGTGTTGGAAGTCCTGCCTGGGATCGGCCTTGATCATGCCCGGTTCGGGGAGAGCCGTTCCAGCCACCGCGAGCGGCTCGGAAGCTACGAGGCCTTCGAGCGAGTGCCGGGTGCGGGGCTGGCGGACATCTATGCAGGTGGAATGATCATGCTGTCCTACGACGAGCTGGACCGCCTCGTCTTCATAGAGATCGGAGGCGAAACAGCCGTGTCACTTGGCGGAACTCAATTAACGGGAAGGCCACTCGCGGCTGTGCTGGAGGAGCTCACTCAGGGCGGTTTCACGGTTGAGTTCGACGGCGACTCGTCGTACGCAATCTCGTCAACCGAAGTTGAGCTCTTCACCAGCTCACCGGATGACCTCGATGAACCGGCTGGGGGAGTCTCGATAGCGCCAGCCGGGGGAGAATGAGTGCGGAGTTGCGCGCCCGATTTGCTGTCAGCTGCTGAGCAGGGCGCAGCTACGTTGCCCACGCCGATCCACCGCAGCAATGGACCGATGACCGTCATCAGGGTCAGGAGAATCCACTGACCACCCCGGCCATGGGCGTAGCGTAGATCGGGAACCTCTGCCGTCAACAAATCCAACGGCTAGGCACGACGGTCAGCGAGCCGGCCCGTCGCCGGACTCGGCGAGCCGGTTGAGGTTCAGCAACTGCCGGCGGGCCATCACCAGATCACCGAGGCAGCCACCGAGGGCGATCACCGGGTTCGTCCGCATCACCACCTTGAGCAGCAGGCGGGTGCCGTTCCCGGCGTCGGGCACCAGGACGTACGACAGAACCGCGCCCATGATCTCGCCGGTGAGGTGGTGCCCCGGCTCGACCGCGAGGATCCGGCCCCGCCGCCGCCCGCCGGCAGTCGTGAACGTCTCGCCCGCCACCGGCTCGGAGAGGTCCACCAGCCGTTGCGGTGAGCGGCGGCCGAGATTGTCGATCCAGTCGTACGAGTAGGGCGCGAGCCGGATCTGGGCGACCCACCGCCACACGGCGGAAGGTGGCGCGTCCACGCTCACCCCGCGCCACGCCCGCAGGTTGGGCACGGGAACGAAGTCGTCGCACGGGTACCGGCGACGTGTCTCGTCGTCGGAGACACCCCACCGGTCACCGAGCATCGGCCCGGCCCAGCACCAGCGTGGTCCGCAGGTCGAGCACGACGGTGCCGCCGAAGTCGTCCACCAGCCGGTCGAGGGCGGCGATCCCGCGTCGCTGCCGCTCCGGTGTGCGGGACAGGTACGGCCCGAACGTGCGCATCAGCGCCAGGTACCGCTCCTTGTCCAGCGGCAGCTCCCGCCGGAACACCTCGCGGCGTACGTCGTCGAACTGCCCGCTGTCGAGGACGTCCCGGTGGAACCAGTCGACGGGCCGCTCCCGGACGGTCGGGTCGACGGATCGCAGTGCGGCCCGGACGGCGGCCTGCTGGTCGGCGTCGGCGTAGTCGTAGCGGTGCCCGAAGACGGCGAGCGTGCCGCCGGGTGCCAGGGCGCGCCGGGCCAGGGTGTTGCGGGTGGCGGCGTCCAGCCAGTGCCAGGCCATCGCGCAGGCGAGCACGTCCACCCTGCCGGTGGGCGGCGACCATCGCTCGAACGTCGTCGCCTCGACGCGGGCGTCCGGGAATCGCTCGGCCAGCCGGGCCGCCATCAGTGCGTCGGGCTCCACGCAGGTCAGGGGCGCACCGAGGCGGGCCAGCACCTCGGTGCCCTTCCCGGTGCCCGCGCCGACCTCGGCCACCGACGCCGGTGCCCCGCCGTGGTAGGCGCGTATCGACTCGGCGATCTCCGGCGGATATCCCGGCCGCGCGCGCTCGTACAGGTCGGCCACCGTGCCGAAGAGCTCCATCACCAGCACGATACGGCTCCGACCGGTTCCCGACCGGCCGCGAGGAAGCCGGCGTCCGCCTCTCCAGCCCACTCCACGGGTACGCCGCACCTCCCGCCACGTGATCGACAGTGCCGGCGGACCCGGGCCGGCGGTGTTGCCGGCGTTCGGGGCGTACACCCTGGTGGTGGGCCCCTCTGGGGCCGCGACCGGGCGGGTCGGGCCCGGCATTGCGGTGAGGCCGGCCCTGCGTTTTCTGGGTGGTGTTCCGGCGTGCTAACGTCGCGTCCCGTTGTCAGTGAGCGCCGCTAGCTCAACTGGCAGAGCAGCGGACTCTTAATCCGCGGGTTCGGGGTTCGAGTCCCTGGCGGCGCACCAACGAACAAGGCTCTGACCAGGCGTTCCGCGCCGGGTCGGGGCCTTTTTCGTGTCCAGGTCCGCCGCTGGCCCGCGGGGACGCTCACCCGCTCCGGAAGCTGCGCCGGTACGCCTGCGGGCTGGTGCCGGTGATCCGCCGGAAGCGGTCCCGGAAAGCGGTGACGGAGCCGAATCCGACCTGCGTCGCCACCCGGTCCACCGGATGCGCAGTGGTCTCCAGCAGGTGCTGGGCCTGGTGGACGCGGATCCGGTGCAGCCACCGCAGCGGGGTGGTACCCACCTGGTCCCGGAACCGGCGGTTCAGGGTGCGGACGCTCATGCCGGCGTGACGGGCGATGTCGGCCAGCGCCAGGTCCCGTCCCGCGTTCTGGCGCATCCAGGTCAGCAACGGCTCCAGTGTGGTTCCGTCGGGGGCGGGCGGTTCGTGTGCGATGAACTGCGCCTGCCCGCCCGCGCGTTCCAGCGGCATCACGGACAGCCTCGCCGCGTCGGCGGCGACGGCGGCACCGTGGTCGGTTCGGATCAGATGCAGACACAGGTCGAGCCCGGCGGCGGCGCCGGCCGAGGTCAGGATCTGGCCGTTGTCGACGTACAGGACGTTCGGGTCCACCTGGACCCGTGGGTACCGGGCGGCGAGCTGCGCGGCGGCGACCCAGTGGGTGGTGGCGCGCCGCCCGTCGAGCAGGCCGGCGGCGGCCAGTGTGAACGCCCCGCCGCAGATCGAGGCGATCCGGGTGCCGCGGGCCTCGGCGGCACGCAGCGCGTCCAGGACCGGGGCGGGCGCCGCCGCCCCCGGGTCGGTCACCCCGGGCACGATGACGGTGTCGGCATCGGCCAGGACGTCCAGGCGCCACGGTACGGCGATGTCGAACACGCCGGTGGTCACCGTCGGCCGTTCGGCGCAGACGACGACGCGGTAGCCGGGACGGCCGCCGGGCAGGCGGGTGCGGTCGAAGACCTCGATCGGGGTGGCCAGGTCGAACGGTACGACGGTGTCGAGGGCGAGCACGGCCACGGTGTGCATGGGGAGATCGAAACAGTCAGGACCCGGCGGTCACCGGTCGGCCCGCGTCGGGCACCCGCCGGGTGAGGCGGTGGTACAGGTCGGTGACGGACGGGCCGCCGGCGAAACACCAGAGGGCGATCACCGGGTCGCAGAGGGCGCAGCCGAACGACGAGTCGTGCAGTGACGGGATGATCGGGGTGCCGCGACGGTGGTGCAGGACGTCCCAGACGGTGTGCAGGAGCCAGCCCACGCCGATGAAGGTGTACGAGGTGAGCCCGGCGTAGCCCACCGCCACCAGCAGGGCGCAGAACGCCAGCTCCCACAGGCCGAATCCACCGCCGCTGAGGTAGGCAGCCCCCGCGCCGGTGACCACGAGTGCGTTGAGGCGCCGTCGGTGCGGTTCGGGTACCACGGAGTTGAGCCCGACGTAGACCAGCCCGATCACCACCGGCATGACATAGCGAAGCATGATCCCAGTCCTGTCCCGGTCCGCGGAAGCGTGTCGGAAAGGCAGCCTAGGCAGGCCGGAGGTGGGGGACGAGAGGCGAAACTGCCGGGGTCCGACGGATTCCGGCCACGCCGATCAGCCCCGGGTCGCCCTGTCTGCCCGGGGTGGTGGGGGGCGTGCTAACGTCTCGTCCCGTTGTCAGCGAGCGCCGCTACAGAGGTTGAAAGGCCAAGGTTCGAGTTATCTCGGTGGCTCGGGTTCGAGGGTCATGCCGGTGCTGGCGAAGAAGCCGGCGAGGAGATCGGTCTGT
>NZ_JAXCFU010000007.1:0-338191 GCF_055362685.1 Micromonospora sp. SYSU B005 | reverse complement strand
CATGCGCTGCCTCAAGCGCTACATCGTCCGCGAGGTCCACACCGCCCTCCTCGCTGACTTCACCACCCTCAACACCCCTTGACTTCTATAGGAGCATCCGGGGACACGCACAGGGGCGGGGGCGGCCGGATCGGCCGCCCCCGCTCGTGTGTGACTGCTAGCTGGCGTACGTCTCGAACTCGCCGACCCTCGGCGTACCGCCGGAGCTGTTGATCTTGAAGTTGATCTTCTTCAGCGAGGTCGCGCCGAAGGTGATCTGGCCGGCCCCGCTGCCGGAGGCGAGCACCGCGCCGGTGTCGTTGTTGACGAGCTGCCAGGACCCGATCGAGCCCGAGGTGCCGGACGGCTCGCGGATGACCACGCGGGACACGGTAGTGGCCGAGCCCCACTTGATCGAGACGGTGCCGGTCGACCCGGACGGCGACCAGTAGGTGCTCAGGTTGCCGTCGCGCACGTTGCCGTAGCTGGTGCCGTCGGCCTTGCTGGACCCGTCCGCGCCGGCGCCGGAGACGAGGCTCAGGTTGGTCCCACCGGACGGCGGCGGGGTGGTCGTCCCCGGCGGCGGCGTGGTGGGGGCGGGCGTGGTCGGCCCCGGCGTGGTCGGCGCCGGCGACTGCGGCGTGCAGTTGCCGTCGGACACCCGCAGGCCGGTATTGGCGCCCGCAGTCTGCCGCACGATGTCCGGCACACAGCTCGCCGCGTCGAGCCGGTACGAGTACGGGACGCTCACGGTGGTCGTCGAGGTCACGTTCGGCCCCGCCGGGTAGTTGTCGCTGCCCGGCGAGGACCAGGTCACGTTGTCGAAGGTGTTGCCGCTGACCTGCCAGGTGCCGCGCTCGCTGGTGTAGAACGTGCCGAGCACGTCCTTGGAGTTGCGGAAGTAGTTGCTGTCCACCTTGGCCCGCGCCCCGGCCCGGGAGTTGATGCCCGACTCGTGCAGCCCGTTGTAGTGGTTGTTGAACATGTGGGCGATGCCGCCGCGCAGCAGCGGCGTACGGGAGTCGATGTTCTCGTACAGGTTGTGCTCGAACGTGATGTAGCCGTTGCCGCGGTCGCTCTCACTCGATCCGATCAGGCCACCCCGGCCGGAGTTGCGCAGGATGCTGTACGACAGCGTCACGTACTGGGTGTCGTCCTTCATGTCGAACAGGCCGTCGTAGCCCTCCGACTCCCCGCCGGACGCCTCCAGCGTGACGTGGTCGACCCACACGTTGCGGACGCTGCTCTCCATGCCGATCGCGTCGCCGCCGTTGGAGGTGGGTGAGCCCGACTTCTTGACGTTGCGCACCGTCACGTTCCGGATGATGATGTTGCGCGAGTCGCGGATGTGGATGCCGAGCTGGTCGAAGACGGCGCCGCTGCCCACGCCGATGATGGTGACGTTGCTGATCTGCTTCAGCTCGATCACGCCGTCCGCGGTGTTGCAGCTCGATCCGGAGACCTTGCTGGTGTTGCCGTGGTTGATGGTCCCGGTCACCTCGATGGTGATCGGGGTGCTGCTGCTGGCCCGGCCGCAGAGCGCGGCGTGGATGGCGGTGCCGGTGGTGGCGCGTACGGTCTGCCCGCCCGCGCCGCCGGTGGTGCCGCCGTTCTGGGTGGCGTAGCCGGTGGCGCTGCCGGCCGCCGCCGACGCCTGCGGGGACGGCAGCACCACGGCGACGGCGATACCGACGACCGCCGTGGCCAGTGCCGCGTGGAGTCGCAGCGCGACTGTTCTTCTCATGTCGCCTCATTCCTTTTTCGAGCATGCGGGAATTGCCGCCGAGCAGCGGCAGTCACCGAATGGGAATAATGCGGAGCCGCGACGCGATCAGGCGCGCCGCCAGCGAATGTGGTTCATCTGCGATGCCCGGCCCGCACATGAAACATCGATGTAACGCAATCGTATGAAAGCGCTTTCCAAGAAGGCAAGAGCTGGCGTTTGCAGGTTTTTTGCACTACTCCGGGCGGCCGGAGGCCGCGGACGCCTCCTTGACGGGACGTGCGATCGGTGGTTGCCTGCACCTCACCCCGGAGATTGATGTTCGTCTACCTCCCGCCCCCACGAGGAGCGCCATGACCCATCCCCGCAGGACCCCGCTGGCCGCGGTCACCGGCGCGCTCGCCGCCGTCCTGGCCGTCTCCCCGGCGGCCGCCGCACCCCCGGCGGAACCCGCCGCCACCGGCAACGCGTGGACCGCCGACCTCACCGTCGTCGACGCCGACGACGTCGACGTCCGCTGGACGGACGCCGGGCTGCGCCTCGCCGGCACGGCGAGCCGCCCGGCCGCCCAGCGCCGGCAGACGGCCGGGGGCATGCTCGTCACCGCGCCCCACCCGCTCGCCGCGCCGGCCAACCGGGTCCGGGCCGACGTCGACGCGACCACCGGCACCGGCGCCGTCGAGGTGGCGGCACGCGGCTGGCGATCGGGCGCGTGGACCGAGTGGCGGTCCGTCTCCGGCGCGGCCGTCTTCGACCAGCCGGTCACCCGGGTGCAGATCCGGGTGGCCCTCACCGCCGAGCGGCCGTCCACCGCGCCCACCGTGCGCGGGGTCCGGCTCGTCGCCGACTCGGTCGCCGCCGTCACGGCCGCCACCCCGGGCCTCACCTACCGGGTGTACGCCACCCGCGAGGGCCTGGTCGGCGGCACCACCGCCAACGGGCACGTGATCGTCTCGCGGGACCACTTCGTCGCGCTGCCGTCGGCCCGCGGGCTCGCGCCGAAGAACACCGGCGACTACACCGTCCGGGTCTGCACCACCACCCGAAGCCGCTGCGAGTACGCGCCGGTCTGGGACATCGGACCGTGGAACACCAGGGACGACTACTGGAACCCGAGCGGTGTCCGGGAGTCGTGGAAGGACCTGCCGCAGGGCCGGCCCGAGGCGCAGGCCGCGTACCAGAGCGGCTACAACGGCGGCCGGGACCAGTTCGGGCGCGTGGTTGGCAGCCCGGCCGGCATCGACCTCGCCGACGGCACGTTCTGGGACGGTCTGCTGCTCACCGACAACGCCTGGGTCGACGTCGCCTACCTCTGGACCGGCACCGGCACCCGGGGCCGGATCGGCAGCGGCCCGCTCAACATCCGCTCCGGTCCGAGCACGAGCAACCCCGTCGTCGGCCTGGCCGCCACGTACGCCAACGTGCCGATCGAGTGCTCGGTCACCGGCCAGTCGGTCAGCGGCCCGTACCGGACCACCAGCCAGTGGAACCGCCTCGCGTCAGGACACTTCGTCAGCCACGCGTACGTCTCCAGCGTGACGGGCACGATCGCGCCCTGCTGAGGACGACCCGCCCGGGGCGTGCGCCGGCACCGCGCCGCCCCGGGTGCGCTGGATGAGCACGACGCAGGCCAGCACCGCGCCCGCCACCACCAGCGCGCCGGGCGTGACCGCCTCCCCGAGCAGCACCGCCGACCAGATCAGCGTGAGCACCGGCTGGACGAGCTGGATCTGCCCCACCTTGGCGATGCCGCCCCGGGCCAGCCCGGCGTACCAGGCGAAGAAGCCCAGGAACATCGACACCACTGTGAGGTAGCCGAACCCGGTCCAGGCGACGACGCCGCCCCGCGGCGGGTGGACGAGTGCGGCCACCGCCGTGACCGGCACGGTGACCGGGAGCGACAGCAGCAACGCCCAGCAGATCGTCCGGGCACCGCCGAGTTCGCGGGCCAGCCGGCCGCCCTCGGCGTACCCGAGTCCGCAGAGCACCACGGCGGCGAGCAGGAACAGGTCGGCGGCCGACAGCGCGCCGCGCATCGAGCCGCTCGCGGCGAGGAACGCGAGCACCAGCGCCAGGCCGGCGGCACCGGCGAGCCAGAACAGCGGCGGCGGCCGTTCACCGGCGCGGAGCACCGCGAACACGGCGGTCATGGCGGGCAGCACGGTGACGACCACGGCGCCGTGCGCTGATGTCTGTGTGGTGAGCGCGAGCGAGGTGAACAGCGGGAAGCCGACCACGACGCCGAGCGCGACGATCGACAGCCGTCGCCACTGGTCCCGGGTGGGGCGCGGCGCACCGGTCAGCCGCAGGTAGGCCCACGCGAGCAGCGCCGCGCCGACCGCCCGTCCGAACGCGACGAACCAGGGGTCGAGTGTGTGCACCGCGACGCGGGTGGCCGGCAGCGACATGCTGAAGGCCAGTACGCCCAGCGCGCCGAGGGCGATCCCGGCGCCCGGTCTCACCGTTACCGTCGTCGGGGCAGTAGCGCTACTCTGTTCCGTCATGAACGATGGTAGCGCTATCGACCGTGTGGTCCGGCATCTGGGTGCGCTGGCGGCGGACGCCGCGCCCGGCACACGGCTGCCGTCGGTACGGGAGCTGACCGCGCACCATCACGTCTCCCCCGTCACGGTCGCCGAGGCGACCCGGCGGCTCGTCGCGGACGGCTTGGTCGAGACACGTCCGGGCCGCGGCGCGTACGTGGCGGCCCGCCGAGCCGACCCACCGCGGGCGGACCTGTCGTGGCAGACAGTCGCGCTCGGCTCGCGGCGGGGCGGCGAGGAGGAGATGCAGGCGCTGCTGGCGCTACCGCCGTCGGGCGCGATCCCGCTGACCGGCGGCTACCTGGACCCGGACCTCCAGCCGGCCGCCGCGCTCGGTGCGGCGCTCGCCCGGGCGTCCCGGCAGCCCGCCGCGTGGCAGCGCGGCCCGGTCGAGGGACGCGCCGACCTGCGCGCCTGGTTCGCCCGCGAGGCGGGTGGCGGCCTGCGCGCCGAGGACATGGTGATCTGCCCGGGCGGGCAGGCCGCGCTCTCCTCCACGCTGCGGGCGCTCACCGTCCCCGGCGACACGGTCCTGGTCGAGTCCCCCACCTACCTGGGCGCGCTCGCCGCCGCGCGCGCCGCCGGGCTGCGGGTGGTGCCCGTCCCTGCCGACACCGACGGGGTACGCCCCGACCAGCTCGCCGCCGCGTTCGCCCGTACCGGCGCCCGCCTGTTCTACTGCCAGCCCTTGTACGCCAACCCGCACGGCGCGACCCTGTCCGCCGCCCGGCGTGGCGAGGTGGCGGAGGCGGTGCGCGAGGCCGGGGCGTTCCTGGTCGAGGACGACTACGCCCGCGACCTCGCCATCGACGGCGAGGCCCCGCCGCCACTGGCCGCCGACGACCCGGACGGACACGTCGTCTACCTGCGCTCGCTGACCAAGTCCACAGCACCCGGCCTGCGGATCGCCGCGATCGGCGCGCGAGGGCCGGCCGGGGCGCGCCTGCGCGCCACCCGCCTGCTCGACGACCTCTTCGTGGCCGGGCCGCTGCAACAGGCCACAGTCGAATTCCTCAGCGCGCCGGCCTGGGACCGGCACCGCCGCAGCCTGCGCGTACAGCTGCGCGCCCGCCGGGAGGCGCTGCTCGCCGCGCTGGACCGGCACCTGCCGTCGCTGACCCCGCGCGCCGTCCCCCGCGGTGGCCTGCACCTGTGGGTACGCCTGCCCGACAACACCGACGACGTAGCGGTGACCACTGCGGCCGCGGCAGCGGGGGTGACCGTCTTCCCCGGCCGCCCCTGGTACGCGGCAGAACCCCCCGCCCCCCACCTGCGCCTGACGTACGCCGCCGCCCGGCCCGACCAGATGGACGAGGCCATCCGCCGCCTCTCCACAGCCCTCCCGTCCTGACCGCGGCGACTCACACCTCCGTCGATCTTGGACTTGTGGTGCCACATCTTGCCGGCTTCGCCCAACTATCGAAGGTGCCACAACTCCAAGATCGGCGTTCGGCTCGGCCGCCCCCACGTCCCCCGCCCCGCCCCACGCCCGCGATCTTGCAGTTTGGCGCCCCTCATACCAGGAGTAATCCGGCATCACGGGGGTCGAAAGTGCAAGATCGCGGGGTGGAAAGGGCGGGGCGGGGGCGGAGGTCAGTTACGCGTGATGGCGAAGGTTGTTGTGGTGTTCTTGATGTCCTGGGCGTTGTCGGTCAGGTGGAGGTTGGTGAACGTCGCCGCGCCGACCGCGGGGCCCTGACCTGCCTCGGGCATCTCGTTGACCCAGATGCCGAAGCCGGACTTCGCGTCGAACGCGTCACCGCTGCGCCGCGCCCCCGAGATCGACACGTTCGTCAGCACCGTGTCGGTGATCGGGTTCTCCGGCTGGCTGCCGTTGTACTTGGTCTGGAACATGATCCCCGAGTACGTGAGCTGGTCGGCGATGTAGAGGTTGCGGAACACGTTGTCGTAGCCGCCGTACACCGCCACCCCCGCCGCCCGCCAGGTCAGCGTGGCGGTCAGGTTCTCGAACATGTTGCCGTGGTTGCCGCCGGAGCCGCCCTCGCCCTCGCGCTGGTGACACACGACGCGACCCCCGCCGGACGGGTCGGCGGGGGTCGCGGTGCGGGTGGATCAGGCCTCGGTGAGCTGGCCGCGCAGCTTGGTCAGGGCGCGGGCGAGCAGCCGGGACACGTGCATCTGGGAGACACCGACGCGGGCGGCGATCTCGCTCTGGGTCAGGTTGCCGTAGAAGCGCAGCGTGAGGATCTTCTGCTCGCGCTCGTCGAGCGTGGCGAGCGCCGGGCCGAGCGAGGCGCGCAGCTCGGCCAGCTCGTACTCGTTGTCCTCGGTGCCGAGCGTGTCGCCCAGCTCGGTGGCGCTGTCGCCGTCGCCGATCGGGGTGGACAGCGACACCGCGTTGTACGCGCGGGCGCCCTCCAGGCCCTCCAGCACCTCTTCCTCGGTGACGTCGAGGTGGGCGGCGATGTCGGCGACGGTCGGGGCCCGGTTGAGCGTCTGGGTCAGCGTGCTGTTCGCCTCGGAGATGCGCAGCCGCAGCTCCTGGAGGCGACGCGGCACCCGGATGTTCCAGGTGCGGTCGCGGAAGTGCCGCTTGATCTCGCCGAGGATCGTCGGGATGGCGAAGCCGGCGAAGTCGACGCCGCGCGAGGCGTCGAACCGGTCGACCGCCTTGATCAGGCCGAGCGCGGCGGTCTGGGCCAGGTCGCCGGCCGGCTCGCCGCGGCCGCTGTAGCGGGCGGCCAGGTGGTTCGCCAGCGGCAGCCACGCCTCGATGACCTGGTTGCGGAGGGCGGCCCGCTGCGGGTGGTCGGCGGGCAGTGCGGCGAGCGCCGCGATCAGCTCGCTGGCGCGGGTCTCCTCACCGGTCTGCGGCGCGCGGTGCACCTCGGTGGCGGTCGTTCCCATGGTCATCGTGGTCATGCTGCCCTTCCTGTCCTCGGAGAACGGGTGGCCTCCCACACCGGTCGTGCCAGCCACACTAGACCAAAGGTCACCACCAAATCAACCGAACGGACGATGGAGATTTAGCCTCATATCCGGACAAAGCGGCGCCGCGGGCCATCATCGGGGTAGCAGCGGCCGGTAGTCGGCGGCGGTGAGCGGCAGCGCGGAGAGGCTCCCGTCCGCGCGGGGCACCTCCAGCGGCTGCCCGTCCCGGCGGAACGCGACGCTGTACACGTCCGGCCGTTGAGTGAGGCTGCACACGATCTGCCCGAAGGCGAGCACCTCGTCGTTGCGGCCGGTCTCCTCCCCCGCCTGACGCACGTCGACTGTCGCCAGCGTGCCGGCCAGCGTCGCACCGGCCACCGCCACAGTGCCCGGCAGCGCCGTGGCCAGCCCCTGACGGCGCTCGCCGCCGTCCGGCCCGGCCAGCAGGTGCTGTAGGTGCGCGTCCACGCCGGGCAGCCCGTCCACCCGGCGCGTGACCACGACCAGCCCGTCGTCGCGGACGAAGCAGAACGGCTCGTCCACCCGCCCGTCCCCGTCGGCGGTCGAGGACACCGTGGGGGTCGGGAACGCCCCCGGCGGCGTCTGCACCAGGCGGGGCTCGTCGTCCACCGGCACCCCGCAGCCGGCCAGCAGCACGACCACGAGCAGGCCCGGCAGGAGCCGCCGGCGGCTCATCGCAGCGCCCCGGGCAGCTCGACCCGGAACCGGGCGCCGGGCTCGCGGTCCAGCACCGCGGCCGTACCGCCGTGCGCGGCGGCGTGCTGCGCCACCAGCGCGAGCCCGAGGCCGGTGCCGTCGGTGCCGGCCCGGTCGTGCGCCGCCCGCCCCCTGACGAACCGGTCGAAGATGATCTCGCGGTCGCCGGGTGGCACGCCCGGACCGGCGTCGTCGACCTCCAGCACGCCCACGCCGTCGCGCCCGGTGAGGCGTACCGCGACCGGCCCGCCCCCGTACCGCTCGGCGTTCTCCAGCAGGTTCAGCAGCGTCTGGGCGAACCGGCGCCGGTCGACCCACCACAGGCGCGGGGCGTCGCCGTCGACTGTCACCAGGCTCTCCGGCAGCGACCGCTCCCGGCAGGCCGTCCGGGCCAGCTCCACCACGTCGACCGTCTCGCGGTGGGCCGGCTGCTCGGTGCGGGCCAGTTGAATGAGGTCGTCGACCAGGCGCTGGAACCGGGTCACCTCGTCGGCGACCAGGCCCGCCGCCGTCGCGGTGCGTTCGTCCTGGTGCTCCCGGCGGCGGTTGAGCACGCTCGCGGCGGCAGCCAGGGTCTGCAACGGCGAGCGCAGTTCGTGGCTCACGTCGGCGGCGAAGCGCCGGTCCCGCTCGATGCGGTGCACCAGCTTGTCGACCATCTCGTTGAACGAGCTGGACAGGCGGGTGAGATCGGGATCGGTGGTCGAGTCGAGCCGGGTCGCGAAGTCGCCCGCGGCGATCCGTTCCGCCGCGTCGGCGACCGCGGTGAGCGGCCGCAGGCTGTGCCGGGTGGCGTACCAGCCGAGCGCCGCGCCCGCGCCGGCGACCATGATCGCCACGGCGATCAGCGCCAGGCCCACCACCTGGAACGTCTCCTCGACCTCCCGCAGCGAGGTCAGCTCGTAGTAGCCGAGCGCGCCGGGCAGCGGCACGCCGACCAGCAGCGCGGGCTGCCCGTCGAGCCGGATCCGCTGGACCGCCGGCTTGCCGTCGGCCACCATCCGCTGCAACTCCACCGGCACCGAGCGGGCCCCCACGTCGGCGGTCCGGGCGTACCAGCCGTCGGGCAGGTGCAGCAGCGGACGGCGGGCGCTGCCGGTGTCGAGCGAGCGCAGCACGGCCACCACGTCCGGGGTGCCGGTGTCCAGGCCGGAGCGGACCACCGCGGCGTCGTAGTAGGCGGCCCGGACCGCGGTGCGCTCCCGCTCGTCGAGCAGCGAGCGCCGGGTCAGGTCGTACGAGAAGAGGGCCATCAGCGCCGACAGCAGCAACGCGCCGACGGCGAACGCCGCGGTGACCCGGGCGCGCAGGCCGGGCCGGGTCATCGCTGGAGCTTGTAGCCGAGGCCGCGCAGGGTGACCAGGTGGCGCGGGTTGGCCGGGTCGGTTTCGATCTTCTGCCGCAGCCGGCCCACGTGCACGTCGACGAGCCGCTCGTCGCCGGTCTCGTAGCCCCAGACCCGGCTGAGCAGCTGCTGGCGCGACAGGACCCGGCCGGCGTGCTCGGCCAGCTCGCAGAGCAGCCGGAACTCGGTGCGGGTGACCGCCACCGGCCGGCCCGAGCGCCGCACCTCGCCGGCTTCGGCGCTGATCTCCAGGTCGCCGAAGAACTGGGCGGGCACCGGCCCGGCCACCGTGCGGACGCGCCGGCGCAGCGCCCGCAGCCGGGCGGACAGCTCCTTGATCGCGACCGGCTTCACCACGTAGTCGTCGGCGCCGGCCTCCAGCGCGGCGACGATGTCGTGGGTGTCGTCGCGGGCGCTGATCACCACGACCGGTACGTCGTCGTCGCGGCGCAGCTGACGGATGCAGTCGAACCCGTTCATGCCGGGCAGCATGAGGTCGACGAGCACGTAGTCCGCCGGCTTCTCCCGCTGCCGGCGCAGCCCGTCCTCGGCGGTCGGCGCGCCGTCGGCCTCGTAGCCCTCCTCCTCCAGGGCGAGCTGCAGCGCGAGCCGGATGCGGTCGTCGTCCTCGATCACCAGTACGGCCGTCATATGGGCATCATGACCGGCCCGGCACTGGTCGCCCAATCGCGTGGGCCGTTCGTGGTTTTTGTCATCGAACCGTCACACAACCGTCCGGTGACCTCCAAGATCCCTGCGCAGAGTGGGGACTGACCCGATCCCGTCACGGAAGCGACCCGATGCCTGCCAGCCTGCCGTCCCCGCCGGAGTCCGCCGTGCCGCACGTGCGCGTGGACATCACCGACGAGCTGGACCCCGCCGGGCTGTCCGAGGTCGCCCACGTGCTGGACCGCATCCTCGCGCTACGGCCCCGCGAGCTGACCGTCGACCTCGCCGGGTGCCGGCATGTGGACCCCGCCGCCGTCGCGCTGCTGCTGGACGTGCACCGCCGGCTGGCGCGGCAGGGCGGCCTGCTCACGCTGAGCAATCCACATCCACGGATCCGGCGCATCCTGGAGAACTCCGGGCTCGGTGCCGTACCCGTCGTCGACACGCCCCGTCCGGCCGCGCGCGGCCGGGCCCGGGTCGCGTCCGCATCTCGCTGAGGAGGAGTGGTGACCGGCAGCACGCTCGTCGGAGCGCTCGTGGTGGGTCTGGCCGTCGGCGGGCTGGGACGCCTCGTCCTGCCGGGGCGCAAGGCCGTCCCGGTGTGGCTGACACTCGCGCTCGGCGTGGCGTCCGCGCTGCTCGGCGCGATCGTGGTCGGCCTGGTGGACCACCGCACCGACGGATCGCCGGTGCTGCCGCTGATGGTGCAGACCGGCTTCGCCGCCGTGGCGGTCGTGCTGGCGGTGGTCGCCGCGGGCCGGCCGGAGCCGGAGGGCCAGACGCCGCCCGGTGCGGGCGGCGGCCGGCGGAAGGAGGAGGTGTGACTGTCGTACCCGCGGACCACCTGATGATGCTCATCTGCGACGGCTGCGGCGACAGCGTCACCAGCACCGGCGCCACGCTGCCCGACGCCGAGGTGGTGTGGACGCTCGTGTTCGAGCACGACTGGGTCGGCTCCCCGTTCGCGTCCGGACCCCACCACTGCCCCCGGTGCAGCACCCGGGCGGTCATCGCCGACGACGGCCTGGGCATGGACGACCTGGAACAGGTCGCCGGCACCCCTGCAGCGCACGACGTCGACCCGGCCACCGCGGTCCGCCGTGCCCTCGCCGAGCGCTCCCGCCGCGAGGACATGGAGCTGGTCGACCTGTCCGGCCTGGAGGTGATCGACTCCGCCGGGCTCAGCCTGCTGGTGCGCGCGCACCAGGACGCGCGGCGCGACGGCCGGCAACTGTGCCTGCTGTCGCCGTCGCGGTTCGTGCTCACCGTGCTGCACACCATGCGGCTCGACGGCGTCTTCACCGTCGTCGACGGCCGCGCCCCGGCGCCGGGCCCCGCAACCCGGCGACCGGTCCTGACCGAACAGAAGGAGCCCTCCCCGTGGTGATGCCCTGGCCGTACCCCGAGTTTCCGTACACCGGCGGCGGACCGGAGCCCGACGACGCGGACACCCGGCTCGCGTCGCTCGTCGCGCAGCGGCTCAGCGCCGACTGGACCACCCGCCGGCAGCAGATCACCGTTACCGTGCAGAACCGGGTGGTGATCCTCGCCGGCCTGGTGGCCGACCCGGAGACCCGCCTGGTCGCCGCCGAGCTGGCCTGGGACGTGCCGGGTGTGTTCGACGTCTGCAACGCGCTGCGGCTCTACGGCGGGCGGCGCGGCGGCCGCTGAGCCGCGGCTGTTGCACGCATCGGCGTCCACCTCTACGCTCGGCCCTGGGAGCGCTCCCCCAGGCCGCCGCGTCGGGCTTTCCGGGCAGGTTCACGACGGGCACCGTCCGATCACCATCAAGCGATGGGACCTTCCCGCATGTTCTCGATTCCCCGCCCGTCCCGGCGGCACCTGCTCGCCGGCGGCGCGGTCGGCGCGCTCGCCCTGGCGGCGGTGGCCGTGCTGCCGTCACCGAACGCGATGGCGGCGACCGGCTGCGCCGTCACCTACACCACCAACTCCTGGCCCGGCGGCTTCACCGCGAACGTGGCGGTGCGCAACCTCGGCGATCCGGTGAGCAACTGGACGCTGGGCTTCACCTTCCCCGACGGCGGCCAGCGCGTGGTGCAGGGCTGGTCGGCCACCTGGCAGCAGAGCGGCTCGGCGGTCACCGCGCGCAGCCTGGACTACAACGGCACGCTCGGCACCGGCGCGAGCACCACGGTCGGCTTCAACGGCTCGTGGACCGGGTCGAACCCGAACCCCACGTCGTTCACGCTCAACGGCACGGTCTGCACCGGCGGCACGAGCACCCCGCCGCCCGCGACCACGCCGCCGCCGACCACTCCCCCGCCGACCACCCCGCCACCCACCACCACCCCGCCGCCGACCGGCACCACGCCGGTGGCGATCAACGGCCAGCTCCAGGTGTGCGGCGTCAACCTCTGCAACCAGTACGGGCGGCCGATCCAGCTGCGCGGCATGAGCACGCACGGGTTGCAGTGGTTCGCCAACTGCTACACCGACGCCTCGCTGGACGTGCTCGCCAACGAGTGGCGGTCCGACCTGCTGCGCGTCTCGATGTACGTGCAGGAGCAGGGCTACGAGACCAACCCGGCCGGATTCACCGCCCAGGTGAACACGCTCGTGGACAAGGCCGAGGCGCGGGGCATGTACGCGCTGATCGACTTCCACACGCTGACCCCCGGCGACCCGATGTACAACCTGGACCGGGCCAAGACCTTCTTCGCCACCGTGTCGGCGCGCAACGCGGCGAAGAAGAACGTGATCTACGAGATCACCAACGAGCCCAACGGGGTGAGCTGGTCGACCATCCGCAACTACGCCGAGCAGGTCATCCCGGTGATCCGGGCCAACGACCCGGACGCGGTGGTCATCGTCGGCACCCGCGGCTGGTCCTCCCTGGGCGTGTCCGACGGCAGCAACTCCGACGAGGTCGTGAACAACCCGGTGCGGGCGCAGAACATCATGTACACGTTCCACTTCTACGCCGCGTCGCACAAGGACAACTACCGCAACGAGGTGCAGCGGGCGGCGAGCCGGCTCCCGCTGTTCGTCACCGAGTTCGGCACCGTCACCTACACCGGTGACGGCGCCGTCGACACCGCCAGCAGCAACGCCTGGCTCGACCTGCTCGACCGGCTGAAGATCAGCTACGCCAACTGGACGTTCTCCGACGCCCCCGAGGGCTCGGCGGCGCTCCGGCCGGGCACCTGCGCGTCCGGCTCGTTCAGCGGGACGTCGGTGCTCACCGAGTCCGGCGCGTACATGCGCGACCGGATCCGTACCGCCGACGACTTCCCCACCTCCTGACCGGGCGGCCGGCGGCGGTCCTTTCCCCTTCGGGTCGCCGCCGGTCAGCCCTCCACCAGCCCGGCCCGGCGCCACAGCACCAGGCCCGGCCCGGCGACCAGGCCCAGGTCGGTCAGGTGGTCGGCGATCCGCTGCGCGGACCAGCGCAGCGTGGCCCGCCAGTGCGGGTTCGTACGCGCCGCGGCCCGCCCGGCCGCCGGTTCGATCCCGACCGCCGCGTACGCCCGCGGGTGCACCAGGCGCCGCGTGATCGAGTACGCGGCCCGGCCGATCACCAGCCGCGCGTACGCGAGTGCCACCGGCCCGGCGGCCTCGACCTGGCGGGTCAGCTCGTCGCGGGCGAAGCGGACGTGCCGGGCCTCCTCGACCACGTGGATGCGCGACACCATCCGGATCAGCGGCTGCAACGACTCGTCGGCCATGATCTCGCGCTGGAACGAGTCGAGGATCTCCTCGGCGATGAGGATGGCCGCGTACATCTGCGGGCCGGTCGCTGTGGACTTGAGCCATCGCCCGAGCAGGTGGTCGAACGGCTCGGCGCGGTAGACCGGCGCGCCGGTGGCCTCGATGAGCCGACCGAACATGACGGAGTGCCGGCACTCGTCGGCGACCTCGGTGAGCGCGTACTGGGCGTGCCGGCTGGTCGGATCGGCGTCGTAGTACTGCCGGATCAGCATCTGCATGAGGATCGTCTCGAACCAGATTCCGGCGGCGGCGGCGCTCGCGACCTCGTGCTTGGTCAGCTCGACCCGCTGGTCCTCGGTCAGTCCGTCCCACAGGGAGGTGCCGTAGAGGCTGCTGCGCTCCGGCGGCAGCCAGTACGCGCCGGGCACCGGCGGCGCCGACCAGTCGATGTCCACCATGGGGTCGTAGCTGGTGCGCACCGAGGCGGAGAGCAGGCGGTCGGCGACCGCCTCGCGCGGGAATCCGGCCATGACCCCTCCATATTGACGTAACTTCGAGTAACTGTTACGAGTGGTAGCATGCGACGGACCACCACCGATGTCAATGGCCCCGACGCCCCCCGGGAGCCGGCCGCACCCCGCTCCGGCGGGCGGCGCGACCGCTGGGCCGACCACCGTGAACAGCGGCGGCAGGAACTGATCGCGGCCGCCGTGCAGGCGCTGCTGCAGCACGGCCCGAGCGTCGACATGGACCAGGTCGCCGCCACCGCCGGGGTCAGCAAACCGGTGCTCTACCGCTACTTCGCCGACAAGGCGCAGCTCTGGCTGGCGGTCAGCGAGGTGGTCGCGGCGCGCGTGGTCGCCGCCATCGCCCCCGCCGTGGAGCAGGTACGCGAGGAGCGCGCGCTGGTCGAGGCGACCATCGACGCGTACCTGAGCGTGGTCGAGTACGAGCCGTCGCTCTACCGGTTCCTCGTGCACGAGTCCGGGCACCCCGGCATCCAGCAGGTGGTGACAGGCACCAGCCGGCAGGTCGCGACCGGGCTGGCCCGGGTCATCGGCGACCGGCTGCGCGCGCTCGGCCTCGACGCCGGCCCGGCCGAGCCGTGGGCGTACGGGCTGGTCGGGTTCGTGCAGGCGGTCGGCGACTGGTGGACCACGCACGGGCAGCCGATCCACCGGGCCGCGCTCACCGAATACCTGACCACGCTGCTGTGGAGCGGCATCGAGGGGGTCCGCCGGGGCGCGGACCTGCCACCGGAGCTGACCCGCGCGCACGAACGGATCGACAGGTGACCTGGGAGGGCACGGCCCAGATCGCCGGCACCACGGTACGGCTGCACGGCGGCGGGCGGTTCGAGCCGGTCGACGGCCGCTACCACTGGGCCGGGCGGGTCGAGCCGGAACCGCGCCTGGTCCGGCTGCTGCGCTCCGGCCGCCGCGACGTGGAGGTCCGGATCGGCGAACGGGTCACCCGGGCCCGGCTGGCCGAGGTGGACCCGTGGGGCGGCGTCCGCATCACCGGCGTCGGCACGCCACCCTGGCCGCCGGACGACGAGTGATCCGCGCCGTACCGTGAAGGGATGACGTCTCCCGCCACCGTGCTGCTGGTCTTCGGCCGTGGGGTGGTGGCCGGCGACGACGGCTACCGGCTCACCGCGGAGAGCGTCGCGCGCACCGAGGCCGCGGTGGCCTACGTCCGCGCGCACGCCGAGGCGTTCCGCCGCGCGCCGGACGCCCGGGTGGTGTTCACCGGCGGCTGGCCGCACGGCCCGACCGGCGCGCCCGGCCCGCCCGCCGGCTACCGGGAGGCGGAGCTGATGCGGGCGCTGGCGCGCGAGGCCGGGCTCGACGCGTACGCCCGGTCGGCGGCCGAGACCCGCTCCCGCACCACGCTGCAGAACCTGGCGCACACCGTCCAGGACGGACTGCTGGGCGCGGCGGAGTTCACCGCGCGGCGCCCGCTCGGGCTGGTCTCCCACCCGTGGCACCTGCCCCGCGTCCGCCTGCTCGCCGCGCGCGTGCTCGGCCTGTCCGGCCCGGCGCTGGCCGACGTGCCGGTGACCGCGCCCGATCCGGTGCCCGTCCGGCGGGAGCGGGCCGCCCGGGCGTTGAGCCGGATCGGCTTCCTCGGTGTGCGTACCCCGGAGGCGTCGCTGCGCCGCGAGCGCGCGCTGACCCGCGCGGCCGAGCGGATCGGACGCCTCACGCCCCGGCGGTGATTCACCGCCGCGCGCCCGGGGTACGAGCGTCCTCGATCGACCCGGCGGACCGTGCCGGCGGGCGAGTCCACCCGGGAGGTTCCGTGATCGTGCTCGTGCCGGTGTACCGACCGGGTGACCGGCTGCCACCGCTGGTCGGCGACCTGCGGGACGCCCTGCCCGGGGCGGACGTGCTCGTCGTCGACGACGGCAGCGGCCCGGCCGCCGCCGGGGTGCTGGACGCGGCCCGCGCCCGGGGCGCGACAGTGCTGCGCCGCCGGGTCAACCGGGGCAAGGGCGTGGTGCTGCGCACCGGCTTCCGGTACGCCTCGACGCACCACCCGGGACGCGACGTGGTCTGTGTGGACGCCGACGGCCAGCACGGTGTGCCCGACGTGTGCGCCGTGGCGGACCGGATGCGCGTCACCGGAGCGCCGACGCTCGGCGTCCGCGAGTTCGACGGTGAGGTCCCGGCGCGCAGCCGGTTCGGCAACGCGGCGACCCGGGTGGCGTTCCGGCTGGCGACCGGCCGGGACGTGCGCGACACCCAGACCGGGCTGCGCGCCTACCCGGCCGCGCTGCTCGGCTGGCTCACCACGATCCCTGGTGACCGCTTCGAGTACGAGATGACGGTGCTGCTGCGGCTGGTCCGCGCCGGGCTGCCGGTCGTGCAGGTGGAGATCGCCACCCGCTACCACGGCGACAACTCGGGTTCGCACTTCTCCGCGCTCGCCGACTCGGTACGGATCTACCGGCCGCTGGCCGCCTCCGCGCTCGCCCGCCTGGCCGGGCGCGCCGAGGTGGACGACGTGCCGGCCGCCGCCGTCACGACGTCGCGTCCCACACCTGCGTCTCGAACTCCCTGAGCTGGTCGCGCGGCGACGGCGGGCTCAGCCCTGCCGGGCCTTCTGCCGCCGGTCGGACTTGTTGAGGACGAACAGCTTGCCCCGGCGCCGGACCACGATCGAGTCGGCCTTGCGCTTGAGCGCGCGCAGGGAGCTTCGGACCTTCATATCCGCTCCTTCGGTTCCCGCCGGTGTCCGTCCGGCACGGGTACCCGCCGCCGGTGCGGTCATGCCCGGCCGCGCCCGCCCCGGTCGGGACGGGCGCGGCCGGGATGCCGCCACGACCCCGCTCAGGAGGTCGTGCAGGCGCTGCCGTTGAGCGTGAACGAGGCGGGCCTACCGGTGTTGCCGGTGTGGGTGGCCTGGAAGCCGATGTCCACCGAGCCGCCCGGCGGGATCGACGCGTTGTAGGACACGTTGCGGGCGGTCACCGCCCCGCTGGACGGGCTGTACGTGGCGTTCCAGCCTCCGGTGATCGTCTGACCACTCGGCAGCGTGAACGCGAGGTTCCAGCCGTTGATCGCCGTGGTGGACGTGTTGGTGACGGTCACCGCGGCGGTCAGGCCGTTGTTCCAGGCGTTCACCACGTACCCGACCCGGCAGGCCCCCGACGGCGGCGGCGTGGTCGGTGGCGCCGTCGTGGGCGGAGGCGTGGTGGGCGGGGGCGTGGTGGGCGGCGGGGTCGTCGGCGGCGGCGTGGTGGGCGGCGCGGTGGTCGGCGGCGGCGTGGTGGAGTCCAGGCCGAAGAAGCGGATCGCCTGGGCCGCGTCCACCGGCAGGTTGTGCGTGACGCCCTGCATGCTGATCGCCTCGACGGTCGCGGTGCCGCCGGTGCCGCCGTAGCGGGTACGGGTGTAGCCGGCCTGCGGGCTGTCCGTGTACGCGGGCGTCTGGCTCAGCCCGTTCACGTTCGTCCACTGGTCGATCTGCTCGCCGAAGTTCGGGTAGCGCAGCGTCTCGTCGTTGGTGCCGTGCCAGATCTGCATCCGCGGGCGCGGGCCGGTGTAGCCCGGGTACGCGTTGCGCACCAGGTCACCCCACTGCTGCGGGGTCTTCAGCACCTGGCCGTTGGCGCACTCGCTGTTCCACTCCGAGCCGTTCGTGGTGGCGAAGCAGCCGAACGGCACGCCGGCGAACGCGGCGCCGGCCCGGAACACGTCCGGGTAGTCGCCGAGCAGCACGTTCGTCATCATCGCGCCGGACGAGGTGCCGGTGGTGAAGATCCGCTGCGAGTCGACCGGGTAGCGCTGCCGCACGTAGTCCACCATCGACTTGATGCCCACCGGGTCGCTGCCGCCGTCGCGGCGCAGCGCCTGCGGCGAGGACACGTCGAAGCACTTGCTGCTGCGGGTCACCGACGGGTAGACCACGATGTAGCCGTACCGGTCGGCGAGCGATGCGAACTGGGTGCCGGAGTACATGGCCGGGCCACTGCCGGTGCAGTAGTGGTTGACCACCAGCAGCCCGGGACGGGCCGCCACGGTGTCCGGGACGTACAGGTACATGCGCAGGTTGCTCGGGTTGGCGCCGAAGTTCGTCACCTCGGTCAGCGCGGCGGCCGAGGCCGGCCCGGGGACGGCGAGCGCCGCTCCGACGGCGAGCCCGGCGGCGGCGAGCGCCGCGCCGAGCAGCCGGAGTCTGCTCATTCTGGACAGCATGCTGTTCTCCTCGGTGGTGGGAACGCCGCACGGGGCGGCGTCCTCGCCGGCGAGGCGCCTGCGACGGGCGGCCCGGACCCTCGGAGACGAGATAGACAGTCGCGGATCGATGCGACTCGAATCGGAGTCTAGGCTCCGCCCGGCGGGCCGACAACCACCGCGGCCACCCGGCGGGCGCGGTCCGCGTGGGTGAGCACGTCCACGCTGTCCACGTACTGGTCCACCGCACCCACCGGCGGCCGGTCGCGCAGTTCCGGGTCGGTGATCGCGACGCGCAGCGTCTCGACGAACCGGCCGGCGTGCAGCACCAGGAACGGCCGGTCGTGGAACGGCCGCGCGGCCGGGTCCACCGGCGGCGCCAGCGCCGCGTCGTTCGTCCAGCCGGCGACCGTCTCCAGCGCCCGGACCAGGCCGGGCTGCCGGGCCGGCCAGTCACCCGGGCCGAGTGCTGCGGCGAGCCCGTCCACCACCGGCGCCGCGCCCGGCAGCGCCGCGAACACCGTGCCGAGCCATTTCGCGTACGGGGGCCAGCGCCGGTGCAGCAGCAGGCCGAGACGCATCAGATCCCGGGCCAGTCCGGCGACCACGACCCGGCTGCCCAGATCGTCGCCGACCTCGGCGCAGCGGCCGGCCAGGTGCTCGGCCTGCGCGACCCGCTGCCACCCGGCGGCCAGCACGTGCCGCCACACGTCGTCCGGATACCAGGCGAGCCGGGAGCGGACGGCGGTGAGCGCGCCGTCGAGCCCGTCGTGGAACACCGCTCCCCCGGTCAGCTCCGCCAGCCGCTGCGTCGGCGTCGCCAGCCAGTCCGCCGTCGTCAGGCCGGCGCGCGGGTCGGCGCCGAGCCGCTCCCGCAGCCATCCGCCCAGCTCGTCCACCGTCACGCCGTGCCGGTCGCCGTCGGCGTGGACCGTGCCGAGCCGCACCGCCGGGCCGCCCGCGTACCGGGTCGGCCAGCCGAGGAACCGCGCCGGCAACTCCGCGTCCAGCGCCGCCCGTACCGGCGCCACGTCGTGCGCGCCGCCCACGAAGACCTGGGTGCGCGGACCCCAGTCGTGGTCGGTGGAGCGGGGCGTGTCGAGGCCGAGCAGCTCGGAACCGCCGTCGAGCAGTCCGGCGGAGTACGGCAGGCCGGGCAGCCGCCGCGCCAGCAGCGGACCCACCACCTCGTCGTGGAACCGGCGGGCCAGGGTCAGGCCGGGTACGAAGCTCACTCCGCCAGTCTGCTCATGCCACGCCCGTCGCGCGCCCGGGTTTCCGCCTCCGGTGGTCGCCTCCCCCATCGCGTCACAGGGCTGTGGAAGGCTTGTCGCCGTGGCACACCGACAGCCGATCCTCCTGATCGACTCCCCCAGCCTCTACTTCCGCGCCTACTTCGGGATCCCCGAGTCGGCCGCGAAGACCGGCGACGGCCAGCCCGTCAACGCCGTACGCGGCTTCCTCGACATGCTCGCCCAGCTCGTGCGCACCCGCCGGCCCGACCGGATGATCTGCGCGCTCGACCACGACTGGCGGCCGGCGTGGCGGGTGGAGCTGCTGCCGTCGTACAAGGCGCATCGGGTCGCACCCGAGGGCGGCGAGGTCGTGCCGGACACGCTGTCCCCGCAGGTGCCGATGATCCTGGAGGTGCTGGACGCGCTCGGCATCCCCGCCGTGGGCGCCGACGGCTACGAGGCCGACGACGTGCTCGGCACGCTCGCGGTGACCCAGCCGGGCCCGGTCGAGGTGGTCTCCGGCGACCGCGACCTGTTCCAGCTCGTCGACGACGCGCACCCGGTGCGTCTGCTCTATGTCGGCCGGGGCGTGGCCAAGCTGGACGACTGCGACGACGCGGCGGTCCGCACCCGTTACGGCGTGCCCGCCGACCGGTACGCCGACTTCGCGGCGCTGCGCGGCGACCCCAGCGACGGGCTGCCCGGCGTCGCCGGTGTCGGCGAGAAGACGGCCGCCCGGCTGATCGACCGCTACGGCGGGCTGGACGGCATCCTGGCCGCGCTCGACGATCCCCGTTCCGGTTTCGCGCCCGGGCTGCGGGCCAAGCTCGACGCCGCCCGCGACTACCTGGCCGTGGCGCCGAAGGTGGTCCGGGTCGCCACCGACGTGCCGTTGCCCGAGCTGGACCCGGCACTGCCGACGTCCCCCGCCGACCCGGACCGGCTGCTGGAGCTGGCGCAGCGCTGGAACCTGGCCGGCTCGTGCCGCCGGCTCGTCGACGCGCTGGCCGGCGACCGATCGTGATCAGTTGATCACGAGGGGCGGTCGGTGCTCCGGCGGGTCGGGAACTGGGCGCCGGGCTGCGCCAGCGTCGAGCGGGCGCGCAGGCCGACCGGGTCCGGTGCAGGCTCGGCGGCGGCCGCGTACGGCGCCTCGTCGAGCCGCGAACTGACGTACGCGGCCCCGGCCCGGTCGTCGTCCGACGGCGCGGCGAGCAGCGCGTAGACGAGCCCGACCACGCCGAAGACCACTGCCAGCACGATCGGCACCAGCAGTCCGCTCACCTCGGTGCCGGAGGCCGGGCCGCGGCTCTCGTGCAGGTGCACCGACAGCGCGCTCATGCCGGTGAAGTGCATGCCGTTGACCGCGATGCCCATGACCAGCGCCGACGCGGCGATGGCGAGCCCGCGCCGGACGGTCATCGCCAGCCAGAGCGCGACGGTGGCGGCCACGATCGCGATGACCACCGACAGCGTCACCCGCAGCGGGTCGTAGCCGAACGAGCCGTCCAGGCGCATCGCGGCCATGCCGGTGTAGTGCATGGCGGCCACCCCGGCGCCGGTGAAGAACCCGCCGGCGAGCAGCCGGGGCGCGGCGAGCCGGCCGGTGCCCACGATCGCCAGCCCGATGCCGACCGACGCCACCGCGATCGCCGTGCTGGCGGCCGTCAGCGGCACGTCGTAGCGGATCCGGGTGCCACCGACGGCGAACCCGAGCATCGCCATGAAGTGCATGGCCCAGATCGCGGTGCCGCCCAGCGCCCACGCGGCCAGCAGGCCCCACCAGGCGCGCTGACCGGCGCTGGTGGCGGTCCGGATCCGCCCGGCGCAGACCAGGCCGAGCGCCGAGCCGAGCACCGACAACGCGTAGCTGAGCGCGGGTGTGATCCATCCGTACTCGAAGTGATTGATCTCGCCCACGACGCCCTTCCCTCACCCTCGGCTCAGCGCGACCCACGGCGCCCCGGGCAATGATGGGATAGGCCCTGACCAGGGCGCGCATCGACCCCCCGACAATTCGCGGGGTGGTAGCGCCGTGACGCAGAGGTGCGTCGATTTCCGGCAATCGCTGACCGAAAGTGACCGTTAGGCGGAGGCGTGGTAGGCCAGCACGCCACGGTTGACCGCCGCGATGGCCTGCCGGGCGGTGCCGCGCAGCTCGGCCGAGGCGCCACCCGAGTCGGCGACCTGGCCGAGCAGGTCGACCACCTGGCGCGCCCAGCGGACGAAGTCGCCGGCCGGCATCTCCCCGTCGATCTGGTGGCCGCTCGCCAGCACCTTCGCCAGCGCCTCGCCGCGCGCCCACCGGTAGATCGGCCAGGCGAAGCCGAGATCCGGCTCCCGGGTGACGGCCAGGCCGCGTGCCGCCTCGTCCGCCTCGATGTCGCCCCACAGCTTGAGCGTCTCGTCGACCGCGTCGGCCACCGCGCCGCGCGGCAGCGACGCCCGCTCGTCGAAGTCCCGCCGGGCCTCGAAGACCACCACCGACACGGCGGCGGCCAGCTCGGCCGGGGACAGGCCGTCCCACACCCGGCGGCGCAGGCACTCGGCCACCAGCAGGTCGGCCTCGGTCCAGATCCGGGCCAGCATCCGCCCGGCGTCGGTGACCTCGCCGTCGGCGGCCAGGTAGCCGCGCGCGGTCAGCAACGCGACGATCCGGTCGAAGGTACGGGCCAGCGAGCCGGTCCGCCCGGACACCCGCTCGCGCAGCTCCTCGGTGTCGCGTTCCAGCCGGCGCCGCCGCTCCGCCCAGCGGGCGTGTTCCTCCCGGTCCGGGCAGGCGTGGCACGGGTGGGCGCGCAGCTCGACGCGCAGCTGGCTGAGCCGGTGGTCCTCGCCCGCCGCCTGCCGGGACCGGCCGCCCCGCCGGCCGTGCCGATCCAGGCCGGTGCCGCTGACCGCGGCGGCCAGGTCCCGCCGGGCCGCCGGCGAGCGGTGGTTGAAGTGCTTCGGCACCCGGATTCGGGTGAGCACCTCGGCCGGGGTGGTGAAGTCCCCGGGGGTGACCCGCCCGGCCCAGCGGTCCTGGGTGAGCACCAGCGGCCGGGGCTCGCCGAACCCGCCGGTGGCCGGGTCCAGCACCACCGCCAGGCCGGCCCGCCGCCCGGACGGCACCCGGATCACGTCACCGACCCGCAGCCGCTCCAGCGAGGCGACCGCCGCCGCCTTGCGCTGGGTCTGGCCCTGCCGGGCGATAGCGCGTTCCCGGTCGGCGATCGCCACCCGCAGCGCGAAGTACTCGTCGAAATCGCCGTGGTGGCAGGCGGCCTCCGCACCGTACGCCTCGATCGTCTCGGTGTTGCGCTGCACCTGCCGGGCCAGGCCGACAACCGACCGGTCGGCCTGGAACTGCGCGAACGAGGACTCCAGCAGTTCCCGGGCCGGCGCCGCGCCGACGCTGCCGACCAGGTTGACGGCCATGTTGTACGAGGGCCGGAAGCTGGAACGCAGCGGGTAGGTGCGGGTGGAGGCGAGCCCGGCGACGTGCCGGGGGTCGGTCTCCGGCGACCAGACCACCACCGCGTGGCCCTCCACGTCGATGCCCCGGCGGCCCGCCCGGCCGGTGAGCTGGGTGTACTCGCCGGGGGTGAGGTCGACGTGCGCCTCGCCGTTGAACTTGACCAGGCGTTCCAGCACCACGCAGCGGGCCGGCATGTTGATGCCCAGCGCGAGCGTCTCGGTGGCGAAGACGGCCTTGACCAGCCCGCGGACGAACAGCTCCTCGACGACCTCCTTGAACGCCGGGAGCATGCCGGCGTGGTGCGCGGCCAGGCCCCGCTCCAGGCCGTCGAGCCACTCCCAGTAGCCGAGCACGGACAGGTCCTCGCCGGGGATGGCGGTGACCCGGGACTCCACCACCCGGCGGATCTCGGCGCGTTCGTCAGGGGAGGTGAGGCGCAGCCCAGCGGCGAGGCACTGCTGCACCGCGGCGTCGCAGCCGGCCCGGCTGAAGATGAACAGGATGGCCGGGAGCAGCCCCTCCCGGTCGAGCCGGTCGACGATGTCCGGGCGCATCGGGCCGCGCCAGCGGGGACCGCGACGGCCGCCGCCGGGGCCGGCGCTGCGACCCTCGCCCAGCTCCAGCCGGCGCATCGTGTCCCGGGTGTAGCGCAGCAGCTCGGGGTGCACGTCGTGCTTGCGGGCCGCGTCGGCGTCGTGGAACAGGTCGAACATCCGCTTGCCGACGAGCATGTGCTGCCACAGCGGCACCGGGCGGTGCTCGGAGACCACCACGGCGGTCTCGCCGCGGACGGTGACCAGCCAGTCCGCGAACTCCTCGGCGTTGGAGACGGTGGCCGACAGCGACACGAGCGTGACCGACTCGGGCAGGTGGATGATCACCTCTTCCCAGACCCCGCCGCGGAACCGGTCGGCCAGGTAGTGGACCTCGTCCATCACCACGTACGCCAGGCCCTCCAGCGTGGCCGAGCCGGCGTAGAGCATGTTGCGCAGCACCTCGGTGGTCATCACCACCACCGGCGCGTCGCCGTTTATCGCGTTGTCGCCGGTGAGCAGGCCGACCTGCTCGGCGCCGTAGCGGTCCACCAGATCGTGGTACTTCTGGTTGGACAGCGCCTTGATCGGCGTGGTGTAGAAGCACTTGCGCCGGGTCGCGGGCGTGTCGCCACCGGGCCGGCCGCGCAGCGCCAGGTGCACCGCGAACTCGCCCACCACGGTCTTGCCAGCGCCGGTGGGCGCGCAGACGAGCACGCCGCTGCCCCGCTCCAGCGCCTCGCACGCCTCGCGCTGGAAGTCGTCGAGATCGAACCCGAGATCCAGTGAGAATTCGTCCAGGGCCGGGAAGGCGGAGGCCTGCGCGGCCCGGCGGCGCGCCGCGGCGTACCGCTCGGCGGGGCTCGACATGGCACCAAGATTAATCGGTGCTGCCGAGGAGTACCGGTCAAGGCCATCCGGCAGGACGGTCGGAGCGGTCGGTAGGGTGCACGACGTGCCGGACCGTACCGAACTGCCCCACGTCTCGAGCGGCGCCGACGACGCCGTCCGCCCGGGCCCGTCCCGCCGGCCCGTGGAGGCGGTGCTCTTCGACTTCCACGGCACCCTCGCCCAGGTGGAGGAGCCGCTGGCCTGGGTGCTCGCCGCCGCGGCCGCCTGCGGCGTCGAACTGGACCGGATCCGGGCCACCTCGCTGGCCGACCGGCTGCTCACCGCCGGGCGTGCCGGTGGCCCGCTACCGGCGCGGGTGCCGCCCCGGCTGGCCGAACTGTGGGCCGACCGGGATCTCTACCCGCACGCGCACCGGGGCGCGTACACCGGGCTGGCCGAGACCGTGGACACCGGCATCGACGGGTTCGCCGACGCGCTCTACGAGCGGGTGCTGGTGCCGGAGGGCTGGGTGCCGTACCCGGACACCGCTCCCGTGCTGGGTGCGCTGCGCTCGGCCGGGGTGAAGGTGGCGGTGGTCAGCAACATCGGTTTCGACCTGCGGCCGCTGTTCGCCGCCTGGGACCTCGACGCGCTCGTCGACGCGTACGCGCTGTCGTACGAGGTGGGGCGCTGCAAGCCGGACCCGGGCATCTTCCTGCGGGCCTGCGGGATGCTCGGCGTCGACCCGGAGCGCACGCTGATGGTGGGCGACACGCCGGCCGACGCGGGCGCGGTGGCAGCGGGGTGCGGGGTGCTGGTGCTGCCCAGCGCCGACGCGGGCCGCCCGAACGGGCTCGGCGCGGTGCTCGACCTGGCCGGGGCCGCCTGAGCACACCCCCCAGCGGCGCGAACGCGTCGCGGCGCACCGGATACCGTCAGGGGCATGACCGGTGTCCACCCCTTGCCGCCGCGTGCGCCGGGACGGCTCGGCGGGGTCGCGCTGGTCCTCGGCGGGGCGCTGTCGGTGCAGTTCGGCTCCGCGCTGGCCGCGCTGCTGTTCCCGCGTACCGGGGTGGCCGGCGCGGTGACGTTGCGGCTGGCCATCGGCGCGCTGCTGATGCTCGTGGTGTGCCGCCCCCGGGTACGCGGGTACGGACGCCCCGACTGGGCGGCGGTGCTGGCGTTCGGGCTGGCCCTGGCCGGCATGAACTCGATCTTCTACCAGGCGATCGAGCGGATCCCGCTCGGCCCGGCCGTCACGCTGGAGGTGCTCGGGCCGCTGGCGCTGTCGGTGATCGCCGCGCGCCGGGTGGCCGCCTGGTGCTGGGCCGCGCTGGCGCTGGCCGGTGTGGTCCTGCTCGGGCAGGGCGGGTTCGACCGGCTCGACCCGGCCGGCGCCGCGCTGGCCCTGACGGCGGGCGCCATGTGGGCCGCGTACATCGTCTGCTCGGCGCGCATCGGCGCGCGGTTCCCCGGCGCGGACGGGCTGGCCCTCGCGCTGACCGTCGCGGCGCTGCTGACGCTGCCGTTCGGGCTTGCGGACGGCGGTGGTCGCCTGGCCGACCCGATGGTGCTGGGGCTCGGTACCGGGCTGGCGCTGCTCGCCTCGGTGCTGCCGTACAGCCTGGAGCTGGCCGCGTTGCGGCGGCTGCCGACCGCGACGTTCGCGGTGATGATGAGTCTCGGTCCGGCGATCGCCGCCGTGGCCGGTTGGCTGGTGCTCGGCCAGGCGCTGCGCCCGGTCGAGGTGCTCGCCATCGCGCTCGTGGTCGCCGCGAGCGCCGGCGCGGTCCGCGCCGCCGCGCCGCCGCCCTCGCCCGCGCCGCCTTCTCCGGCGCCGCCGGCCGTTCCCGGCCCGCCGTCCGCGGCGGACCCGGCGGGGGTCAGCGCAGCAGCCGCAGCGCCGCCGGCGCGGCGGTGACTGTCACCGGCAGGTCGAGGGAGCGTTCCCCGTCGGCGTACGTGGTGATGCCCTCGGCGGCCAGCTCGACCGTCCGCGCCCGGTAGACGCGCGCCAGCGGGTGCGTGACGTGGGTGCCCTGGTAGATCTGCGGCTTGACCCGCATCAGCGTGCGCCTGTCGAACCGGCCGCCCACCACCACGTCCAGCAGGCCGTCGTGCGGGTCGGCGTCCGGGCAGATCCGCATGCCCCCGCCGTAGCTGGCCGTGTTCCCCACCGCGACGAGCACCGCGTCGACCTCCTGCGCCACCCCGTCGAGGACCAGCCGGTAGCGGCGCGGCCGCAGCCGGGCCAGCTCCACCACGATCGCCAGGTCGTACCGGCGCGGGCCGCGCGGCCAGCGCATCCGGTTCGCGCGTTCGTTGACGATCGCGTCGAAGCCGGCCGCGAGCACCGCGCCGAACCAGCGGCCGGCCTCGCCGGGCCGGGACAGCCGCGCCAGATCCACCGGCCGGGAGCGGCCGGCGGCGAGCGCCGCGGTGATCACCTCGACCGCGGCCGTCGGGTCGGCCGGGAAGCCGGTCTCCACCGCGAAGTCGTTGCCGGTGCCCGCCGGGACCGGCCCGAACGGCACATCGGTGCCGGCGACCGCCTGCATCGCCCGGTGCACGGTGCCGTCGCCGCCCACTGCGACGAGCGCCCCGGCGCCGCCGGCGACCGCGGCGTGGCACGCCGCCTCCGCCTCCTCGGGGGTACGCGCGCGCAGCAACTCGACCGGGCGGCCCGCTCCGGCGAGGCGCTCCAGGATCCCGGGCAGCAGACCGCGGTGCCGCCCCCGGCCCGCGGTCGGGTTGGCGAGCACGGCGACGGGGCCGGGCGGGACATGATCGTGCGCGGTCACGGCGAGCACCGTACGGCACAGCTCGCGCCGCCCACCAGAGCCAGGTCACACGGCGGGTGGGCGGCACACGCCGACGGCGCCCGGCAGGGGGTGCCGGGCGCCGTGGCGGGGGTGGTTCAGGGGAGGTCGATCGGGCGCAGCACCCGGTCCACCGCGTGCGCGATCTGCTTGTTGCCCTTGTTGATGTCGTACCGCACCACCTTCGCGTTGCGGTCGCTGGTGTCGGCGTCGACCAGGCGCACCTCGCGGCCGTACCAGCAGCGCTTCACGTCCACCTCGACGGTGGCGCCGAGCGCGGTGGTCAGGTCCGCGCCGTCGGCCTTCAGCGCCGCCTTCCGGTCGATCGTCGCGCCGGGCACGACGTGGTAGAGCAGGACGTCCTCCACGGTGTCCACGCCCAGGCCGGCGACCGCGTCGAACGCGGCCTTCTCGCCGGGCAGCTTCTTCGCGGCGGTGATGTCCCGCACCAGCTCGCGGAACGCGTAGTCGTTCGGCACGAACGCGGTCAGCGCGACGGTGCCGTCGGTGAGCACCTTCACCGGCGAGTCCGGCTTGGCCTGCAGCACCGTCAGGACCGCCTTGGTGAGGACGTCGAAGTCCCGCGAGTTGCGGTCGAAGCCACTCTTGTCGGCGGTGAGCACGGCGGCCAGCGACCGCGTACCCGGCTGCTTGGTGCCGGCCTGGGCGGGCACGGCGACGGCGGTGGTGGCCACCGCCGCCGCGGTGGCGCCCACGGCCAGCCGGGCGGCGAGACGAGCGATGTTCATCGGGGAGCCTTTCGTCGAAGCGACCAGGTCCGTGACTGTCGTCACGACCATTGCTTCGCCCCGACCCTCCCCGGTGGATGCACCCGGATCGACGGTTTTCGCGGCCGCCTCAGCGCACCACCAGCCGCTTGCTCACCGACGGCACGCCGTCGCCCTTGACCTTCAGCGACCAGTCCCCCGCCGCACCAAGCGTCACCACCGTCTCGGCGGTGCCGTTGGCCTCGGCCTTCATCTCGGCGACCCGCTTGCCGTCGGGGTTGAGCACGTACAGCGTCCGGGCCCCGGCGGTCTTGTTCGTCACCTTGAACGCGAGCTTCTCGCCCGGCTCCGCGATCAGGGCGTCCACACCGGTCATCGCGTCGTCGGTCAGCTCGATCGTCACCGACCGGTCGTAGGCCACCTCGGCCGCGGCGCTGGCCAGGTTGCCGTCGTCCGACACGGTGATCTTCGTACGCACGCCGTCGCCCTGCCGGCCCGGCTTGCAGGCCACCTCGTACGTGCCGGTCTGCAGCGACGCGCGCAGGTCACCGGTGCGGCCCGCCGGCACGTCCGCGACCTCGGCGATCACCTTGGTGAAGGCGTCGCCCTCCCGGCCATAGACGTAGACCCCGGTGGCCTGCTGACCCCGGTTGGTCACGGTGAAGGTGACGGTGCCCGGGGTGAACAGCGTGGTGGTGACCTCGCAGCTGGTGTCGGTGGCGGTCACCGGCACCTGCTGGCCCTTCGGCGCGGGCTCGTCGTCACCGCAGGCGGTGAGCGCGGTGGCCGCGCAGAGGACGGTCAGGACGGCGGCGGTACGGCTCTTCATCGGGTTCTCCGGTGCACAGGTCAGACGGGCTGACCGGAACGGGGCGCCGACGCACCCCGGCACACCGCCCGGGGGGCTCGGCGGAGTCAGCAGAGTCTAAGCGCGTACGGCGTCCCGGCAAGGCCCGAGGGCGACCGAAGTCCGGCCCCGGCCGGCGGTGGTCCGCGCGCGGGGCATGATGGCGGGCATGCGCCTGGTCTCCCTGCTCCCCTCCGCCACCGAGATCGTGTACGCGCTCGGCCTCGGCGACGACCTGGTCGGCGTCACGTTCGAGTGCGAGGTGCCCGCGTCGTACCGGTCGGGCACCACAGTGGTCGTCGGCGGCCGGGACACCCGCGGCATGAGTCCCGGCGACATCGACGTGTACGTCCGGGCGCAGGTGGCGGCCGGCGCCGACCTCTACACGCTGCACGCCGGTGCGCTGGCCGGGCTGGACCCGGACCTGATCCTCACCCAGGACCTGTGCCGCGTCTGCGCGCTGCCCTCGGGCCGGGTCGCCGACGCCGTGGACCACCTGGGGTGCCGGGCCGACGTGCTGTCACTCGACCCGTACACCCTCGACGACGTGCTGGAGTCGATCCGCGCGGTCGGCGCGGCGGCCCGGGTGCCGGAACGCGCGGAGGCCCTCGTCGACGGTCTGCGGGCCCGGCTCGCGGCGGTCCGCGCGGCGGTGGCGGGCCGGCCCCGGCCACGGGTCGCGGTGGTCGAGTGGGTCGACCCGCCGTTCGGCGCCGGGCACTGGATCCCCGACCTGGTCGACGTCGCCGGAGGCGAGCCGGTCGCCACCCATCGCGGCGCCCGGTCCACGCCCACCACCTGGGCGGCGCTACGGTCCGCCCGTCCCGAGGTGGTGCTGGTGGCGCCCTGCGGATTCCGTCTCGGCGGCGCGGCCGAGCAGGCCGCCGCGGTGGCCGGTCACTTCCCGGACGCGCAGGTGTGGGCGCTGGACGCGGACGGGCTGATCGTGCGCGCCGGGCCGCGCCTGGTCGACGGCGCCGAGACCATAGCCGCTATCCTACACCCGGATTCCGTCCCCCCACCCCACCCCACAGCAGCCCGCCGCCTCACCTGACCGCCCCGCCCCGCCCCGCCCCGCCCCGGCGATCTTGCAGTTTCGGCCCCGGCAAAGAGTGGATATCGGGCACTGGGCGGGCACAAAGTCCAAGATCGACGTGGGATGGGGTGGGGCGCGCCGGGAGGGCTCGGAAAGGCTGCCGTGGAAACGCGGACGCCGTCCCCGTGAGGTGGGGACGGCGTCCGGCGGTGAGCGGGGTCGGTCAGGTCATGTCGTCGTAGCGGCGCTCGATCGGCTTCGGGGCGACGATCGGCTCGGGTGCGCCGATCGGCTCGGACGCCGCGATCCGGCCGCCGGTGGGCACCGGCTCGTCCGACAGGTCCAGCGGTGACACCTCGTCGTCGGCGATGCCGGCGTAGGCCTCACGGCCGCGGCCGCGCCGCCTGTCGTTGAGGAACGCCACCCCCACCGCGGCGAAGTAGAGCGCGCAGAGGCAGATCGCCAGCGCGGTCATGCCGAACGGGTCGGGCGTCGGCGTCACCACGGCGGAGAACGCGAAGAACACGAACACCGCCACCCGCCACCAGCTCAGCAGTCGCTTGGCGCTGGCCAGGCCGACGAAGTTGAGCATCAGCACGATCAGCGGGAACTCGAACGCCACACCGAACAGCAGGATCAGGTTCGTGACGAACGATATGTAGCGGGTCACCTCGAGATTGGTCGCGATGTCGTCGCCGGAGACGTCGAGCAGGAACTCGAGCCCCTTGGTGGTGACGAAGAACGCCAGCACCGCGCCGGCCGCGAACAGCGGGGCCGCCAGGGCGGTGAAGACGTACGCGTACCGCCGCTCGTGGCGGTGCAGGCCGGGTGCGATGAACGCCCAGAGCTGGTAGAGCCAGATCGGCGCGGCGATGATCAGGCCCACCCAGAGGCCGATCTTGAGGTTCAGCAGGAAGACGTCGGCGACACCGAGCTGCACGAACTTGCACTTGCCGGTCGCCGGGTCGAACGACTGCGGCAGGTCGCAGTAGGGCTTCGACAGCAGCACCCGGACCGGCTCGGCCAGCCAGATGCCGAAGCCGAAGCCGACCAGGATCGCCAGCGACGCCCGGAACAGCCGGTTACGCAGCTCACGGATGTGCTCGATGAGCGTCATCGAGCCGTCGGCGGCCCGCGCGAAGTTGCTCGGGCCGCGCTTCTTCAACCCGAAGGCCACGGTGATTGAGGCCCTCTCGGATCAGTTCTCGCGGACGCGCTGCACCGGGTCGGCCGGCGGGGCCACGGGCTGCTGCGGCTGCGGCGCGTACGGCTGCTGCGTGTACTGCTGCTGGGCGTACGGCTGCCCCTGCACGGGCTGCTGCGGCTGGAGCGGCTGGTAGCCGGCCTGCGCGTCGGCCTTCTCGGCGAGATCGCGGTCGTCGTCGTGCAGGCTCTTGGTCTCGGCCTTGATGATCCGCAGCGAGCGGCCCAGCGAGCGGGCCGCGTCGGGGAGCCGCTTCGCGCCGAACAGCAGGATCAGCACGACCACGAGTACGGCGATGTGCCACGGCTTGAGGGCACCCATGGGAAGCTCCAGTCGCTCTGTGTCGGTGAGGGGTGGGTCGTCGCCCATCGTACGTGTGTCGCAGCGGCTTGCCACCCCCGCGGGCCTGCCGGTGCGGGCCCGATCGGTGAAGTTTCGACCAACCCGAAGTGTCCCGTCAACCGTCCAGGTCCGCGCATTCCTGCGCGTAACCACCCGGGAACGCGCAGACGACGCTCACCGGGCCGACAGCCGTCGATCAGTCGCCGCGCTTGGCCTTGATCAACGTGATCCGCTCCTGCGCGAGCGCCGCCCGCTCCTGGAGCGACTCGGCCCGCGCCTGCAACTGCTCGGCGGCCGACCGCAGCGACTCCGCCTCGCCCGCCCGGCGCTGCAACGCCAGCGCGGAACGGCGCAGCCCAGGCAGGCGGCTCACCACCGGACGGATCGCCAGGGCCAGTACGACCAGCGCGAACACCACGACCCCGAGCACGATCCACGTCACCACGGCGGTCAGCCTATCGGGTGACGCCGGCCGCCGCCGGGTCGGCGCTGCCGGCCGGGGTGGCGTACGCGTCGAGCGCGGCCACGGCCTGGGCGCGTACCTGCTCGGCCAGCTCGGCCGGGGCCACCACGGTCACCTCCGGGCCGAGCCCGAGCACGAACCGCCGGGCCCACCCGAGGTCGGTGACGCGCAGCGACACCACCCACTGCTCGCCGTCGGCCTCGACCCGCTCGCACGGATAGTATTCGGTGATCCACCGCTCGCCCCGGCCGATCCGCAGCGTGATCAGCGGCAGGTCGGCCGACGGGCGGAACACCCCGTCGCTCAGATCGTGCGGGCGGGCCTGCGGCGGCACGACCGCCTGCTCCGGCAGCTCGGTCACCGCGTCGATCCGGTCCGCCCGGAACAGCCGCACCGCCTCGGCGCGGCGGCACCACGCCTCCACGTACGCCCGGCCGCCGACCATCAGCATCCGCAGCGGGTCGATGGTGCGTTCGGTGGTCTCGTCCCGGGCCGCCGTGTAGTAGGTGATCCGCAGCGCCCGGCCACGCTCGACGGCGGCGCGCAGCTCGCGTACCCGGGCGCTGTCACCTGGCAGACGGACCTCGACCGGCGCTCCGGCCAGGTCACCGGCGGCGTTCTCGATCTTGGCGAGTGCCCGCTCGACCGCCTCCCGGTTGGCCACGCCCGGCGTCTCGGCGATCATCCGCAGCGCCACCACCAGAGCCAGGGCCTCGTCCGGGGTGAGCCGCAGCGGCCGGTCGATGCCGGCGTCGTAGGTGATCGTCACCCGGTCGCCGTCGAACGCCATGTCGATCAGGTCACCGGGGCCGTAGCCGGGCAGCCCGCACACCCAGAGCAGTTCCAGGTCCTCCCGGAGCTGCTTCTCGGTCACGCCGAGGTCGTGCGCCGCCTCGGCGATCTCGATGCCGGGCCGGGCCAGCAGGTAGGGCACCAGGTTGAGCAGCCGCGCCAGCCGGTCGGCGGAGGCACGGCCCGCGCGGGCCGCCGGGCGGGTCACCGGGCACCCCCGGTCACTGCCAGCTCGTCGTGGCGGGCGGCGACCTCCTTGAGGCGCTGGATGACCGCCTCCCGCACCTCCGGTGGCTCCAGCACGCGGACGTCCGGGCCGTACCCGACGATCTGACCGGCCAGGTAGTCGGCGTCGGCGTACGGCAGCACCAGCCGGTCGCCGTCCGGACCGGCCTGGCACTCCACCGCCCAGCGGCGCAGCCCGGCGGCGCGCCCCGGTGTGGCCAGCACGGTGGCCCGGCCGGTGCGCTCCACCGGCCCGGACCAGCGGGCCACGTGGCTGATCAGGTCGACACCGGCGGGCGGCTCGTAGGCGCCCGGCTCGCCGGTCGCCCGGACCGTGCCGACCACCCGGGACAGCCGGAAGCAGCGGGTCGCCGCGCGGTCCAGGTCGTGGCCGACCACGTACCACCGGCCGCGCCAGCACACCACGCCCCACGGCTGCACCCGGCGGCGGGTGGGCGCGTCCCGGTCCGGCACCCGGTAGTCGAAGCTCACCTCGCGGCGGTCCCGCGCGGCGGCGGTGAGCGGCGCGAACGCCGGGTCGACAGTCACCATCGGCTCCAGGCCCAGCGTGGCCTGCGGGTCGACGTCGATGCCGGCGGCGCGCAGCTTCGCCAGCCCGGACGACGCGGCAGCGGCCAGGCCGGCGTGCTGCCACAGCCGAGCGGCGATGCCCACCGCGGCGGCCTCGTCCGGTTCGAGCGGGATGTCGGGCAACGCGTACGCGCGCGGCGCGATCCGGTAACCCGGCTCGGCGTCGAAGACGCTCGCCGTGCCGGTCTCCAGCGGCACCCCCAGCTCACGCAGCTCGGCCTTGTCGCGCTCGAACTTGCGCTGGAACGCCTCGTGGTCCTTGGCGTCGTCCGGGTCGTGCTCGTAGCCGGGCACGGTCGCGGCGATCTGCGCGGCGGTCAGGAAGCGTCGCGTCGACAGCAGGCAGATCACCAGGTTGACCAGGCGTTCGGTACGGGTCCGGGACACGGCCCAAACGCTAGCAGCCCGCACGTCGGGCGCGGGCACCCGCGCGGCGCGGCGCGGGGGTCTTCCCGCCCGGCGGCGGACATCGACCGGTCATAGGGTGATCGCATGGCGGAACCGGAGGTCAAGACCGAGAGCGTCGGCACCGTCGTGGTGGCCGGCGCGGCGAACCTCGCCATCGCCGTCGCCAAGCTGGTCGCGGGCCTGATCTCCGGCTCGGCGGCGATGCTCTCCGAGGCCGCCCACTCGCTCGCCGACACCACCACCGAGGTACTGCTCTACCTGGCACTGCGCCGCGGCGCGCGGCCCGCCGACACCCGGCACCCCTTCGGGTACGGCAAGGAGAGCTACGTCTGGGCGTTCCTCGCCGCGCTGTTCACCTTCGTCGCCGGGGCGGGCTTCGCCATCACGCACGGCGTCACCACCATCCTGGTGCACGAGCACAGCGGCGAATACCTCGTCGCGTACGTGGTGCTGGCGGTCTCCTTCGCGATCGAGTCGGTGTCGCTGGCCCGGGCGGTCCGGCAGGTGCGCGGCGAGTCCCGCCGCTGGGGCACCACCCCGCGCCGCTACCTGCGCCTGACCGCCGACACCACCGTCAAGGCGGTCTTCCTGGAGGACAGCGCCGCGCTGATCGGCCTGCTGATCGCCGCCGGCGGGCTCACCCTGTCGCACCTGACCGGCGACGAGTTGTACGACGGCATCGCCTCGATCCTCATCGGCGTGCTGCTGCTCGTGGTCGCCGCCGTCCTGGCGCGCAGCAACATCTCGCTGCTGGTGGGCCGCTCGGTGTCGGACCGGCTGCACCGGCGCATCGAACGGGAACTGGCCGACGTGCCGACGGTGGACCGGGTCGACACGCTGATGACCATGTTCCTCGGCCCGGACGACATCCTCGTCGCCGCCAAGGTCGACTTCCGCGACGACGCCACCGGCGCCGACATCGAGGCCGCTGCCGACGAGGCCGAACGCCGGCTCACCGGGCACTTCCCGGAGATCGCGTACGTCTTCCTCGACCCCACCCGGTCCCGCTCGGCCGGCCGGCCGGCCCGCACCACCCAGGACGAGGCGGGCCGCCCGGTCGACGACCCGGACGCCTGACCCGCCCGGCGCCCGTCCCGGTGGCGGCCGATACCGTGCACCGCATGGTGCGATGGCGGTCCGGCACGGTGACGACGGTACGGCGACGGTGGACCGGCGCCGTCGAACTCGACGTCGACCTGCCCGACGGCACCAGGATGCGCGCCCTGGCCTACCCGGCCCTGGTCGGCGAGCCGGAACCCGGCGACCGGGTGCTGCTCAACGCGGGCGCGCTGCTGATGGGCCTCGGCACCGGCGGCTACGCGCTGGTCGTCGCGCTGCCCGACCGGCTGCCCCCGGACCCGCCGCAGGCCGGCGACAGCCGCGACGCCGGGCATCTGGTCAAGGCCCGCTACACGCCACTGCAACCGATCCTGCTCGGCGTGGACGAGGAAGCGTCACCGCACCACGACCGGCTCGCCGCCGCCGACACCGTCGACGGCATGCCGGTGGTCACCGCCGACCTGCACTCCGCGCTGCCGGCGATCCTGGCCGGGGTACGCGCCGACGCGCCCGACGCCCGGGTCGCGTACGTGCTGACCGACGGCGGGGCGCTGCCGGCCTGGTTCTCCCGCACCCTGGCCGGGCTGGCCGGGCACCTCGTGGGGACGGTGAGCGTGGGCCAGGCGTTCGGCGGCGACCTGGAGGCGAGCACGCTGCACAGCGGCCTGCTCGCCGCCCGGCACGTGCTCGACGCCGACCTGACGATCGTCGCCCAAGGTCCGGGCAACCTCGGCACCGGCACCCGGTGGGGCTTCTCCGGCGTCGCCGTCGGCGAGGCGGTGAACGCGATCGCCACGCTGGGCGGACGCCCGGTCGGCTCGCTGCGCATCTCCGACGCCGACGCCCGGCCCCGGCACCGCGGCGTCTCCCACCACAGCCTGACCGCGTACGGCCGGGTCGCGCTGGCCCCCGCGGAGCTGGTCGTGCCGGATGGTCTCGACCCCGGCCTGGCCGCGGAGGTCGCCGCCGCGCTGACGCCGCTGGCCGACCGGCACCGGATCGTCACCGTGCCGACGGACGGCCTGGACGCGGCGCTGCGGGCAAGTCCGGTAGGCCTGTCCACGATGAGCCGGGGCCTGGACGCCGACCACGCCTACTTCCTGGCCGCGGCCGCCGCCGGCCGGTACGCGGCGGGCCTGCTGAACTGACCGGCGCGGCCCGCTACCGGACCCCGGTGGCCGGCGTCGCGGGACAGGCGCGGCCGGCGTCGCGGACTCGGCTGACCAGCGCGGCGCTCAGCCGAGGAAGAGGATCAGCCCGAGCCAGGCGCCCACGATCAGCGCCAGCGCCACCGCCAGCACCCATGTCGGCACCGTGTAGTCGCCGCGCCTGTTGCGTTCGATCTCGGCGCGGATCTTCTCCCGCCGGCGGTCGATCCAGTTGAGCTTCTCGGTGCCGTCACGGTCCGAGGACGTCTCGCGGCCGGGCCCACCGGCGGATTCGGAAGTGTTCATCGCGACGCCAGCGTACCCGTGGACGGGCGGCCGGTGCCGGGCACCGGCCGCCCGCACGATCACATGCTGGCGATCAGCCGTTCCACCCGCTCGTCGTAGGCCCGGAACGGGTCCTTGCACAGCACCGTGCGCTGCGCCTGGTCGTTCAGCTTCAGGTGCACCCAGTCCACGGTGAAGTCGCGCCGCTTCTCCTGCGCGTGCCGGATGAACTCGCCGCGCAGCCGCGCCCGGGTCGTCTGCGGCGGCGTCTCCTTCGCCTCGAAGATCTCCGGGTCGGTCGCCACCCGGTCCACCTCGCGGCGGCGCTCCAGCAGCCCGTACAGGCCGCGCCCGCGCCGCAGGTCGTGGTAGGCCAGGTCCATCTGCGCCACCCGCGGGTGCGACAGCGGCAGGTCGTGCTTGCGCTGGTAGCGCTCGATCAGCTTCAGCTTGGTGACCCAGTCGATCTCCCGGGCCACCGGGTCCAGGTCGCCGGTCTCGACCGCGCGCAGCACCCGGCCCCACAGGTCGACCACTCGCTTCGCGGTCTGGTCGCCGCCCCGGCGCTCCACGAACTCCGTCGCCTTGGCCAGGTATTCCTGCTGGATCTCGAGCGCCGAGACCTCCTTGCCGGAGGCCAGCCGCACCTTGCGCCGGCCGGTGATGTCGTGCGACACCTCGCGGATGGCCCGGATCGGGTTCTCCAGCGTCAGGTCGCGCATCACCACGCCGGCCTCGATCATCCGCAGCACGATGTCGGCGGTGCCGACCTTCAGCAGCGTGGTGACCTCGTTCATGTTCGAGTCGCCGACGATCACGTGCAGCCGGCGGTAGCGCTCCGCGTCCGCGTGCGGCTCGTCCCGGGTGTTGATGATCGGCCGGCTGCGGGTCGTCGCCGACGAGACGCCCTCCCAGATGTGCTCGGCCCGCTGGGACAGGCAGTAGACCGCGCCGCGCGGCGTCTGCAGCACCTTGCCCGCACCGCAGATCAACTGCCGGGTGACCAGGAACGGGATGAGCACGTCGGCCAGCCGGCCGAACTCGCCGTGCCGGGACACCAGGTAGTTCTCGTGGCAGCCGTACGAGTTGCCGGCCGAGTCGGTGTTGTTCTTGAACAGGTAGATCTCGCCCGCGATGCCCTCGTCGTGCAGCCGCTTCTCCGCGTCGACGAGCAGCCCCTCCAGGATCCGCTCACCGGCCCGGTCGTGTGCCACCAGGTCGGTCACCGAGTCGCACTCCGGAGTCGCGTACTCCGGGTGCGAACCGACGTCGAGATAGAGGCGGGCGCCGTTGCGGAGGAACACGTTGCTCGACCGGCCCCACGACACCACCCGCCGGAACAGGTACCGCGCGACCTCGTCGGGGGACAGTCGGCGTTGCCCGCGATAGGTGCAGGTGACGCCGTACTCGGTTTCGAGGCCGAAGATTCGCCGCTCCATGATGAGACACTAGCCGCCCGGAGCCTCCGATGGGCAGCGCCGACGCTCGCCGCTTGCGATCTCCCCCACCGGATCGGGGAGGTGGCGGGCTCCGTACACGAAAGACCCCGCCACCTCGGCGAGGTGGCGGGGTCCGCGAGCGCGGATCTCACTCGGCGGGCTTGTCCTCCGCGTTGCCCTCCAGATCGGCCGAACCCGCCGACGTGGTCGGCTTCTTCGCCTCCTCCGTCGGCACCGTCGGCGTCTTCGCCCGGCCCGGCGCCGGCGCGACGTCCCCCTCGGCCTCGCCGTTCAGCAGCGCGGTCAGCGCCGCGCCGGTGATCCGCCGGAACGTACGCCCCACCCGGCGCCGGTCCAGGACCGCCACCTCGAGCTGGTTCGCGGCGATCGTGCGGGCCGCACCACCCTCGCCGCCGACGCTGCTCAGCGCCTTCATGGCGGCGCGGACCGCCTCCGACAGCGACATCTCCGGCCGGTGCTCGTTCTTCAGCACCCCGCTGATCGCCTCGGCCTGGCCACCCATCGCCATCCGGCCCGGCTCGTCGTTCACCGAGCCGTCGTAGGTCACCCGGTAGAGGGAGTCGTCCTCGGCGCTGGCGCCCACCTCGGCCACGCAGATCTCCACCTCGAACGGCTTCGACTGCTCGGTGAAGATCGCGCCGAGCGTCTGCGCGTACGCGTTCGCCAGGGCCAGGCCGGTCACGTCGCGCCGGTCGTAGCTGAGCCCGTTGAGGTCGGCCATCCGCACGCCCGCGCGGCGCAGGTTCTCGAACTCGTTGTACCGGCCGACAGCGGCGAAGCCGATCCGGTCGTAGATCTCGCTGACCTTGTGCAGCGTGCTGGACAGGTTCTCGGCGACGAAGAGCACCCCGCCCGCGTAGCTCAGGACCACCGCGCTGCGGCCCCGGGCGATGCCCTTGCGGGCCAGCTCGGAGCGGTCGCGCATGATCTGCTCGGGCGAGGCGTAGAACTGCATGGCCACGGCGGCGGTTCTCCTTCTGCGGGACTGCTGACTCGGTGGACGGTGCGGGGCGGCATCAGCCGCCGGGGTTCTCCATCCGGCCGGACACCACGCTCTCCGCGATCGCCGCCGTCTCGGCGTCGGTGAGCCGGTGGGTGCCCTCGGCGGTAGCGGTCATCACGACCGGGTAGATCCGCCGGGTCAGGTCGGGGCCGCCGGTGGCGGTGTCGTCGTCCGCCGCGTCGTAGAGCGCCTCGACCGCCAGCCGCGTCGCGTCCTCGACCGACAGGCCGGCCCGGAACCGCTTCTTCAGCGCGGACTTGGCGAACAGCGAACCGGAGCCGATCGCGTCGTAACCGGTCTCCTCGTACGGGCCACCGGTCACGTCGAAGCTGAAGATCCGCCCGGCCCGCGCCGGGTCGCTCGCGGCCAGGTCGAAGCCGGCGAACAGCGGGACCACCGCGAGGCCCTGCATGGCCGCGCCCAGGTTGCCGCGGATCATCGACGCCAGCCGGTTGGCCTTGCCGTCGAGCGAGAGCATCGCGCCCTCGATCTTCTCGTAGTGCTCCAGCTCCACCTGGAACAGTCGCATCAGCTCGATGCCGATGCCGGCGGTGCCCGCGATGCCGACGAGCGAGTACGCGTCGGCCGGGTGCACCTTCTCGATGTCGCGCTGGGCGATCAGGTTGCCCATCGTGGCGCGCCGGTCGCCGGCCATGACCACACCACCGGCGGCCGAGATGGCCACGATGGTGGTCGCGTGCGGCGCCATGTCGGCGGCCATGCCGGGCGGCAGCGGCCGACGGCCGGGCAGCATCTCGGGGGCCACCTTGCTCAGGAACGCTGTGAAGGAGGACGTCCCCGCGTTGGTGAACACATCTGGAAGACGCCCGGATGGATCAAAACCCGCTGCCACGTGGTTCCTCTCAGGTACGTGATCGCCCCGGCCGGCCCCACGGGACTGTCCCGGGACCGGCCAAGACCACCGTTGCAGTTGAAGCAGATTATCCCGCGCACCCGTCCGGCGCGATCATCGTGGTGCCGGCGGTTGACGGCCCGCCCGTCGCCCTGCGGACGAAACGGACATATGCCCTATTGACCGCCCTTTTGTACGTAGCCCCTCACGAACTCCTCGGCGTTCTCCTCCAGGACGGAGTCGATCTCGTCGAGCAGGTCGTCCACGTCCTCGGTGATCTCGGCGTGCCGCTCGGCCACCTCGGGGTTGGCCTCAGCGGTGACCTCCTCGACCTCCTCGCGGGACTTGCCGGACTGGGTCTGCCCACCCTCTTGCGTAGCCATGGTGGTGCCTCCTCCACGATCGCCTGCGATCAACTTACCTCGCGGGAGCGACGAAAGGCCCGTCGCGTGCCCGTTTCCGGCACCCGGCGGGCCTTCCGGCATCGGGGTCACCCGCCGGTGAGCGTCTCCAGCAGATCCTTGGCGCTCTCGCAGCGGTCGAACAGCTCACCGACGTGCGCGCGGGTGCCCCGCTCGGGCTCCATCATCGGCACCCGGACCAGCGACTCCCGGCCCACGTCGAAGATGACCGAGTCCCAGCTCGCGGCGACCACCTCGGAGGCGTACCGGTCCAGGCAGCGGCCCCGGAAGTAGGCCCGGGTGTCCTCCGGCGGCTCGGTCATCGCGGTGCGCGTCTGCTCGTCGGTGAGCAGCGTCTTCATCGAGCCGCGCTGCACCAGCCGGTGGTAGAGGCCCTTCTCCGGCCGCACGTCGGAGTACTGCAGGTCGACCAGTTGCAGCTTGTGCGAGCCCCAGGCGAGCTTCTCCCGCTCCCGGTAACCCTCCAGCAGCCGCAGCTTGGCCACCCAGTCCAGCTCGTCGGCGCACTCGAAGGCGTCCCGGCCGAGCCGGTCCAGCACGCTCTCCCAGCGGCGCAGCACGTCGGCGGTCTGCGCGTCGACGTCCTTGCCGTAGCGGTCGTCCACGAAGGAGGACACCCGCTCCAGGTACGCCCACTGCACGTCCAGCGCGGTGAGCTTGCGGCCGTCGCGCATCCGCATCAGGTGCTTGAGCGACGGGTCGTGGCTGACCGCGCGCAGTTCGGCCACCGGGTCGGCGATGCCCAGGTCCGCGCCGAGCGCCTTCTCCTCGATCATGGCGAGGATCAGCGAGGTGGTGCCGACCTTGAGGAACGTGGAGATCTCGGAGAGGTTGGCGTCGCCGATGATGACGTGCAGCCGGCGGTACTTGTCGGCGTCGGCGTGCGGCTCGTCCCGGGTGTTGATGATGGGCCGCTTGAGCGTCGTCTCCAGTCCCACCTCGACCTCGAAGAAGTCGGCCCGCTGGGAGATCTGGAAGCCGGCCTGGCCGCCGTCCTGGCCGATGCCGACCCGCCCGGCGCCGCAGACGATCTGCCGGGTGACGAAGAACGGCGTCAGGTACGCCACGATGTCGGCGAACGGCGTCTGCCGGCGCATCAGGTAGTTCTCGTGCGCGCCGTAGCTGGCGCCCTTGTTGTCGGTGTTGTTCTTGTACAGATGGATCGGGTGGGTGCCCGGGATGGTCGCGGCGCGGCGGGCCGCCTCGGCCATCACCCGCTCTCCCGCCTTGTCCCACCGCACCACGTCGAGGGGGTTCGTCACCTCGGGCGTGGAGTACTCCGGGTGCGCGTGGTCGACGTAGAGGCGGGCGCCGTTGGTGAGTATGACGTTTGCCAGCCCGAGGTCCTCGTCGGCGAGCGCCTCGGCCGGGTCGTACGCGGCGCCGGAGTAGGTGAACCCGCGGGCGTCGCGCAGTGGCGACTCCTCCTCGTAGTCCCAGCGGGCCCGGCCGCCCCGGTTGAGTTCCGGCCGCGCCCCGTAGGCGTTCACCACCTGGGAGGAGGTGACCATCGGGTTGGCTCCGGCCTGACCGGGCACGGAGATGCCGTACTCGACCTCGGTGCCCATGATCCGTCTAACGCTCATCGACCTGCCCGCTCCCGCTCGCCGTCCCGGTCCCCGTCACGTCGAGCGTAGTCGGCGTGACGCGCGCAGGGGGCGTGGCGGCAGCGCCGGGTCCGGTGTGGCGGCTTCCCCCGGGTACGCGCGAAGGCCCGTGGCGTACGCGCCACGGGCCTTCGTCGAGGGTCGGACTACAGGTATTGACCGGTGTTGCTGGCGGTCTCGATGGACCGTCCGGCCTCGGCGCCCTTGCCGCCGGAGACGAGCGTGCGGATGTAGACGATCCGCTCGCCCTTCTTGCCGGAGATGCGCGCCCAGTCGTCGGGGTTGGTGGTGTTGGGCAGGTCCTCGTTCTCGCGGAACTCGTCGACGCAGGCGTCGAGCAGGTGCTGCAGCCGCAGACCCTTGCGGCCTGAGGTGAGGAACTCCTTGATGGCCATCTTCTTGCCCCGGTCGACGATGTTCTGGATCATCGCGCCGGAGTTGAAGTCCTTGAAGTAGAGGACTTCCTTGTCGCCGTTGGCGTAGGTGACCTCGAGGAAGCGGTTCTCCTCGGTCTCGGAGTACATCCGCAGGACCACCGCGTCGATCATCGCCGCGACGGTGGCCTGGGCGTCGCCGCCGTGTTCGGCCAGGTCGTCGGCGTGCAGCGGCAGGCCGGCGAGGATGTACTTGGAGAAGATGTCCTTCGCCGCCTCGGCGTCCGGCCGCTCGATCTTGATCTTCACGTCGAGCCGGCCGGGGCGCAGGATCGCCGGGTCGATCATGTCTTCCCGGTTGGAGGCGCCGATGACGATGACGTTCTCCAGGCCCTCGACGCCGTCGATCTCGCTGAGCAGCTGCGGGACGATGGTGTTCTCCACGTCGGAGGAGACGCCGGAGCCGCGGGTGCGGAACACGGAGTCCATCTCGTCGAAGAACACGATCACGGGGGTGCCCTCGCCGGCCTTCTCCCGCGCCCGCTGGAAGATCAGCCGGATGTGCCGCTCGGTCTCGCCGACGTACTTGTTGAGCAGCTCAGGGCCCTTGATGTTGAGGAAGAAGCTGGTGTGCCGCTCCTTGCCCTCCCGCTCGGCGATCTTCTTGGCCAGCGAGTTCGCCACCGCCTTGGCGATGAGCGTCTTGCCGCAGCCGGGCGGGCCGTAGAGCAGGATGCCCTTCGGCGGCCGGAGCTGGTGCTCGCGGAACAGGTCGGAGTGCAGGAAGGGCAGTTCCACCGCGTCGCGGATCTGCTCGATCTGCGCCTGGAGGCCGCCGATGTCCTCGTAGTTGACGTCGGGCACCTCCTCCAGGACCAGTTCCTCGACCTCGCTCTTCGGGATCCGCTCGTACGCGTACGCCGAGCGGGGCTCGATCATGAGCGAGTCGCCGGCCCGGATCGCACTGCCGATCAGGGTCTCGGCGAGGTGCACGATGCGCTCCTCGTCGGAGTGCGAGACCACGAGCGCCCGGTCACCCGGAGCGCCCTCGGGGCCCGCCAGGATCTCCTTGAGCATCACCACCTCGCCGACCCGCTCGTAGCCGAACGCGTCGACGATGTTGAGCGCGTCGTTGAGCAGGACCTCCTGGCCACGGCGCAGCTCGTCGACCTCCAGCGAGGGCGAGACGGCCACCCGGAGCTTGCGCCCACCAGTGAACACGTCCACCGTGCCGTCGTCGTGCTTGGCCAGGAAGACGCCGTAGCCACTCGGCGGCTGGGCGAGACGGTCGATCTCCTCCTTGAGCGTCACGATCTGCGCGCGAGCCTCCTTGAGGGTGCTCACGAGCCGTTCGTTGTTCTCGGTCAGCCGCGCCAACTGTGCCTGGGTGGCCGCCAGCCGCTCTTCGAGCTGCCGGACGTGTCGGGGGCTTTCGGTCAACTTGCGCCGCACCAGAGCGAGTTCCTCTTGCAGGAACGCGACCTGCGTGGAGAGATCGTGGGCTTCCTTTTCCCACCGTGCGGCGCGCGAGTCCGCGTCGTCGCTGCGTGCCACGTCCCACCTCCCCGGGGGGCTTGAACGTTCTGACCTAACACTAGCCGCTATGAGCCCGATTCGGTCCACAGCAACGCGCTCGTCACCGAAGCTTGATCGCGAAGGGCTGGTCGCGGGGCGGGTACGGGCGTTCGGGTACCGTCGGAGTGTGGGACGGGAGAACATGGGGGGTGCTTCGTGACCGACGTCGCGACCGACCAGTTGCAGGTCTGGGTGGATCAGGACCTCTGCACCGGTGACGGGCTCTGCGTGCAGTACGCGCCGGAGGTCTTCGAGTTCGACGTCGACGGCCTGGCGTACGTCAAGGGCCCGGACGGCGAGCTGCGGCAGGCCCCGGGCGCCCGGGTGGACGTGCCGGAGCACCTGCGCCTCGAGGTGATCGACTCGGCGAAGGAGTGCCCGGGCGAGTGCATCCACGTGGTGCGCGGCAGCGACGGCGTGGAGGTGGCCGGCCCGGAGGCCGACGACTGACCGTGGACGGACACGACGGGCCGGGGACACACGTCCCCGGCCCGTCGTGCGTCCGCCTCAGAGCAGGGGCCGGCCGACCACCGAGGCGACCAGCCGGGCGAACTCCTCCAGCCGGGCGATCTGCCCGGCCCCGCCGTCGTCCAGCGTCTTGCCGAAGCGCAGCGCGTCGTGCCGGGGCGCGCCGATCGCCTCGTCGCTGGGTGGCGCCTCGTCCAGCGAGCTGAGCAGCAGGTACACGTCGATGCTGTCGACCCGTACGGTGCCGTTGTCGGCGCGCATGAGCCGCCGCCGGCAGCCGACCTCGGTGACGGTGGACAGCGGCACCACCCGCAGCGACGAGGTCATCGCGCCGGGCGGCCCCTCCCCCGGCGGCACGTCCTCGCCGTGCCAGAGCACCAGCCGGCTGCCGTCGCAGACGACGACCTCCTGCCACACCCCGTTCACCTCGTTGACGAAGCGTTCCAGCGTGAAGCCGAGCACGGAGGCGCCGCGCAGCACGCCGTCGAGCGCCTCCAGCGCGATGTCCGGGTCGCGCAGGTACGCCCGCGCGGCCGACTCCAGGTCCGTGTAGGGCGACCAGTCCGGGAAGACGGCCGGCAGGTCGCCGTTGCCGTAGCCGGGGTTGCTCACGCCGCCTCCCGCCGGCCCGCGCCGCGGCGCCGCCATCGGTTCCGGTCACCGGCACGGGCGCGCCGCCCGACGCGCGCCCCGATCCGCTCGCTCATGCCACCGTCTCCACCCGCTCAGGTGTCGTCCCCACCGGCACACATGATCCGCCCGTGCGCGCGCGCCCTCGCGGCGGGGGTCAGGACTCCTGCGGCTCCTCCGCCGCGCGGGCCGCGGCGGCCGCGCGCAGGGCGTCGCGGCGCTGCGCGTACGCCTCGGCGCCCTTGCTGGGCTTGCGCCGGCGCGGCGGCGCGGTGACCCCGGGGGCGAGCTTGCGCGCGGACACCAGGAACGCGGTGTGGGCGATCATCCGGTGGTCCGGGCGGACCGCGAGCCCCTCGGCGTGCCAGTCGCGCACGAGCGACTCCCAGGCGCGCGGCTCGGTCCAGCCGCCGCGCTCGCGCAGCGCCTCGACCAGCTCGGACAGCTGCGGGGTGGTGGCCACGTAGCCGATCAGCACGCCGCCGGGCACGAGCGCCCGCTCGACCATGTCGAGCATCTCCCATGGGGTGAGCATGTCCAGGATGATCCGGTCGAATCCGGTCTCGGCGCAGTCGGCGACGTCGCCGACGTGCAGGTTCCAGGCCGGGTGCGGGCCGTTGAAGAACGCCTCGACGTTGCGGCGGGCGATCTGCGCGAAGTCGTCGCGCACCTCGAACGAGTGCAGCTCGCCCTCGGTGCCGACGGCCCGCAGCAGCGAGCAGGACAGCGCGCCGGATCCGGCGCCGGCCTCCAGCACCTTGGCGCCGGGGAAGACGTCGCCCATGGCGACGATCTGCGCCGAGTCCTTCGGGTAGATCACCTGGGCGCCGCGCGGCATGGACAGCACGTAGTCCGACAGCAGCGGCCGCAGCGCCAGGAACGCCGTACCGCCGCCGGCGGTGGTGACCACGCTGCCGTCGGGCAGGCCGATCAGGGTGTCGTGCTTGAGGATCCCGCGGTGGGTGTGGAACTCCTTGCCGGGCTCCAGCGTCACGGTGTGCATCCGGCCCTTCGGGTCGGTCAGCTGGACCCGGTCGCCGGGCCGGAACGGCCCGCGGTGCACCGGGGGCAACGCCGGGACGGTGGAGATCTCTGCGGTCACGTGTTCGTCTTCCGTTCGGGTTCCAGGAGCTGGGCGAGATCCGCGATGTGCAGCACGCCGACCACATCTTCGCCTGCCGTCACGACGTACTGCGCGCCCGGGTGGGTGCGCACCGTCTCCAGCACCCGCTCGCCGTCGGCCCCGAGCGGCAGGGCCGGCACGGCGGCCAGGTCGCGGGCCACCTCGTCCACCGCGACCCACGGCCTCCGTTCCGGGGGTACGCGGGCGGCGCGCGCCGGGTCGACCAGGGCGACGGTACGGCCGGCCGAGTCGGCCACGCCGAGCGCCGCGTCCGGGGTGCCCGCCTCGTCGCGGCGGCGCTGCGCCTCGGCCAGCGGGGTACCGGCGGGCACCGGCAGCACCGGGCGGGCCAGCCGGGCGAGGTCGACCAGGTGCAGCCGGCGGCCGATGCGGGCCAGCCGGATCGACTGGCCGGCGCCGCGCCACAGCGTCAGCGCGACGAGCAGGAGCAGCGGCAGGGCCAGCGGGGCCAGTGCCCGGCGCATGGTGAGCACCACGACCAGCGCCAGCGTGCCCAGCGCGACGGCCCGGCCCACCCAGCCGGCCACCTCGGTGCCGCGGTGGCGGTCGCGGGTGAGCGCCCACACGGCGGCGCGCAGTGCCCGGCCGCCGTCCAGCGGCAGCCCGGGCAGGCTGTTGAAGATCGCCACCACGACGTTGCTGACCGCGAGCTGGAAGGCGAGCTGGTGGCCGAGCGTGCCGGCGGGCAGGGCGAGGGTGGCGGCGACCGCGCCGGCGCCGAGCACCGCGGAGACGGCCGGGCCGGCCAGGGAGATCAGCAGCTCGACCCGGGGGCTGGGGGCGTCGCGGTCCATCTCGGTGTACCCGCCGAGCAGTTCCAGCGTGATCCCCCGCACACCGATGTCGTACCGGCGGGCGGTCAGCGCGTGGCCCAGCTCGTGCAGCAGCACGGAGCCGAGCAGCGAGATCACGAACCCGAGGCCGACGAGGTAGCCGCCGAGCGGGCCGAGGTCGAGCTGACGGCGGGCCAGCGCCGCGTACAGCACCGTGACCACGACCGTGAGCAGCAGCATCGAGGCGTCGACGCGCAGCGGCACCCCGAGGACCCGGCCGAGGCTGAGCCCCGGCCGGCGGGGTCCTCGGCTCCGCTGCTGCACCGGCCCGATGCTACGTGAGCGCCGGGAGCGAGCCGCCGCGGTCGCGCGGTCCCGATCATGCTTCGGTGCGGCGACGGGGGCCCTGTCACACGCGTGCCCTAACCTTCCGGGCATGACGGCGGAACCGATGATCGACAGTCCCGGCGACCAGACGGCGGCAGCGGCGCCGGTCACCGTGCGGGCCTCGTTGTCGCCGTCGCGGGCGGCCGACTTCAAGACCTGCCCGCTGCTCTACCGGTTCCGCAGCATCGACCGGCTGCCCGAGCGGCCGACCGTCGAGCAGGCCCGGGGCACGCTCGTGCACGCCGTGCTGGAGCGGCTGTTCGACCTGCCTGCCGCCGCGCGCACCCCGGAGTCGGCCGGTGACCTGGTCGCCCCGCAGTGGGACCGGCTGCTCACCGAGGAGCCGGAGCTGGCCACGCTGTTCGCCGACGGCGACGCCGTCGGGCCGCAGGAGTTCCTCCGGTCGGCGACGGCGCTGCTGGACGGCTACTTCGCGGTGGAGGATCCGCGCAGGCTGGAGCCGGCCGAGCGCGAGGCGCTGATCTCCGCGGTGGTGGACGACGAACTGCTCATCCGGGGTTACCTCGACCGGCTCGACGTCGCGCCGGACGGCGCGCTGCGGGTGGTCGACTACAAGACCGGCGGTGCGCCGCGCGAGGCGTTCGAGGCGCGGGCGCTGTTCCAGCTCAAGTTCTACGCCCTGGTGCTGTGGCGCACCCGGGGTGTGGTGCCGCGGGTGCTGCGCCTGCTCTACCTCAAGGACGCCGAGGTCTGCGACTACGCGCCGGACGCCGACGAGCTGGTGCGCTTCGAGCGCACCGTGGTGGCGCTGTGGCGGGCGATCGAGCAGGCCACCGACCGGCAGGACTTCCGTCCCCGGCCGAGCCGCCTGTGCGACTGGTGCAACCACCAGGCGCTGTGCCCGAGCTACGGCGGGACACCGCCGCCGTTCCCGGCGCCCGCCGCCGCACCCGATCCGCTCGTGGACGCCCGCTCCCGCCCGGTAGCGCCCGGCGCCGACGAGTGACCTCCGCTCCTGCCGGCGGGTGCCCGGGCTGACGCCTGGCCGGACGGCCCCCTATCGGCGGGCGATCCCGCGCAGGGCCAGCACGCAAGAGCGCCCGCGATCCCGCTGGGTAACCACCCCCACCTGACCGCCCGCTTCCCGCCCCGTGGGGCATGCGTGCCACTTCGGGAAGGTGGCGGGATCGAGCGGTGCGCGATGCCGCAACCTCCCCGAGCAGGCGTGGATCACCACCGGTGGCGACCGAGCACCCCGGCCACTTCACCCAAGTGGCGAGGTTGACGGGAGCAGGGCGCAGCCACCTCGGGGAGGTGGCGGAGTCGACGAGGGCGGGACGCGCCACCTCGGGGAGGTGGCGGGGTCGATGGGGGTGGGACGCAGCCACCTCGGCGAAGTGGAGTCGATCATGGGTGCGGGCGTGCCCCACCATCGGCGACGGGCTCAACGAGCGGGGCGCGGCGCTCCCCCAGGCCGGGCTTGTCCGGGGCCGGGTCATCGCGGGGCGAGTCCGGCACCGGGTCACCGCGGGGCGAGCCGGGCGCCGGGGTCACCGCGGACGAATGCGATGCCGGGCCACCGTGGGGACCGGCGATCCCGCGCAAGCCCGGCACACAGACCGCCCACGATCCCGCGCGGGCCGGGCGCGCGGAGTGCGGCCAACCTGCGGGATCGGGGCGGCCTGATCGGCGACCGCGCGGGCGGCGCCCTCTACGGTGGTTACCGCGGCCCGGTTCACGCCGGGTGGGCGTGGGCGTGCGCTGATGCCCGGCCGGACCGCCGCCCGGACGACGAGGGGGACGCATGACCGAGGGCGCCGTGTCCCGGCCGGTGCGGGTTCTGCTCGCCGACGACCAGCCGCTGCTGCGTACCGGATTCCGGATGGTGCTCGGCGCGGAGGACGACCTCGACGTGGTGGGTGAGGCCGGCGACGGAGCGGAGGCGGTGGACCTGTCCCGGCGGCTGCTGCCCGACGTGGTGCTGATGGACGTCCGGATGCCGCGCCTGGACGGGGTGGCCGCGACCCGGGCGATCGTGTCGGCCCGGCTGCCGGTGCGGGTACTCGTGCTCACCACGTTCGAGCAGGACGAACACGTCGTCGGGTCGCTGCGGGCCGGGGCGAGCGGCTTCCTCACCAAGGACGTGCCGGCAGAGGACCTCGTCGCGGCGATCCGCACGGTGGCCGCCGGGGGCGCGGTGATGTCTCCGCGCATCCTGCGGCGGCTGCTGGACCGCTTCGCCCAGGTGCTGCCGGACCCGGCCGCGGCGCCGGCGCGGGCGCTGGCGCCGCTGACCGACCGGGAGCGCGAGGTGCTCACCCACATGGCGCGCGGACTGTCCAACGCGGAGATCGCCCGGGTGCTGTCGGTCAGCGAGACCACTGTGAAAACCCATGTCGGCCATGTGCTGACGAAGCTACGGTTGCGCGACCGGGTCCAGGCGGTCGTGCTCGCGTACGAGACGGGCCTGGTCCGTCCCGGCGGCTGAGGTGGCGCGGGTCACCTACCGTGACCAGCGGCGGGGCTGATGTGTTGACCATCACGCCAGGTGAGGCCGTGACGTCGGCGTCGCCTGCCGGTCAGGGGTCACCCTGAGCCCGGATGGGGGTCGACCCTCACCGGAAGATCGGCACGGATTCCACCCCAGGTCGGAGGGCTTTCGGGCTCGCGACCTCGAGGATGGATTCCGCCGCACCGACCAGCGGGGGCGGTGCGGCGATGAGAACGACAGACGGAAGAGGTAGATGACGTGACCGCGACGGTAGGCCGACAGCAGGCCGCGGCCCGGGCGAACGACGTGTGGAAGGTGTACGGCAGCGGTGAGGCTCAGGTCGTCGCGCTGCGGGGGGTGAGCGCCGAGTTCGAACGCGGCCGGTTCACCGCGATCATGGGGCCGTCCGGCTCGGGTAAGTCCACTCTGATGCACTGCCTCGCCGGTCTGGACACGGTGACAAAGGGCACCGTGATGATCGGCGACACGACGGTGACCGGTCTCAACGACGCGGGCCTGACGAAGCTGCGCCGGGACAAGGTGGGCTTCATCTTCCAGCAGTTCAACCTGCTCCCGACGCTCACCGCGCAGGAGAACATCCTGCTGCCGCTGTCGATCGCCGGGCGCAAGCCCGACCCGGCCTGGTACGACACGGTGATCGACACGGTCGGGCTGCGGGAGCGGCTCGGGCACCGCCCGGCGCAGCTCTCCGGCGGCCAGCAGCAGCGCGTGGCGTGCGCCCGGGCGCTCGTCGCCCGCCCCGAGGTGATCTTCGCGGACGAGCCGACCGGCAACCTGGACTCCCGCTCCGGCGCCGAGGTGCTGAAGTTCCTGCGCAACTCGGTCCGCGAGCACGGCCAGACCATCGTGATGGTCACGCACGACCCGACCGCCGCCGCGTACGCCGACCGGGTGGTCTTCCTCGCCGACGGGCAGATCGTCTCGGAGCTGATCGAGCCGACCGCGGAGACGGTGCTGGACACGATGAAGAAGCTGGACGCCCCGGTCGAGGTGGGCAACTGATGCTGCGGGCAACGCTCAAGAGCCTGCTGGCGCGCAAGCTGCGCCTGCTGCTGTCCGGCCTGGCGGTGGTGCTCGGCGTCATGTTCGTCTCCGGCGCGTTCGTGCTCACCGACACGCTCGGGCGGTCCTTCGACGCGGTCTTCGCCGACGCGTACGCCGAGGTCGACGTCAGCGTCGAGGCGAAGCCGAAGATCGACGTCTCCACCGCGGAGGGCATGCCGCTGAGCACCCCGATGCCGGCGTCGGTGCTCGAGCGCATCAAGGCGGTGCCCGGCGTCGCCGACGCCAAGGGCGTGGTGGCCGCCGACGGCGCCCGCATGATCGGCAGCAACGGCAAGGTGGTCACCTCGTTCGGCCCGCCGCAGCTGGGCCAGAACTGGCTCGGTGAGAGCGACCTGGTGGAGATCCGCGAGGGCCGCGCGCCGCAGGCCGACGACGAGATCGTGATCAACACCGCGCTGGCCGAGGCGGGCAAGGTCAAGGTCGGCGACCGGGTCGGCGTGCTGACCCTCGCCCCGAAGAAGGAGTTCACGCTCGTCGGCGTGTTCGGCTACAGCGGCGGCCGGGACTCGATCGGTGGTGCCAACGAGGTCTACTTCACCACCCCGGTGGCGCAGCAGCTGATGCTGGGCAAGCCGGACGTGTTCAGCAACGTCAGCGTCCAGGCCGCCGACGGCACCACGCCGGCCGCGCTGCGCGACGAGGTGGCCCGCACGCTGGGTGCCGACTACCAGGTCAAGACCGGCGAACAACTCGCCGCCGACGCCTCGGCCGGCCTCAAGGAGGGGTTGTCGTTCTTCAACAAGATCCTCCTCGGGTTCGCCGCGGTGGCGCTGCTGGTCGGCACGTTCCTGATCCTCAACACGTTCTCGATCATCGTGGCCCAGCGCACCCGTGAGCTGGCCCTGATGCGGGCGATCGGGGCCAGCGGCAAGCAGGTCATCGGCTCGGTGGTGCTGGAGGCGCTCGCTGTCGGCCTGATCGCCTCGGTGCTGGGGCTCGCCGCCGGCATCGGTGTGGGCGCGCTGCTGGCGTACCTGTTCGGTCAGCTCGCCGGGGGTCTGACCCTGGCCGGGCTGGGCGTGCCGGCCTCGGCGGTGATCGGCGCGTTCGCGGTCGGCATGCTGATCACGGTGATCGCCGCGCTGCTGCCGGCGCTGCGTGCCTCGCGCATCCCGCCGATCGCCGCGATGCAGGACGTCGCCACGCCGGACCGGCCACTGACGAAGGTCACCATCGGCGGCGCCGTGGTGACCGGCATCGGCGCGGTGCTGCTGTTCCTCGGTCTCGGCGGGCACGCCGGCGACAGCACCCTGGCGACCATCCTCGGCGGCGTGCTGTTCGCGTTCATCGGGGTGGCGCTGCTGACGCCGATCATCAGCCGGCCGGTGGTCGCGCTGCTCGGCGCGATGTTCTCCTGGTCGGTGCCGGGCAAGCTGGGCCGGCTCAACTCGGGCCGCAACCCCCGCCGTACCGCGATCACGGCCGCCGCGCTGATGGTGGGCATCGCCCTGGTCACCGGCGTGACGGTGATCCTGGACTCGGCCAAGGGCAGCATCGGCAAGCTGGCCGAGGACAACATCAAGGCGGAGCTGGTGATCTCCGGCTCCACGTCCGGGCCGCGTCCGGCGAGCTTCGACCCGGCGGTGCTGGAGAAGGCCGCCGCGATCCCGGGCGTGCGGATGGTCGACGGCGAGTACGGCGACATGGCAGTGGTCGGCGGCGAGCGGACCTGGGTGGCCGTGTCGAGCAACGTGGCCGCCCTGCAGCAGATCTTCGGGGCGAAGGCCGCCGCCGGTGACATCAGCAAGCTGGCACCGGACCAGATGCTGGTCAGCTCGGACACCGCGAAGGCACGCAACCTCACCGTCGGTTCGACGGTGCCGGTGCAGCTGTCCCGCGGCGACGCCCGCACCTACACGGTCAGCGGCATCTACGAGAGCTCGCAGCTGACCAACCCGGTGACGCTGCCGCCGCAGGCCGCCGCGGACTTCGCCATCCCGCAGCCGATCCAGGGTTTCCTGCAGCTCGCCCCCGGCACGTCGGTGGACGCGGTGCAGCCGCAGGTCGAGCGGCTGCTGGCGGACAGCCCCGAGGTGTCGGTGGCCGACCGGGCCGCGTTCATCGAGCAGCAGACCGGTCAGCTGGACTCCCTGCTCCAGATGATCCAGATCCTGCTGGCGCTGGCCATCGTCATCGCGGTGCTGGGCATCATCAACACGCTCGCGCTGTCGGTGCTGGAGCGGACGCGGGAGCTGGGCCTGTTGCGGGCGATCGGCCTGCGCCGCGCCCAGACCATGCGCATGATCACGGTCGAGGCGGTGGTGATCTCGATCTTCGGCGCGCTGCTCGGCGTGGTGGTCGGCACGGGTCTCGGCGCGGCGGTGGTCGAGGCGCTCAAGGACGAGGGCATCACCGACCTGGTCCTGCCGTGGGGTCAGATGGTGACGTTCCTGATCCTGGCCGCGATCATCGGCGTGGTCGCCGCGGTGCTGCCGGCGATCCGCGCCGCGCGGATCAACGTCCTGGGCGCCATCGCCCACGACTGACGTGAAAGGAAGGGCCCCTTCTTAACGCCTCGTGCATAGGAAGGGGCCCTTCCTAACGGTTGAGCAGGGCCGCGAGCAACTCCAGGTCCGCCCCGAGCAGGCTCTCCATCTGGTGTACGCCGTCGGCGGGCGCCAGCGGCACCTCGGCCGGTACGGCCAGCACCGCCGCCCCGGCGGCGAGCGCGCTGGCCACCCCGGTCGGTGAGTCCTCGATCGCCACGCACCGCTCGACCGGCACGTCCAGCAGACGCGCGGCGGTCAGGTACGGCTCCGGGTGCGGCTTCGCCGCGTCCACCTCGTCGCCGCAGACCACCGCGTCGAAGCTGTCCCGTCCCAGCGTGTCCAGGGCCACCTCGACCAGGGACCGGCCGCTGGAGGTGACCAGCGCGGTGGGGATGCCGGCGTCGCGTACCGCCCGCAGCAGCGCCAGCGCGCCCGGACGCCATTGCAGCCCGGTGCGGAACAGGTCCAGGATCCGGGCGCTGATCCAGTCGGCGCTTTCCTGCACGTCCCGCTCCGGCTGGCCCAGGTCGTCGTGCACGATCCGCATCGCGTCGGCCATCCCGGTGCCGACGATCGCGCGGCGGGCGTCATCGGACAGGACACCGCCGTACACGGCGGCCAGTTCCTGCAACGCGACGTCCCACAGTTTCTCGCTGTCGACCAGGGTGCCGTCCATGTCGAAGAGCACGGCGGCGGGGTGCTTGCTGCTCAGCGGGGGCCTCCTTCGGTACGCGTACCCCGCCGATCCTGCCAGCCGCGTCCGGTGCGCCAGTCACCGTCCCCGATCGGGGTGACCCGCGGCATCACCGGAGGCCGCAGGCGCCGAGCGACTTCTCGTACCCCCGGAAGAACGACTCGCTGCGCTGCTCGGCGGTGCCGTGCGAGCCCTCGGCGAACCACGGCTGGTCGGGGTCGTCGCCGACCGCGAGCAGCCCTTCCCGGAACTCCTCCAGGTCACCGTCCGCCAGCTCCAGGGCCCCGGACCGCACGCTGTCCCCGAGGTACGCCCCGGCCATGCAGTCGGCCTGCAGTTCCTGCTGGATGGTGAAGTTGTAGCGGATGCCCAGCCGCACCTGCATGCCGTGGGCGTACTCGTGGCCGAGCAGGTAGAACAGGAACGCGTCGCCGATCTGCCGGAACGCCGCCACCGACCAGTTCACGTCGTACGCGATGAAGTCGCCGGCCGAGCAGTACACCGCGTTGTTGCGCGGCAGGCCCTGCCCGGCGCAGGCCACCTCGCCCTCGCGGCTGTAGGCCACCACCCGCCGGATCGGGGTGAACCGCTGACCCGAGGCGCGGAACTGCTCCGCCCAGTAGCGTTCGGCCAGCCGGACCGCGTCCTGGATGTCCTGCTTGAACTCGGCCACGCTCGTCGTGCCGTCCGCGCGGGTGGTCTGCGACTCGGGCTGCGTGCTGCGCGGGGGTGCGGGCTGCTGCGGCTCGCCCTGGTCGTAGCCGCCGGCCATGCAACCGGCCGCGACCAGCGCGGCCACCACCAGTCCGGCGATCGGCCCGCGCCCCTGACGTCCCGCCCTGTCCCCCACCATGACCTCCCGGCTGTTCGTTCCCGTGTCCCGCAGCAGTACCCCCGGCGGCCGCCGGTGATGCTCACCGGCTCTCACGCACCGCCGTCGCGAATCGTTTACCGGTGCGCGGGAACGGTACGGTCGGCGTCGTGGGCCGGTCGTACGCGGGAATCGTCTGGTGGCGACGCAGCCTCTGGAACGGCATGCGGTGCGTACCGGTGCTGCTGACGCTCGACGAGGGCCGGCTGCGCGCCCGCGACCGGCGCGGCGCGGAGGTGTTCGCCGCGCCCGCCGGGCAGGTCGAGGCCCGGGGAACCGTCTTCGGCACGATGCTGCTCACCGTCGGCGGCCGCCGGTACGCCCTGGTCGGCGTGGGTGCCACCGTCTCACCGGCGCCGAGCGCGGAGCAGTGGCGGCGGCTGGAGGAGTACACGGCCCGCGCCGAGCCGGTCCCCGACCTCGCGTCCTGGTGGGAGGTGCTGGCGCGGGCCGGCGTGACGGTGCGCTGACCGGCGCGGTCAGTCCAGGCCGCGCATGATGTGCGGCTCGCCGTCGTCGTCGCCGAAGCAGCGGTGCAGCACCTGGGCACGCGCCCACAGGTCCAGGCTGCTCGGCGGTCCGACCGGTCCCGTGCCGGCGGGTCGGGTCAGCACGGGAGCCGGTTCCGGCGGGACCTGCGACGTCACCTCGTCGGTCATGTCCGCCCCTTTCGTCGTACCCATGCTCGTCCGCGGGCGTTTCCGCCACGTCAACGCCGACGGCGGGGGCGTGGACGCGGCGCGCCTGACCCACGCCGGCCCGTACTCCGGTGACGGTAGCCCGCCAGGTCGCCGAGCACAGCCGTATTCCCGACGTCGCCGCAGGTCGCGGCCGGTGATCACGCCTGCGGGCCGCCCGGGCCGCAGGTGGCGCAGCAGGTGTCGCCGCGCCAGGCGTCGCGGCCCTCGCGGACCGCGACCACGGCGATCACCAGGGCGGCGACCGGGTCGGCCCAGGACCACCCGAACAGGCCGTTGAGGGCCAGCCCGACGAGCAGAACCACCGAGAGGTACGTGCACAGCAACGTCTGCTTCGAGTCGGCCACCGCCGACCGGGAGCCCAGTTCACGCCCGGCGCGCCGCTGCGCTGCCGACAGCACCGGCATCACGATCACCGAGAGCCCGGCGAGCACCAGCCCGGCCGGTGAGTGTGCGGCCTCGGTGCCGCCGAGCAGCGCCCGGACCGCCTCGACGGAGACGTACGCGGCGAGCGCGAAGAACGACACCGCGATGATGCGCAGCGCGACACGTTCCCGGGCCTGCGGGTCCGGACCGGCGAACTGCCACGCCACCGCTGCCGCGGAGGCCACCTCGATGACCGAGTCCAGACCGAAGCCGATCAGGGCGGTCGAGGACGCGACGGTGCCGGCGCTGATCGCCACCACCGCCTCGATCACGTTGTAGGTGATGGTCGCGGCGACCAGCAGGCGTACCCGGCGGGTGAGCAGCGCGCGGCGGTCCGGCGTCGGACCGGCGGGCGTGACCGGGATCAGCGGCAGGCTCATCAGCAGCCCCCAGGCGTCCGCATGCCGCGACCATACAACGCGTGCTTCTTCCTGGCGACGGGCTTGCATCCGGTACCCCGGTACGGGCTTACCGTCGAGAGGTGACCGACGATTCCTGGGTGCCCGACACCTGCACGCTGCCGACCACCGAACGGCCGCTGCGGCTGGCCGAGTTCGACGGGCTGTTCCACGACGCGCTGCGCGGCGCCGACCGGCCGGCCGCCGGGCATCTGCGGCTGCACCTCGACGGCGGCGCCGAAGCGCTCGCCCGGGACCTGATCGCCCGCGAGTCCGCCTGCTGCTCCTTCTTCACCTTCGATCTCGCCCGCCCGGACGGCGACACGCTGACGCTCGACATCCGCGTTCCGGCGACCCGTGTCGCCGTACTCGATGCCCTGGCCCTGCGGGCCACGGCCGCGCGGGGCCGGTGATGGGCGAGCCGGAGCTGCGCAGCGGCCGGCTCGCCGACGCAGCCGGGGTCAACGTGCAGACGCTGCGCTACCACGAACGGCGCGGGCTGCTGCCCGCGCCCCGGCGGTCGCCGGGCGGGCATCGCCTCTACCCGGCCGAGACGGTCACCCTGCTGCGGGTGGTGAAGGCCGCGCAACGCCTGCTGCCCCCTGCCGTTCGCCGGGCCCGCCGACCGGGCCGCCCGGCCGGTCCCCGGCCCGGTGTCGCTACGGTCTGACGCATGACGGTCGTGCGGTCCATCCTGCTTTTCCTGCTCGCCGCGCTCGCCGAGATCGGCGGCGCCTGGCTGGTGTGGCAGGGCTGGCGGGAGAACCGCGGGCTGCTCTGGATCGCCGCCGGGGTGATCGCGCTCGGCGCCTACGGGTTCGTGGCCACGTTTCAGCCGGACGCGAACTTCGGCCGCATCCTCGCCGCCTACGGCGGCGTCTTCGTCGCCGGGTCGCTCGCCTGGGGCATGGTCGTCGACAAGTTCCGGCCCGACCGCTACGACCTCGTCGGCGCGGCCATCTGCCTGGTCGGCGTCGCGGTCATCATGTACGCCCCGCGCACGGGCTGACGGCGGCGCCGAGCGCGGGTGATGAGTTTTCCCGCCCGTCCCCGTCTCACAGACGACGGCACACGACGAAGCGGGAGGATGACGTGATGGGTGCGGAGACGCAACCGGCGGAACCGGGCGTACGGGATCTGGCCGAGGTCGACGAACCGGCGTTCACCGGGCTGGCGCAGCGGCACCGGCGGGAGCTGCACGTGCACTGCTACCGGATGCTCGGCTCGTTCGAGGACGCCGAGGACACCGTCCAGGAGACGTTCCTGCGGGCCTGGCGGCGGCGGGAGACGTTCGCGGGCCGGTCGACGTTCCGGGCCTGGCTGTACCGGATCGCCACCAACGCCTGCCTGGACCTGCTCGCCAAGTGCCGGCCCGAGCCGGCGACCGGCGGTGAGGTGCGGTGGCTCCAGCCGTACCCGGACCGGCTGCTCGACGAGTTGCCCGCCGCCGGCGCGGACGAGCCGGAGACGGTAGCTGTCGCGCGGGAGACGATCGAGCTGGCGTACCTGGTCGCGGTGCAGCACCTCGCGCCGCGCCCACGCGCCGTGCTGATCCTGCGGGACGTGCTCGGCTGGCCCGCCAAGGAGGTCGCGGAGCTGCTCGGCGACTCGGTCAACTCGGTGAACAGCGCGTTGCAGCGCGCCCGCGCCGGCATGCGGGAACACCTGCCCGCCCAGCGGCAGGACTGGACCGGCGACGAGACGGACACCCGGACCCGCGAGCTGGTACGCCGCTTCACCGACGCCGCCGTCGCCAAGGACGTCGGCGCGCTCGCCGCCATGCTGCGCGACGACGTGCGCTGCTCGATGCCGCCCACCCCGGGGCTGCAGATCGGCCGCGACGCGGTGGTGAGCGACTGGATCGCGGACGGCTTCGAGAGCCTGGGCAGCCTGCGAGCAGTGCCCACCGCGGTGAACCGGCAGCCCGCCGTCGCGTTCTACCTCTGGCAGGACAGCGACGGCGCGTACCTGCCGCTCACCGTCGACGCCCTGCGCGTCACCGGCGGGGCGATCACCGAGATCGTCACGTTCCACGCCGACCAGTTCCCGCGGCTCGGGCTGCCCGAGCGCCTGCCCGCCGACCGTACGCCGTAGTGCCCGCGCGGACGCTCGCGCTGCCCGGCGGCGCGCGCGTTCCGGTGATCGCGGCCCAGTGGCATCACGCGTACGGCGTGGTGACGCGCGGCCGGGTGCAGCTGGAGCTGCGCGACGGCACCCCCGGGCCGGTCCTCGGCCGCGACGCCGGCTTCTGGCTGCGCGGCACCGGCGTACGCGCGCTGCGCAACCCCGGCCGTCGCACCGCGACGGTACGGATCCTCACCCCTCATGAAGACGTTCGGAGGAACGACATGATCAGCAGCACCGACACCGGCGTCGTCTCTCGCCGTGCGCACGGCTTCCGGCGGCTCGCCGTCACCGGTCTGGTCGCCACGCTCGCGGCGGCGGTGATCACCACGCTCGCGGCGGCGCTCGCCCGGGCCGGCGGTGTGGACTTCGAGATCCCCGACGGCGGCGGCGAGACGATACCGTTGGGCGGGTTCGCCGTGGTGACCGGATTCTTCTCGCTCGTCGGCGTCGTCATCGCCGCCGCGCTGCTGCGGTTCAGCGCGCGTCCCGCGCGGCGGTTCATGTGGACAGCGGTGGCGCTGACCGCGCTGTCGATGGTCCCGCCGTTGATCGCCGGAGGCGACGCCGCCACGACGATCGGGCTGGTCGGGCTGCACCTGGTCGCGGCGGCGGTGATGATCCCCGCCCTGACGTGGGGCCTGCGCGCACGCCCTCCGGGACGCGCCTGACGGCTGCCCGGCCGTCGCGACGGTGGGCGGCGTGGGCCGGGCCACAGAACATTCCCGATTCACAGGGTTCGATCGGAAACGTTCGGGAACTCCGATATGGACCGAACGCCGGGCGCCGCCAGTCGGCGCCCGGCGCCACGTACGACCGAGAGGTGACACCATGACCTTCCGCGCCAGGCTCGTCGGAGCCGCACTCGTAGGGACGCTCGCCGCCGGTGGATCGGCACTGGCTGGGGCCTCGACGGCCAGCGCGCAGGCAGAACCCTGCGTTCAGCGCATCGCCGTGGTGAACAACGCCGCCTTCGTGATGTCCTTCAGCGTTCAGGCGAGCAACGGCCTGGAGACGGCGAACACCGACACCTACCCGATCAACCAGTCGCGGACGATCGATCTCACCACCACCGCGCTGCCGGTCGGGTCCGATGTCCGGCCAGTGGTCAACGCGGTGGCCGGAGCGCAGCGGACTCCGAGCAGCTTCGTGTCGTACTGCGAGAACGGGCAGACCGCCACGTACTCGGTGACCGGGACGACGTACGACTACTCGGTCACGCTGATCGGCTGACCGACGCGTCGACGCTTCGGGGCGTCCGCCATCCCGGCGGGCGCCCCGCGCTCGTCAGTGGCTACCGACCGACAGGCGGGTGCCGCAGATGGACGAGTCGTCCGATCGGTGCGGAGGGCCACACCGGCATCTATTGCTCTGGTTGAATGCGCCTGCGCCCTGCGCCCGCTGTGCACACCGGGGCACCCCATGTTGAAGGAGGACATCATGAAAAGTCGACGGCTCATTCTCCCACTCATCATCGCCGCCCTCGTGTCAGCCGTCGGCTGGGCGCCCTCACCTGCATACGCCTATCCTGTGACGCCCTTCAGCGCCAGCCTCTCTGGGGGCCTGACCGAAGGCGGCATTACCTGGTACAACCGCTCAGTCGGTTTGCAGGGCTATGTCTCGGACCACACTCCCGGCAGCACGACAGTCATGTTCGATTTCTACCAGGGGGAAAACCTCGACATGGCCCTTTACCTCTCCACTCAGACCCGGACCGCATCGGGCTACGGCGAAAATCGCACGGACTTCAATTTCACGCAGGAGGGGCCGGTAGGCGGGATCACCTGGGTCGTGATATCCCTCTGTACCGCCAAATGCCAGATCGTACTGACCTACAAGAGGCGCTGATCGGCTGACCGGCACGTCGACGCTTCGGGGCGTCCGCCATTCCGGCGGACGCCCCGCGCTCGTACGCTACGTTGACCGGGTGCCCGTACCCCGGCTGATTCCCATCGCACACGAGCCCAGCCACCGGACGGACAAGATCGGCCGCTACGACGACGGGTTGTTCCTCGCCTCGGCGTGGGACCACCACGCGTACGTGCACCGCTTCGACCACGACGGGACGTACCGGGACTCGACCATCACGCGGGTTCCGCATCGAGCCGCGCTTAGTGAGGCACTCGACGGGCTGCTCGCGAGCCTGCCCGGCAAGTCGTACGGCGACATCGCCGTACGACTGTTCCAGACCCGTCAGGACGGCGTCGTCTTCGGTCTGGTCGACGAGTTCGGCGACCGGGCGGGCGACGGCAGCCACGTCGACTGGGTCGAGCTGTATCCGGATCGCCTCGGATTCCACGAGCCGTGGGATGGGCTCTACGACACGTGACGGCCGCGTTGTGGTCCTCACAGGTCGAAGCTCCGCCAACCACTCGTTGACGGAGCCCGGACCCGTACGTAGCGGTCAGGACGCGAGGGAGAAGACTGCCACGACACCCTTGTGGCCGGAGTTGGTGTCTCCGACGATGCGGCCCGGTGGCGGACCAGCAGGGTGCCGCGAACGTGGCCGCTCGACGCGTACGGCCCGTTCAAGGCCGCTCCAGGGCCGGACGACGCGCGGTCAGCGGAAAATGAGGACCCCGCCGTTACCCGGTTCGGTCCACGTGGGCGAGGTAGCGCAGGCCGCGTTTGAGAAAGCTGCGCGGATTGGTGTCGACGTACCTCGCCCATCCCGGGTCCGCCTCGCCGCGCAGCCACCCGTACCGGGCCAACGCATAGCCGTACATGGGCTCGGTCAGGTAGCCGAGCTGGTTGGTACGGGCGTAGACATAGTCACCCCGGGCTTCTCGCGAGTACTCGAACGCGGCGTTGGCGCTGAAGATGCCAAGGCCGAAGAACACGGTCAACAGGTCCGTGAGTGCTTCCTGATCCCGCTGCTGCGCCGAGATCCGGCCGTCGCCCAGCAGCAAGACATGGCCCAACTCGTGAGCGATGGTCGCCACCAGCGCCATCGGACGAGCCGCCTGATCGTCGCGGATCCCGATGACGGAACGGCCATCGCGGATGCGGTGATGCCCGGCCGCGCCCTTCGACTGCGCGTGGATCGGGACGTGCGCGGACAACTCCGGGTTGTCGTCGGCCGCGTCGTGCTCGAGTTCCACTCGGGCGGGGTCGATGCCCATGTGAGCGCAGAGCCGATTCAGCACTGATCGGATGTCGTCGCGGGTGCCCCGGTAGACGCCGGGGAAATAGTGGTCGGTCGGCATCACAACCTCGCCGTGCAGCCGGTCGGTGCCGAACTGCGCCACGAACCAGTCCATCGACTGTTCGATCCAGTCCTGTTCGATCGGCCGTACCGGGCACTCCACCCGTCGCCACCACACCATGGCCTGGATTGTGAGGCATCATCACAAGCCGCGGGGAGCTCGTAGCCGCCCACACAACTGCGTCACTTGGCGTTGAAGTAGTTCGCCTCCGGGTGGTGCACGACGATCGCGTCGGTGGCCTGTTCCGGCACCAACTGGAACTCCTCGGACAACTGCACCCCGATCCGCTCCGCGCCCAGCAGCTCCACGATCTTCGCCCGGTCCTCCAGGTCCGGGCAGGCCGGATAGCCGAACGCGTACCGGCAGCCCCGGTAGTCGGTGCGCAGCAGACCGGCCAGGTCGGCCGGGTCGTCGTCGGCCACGGTGCCGCCGCCGGGCAGCACCAGCTCGGCCCGGATCCGCCGGTGCCAGTACTCCGCGAGGGCCTCGGTGAGCTGCACGGACAGGCCGTGCACCTCCAGGTAGTCGCGGTACTCGTTGCCGGCGAACATCTTCGCCGTGTACTCGCTGATCGGCTGCCCGACGGTGACCAGCTGCAACGCCACCACGTCGAGCTGGCCGCCCTTGGGCCGGAAGAAGTCGGCCAGGCACAGCCGCCGCTCCTGGCGCTGCCGGGGAAAGGAAAACCGGGCCCGCTCGCTGTGCCCGTTCTCGTCCAGCACCACCAGGTCGTTGCCCTCGGAGTACGCGGGGAAGTAGCCGTACACCACGGCCGCCTCCAGCACCTGGTCGGAGATCAGGCGGTCCAGCCAGTACCGCAGCCGGGGCCGGCCCTCGGTCTCGACCAGTTCCTCGTAGGACGGGCCCTTGCCGCCGCGTGCGCCGCGCAGCCCCCACTGGCCCAGGAACGTGGCCCGCTCGTCGAGCAGCGCCGCGTAGTCGGCCAGCGGTACGCCCTTGACGACGCGGGTGCCGAAGAACGGCGGCTTCGGCACCGCCACGTCGGCCGCCACATCGGAGCGCACCGACGCGTCGTCCAGTTCGGGCAGTGCCTCGCGGACCTGCGTCCGCTGCCGCTCGCGGCGCTCCCGGCGGGCCGCCAGTGCCGCCTCCCGCTCCGGGTCGACCACGGGCGCGCCGCCGCGCTTGGCCGCCATCACGCGGTCCATCAGGGACAGCCCTTCGAACGCGTCGCGGGCGTAGTGCACCTGGCCCGGGTAGATCGACCGCAGGTCGTCCTCGACGTACGCGCGGGTCAGCGCCGCGCCGCCGAGCAGCACCGGCCAACGCTCGGCCACGCCGCGGGAGGCCATCTCGGCCAGGTTCTCCTTCATGATGACTGTGCTCTTGACGAGCAGGCCGGACATGCCGATCGCGTCGGCCCGGTGCTCCTCGGCCGCGTCGAGGATCGCGTTGATCGGCTGCTTGATGCCGATGTTCACCACGTCGTAGCCGTTGTTGGACAGGATGATGTCGACCAGGTTCTTGCCGATGTCGTGCACGTCCCCCTTGACCGTGGCGAGCACGATGCGGCCCTTGCCGTCGTCATCGGTCTTCTCCATGTGCGGCTCCAGGTAGGCCACCGCGGTTTTCATCACCTCGGCGGACTGGAGTACGAACGGCAACTGCATCTGGCCGGAGCCGAACAGCTCACCGACCACCTTCATGCCGTCCAGCAGCAGGTCGTTGATGATGGACAGCGGCGTACGGCCCTGCGCCATCGCGGTGTCCAGGTCGGCCTCCAGGCCGTTGCGCTCGCCGTCGATGATCCGTCGCTTGAGCCGCTCGTCCAGCGGCAGCGCGGCCAGTTCCTCGGCCCGGGTGGCACGCGCCGAGGCGGCGTCCACGCCCTCGAAGGCCTCGATGAACCGCTGCACCGGGTCGTAGCCCTCGCGACGCCGGTCGTAGACCAGGTCGAGCGCCACCTCGCGCTGCTCGTCCGGGATCCGCGACATCGGCAGGATCTTGCTGGCGTGCACGATCGCCGAGGTCAGCCCGGCCTGGGCGCACTCGTGCAGGAACACCGAGTTGAGCACCTGCCGGGCCGCCGGGTTGAGGCCGAACGAGACGTTCGAGATGCCCGCGGTGAAGTTGACGCCCGGGTAGCGCGCGGCGATCTCCCGGATCGCCTCGATCGTCTCGATGCCGTCGCGGCGGGTCTCCTCCTGCCCGGTGGCGATCGGGAACGTCAGCGCGTCGATGAGGATGTCCTCCCGGCGCATCCCCCACCGGCCGGTCAGGTCGTCGATCAGCCGGCAGGCCACCCGTACCTTCCACTCGCGGGTGCGGGCCTGGCCCTCCTCGTCGATGAGCAGCGCCACGACGGCGGCGCCGTGCTCCCGGACCACCGGCATGATGCGCGCGTAGCGGGACTCGGGGCCGTCGCCGTCCTCGAAGTTGACCGAGTTGACCACGCACCGGCCGCCGAGCATCTCCAGCCCGGCCTCGATCACGGCCGGTTCGGTGGAGTCCAGCACGATCGGCAGCGTCGAGGCGGTGGCGAACCGGCCGGCCAGCTCCCGCATGTCCTGCGTACCGTCGCGGCCGACGTAGTCGACGCAGAGGTCGAGCAGGTGCGAGCCGTCGCGGGCCTGGCTGCGCGCGACCTCCACGCAGGCCTGCCAGTCACCGGCGAGCATGGACTCGCGGAACGCCTTCGAGCCGTTTGCGTTGGTCCGCTCCCCCACCATCAGGATGCTGGCGTCCTGGGCGAACGGCACGTGGTGGTAGATCGAGGAGACCCCGGCCTCCGGCTTCGGCTCCCGCGCCACCGGCGCCCGTCCGCCCAGCCGCTCCACCAGCACACGGATGTGCTCCGGGGTGGTGCCGCAGCAGCCGCCGATCAGGACCACGCCGTAGTCGGTGACGAACTGCTCCAGCGCGTCGGCCAGCTCGTCCGGGCTGAGCGGGAAGTACGCCCCGTCGGCGGTCAGCACCGGCAGGCCCGCGTTCGGCATCACCGAGATCGGGATACGCGCGTGCTGCGCCAGGTAGCGCAGGTGCTCGCCCATCTCCGTCGGGCCGGTGGAGCAGTTCAGCCCGATCAGGTCGACGCCGAGCGGCTCGATCGCGGTCAGCGCGGCGCCGATCTCACTGCCCAGCAGCATGGTGCCGGTCGTCTCCACGGCGACCTGGCAGATGATCGGGACGTCCCGGCCGGCCTCGGCGCGCGCCCGCTTCGACCCGACCACCGCCGCCTTGACCTGGAGGAGGTCCTGGCAGGTCTCGATGATCAGCGCGTCCGCGCCGCCGGCGATCAGGCCGGCGGCGTTCTCCTGGTACGCGTCACGCAGCGAGGCGTAGCTCGCGTGCCCGAGGGTCGGCAGCTTGGTGCCCGGGCCCATCGAACCGAGCACGAACCGGGGGTGCTCCGGCGTCGCGTACGCGTCGGCTGCCTCCCGCGCGATCCGCGCGCCCGCCTCGGACAGTTCCCGGATGCGGCCGGGGATGCCGTACTCGGCGAGGTTGGGCAGGTTGGCGCCGAACGTGTTGGTCTCCACGCAGTCCGCGCCGGCGGCCAGGTAGGCGTCGTGCACGCCGCGGACCACGTCCGGCCGGGTCATGTTGAGGATCTCGTTGCAGCCTTCGAGGCCGTCGAAGTCGTCGAGGGTGAGATCGGCAGCCTGGAGCATCGTCCCCATCGCGCCGTCCGCGATCAGGATCCGATCCGCCAGCAGGTCACGCAACGAGATAGACACATGCTCCAGGGTAGTGCGCCCGAGTGCGGCAGAGTCACCCGAACCGGGCCATCCCACATTCTGCCCACCGGGCCGTCGTACCCCTTTCCGCCGGTTCGCCCGGGTGGTCGGGCCCGGCGACCGGCGCGGCCGACGGGCCGGCCCTCGCGGGGGCACGTAGGCTGACGGACGTGAAGGACAACAGGGGTGCGACAGTGCGACGGGGCGGCGCCGCGCCCGACGAGCAGGGTGAGGTGACGGCGTGACCGAGTTCGACGGGCTGCCGGTGCTGCGCTCGCCGGTCGCCATCGCGGCCTTCGAGGGCTGGAACGACGCCGCCGACGCCTCCACCGCCGCCGTGGAACACCTGGAGCAGGTCTGGCAGGCCCGGGAGGTGACCGAGCTGGACCCGGAGGACTTCTACGACTTCCAGGTGAGCCGGCCGACGATCACCATGGCCGACGGGGAGACCCGGCGCGTCGAGTGGCCCACCACGCGGTTCATGGTGGCCAGTCCGGAGGGCACCGAGCGGGACGTGGTGCTGATCCGCGGCATCGAGCCGAGCATGCGCTGGCGGACGTTCTGCGAGCAGGTGCTGGAGATCTGCCACAGCCTGGAGGTCGAGCGGGTGGTGCTGCTCGGCGCGTTGCTGGCCGACGTGCCGTACACCCGGCCGCTGCCGATCAGCGGCAGCGCGTCGGACGCCGACGCGGCCAAGCGCTACCAGCTCACCCCCACCCGGTACGACGGGCCGACCGGCATCGTCGGCGTGCTGCACGACGCCTGCACCCGGGCCGAGGTCGACGCGGTGTCGTTCTGGGTGCACGTGCCGCACTACGCCAACAACCCGCCCTGCCCGAAGGCCACCCTCGCGCTGCTGCACCGGGTCGAGGAGGTGCTCGACCTGCCGGTGCCGATGGCCGACCTGGCCGAGGAGGCAGCCGAGTGGGAGCAGCGGGTGCGCAGCGCCGCCGAGCAGGACGCGGAACTCGGCGAGTACGTGCGTGAGCTGGAGGAACGGGTCGGTGACGCCGGCATCACCCCGTTGACCGGGGACGAGATCGCCCAGGAGTTCGAGAAGTACCTGCGTCGTCGCGGCGGTTCCGCCGGACCGACAGCGGGTTCCTGGTAGTTCTCCCGCTTCGCTGAAGCCGGGCCTCGGATCGGGGCCCGGCTTCTTCGTGTCCGGGGTGGCGCCGTCACACCCTCTAGGGCATCCTAGGAACCTAGCTGTTCTGAGGAGGCCTGCATGCAGATCAATCCGGGCGCGGCCGAGTTCCCGCACCGGCAGATCGCCGCGCAGCTCAAGGCCCAGGTGCGCCGCGGCGACTGGGGTCCGGGCGAGCGGCTGCCGTCCATCCCGGCCATCGCCGAGATGTTCGGCGTCGCGAAGCAGACCGTGCAGCGCGCCGTCGACCAGCTGCGGGTCGAGGGCATCCTGATCACCAAACCCGGCTCCGGTACGTACGTCCGGGGCACCCGGCGCCGCCTCAACCGCCTGTCCCGGGGCCGGTACGGCGGCTTCCGCGGCTACCACACCGACCTGGCCGCCCGGTACCGCCAGCAGCTCGTCTCGGTCGGCCGCTCCCCCACCCCGGCCGAGGTGGCCGACGCGTTCGGCGTCGCCGACGGCACCGAACTGCTCTGCCGGCGGCACCTGGTACGCACCGACGACTCCCCGGTCGAGGTCGGCGCGTCGTGGTTCCTGCCCGCCGACACCGCCGGCACGTCACTGGAGCGGGCCGAGGCGTTCGGCCGGCCGCTCTACCAGGAGGCCGAGGAGGTCACCGGCCGGCGGTACGCCACCGCCACCGACACGATCAGCGCGCGTCAGCCCAGCCGGGAGGAGGCGGAGATCCTCCAGATCCGCCCGGACACGCCGGTGCTGCACCTGCTGCACGTCGCGTACGACGAGCAGCACAAGCCGATCGAGGTCGCGCAGGCCACCTGGCCCGGCCCGATGACCACGCTCACCGAGGAGTACAAGATCCCCGCCCCCACCCCCGACCAGGACCCCGACCCCGGCCTGGTCCTGGGCTGACCGCCCGCACCCCGGCCCCGGCCCGGCCCGCCTCGGCCCGCCTCGGCCCGCCTCGGCGATCTTGCACTCTCTGCCCCGACAGACGGGGCATTCACGACACTCCGAGGGCCGTAAGTGCAAGATCGCCGAGGTGGGCCGGCGCAAGATGTCGAGGCGGGCCGCAGGGTCGGCTCGCACGGGTACAGACTCCCGGAAGCCACGCCCGGACAGGGCTCCCCGGGCCGGACCACACCGGGTGGAACGCCATGGGTGTCAATTCGCCTCCGACACACCCATTACGTTCCACCCGCCACCGGACGGCGCGATCTTGCGGTTGTGGCCCCCGCGAACCGGGCATATAGGGCGGAATGCGGGCCGTAAGTGCAAGATCGACGCGCGTGAGGGCGGGACGGCGCTGCGGAAGGGTGGCTAGAGGGCGATGCCGAGGAGGGCGTCCACCGTGTCTCGGAAGAGGGCCGGAGCGGTCTCGTCCTCGGTCACGTCGTTCAGGGTGGCTTCGGCCCAGCGGTCGGCCGCCGCCAGGGCACCCGGCGTGTCCAGGTCGTCGGCCAGGCGCTCGCGTACCTCGGCCAGCAACGCCGCCCCCGACGGCCCGGCCGGCGCGGCGGCGGCCCGCCGCCAGCGGCCCAGCCGCTCCTGCGCCTCGGTGAGCAGCTCGTCGGTCCAGGAGCGGTCGCTGCGGTAGTGCCCGCTCATCAGCGCCAGCCGGACCGCCATCGGGTCGACCTTGTCGGCCCGCAGCCGGGACACGAAGACCAGGTTGCCCTGGGACTTCGACATCTTCTCGCCGTCCAGGCCGATCATGCCGGCGTGCACGTAGTGGTCGGCGAACGGCGCCTCGCCGGTCAGCCGCTCGGCGTGCGCGGCGGAGCACTCGTGGTGCGGGAAGATCAGGTCGTTGCCGCCGCCCTGCACGTCGATCCGGTCGCCGAGCAGGTTCAGCGCGATGACAGTGCACTCGATGTGCCAGCCGGGACGGCCCGCGCCCAGTTCGCCACCGGGCCAGGACGGCTCGCCCTCGCGGGCGCCGCGCCACAGCAGCGGGTCGAGCGGGTCGCGCTTGCCGGCGCGTTCGGGGTCGCCGCCGCGCTCGGCGAACAGTTCGATCATCTGCTCACGGGACAGGTTGGACTCGTAGCCGAAGCGAGGCGCGGCGGAGATGTCGAAGTAGACGTCGCCGGTGCCGTCGTCGAGCCGGTACGCCGCACCGTCCTTGAGCAGCACCAGCACCTTCTCGGCGATGTCCGGGATCGACTCGACGGCGCCGACGTAGTGCGCCGGCGGGATCATCCGCAGCGCCTCCATGTCCTCGCGGAACAGCGCGGTCTCCCGCATGGCCAGGACCTTCCAGTCCTCGCCGTCGCGCTCGGCGCGCTCCAGCAGCGGGTCGTCGATGTCGGTGACGTTCTGCACGTACCGCACGTCCAGGCCGGCGTCACGCCACATCCGCTGCACCAGGTCGAACGTGATCATGGTGGCGGCGTGTCCGAGGTGCGTCGCGTCGTACGGGGTGATGCCGCAGACGTACATCGAGGCCGCGCCCTCGCGCCGGCTGGGATGGGCGCCCTGCCGCGCCGAGTCGTACAACCTCAGCGACACGCCCTCGCCGGGCAGCCGTGGCACGTCATGTCCCGCCCAAGACTCCATGACCGCCAGCCTAACGATCCGTCAGACGCTCGGGTGCCGCCCTACGGGTGATCAACGCGACAACGGCTCACATCGGCGGCCAGGGCATCGCCGGCCACTCCTGCGGCGGCAGCGGGAACCGGCTGCTCTCGCCCAGCCGCTCGACCCGTTCCGCCAGCGCGGCCAGCTCACCGATGGTCAGGTGCTCGGCCAGCTCCTCGCCGAGCGACCCGCGCAGCTGCCCGGCCAGGCCGTCCAGCATCTCCACCGCGTCCGGCGGCAGCTCGCGGCCGGCCCAGCCCCACAGCACCGTACGCAGCTTCTCCTCGACGTGGAAGCTCACGCCGTGGTCGACGCCGTAGATCCGGTCGTCCGGGCCGACGAGCACGTGCCCGCCCTTGCGGTCGGCGTTGTTGATGATCGCGTCGAGCACGACGAGCCGGGCCAGGCGGGGGTCGTCGGCGTGCGCCAGCGCGTACGCCGCCCCGTCGTCGTCGCGGGCCGCGGCGACCGGGAACCAGCGCGGCGGGATCTCCCGCGCCGGCACGAACCCGACGAGCGGCTCGGCGTCGTCCGGCTCGTCGATCCAGAGCTGGCACGAACCGGGACCGAACGGCCCGTCGCGCAGCACGGTCGGGGGCACCAGGTCCCAGCCGGTGGCCCGGGACACCAGGTAGGCGGACACCTCCCGGCCGGCGAGCGTGCCGTCCGGGAAGTCCCAGAGCGGGCGCTCGCCGCGTACCGGCTTGTAGACGCAGTGCGCGGTCACGTCGCCGAGGGCGATGACCCCGCGCAGCGTCGCGTTGGAGGCGTCGACGAGCCGCCCCTGGAGGGTCAGCTCACCGTCGGCGAGCAGCCGCAGCGCCTCGGCGCCGTCCTGTCGGGGCTGCAGTTCCGACGAGGTCACCGGTGATAGCCGTTGTGCCGGGGGCAGAGGTGACCGGCCGGGTCGAGCGGCTGGCCGCACAGCGGGCAGGGGGGCCGGCCGGCGTTCACGACGCGCTTGGCCCGTTCGATGAACTCGCGGGTCGCCTCCGGGGTCAGCCGCACCCGGAGGCGGTCGAGGTCGTCGTCCGGCTCGTCCGGGTCCTCGTCGGCGCCGTCGTCCGCGTCGCCCAGCTCGACCTCGACCTCCGCCTCACCGACGGCGATCGCCTCGATCACCACGGTGGCGGTGTCCACGTCGAAGGCCAGGCCCAGCGTGCCGACCCGGAACTCCTCGTCCACGGGCGTGTCGAGCGGCTCGTTGTCGCCGGTCACGGTGGTGACCGGCTCCGGCAGCTTCACGCCGAAGCGGCGCTGCGCCTCGGCGAGCAGCTCTTCCAGCTTCTCGGCGAGCAACGACACCTGGACCTTCTCCAGCGACACGCTGACCAGCCGGCCGCCGCCACGCGCCTGGAGGAAGAACGTGCGCTCCCCCGGCGGGCCGACCGTACCGGCGACGAACCGCTCCGGCGGCTCGAAGGCGTGCACCTGGTGCGTCATACCCACGACCCTATCCGGCGTCCGGAAGCACCGCGCAGCCCACCGACGCCGAATCCGCCCAGAGCGAACGCGCCGCGTACGCCGGTCTCACCCGGCCGCGCCCGCGCCTCCGCCGACCGCCGCATCGGACTCGGCCGGCCGCGCCGGGCGCCGGCGCCGCTTGCGCGGCGGCGGGACCAGCGCCGACAGGTCACCGCCGGTGTCGTTGAGCCGGACCAGGAACGGCCGCAACGGGGTGTAGCGGATCGCCGTCACCGACGCCGGGTCGGCCACGATCCGCTGGAAGAGATCAAGGTGTACGCCGAGCGCGTCCGCCACGATCGCCTTGATCACGTCGCCGTGGCTGCACGCCAGCCAGACGGCCTCCGGCCCGTGCTCGGCGGTGACCCGCGCGTCCCAGGCCCGGACCGCCGCCACGGCGCGCGCGGACATCGCCGCCATCGACTCGCCCTGCGGGAACGCGGCGGCGCTCGGGTGCTGCTGCACCACCGGCCAGAGCGGCTCCTTCGCCAGCTTCTTCAGCGACTGCCCCTCCCAGTCGCCGTACCCGCACTCGATCAGCCCGTCGTCGACGACCGGCTCGGTGCCGGGAAGGGCCAGGTCGAGGGTCTGCCGACAGCGGATGAGCGGGCTGGTCACCACCGCCGCGAGCGGCAGCCCGGCGAGACGCGCGCCGACCGCCGTGGCCTGCGCCCGGCCGGTGTCGTCCAGCTCGACCGGTTGCCGCCCGGCCAGGCCGCCGTCGGCGTTCGCGGTGGTCCGGCCGTGTCGCAGAAGCAGAAGGGTCGCCACGCAGACCACCCTAGGCGGTACGCCCCTCGGATGATCGTCCCGCCACGACCCCCACCGCCTCCCGCCCCCGCACGCCGGTCCCCGAACCTCCACCCGTCGGCGCCGATCATGAAGTTGGGCCGGACCAACCCCGGCCAACCTCATCGTCAACACCCAGCAGCCCGAGGCAGCGGCGACCCGTACCACCCAGGGGACGCGTTCGGCGGCAGGCGGAGATCTTGGAAGGAAGGGGCCCCCACGAGGGCCGTTTCCTTCCAAGATCTCCCGTGGTGTCCGTGCGCCGGGGCCCGCTCGCCTGCGCTGGCTCTCTGCCGCCGCGGATGGAGATCTTGGTACGTTCCCGCCCTTACAGGGGCCGTTCCGTACCAAGATCTCTCGCAAGCCCTTTGAGACCGCCGTCGGCGGCTCGACCTTCCGAATGATCATGAAGTTGACGGTCACAAACCGGACGCGAGGTGCCGTCAACTTCATGATCGACGCTTGTGGGCACGGTCGGGGGCGTGGGTGGTCCGGGAGGCGGTGTGAGCGGTGCGTCGAGTGTCCGGTTTCGGGGTGGTCGGGGACACCCGGGCGGCGGAATCGGGGATGGTGGCTGGGCGTTATACCTGGTGAACGACCGCAGCAGCGCCCCCGCAGCACGCGGGCGGCAGCGTCCGGGAAGATCCCGGGCCGGCGGTCGTTGTGCATGTCTCCGGCGCGACCAGTGAGCCCCGTACGCCACCCCCGGGCGTCCGCGGGCCGCGTCAGCAGGCCGCCGGAGATCCCCCGAAGACTTCTTGAGCGCCTGACGGTGCTCGCACCCGCACCGAACCCCCCTCGGCGCGGGCGTCGACCCCCGAACGGAGCCCACCATGAACACGATCCTGCGTAAGAGCATCCTCGGTATCGCCGGTCTGACCGTCGCCGGTGGCCTCGCCGCCGGCCCCCTCAACCACGACACCGGCACCCCGGTGCGCGACACGGCCGTGACCACCACCCAGGCCGCCGCGAAGCTGGACAGCGCCGCGCTCATCCCGCACGGCGTCCAGGGCACCCAGTCCCACATCGACCTCGACGACGAGCAGACCGCCAACGTCAAGGCCATCATCGCCGCGACGAAGAAGGCCGGCATGGACGAACGCGCCGCCGTCGTCTCCATCGCCACCGCCCTGCAGGAGTCGAAGCTGGAGAACCTCGGCCACCTCGGCGACCGCAACGACCACGACTCGCAGGGCCTGTTCCAGCAGCGCCCCTCCAGTGGTTGGGGCACGGTCGAGCAGATCACCGACCCCGAGTACTCCACCACCGCGTTCCTGAAGGGCCTCAAGCAGGTCGACGGCTGGCGCGACATGCCCCTGACCGAGGCCGCCCAGACCGTCCAGGTCTCCGCCTACCCCGACCACTACGCCCAGTGGGAACAGCAGGCCGCCGACCTCGTCGCCCAGCACTGGAACAGCTGAGACAAGCAGAAGGCCGGCACCCCGAACAGCGGGGTGCCGGCCTTTCGCACGACAGCGTCAGGTGGCGCTGATCGTGCCGGTCGCCAGCAGGCAGATCAGCAGGCTGCCCAGCGCCACCCGGTACAGCACGAACACGTACAGCGTGTGGTGGGCGACGTAGCGCAGCAGCCAGGCGATGGCCGCGTACCCGACGGCGAACGCGATGAGCGTCGCGATCACCATCTGCGCCACGCTCGGCGCGGCGGTGCCCGGCGCGGACGGCTCGAACACGTCCGGCAGGCTGAACACGCCGGAGATCACCACGGCCGGGATGGCCAGCAGGAACGAGTAGCGGGCCGCGGTCTCCCGGGTCAGGTTGAGCAGCAGGCCCGCGGTCAGGGTGCCGCCCGACCGGGACACGCCGGGCACCAGCGCCGCGGCCTGGGCGAAGCCCATCACCACGCCGTCGCGCATCCGGAAGTTCTCCAGCGTACGGGTCTGCCGGCCCCAGTACTCGGCGAAGGCCAGCAGCATCGCGCCGATGATCAGCGTGCAGGAGATCAGCCAGAGGTTCCGGCCGGCGGTGCGGATCTGGTCCTTGAACAGCAGCCCGAAGATGCCGATCGGGATGGTGCCGACGATGACGTACCAGCCCATCCGGTAGTCGAGGCTGGACCGCACCGATCGGTCGACCAGGCCGACGAACCAGGTGCGGACGATCCGCCAGATGTCCTTGGCGAAGTAGATCAGGACGGCGGCCTCGGTGCCGAGCTGGGTCACCGCGGTGAACGACGCGCCCGCGTCCCGGCCGAAGAACAGCTCCGAGGTGATCCGCAGGTGCCCGGACGAGGACACCGGAAGGAACTCGGTCAGCCCCTGGACCAGGCCCAGGACGATGGCCTCGATCCAGGTCACTCGCCGACTCCGGACAGCTCCAGCGCCTCGGCGACGGTACGCAGGGTCTGCACCCCGCTGTCCCGGTCGGCCACGAACAGCGACACCGACAGGGTGGTCACGCCCGCGGCGGCGTACTCCCGCATCCGCTCGGCGATGCGCTCCTTCGGGCCGAGCAGCGACGTGCGGTCGATGAACTCCATCGGTACGGCGGCGGCCGCGTCGCGCTGCCGCTTGGCCAGGTAGAGGTCCTGGACCTCGCGGGCCGCGTCGCCGTAGCCCATCCGGGTGGCGAGCTGGTTGTAGAAGTTCTGCTTGCGGCTGCCCATGCCGCCGACGTACAGCGCGGCGTACCAGCGCACCAGCTCGGCGCAGGTGGCGATGTCGTCGCCGACCACGACCGGCACGGACGGCACCACGTCGAAGCCGGCCAGTTCCTTGCCCGCCGCGGCGCGCCCGGCGCGCACCGAGGCGAGGTGCTCCTCGGCGAACTCCGGGGAGTAGAAGACGGCCAGCCAGCCGTCGGCGATCTCGCCGGCCAGCTCCAGGTTCTTCGGGCCGACGGCGGCCAGGTAGATCGGGATGTGCTCGCGCGGCGGGTGGAAGCCCAGCCGCAGCGCCTTGCCGGGGCCGTCGGGCAGCGGCAGCGTGTAGTGCTCGCCGTCGTACGCGACCTCCTTGCGGGCCACCGCCAGCTTGACGATGTCGACGTACTCCCGGGTGCGGGCCAGCGGCTTGGCGAACCGCACGCCGTGCCAGCCCTCGGAGACCTGCGGGCCGGACACGCCCAGGCCGAGCCGGAACCGGCCGCCGGAGAGCGTGTCGATGGTCGCGGCGGTCATCGCGGTCATGGCGGGGGTACGGGCCGGGATCTGCATGACCGCGGAGCCCACGTCGATGCGCTCCGTCTGACCGGCGATCCAGGCCAGCATGCTCGGCGAGTCCGAGCCGTACGCCTCCGCGGCCCAGACCACCGAGTAGCCGAGCCGGTCCGCCTCCTGGGCCAGCGCCAGGTGGTCGAAGGGCGTGCTCCACGCCGTCTGGTATCCGAGGTTGAGCCCGAGTCGCACTGATCCTCCCACCGTCCGCACCACAGGTCGCATCAGGTTACGCAATGAGCGTGGCGCCCTCGACGTCCGGCTCGCCCCGAACATGTCACACCGGGCGGAGGTCGCGCGGGAAGTTGACTGCGGCGAGGATATCCGTGACGCCGGGTTCGAAATAAGGTTCACGCATGCAACAGCGACCGCTCGGCCGAAGCGGGCTGGCGGTATCGCGGCTCGCGCTCGGCACCATGACCTGGGGACGGGACACCGACGCCGACGACGCGGCCGCCCAGCTGAAGAGTTACCTCGACGCGGGCGGCAACCTCGTCGACACCGCCGACGTGTACGCCGACGGCGACGCCGAGTCGGTGATCGGCTCCCTGCTGGGCACCCTGGTGGACCGCGACGAGCTGCTGATCGCCACCAAGGCGGGCCTGCGGCCGGGCAGCCGCCGCCGGGACGGCTCGCGGGGGCACCTGCTGCGCACGCTCGACGCCTCGCTGCGCCGGCTGGGCACCGACCACGTCGACCTGTGGCAGGTGCACGGGTACGACCCGGACACCCCGCTGGAGGAGACGCTCTCGGCCCTGGACCACGCGGTGTCCAGCGGGAAGGCCCGCTACGTGGGTGTGTCGAACTTCTCCGGCTGGCAGACCGCCCGGGCCGCCGCCTGGCAGGCCGCCTGGCCGGGGCGGGCGCCGGTGGTCGCCGCGCAGGTGGAGTACTCGCTGCTGGAGCGCGGTGTGGAGCGGGAGGTGCTGCCCGCCTGCGCCGGGATGGGGCTGGGTGTGCTGCCCTGGTCGCCGCTGGGCCGGGGTGTGCTGACCGGCAAGTACCGCAACGGCCGCCCGGCCGACTCGCGGGCGGTGTCGCCGCACTTCGAGCGGTTCGTCGCGACGTACCTGGAGCCGCGCTGCTCCAGCATCGTGGAGGCGGTCGCCATCGCGGCCGGCGGGCTGGGCGTGTCGCCGCTGGAGGTGGCGCTGGCCTGGGTGCGGGACCGGCCGGGCGTGACCGCGCCGATCCTGGGCGCCCGGACCGTCGGGCAGCTGCTCGGCGCGTTGCAGGTGGAGCGGGTGACGCTGCCGGAGGAGATCGTCACGGCGCTGGACGACGTGTCGGCGGTGCCGGTGGGTTACCCGGAGCGCGACGGCTGAGCCGTACGAGGGCGATCCGGGTCACCCGCAGGGGGTGGCGGAGGGCCCGCGACCTGGGCAGCATAGGGGCATGGACTACGAATACGCGCCGCTGCGGTTGCCCTCGAACGTCGATCGGCTGACCGCCGCGGCGCAGCTGGCGATCCAGGCCGAGTTCTCCGGCTGGGAGCTGGCCCGGGTGCGGCTCTACCGGGACGGCACGCGGCAGGTGGTGCTGCGGCGCCGCCTGGTCAACCAGTCGCAGCCGGGCCTGTCGTACTGACGACGGGCCCGTCCCCGGGGCCGCGCGACGCGGCCCCGGGGACGCGCACGGCCTAGTGCGCGTGGTCGTGCTCCTCGTCGAGCTCCATGAACGGGTGCTCGTCGAGCCGGCCGACCAGCCGGTCGTCGGCGGCCGGCTGGAACGGGCCGACCGGGTCGTCGTCGTCGAACGACTCCAGGTCGACAGGGGTGCCGACCTCGCTGACCATCACCACACCGTCCAGCGGCTCCAGCTCCGGCACGTCGAGCGCGGACAGCGAGCCGTCGCCGCTCTGCAGCAGCTCCAGCACCGCCTCGCCGACGCCCTCGACCGGCGCCGGCTCGTCCTCCTCCGGGGTGCCCTCCCGGCGGGCCGCCTCGGCCGCGCGCAGCAGCGCGGCGACGCTGGGCACCCGATAGTCGCGCCGCTGCCGCACCGAGATGACCCGCGGGTGCGGGTCGGTGGGCTCGCCGCCCTCGACGGCGCCGAAGCGCTCGTCGGCCTCGTCCGGGTCGATCGACTCCACGTCCCAGGGCGTCACCTCGCCGAACGCGTCGAGCAGCTGCTCGTCGTAGGCGAACGAGGCGTTGTTCAACGCGACGTACGCCTGCCAGACGGCGTCGTCGTCGATCCGGCCCTGGGCGGCCCGGACGGCGGCCAGGTGGGCGCGGGCGGCGTCGATCACCCGCTCGAGGGCGGCGTCCAGCTCACCGTGCTGGTCGGTCATGTGTGGCAGTCCCTTCGCGATGGGGGGAGGTTCCGCGCCGGCGGCGCCGCGGCGGGCGCGGTCAGCAGGTACGGAGGAAGCGGTCCAGAACCCGCACGCCGAACTGTAGTCCGTCCAGCGGAACCCGCTCGTCGATGCCGTGGAACAGGCCGGAGAAATTGAGGTCGGCGGGCAGCCGCAGCGGCGCGAAACCGAAGCAGCGGATGCCGAGCTGGGAGAACGCCTTGGCGTCGGTGCCGCCGGAGAGCATGTACGGCACCGGGTGCGCGCCCGGGTCCTCGGCGCGCAGCGCCTCCGACATGTGCGCCACCAGGTCACCGTCGAACGTGGTCTCCAGGGCCGGCTGGCGCTGGACGTACTCGATGGCGATGTCCGGCCCGACCAGCTCGCGCAGCTGCCGTTCCAGTTCCTCGCTCTGCCCGGGCAGGCTGCGGCAGTCGATGGTGGCGGTGGCCCGGCCGGGGATGACGTTGTCCTTGTAGCCGGCGGCCAGGCGGGTCGGGTTGGCGGTGTTGCGGACGGTCGCGCCGATGATGTTGGCGATCGGGCCGAGCTTGGCGATCGCGGTCTCCGGGTCGTCCGGGTCGATCTCGATGCCGAGCACGTCGGAGACCTCGGCGAGGAACGCCCGTACGGTGTCGGTCATCACCACCGGGAAGCGGTGCCGGCCGATCCGGGCGACCGCCTCGGCGAGCGCGGTGACCGCGTTGTCGTCGTGCACCATCGAGCCGTGGCCGGGCCGGCCCTTGGCGTGCAGGCGCAGCCAGTCGATGCCCTTCTCGGCGGTCTCGATCAGGTAGAGGCGGCGCTGCTCGTCGACCGAGTAGGAGAAGCCGCCGACCTCGCCGATCGCCTCGGTGCAGCCGTCGAACAGGTCGCGGTGGTGCTGGGTGAGGAAGTGGGCACCGTAGTCGCTGCCGGCCTCCTCGTCGGCGGTGAAGGCGAGCACGACGTCGCGCCGGGGGCGGACGCCGGTGCGCTGCCAGTCACGGACCACGGCGAGCACCATCGCGTCGAAGTCCTTCATGTCGATCGCGCCGCGGCCCCACAGGTAGCCGTCGCGGATCTCGCCGGAGAACGGGTGCACCGACCACTCGTCCGGGTCGGCGGGCACCACGTCGAGGTGGCCGTGCACGAGCAGCGCGTCGCGGCCGGGCTCGGTGCCGGGGATCCGGGCGACCAGGTTGGCCCGGCCGGGCGCGGATTCGTGGATCTCGGCGTCGACGCCGACCTCGGCGAGTTTCTCCGCGACGTACTCGGCGGCGCGCCGCTCGCCTGCGCTGGTGTCGTTGTCGCCGGTGTTCGTGGTGTCGATGCGCAGCAGGTCGCGGCAGAGGTCGACGACCTCGTCGGTGGCGTCGGGTCGGGCGGGGGCGGCGTCGCTCGTCATCGCTTCCTTATACCAGCAGGTGAGGTGGTCGCGGGCCGCCGGTGGCCCGGCGGCGGTTTCGCGGATCGCCGGGCCGGGTACCGCCGGACCGCCCGGACATCGACTCCGGCCGTCATGAGGAGGGCACCATGACCGTCCCCCTGCCGCCGCTGCCGCCGGCCGCCGACGACGCGTACCGGCCGGGTGGGCGCAGCGTCGCCGACCTCGTGGACACCGAGCACCGGGCGCTGCTGGGGCTGGCCGACCGGGTCACGGATCCGGCGCTGGACGCCACCGGCCGGCGTGAGGTGCTCGACGTGCTGACCGCCGCGGTGTCCCGCCACCTGTCCGCCGAGGAGCAGTACCTGTTCCCGGCTGCCCGCGCCGCGATGCCGGACGCCGCCGAGCTGGTGGAGCGGGAGATCGAGGCGGATGCCGGGCTGCTGACCGCGCTCAAGGAGCTGTCCGGGGCGGACGACCCGGCGGTCGCGGACGTGGCCGAGCGGGTACGCCGGCACGTCAGCCGCGTCGCGGCGCTGGTCACGCCGCTGCGCGAGGTGGCGAGCGACGCCGAGCTGATCCGGCTGGGCAACCGGTGGGAGATCGCGGAGGAGGCGGCGCCGACCCGGCCGCACCCCGGCACGCCCGCCACCCCGCCCTGGAACAAGATCGTCGAACCGGCCGTCGGGGTGCTGGACAAGGTGCGCGACGCGGTCACCGGACGGCGTACCCGGCTGAGCGACCTGGAGCACCGCCGCGAGGGGTGAGCCGATCGCCCCTTCCGTGTATCGGTTCGTGGTCCTACCGTCACGGTATGGATCTGGAGCTGCGACACCTGCGTGTGGTCTGCGCGATCGCGGAGACGGGGAGCGTCACCAAGGCCGCCTCGGCGCTCGGCCTGGCCCAGCCGGCGCTGACCGCCCAGCTTCAGCGGATCGAACGGGCGCTGGGCGGGCCGCTGTTCGAACGGGACCGCCGCGGCGCCCGCCCCACCGCGCTGGGCGAGCTGGTGCTGGACCGGGCGCGGGTGCTGCTGCCGGCGATGAAGGGCCTGCGGGACGAGGCGGCCCGGATGGCCGGCGCGGGCGATCCGCTGCGCCGGTACCGCTTCGGCGGGGTGAACAGCCCGATCCTCGGGCGGCTGGTGCACCGGCTCGCCGCCGAGCGGCCGGACGCGCAGATCACCACGTACGGCTCCTGGTCGGTGGACGAGCTGGCGCAGATGGTCGCGGGTGGCCGGCTCGACTTCGCGCTGACCGGCGTGTGCGGCGACTCGACGCCGTCGGCCGGGTTCGGGCTGAGCTGGCGGGAGGTTGCGGTGGAGCCGATCTGCGTGCTGCTGCCGCAGACCCACCCGCTGGCCGGCCGCGCCGACGTCGACCTGGTCGACCTGCGGCGTGAGCGGTGGGTGGCCGCGCCGGGCGACGGCTGCTTCGGCGACTGCTTCGCCGCCGCCTGCGCCCGCTCCGGCTTCACCCCGAAGAAGGTGTACGAGGCGGACGTGCGGGCCGCGCTGGACCTGGTGGACGCGGGTGAGGCGGTGGCGTTGTGCCAGGCCACGTTCCGTCCGGTGGCCGGTCTGGTGACCCGCCGGCTCGCCGGTACGCCGCTGCGCTGGCGGCTGCTGCTGGGCTGGCATCCGGACGTGCCGGCCGCGGCGGTGGCCGAGCCGGTGCTGGCGGCGGCGGTCGCGGCGTACACCGACGCGCTGGCGAACCATCCGGAGTACCTGGGCTGGCTGCTGGCGCATCCGGAGTTCGGCGTGCAGCCCAACGGCTCGGGTGGGGTGCGAATCGCCTGAACCCGGGTAACACCGGCGACATGACTGATCTGTATCCGGCCGCCGACCAGCGGGAGCTGCTGCGCCAGGCGGCGACCGCGCACACCACCGCCGCAGCCGAGGTGGAGGCGTTCCTGCGCCGGTTGCCGGAGGTGCCGGGGCCGGCCGACGTGACCGAGTACGCCAACCTGCTCAGCCGCGAGGAACGCGCCCGCGCCGACCGGCAGGCCGCTGCGGACGCGGCCGGGCTGCGGCTGCCCAGCCTGGAGCCGGAGTAGCCGGCGGCGCCCGGGCGGGTCGTCCGCCCGGGCGCCACCGGCTTTCGGCTCAGCGTTCGACGAGTACGTCGTGACCGAGGTCGAGCAGGGCGTGGCGCCACTCGTCGTCGGCGTTGCCCCGGCGTGGCCGCTGCGCGGTCAGCTCCCGGATCCGGGTGATCGCCTCCCGCATCACCTCGATGTCCTCCGGCGTGAGGTCCACCTTGCGCTTGCGCAGCACGGCGAGGATCTGCCGGCCCGGCTCGGGCAGGTCCAGGTCCGGGCCCGGACCGAACGCCTCCTCCCCCGAGCCGCGGGTCAGCAGCCACTGCCGCAGCGTCTCGGAGGACACGTTCACCTCGGCGTGGAAGTCGTCCCAGATCACCTCGACCTCGGGGTCGAGTCGCGCCTCGCGTACCATCACGCCTCCTCTCCCGGCGGCGGCCCGGATGCCGGCTCGCCCTCGTTCGGTGTGTGCTGCTTCAGGCCCTCCGGCGGCACCCGCACCCGGGACGGGTTCGCCGTCGGGGTCGCCTCGATCGGCTCACCGGCCCCGACGTCGTCGTCGGGGATCTCCTCGGGTTCGGTCATGTCCGCCCTCCGGTCCTTCGGTGGCGGCCCGTCCCGGCCGGGACGGGCCACGGCCGGTCATCGGGGATGGGACGTGGTGGCCGGCGTGTAGCCCCGCTCACCGGCGGTGACGTCGAAGACGAGCTGGTCGTCGCGGGTGTCGACGGTGACCTTCTGCCCGGGCGAGATCTCGTTCTCCAGCAGCATCCGGGACAGCCGGTTGTCGACCTCGCGCTGGATCACCCGGCGCAGCGGACGGGCCCCGAACTCGGGCTGGTAGCCGTGCTCGGCGAGCCAGTCGACGCCGGCGGTGCTGAAGTCGACCTGGATGTCCTGGGCGTGCATGCGGCGGCGGGTCTCCTCCAGCAGCAGCCCGGTGATCTGGCGCAGCTGCTCGGCCTCCAGCCGCTGGAAGATGATCACCTCGTCGATGCGGTTGAGGAACTCCGGGCGGAAGTTCTCCTGGAGCCGGCGCATCAGCCGTTCCCGCAGCTCGTCGCTCTCCTGCTCGCCGGGTGCGCCGGTGGCGAAGCCGACGGTGCGCTGGGTGCCGGTGATCAGCTCCGAGCCGAGGTTGCTGGTCATGATCAGGACGGTGTTCTTGAAGTTCACGGTGCGGCCCTGACTGTCGGTGAGCCGCCCGTCGTCGAGCACCTGGAGCAGGATGTTGAACACGTCCGGGTGCGCCTTCTCGATCTCGTCGAGCAGCACCACCGCGTACGGGCGGCGCCGCACCGCCTCGGTGAGCTGGCCGGCCTCCTCGTAGCCGACGTATCCGGGCGGGGCGCCGACCAGCCGGCTGACCGTGTGCCGTTCCTGGAACTCGCTCATGTCCACCCGGACCATCCGGTCCGCCTCGCCGAACAGCGCCTCGGCCAGCGCCCGGGCCAGCTCGGTCTTGCCCACGCCGGTCGGGCCGAGGAACAGGAAACTGCCCATCGGCCGGTCCGGGTCGGCCAGGCCGGTACGGGAGCGGCGTACCGCCTCGGAGACGGCGCTGACCGCGTCGTCCTGGCCGATGATCTTCTCGTGCAGGTGCCCCTCCAGGCGCAGCAGCCGGTCGCGTTCCTCCTCGGTGAGCTGGGTGACCGGGATGCCGGTGGCCCGGGAGACCACCTCGGCGATCTCCGTCGGGCCCACCTCGGGCACGTGGTTGGGGCCCTCGTCGCCGCGGGCGCGGCGGACCTGGTCCTCCAGTTCGGCGAGCCGGTCGCGCAGCGCGGAGGCCCGCTCGTACTGCTCGTCGGAGACCGCCTGCTCCTTGTCCCGGCGCGTCTCGTCGAGCTGCTGCTCCAGCTCGCGCACGTCCTCGGCCGGGGTACGGGTGCGCAGCCGCACCCGGGCGCCGGCCTGGTCGATCAGGTCGATCGCCTTGTCCGGCAGGAACCGGTCGGTGACGTACCGGTCGGACAGCTCACCGGCGGCGACCAGCGCCTCGTCGGTGAACCGGACCTGGTGGTGCGCCTCGTACCTGTCGCGCAGGCCGCGCAGGATCGCGATGGTGTCGTCGACTGTCGGCTCGGGCACCAGCACCGGCTGGAACCGGCGGGCCAGCGCGGCGTCCTTCTCGATGCTGCGCCGGTACTCGTCCAGCGTGGTCGCGCCGATCACCCGCAGCTCGCCGCGCGCCAGGGCCGGCTTGAGCATGTTCGAGGCGTCCATCCCGCCCTCGCTGCCGGCGCCGCCCGCGCCGACCAGCGTGTGGATCTCGTCGAGGAAGATGATCAGCTCCTCGCGGTGGGCGCGGATCTCGTCGATCACCTTCTTCAGGCGCTCCTCGAAGTCGCCCCGGTAGCGGGTGCCGGCGACCAGGCCGGACAGGTCGAGCTGGATCACCCGCTTGCCGATCAGCGTCTGCGGCACGTCGCCGTCGCAGATCCGCTCCGCCAGACCCTCCACGATCGCGGTCTTGCCGACACCGGCCTCGCCGATCAGCACCGGGTTGTTCTTGGTCCGCCGGGACAGGATCTCCACCGCCTGCTCGATCTCGTCGGCCCGGCCGATCACCGGGTCGATCTGGTCCATCCGGGCCAGCTCGGTGAGGTCCTGGCCGTACTGGTCGAGGGTCGGGGTGCCGCGGTCCGGTCGCGGTGCGTTCGTCGCGCCGCGCTCGGCGCTGGCCGCCTGCAACGACTCGGGCTGGATCCGGCCGGCGGCGAGCATCCGGCCGGCCGGCGACTCGGGGTTCAGCGGCAACGCCATCAGGATGTGCTCGGGACCGATGTAGTTGGCGCCCATCGCCCGGGACAACTGGTGCGCGTCGAGCAGCGCCCGCTTCGCCGCCGGGGTCAGCGACAGGTTCGGCGGCACCTCGCCGCGCGGCGCGCCCTCGCCGCGGCCGCCCAGCGCGCCCAGCAGCGCGTCCGGGTCGGCGCCGGCCCGGCGGACCAGGTCGCGCAGCGGCTCGCGCTGCAACGCCGCCCAGAGCAGGTGGTCGGTGTCCAGGTCGTTGCTGTGTTTCTGGGCCGCGCGGCGGGCCGCGTCGGCGAGCATCTCCCGCGCGTCGGCGGTCATCAGGCGCGTGATGTCGACCCGGTGCGCCGGCCGCCGTCCCCCCTCGCCCCGGCCGAAGTATCGGGCCAGGAACTCGTCCCAGGGGTCGTTGCCGAAGTCACCCGGTCCCATCATCTCGTCCTCCGCAGTCAGTCGGCACGACCGGCACCCGGCACGCGCGGCACGGTCGGCGGTGGCTACCCGGCGGTCGGCGCGACAAACGCGACCGGATGGCAGGCTGGGGGCATGGAGAGCAGACCGCTGCTGATCGTGGACGGCGCGAACGTGGTGGGCTCGCGCCCGGACGGCTGGTGGCGGGACCGGGCCGGCGCGGCGGTCCGGCTGCGCGACGCGCTGGCGTCCGTCGGGGACGCGGGCGTGCCGCCGGAGCTGCCGCCACCGGTGCAGGTGGTGCTGGTGGTGGAGGGCGCGGCCCGGCACGTGCCGCCCGCGCCCGGCGTGGACGTGGTCTCCGCGCCCGGCTCCGGCGACGACACGATGGTCGAGCTGGTGGCCGCCGCGCCGGACCGGCGGCGGGTGGTGGTCACCGCCGACCGCGAACTGCGCGAGCGGGTCACCGCGCTCGGCGCCGAGGTACGCGGACCGCGCTGGCTCGGCCGCTAGCCCGCCGGTCCCGCGAGCGGGACCGCGGTGTCCGCCGGCAGGACCGCCGGCCGGGGTCTTCGCGCACGTCAGCGCGGGAACCGGACACGAGGGCCGCAACCACGCGAGGGTGGATGTTCGTCCACCCGTTCCGATGGGTTGTAATGGAGATCTCTTTCGCCCCCAGGAGGTCCCCGTGGCGAGCGTCGCCGAGCTGAAGGCCGCCATCGATGTCGCTCTCCAGCAGATCGGTGACGGCCAGACAGCGGTGCAGGCCGCCGGCGAGAAGCTGGCCGAGGCGCAGCAGACCCTGGCCGGCGCGCTGGAGGGCAGCGGCCACGAGACGGTCGAGGCGGCGCAGGCCTCGCTGACACAGGCCGGCCAGGAGCTGGAGGAGTGTCTGGCCGCGACACTGGTCGCGGTCGAGCAGGCACAGCTCTACGTCGCGACGCTCTGAGGCCCGGCCGTGTCCATCGTCGAGGACATCGGCGCGCAGGTGCGCGCCGCCGCCGAGGAACTGCCGCTGGCGCAGCTCGCCGCCGCGTTGGAGAAGCTCGGCCAGGCGCAGGAGCGGCTGCGCTGGGTACGCCAGGAGTCGTCCGACCCGATGGGGGTGCCGGAGCTGTCCTCGGCCACCGAGCACGCCGAGACGGCCGGTTACGCGCTGCGCGTGGCGCAGGAGCAGCTCACCGCGTACCTGGCCGCGATCGGGCTGGCCCCCGACGGCGCGCGGCCGGCGCCACCGGGCGAGCGGCCGCCGAAGCACGACTCGCCGCGCGGCGAGGAGCCGCCCGCGCCCGGCCCGGCCGCCGAGCCGGGCGAGCAGCCGGCGGTACGGCGCTGGTGGGCGGTGCGGGTGGCGGAGCTGACCGGCGGCCGGGAGGGTGCACCGGACGAGCCGGACGAGCGCGTCGTGGACTCCCACGAGCTGCTGCGCCGGGTGACCGCCGGGGTCCGCTCCGGTGACCGGGACCGGCTGCACCGCGAGTTGCGCCGGGCACACGCCGACGCGGGGCTGGGGCTGGCCGCGATCACCCCGCCGCTGCTGCGCGAACTGGCCGGTGAGCTGCTCGGCCATCCGCCCCGCGCGGACGACCTGCCCCGGCTGCGCGGCGCGCTGGACTCCCGGGTCCGCGACCTGCTGCCCGGGCTGCCGCGGCCGGTGCTCGACACGCTGCTGACCCGGGTGTGCCGGATGCCCCCGCCGCGCCGCGACGACGACGCGGAACAGCCGCACGCGGCCGACCCTGCGGTCACCGCCGGTGTGCTCACCGGCGTACTGCTCGACCGGCTCGGCCGGGACCTGCCCAAGGACACCGACGATCGGGAGCCGTCCCGTGGCTGACGTCCGCGCTCGACTGGTGACGCGGGTCCGGGGGATGCTCTCCGAGGCCCTCGGCGCCACCCGTACCCGGCTCGCCACCGCCGAGGCCGACCTGGCCGCCGGGCGGGACCGGCTGGCCCGTACCCGCAAGGCCGCCGCCGCGGTGCCCGCCCGGGTGGGCGCCGCCCGCGACCGGCGCCTGGCCGAGATCGACGCCCGGCACACCGCCCGCCTCGCCGAGCTGGCCCGGCGGGCCGCCGCCGCGGCGCAGCGGGAGGCGCCCGGCGCGGCGTCCGCGCCGTGGGACCGCTGGCGGGCCACGCCCGCCGGCCGGTCCGAGCCGCCCGGCGCGTTGCGGGTCGGCACGGTACGCCTCGACGGCGCCGAACCGGTGCCCGCGCTCGTCCCGCTGCTCGACGCCGGGCACGCGCACCTGGCCGGCCGCGACCGGGACGGACTGGCCGCCGTGGTGCCGGCGCTGCTGCTGCGCTCGGTCGGGCAGGCCGACCCGGGCGCGGTGCGGCTCTACGGGTACGACCCGGACCACCTGGGCGGCGGGCTGGCCGGGTTCGCGCCGCTGGGCACGGCCGGGCTGCTCACGTTCGTCGGGCCGGGCGGGCTGGGCCGGCTGCTCGACGACCTGGTGGAGCAGATCCGCCGGATCAACGCCACGGTGCTCGCCGGTGAGTACGGCTCGCTGCGCGAGCTGGCCGCCGCCACCGGGCGCCGCCCGGAGCCGTGGCGGGTGGCGGTGCTGCTCGGCGGCGACGAGCTGTCCCGGCACGAACGCGGCCAGCTCGACCGGGTGGTACGGACCGGCGCGGCCTGCGGCGTGCACCTGGTGGTCCGCGGCATCGAGCTACCAGGCGACCCGACCGTCACCCGGATCACCGTGGAGCCGGACGACGCCCGGGTGGCCGGGCTGCCGGTGGTGCTGGACGCGCCGCCCCCGCCCGCCCTGGCCACCGAGACCTGCCGCACCGTCGCGTCCCGGGTGGCCGCCGGCCCGCCGCCGACGCCGTTCACCGACCTGCTCCCGCCGCCGGACGAGTACTGGCGGGAGGACTCCGCGCACGGCCTCAGCGCCCCGATCGGCGAGGGCCCGCACGGGCGGCAGGTGCTGCTCACGCTGGGCGACTACCCGCCGCACGCGCTGATCGGCGGCCCGTCCGGCACCGGCAAGACGAACCTGATCTTCGCCTGGATCGGCGCGCTCGCCGCCCGCTACTCCCCCGCCGAGCTGGAGTTCTACCTGCTGGACTTCAAGGAGGGCGTGTCCTTCGCCCGGTTCGCGCAGGGCCGGCGCGACCCGAGCTGGCTGCCGCACATGCGGCTGGTCGGCATCAACGTCAACACCGACCGGGAGTTCGGCCTGGCGCTGCTGCGCTTCCTCGCCGAGGAGCTGCGCCGCCGCGCCGACGCGGCGAAGAAGCACGAGGTCACCAAGCTGGCCGAGCTGCGCGCGGTGGACCCGGACGGGCACTGGCCGCGCATCGTGGCGGTGGTCGACGAGTTCCAGGCGCTGCTCGCCGGGCGGGACGTGGTCGCCCGGGAGGCCGCCGACCTGCTGGAGGACCTGGCCCGGCGGGGCCGGTCGCAGGGCATCCACCTGGTGCTCGCCTCGCAGGACGTGCGCGGCATCGAGGCGCTGTGGGGGCGGCCCGCGCTGGTCGCCCAGTTCACGCTGCGGATCGCGCTGCCGAAGGCGCTGCGCATCCTGGCCGAACGCAACGACGCGGCGCAGTCGCTGCCCCGCCACCACGCGGTCGTCAACGCCGAGTCGGGCCTGGCCGAGGGGAACGAGGTGGCCCGGATCCCGTCGGCGAGCGACTGGGAGACGTGGAGCGAGCTTCAGCACCGGCTGTGGCGGATGCGCCCGCAGGACGCCGCGCCGGCCCGGCTGTTCGACGGCGACGCGATCCCGAAGGTGGCCGACGCGCCGGACTTCCGGGCGCTCACCGCGCCGGAGCAGGGCGTGCCGCGCAGCCCGGTGGCGCTGCTCGGCGAGATCATCGACGTGCAGTCCCGCTCGGCGGCGCTGCGGCTGCCCCGCGCGCCGGGCCGCAACCTGGCGGTGCTGGGCACCCGGGTGGACGAGGCGTGCGCGGTGCTCGACGCCGCCGCCCGGTCGCTGGCCCGGCAGTACCGGCCCGGCACCGCCCGGTTCTCCATCGCCTGCCTGGACCCGGACGCCGACCCGGCCGCCCGCGCCCTGTACGAGGACCTGGAAGGCGACGTCTCCTGGTACGACGAGGAGACGGTGCCGGAGCTGATGGCCGAGGTGGGTGACGGACTCGGTGCGCCGGGTGCGGCGCGTACCCCGCACTTCCTGCTGCTGTACGCGGTGGACGCGGCGGCGGCGGCGCTGGCCGGCAAGGCCGGTACGCGCACCGGGCTGGAGCAGCTGCGCCGGATCCTGCACGACGGGCCGGAACGGCGTACGCACGTGCTGGCGTGGTGGCGTGGCGTGGCCCGGATGCGTGTGGACCTGGGCGGCGCGGGCGCGCGCACGGATCAGATCGGCGCCTGGGTGGCGCTGGACGTGCAGGGCGGTGAGCTGGGCTCCTCGCTGTATCCGGGCAGCGGCGGGCCGGACTGGTATCCCCGGCCGTGGCGCGGTCTCTACTTCGACCGGGCGGTGCACCGCACCGCACAGGTGATCATCCCTTATGGTCCGTCCCGATGAACGAACCGGTTGCCAGTGAGACGTACAGCGCGCAGATCCGCCGGCTCGCCGAGCTGACCGCCCGGGTGGCCGCCCAGCGGGCCGAGGCGCACACCTGGTACGACCAGCAGGTGGCGGCCGCCGACCGGGCGGTCGCGGAGGCCGCCGAGCAGGTGCGGCAGGCCGAAGCGGAGGTGGCCGAGGCGTCCCTGCTCGTGGAACGCGTCGACGGCGAGGTCACGCACCTGTGGACGCAGTTGCGGGCCCGGCTCGGCGGGAGCGCGCGGCGGCTGGGCGACCCGCCCGGCCCGGTACGCGGCGCGGCCGGTGACCCGGTGCCGCTGCTGCGGGCGGTCCGGGAGCTGCTGGACCGCACCGGCGCTCCGGGCGAGCTGCCCGGTTCGGTGAACCCGCTGCTGGTCGCGTGCGGGATCGGCGGGGCGCTGGTGGCGTACGCGCTGGGGGTGGGCGCGCGGGCCCTCGCGGCCGGTTCCAGCGGCGATCTGGCGGTGGGCCTGCCGGTGCTGGCGCTGGTGGTGACGCTGCTCGGCCCGGTGATCGGGCTGGCGCCTGCGCGGCTGCTGGCCGACCGCCGCCACGCGGTGCTGACCCCGCGCCCGATGATCCTGGTGGCCGCTTCCGGCCTGGTGACGACGCTGCTCCTGCTGACGGTGACCTACACCCGCTGACCGTCGCCCTCCCGCGCCGGCTCTCACGCCGTCGATCATGAGGTTGGCGGCGCGACACGCCGTCGCGCCGCCGGTCAACCTCATGATCGCCGGGATCAGGCGGGGGTCAGGACGGCCTCCTTGAGGAGGCGGCGGGTCAGCGTCAGTCGGTCGGCGTCGTCGTCGAGGCCGGGCAGGTCGCCGACCCTTGTCACCTCGCCGGTGAGCAGCGCGCGCAGCGCCGCCTCGCAGGGGCCGGGGAGCGTGAGCGTGCGGTCCGGCACCCGCAGCGTGACCCGTCCGTCGGCGGCCGGGGTGAGCTGCCAGCGCAGCCCGCCGCGTACCGCCACCTCGCTGTCCGCTGTGAGCCGGGCCAGCGCCTGCGCCTGGGCCAGCGGCCGGATCGGCGCCGGGCGGGCGGCCGGCCACACCCGGGCACGCAGCCGGCCGGCCACCGCCGCCGGGTCGGCCCGCAGCAGCCAGTCGCGCAGCGCCTCGACCGTCTCGGTCAGTTCCGGCTCGATCGCGTCCGGGTCGGCCAGGTCGAGCCCGAACGGCAGGCTCGCGCGCAGCCGCGCGTCCTCGGCGGCGAGCGCGAGCAGCTCCTCGACCACCGCGTACCGGGTCAGCGCCCGGATGCCCACGGTCAGGTGCAGCGAGCTGGACTCCTGCGCCTGGGCGCTGTGCAGCCAGCCGCGCGGCAGGTAGAGCGCGTCGCCCGGTTCCAGCACCACGTCCAGTTCGGGGCGGCCCTCGGCGGTCGCGGAGACCTCGTCGGCCCGGCCGCCCCACGGCTGGCGTTCCAGCGGGTCGGCCAGCACCGGCGGGTGGATCCGCCAGTGCTTGCGTCCGTCCACCTGGAGCACGAACACGTCGTGGGTGTCGTAGTGGGTGGCGAAGCCCTGGCTGCCGGCCGGGGTCAGGTAGGCGTTCACCTGCAACGGCTGGGCCAGCGCGGTGCCCAGGTCGCGGGCGAAGTCGACGATCGCCGGCCAGGTGCGGTGCAGGCCCTGCAGCACCAGCGTCGCCCCGTCGGCGTACAGCGCCAGCACCTTCTCGTCCAGGACCTGGTCGCCGATCTCGGCGCCCGCGCCACCGCCGCCGGTGAACCGCGCCGCCGGCACGAGCCGGCCGTCTTTCGCCACCCGCAGGAACGGGGTACGCAGGCCGCGGCGGCTGAGCAGCTCGTCGGCGTCGGCGGTGCTGAGCAGGTCGGTGAAGCCGTCGGCGTTCGGCAGCTCGGCGGCGCGGGACAGCAGCGGGCTGCGCCCCCAGTGGTCGGCGGCGAACTTGGCCGGCTCCACCGCCACGCACCGGGCCAGCGCCTCGATCGCGGAGAACGGAACCGCCGGGCGGCCGTGGCCACCCGGCGGGTCGACGTGCGTGGTGCTCATGTGTCAGGCGCTGCCGTCGGCGCCGCCGTCGTGCTGACCCGGGGTCGCGCCGCCGTCGGCCGGGCCCTCGGCGCTGCCGTCCGCGCCACCGTCGTGCTGACCCGGAGTCGCGCCACCGTCAGCGGGGCCCTCCGCGCCGCCGTCCGCGCCACCGTCGTGCTGACCCGGAGTCGCGCCACCGTCAGCGGGGCCCTCCGCGCCGCCGTCCGCGCCACCGTCGTGCTGACCCGGGGTGGCACCGCCGTCGGCCGGGCCCTCCAGGCCGCTGCCGCCGCTGCTCTGGATGTCGTCGTCGTTCAATGCCATGGGTGCTCCCTCGGTGTGCCGCCCCGCGTGGTGCCGGGGTCCGTGTGCAGCGGGTGGTACCCCACGCCCGATCTTCTCTAACCACACGGTAGACGCCCGGACGCCGCCGTACGGACGGTTCGCGGGGCAAGCGACGGGAGTGGGCGAGTGCCAGGATGGCGGGAGGACGACGCGAGGAGACGCACGTGACGCAGCCGGAGCCACTCACCCCGCTGACCGAGGACTGGCAGCGGGCGCTGGCAGTGGTGGCCCACCCCGACGACCTGGAGTTCGGCGCCGCCGCCGCGGTGGCGCGCTGGACCGGGCAGGGCAAGGAGGTCGTGTACTGCCTGCTCACCAGCGGCGAGGCGGGCATCGACGGGATGACGCCGGAACGCGCCCGGGTGGTGCGCGAGGAGGAGCAACGGGCCTCCGCCGCCGTGGTCGGGGTGTCGGAGGTCGAGTTCCTCGGCCTGCCCGACGGGCTGGTGGAGTACGGCGTGCCGCTGCGCCGGGCCATCGCCGCCGTGGTGCGCCGGCACCGGCCGGACGTGGTGCTGACGAACAACTTCCGGGAGACGTGGGACGGCGCGTACGCGCTGAACCAGGCCGACCACATCGCCTGCGGCCGGGCCACGCTGGACGCGGTCCGCGACGCCGGCAACCGGTGGATCTTCCCGGAGCAGCTCACCGACGGCACGCAGCCGTGGTCGCGGGTCCGCGAGGTGTGGGCGGCCGGGTCGCCGATGGCCCGGCACGGGGTGGACGTGACCGACACGTTCGACAGGGGTGTGGCGTCGCTGCGGGCGCACGGTGCGTACCTGAGCGGGCTCGGCGACGGCGGTTTCGACGCCGAGGAGTTCCTGGAGGGCATGGCCCGGCCGGCCGGCAGCCGGCTCGGCGCGCGGTTCGGCGCCACCTTCGAGGTCTTCCAGATCAACCTTCAGTAGGGCACGGCGATGTTCCTGGCCGGCACGCCGGCGGCCCGTCCCGCCGAGGGGGCGGGACGGGCCGGTCCGGTGCCGGATCAGGGAATCATCTGACGCAGGTCACCCGGCATGGTGGCCTTCACGTCCTCCCACTCGCCCTGGGTGACGTGCCGCCGCAGCGTGTCCAGCACGACCTGCACCACCCGCTGCGCGCCGCCCTCGACGTCGTACGGGAAGCCCTGGCGCACCTCGTACAGGAAGTCGTCGCGGTTGAGCTTGATCGGCACGTTCTCCGGTTGCCAGCCGTCGAAGTAGATCCCGCGCACCAGCACCGGCAACTGCTGGGCGAACTCGGCGCTCTCCTGCACCGGCAACCGGTCCCGCAACAGGTGCAGCACGGTACGCAGCGCGGCGTAGGACTGGTTGCGCTGTTCCTTCGGCCAGCCGTACGCGGACTCGATCTCCTTGAGGATCACGTTCGTCTTGTCCAGCGAGGACTCGAACGCGGACAACAGCTGTTCGGCCATCGGGCTCACCCCCGTACCTCGGTCTCCCAGCGTCGGTCGTCGGCGCGGCGCGGCGGGCCGCTGGGGCCCCGCCACAACCGGGTCGGACTGAACCGGCCGGGCCGTTCGGCCCGCCGTGGCGCCTCGGAGCTGCCGACCACGTGCAGTACGCCACCGCGGCGCCGGTCCGCCACCACCCGTACCGTCATGACCCACCTCCTCGTCGCGGCGCCCGAGCCGGCGCCCACCGACCATGCTGCGGCGGGGCCGGGTGAGCGGGCCTCACCCGGACCGGGTGAGTCGCTCAGGCGTCCAGCAGGCCGGCGAGTGTGGTGGCGTTGCGCTGCGCGTAGTCCCGGTAGCAGTTGTTCATCAGCACGTGCGTCTGTTCGGCCTGTCCGGCCAGCTCGCGCAGCTTCGGCGCCCAGTCGCGCAGTTCCCGCTTCGAGTAGTCGTAGCCGAACTTCTCGTGGATGTCCTTGCTGGTCCACTTGTCGCTGTGGCCGTGGAACCGGACCACCGCGAGGTCGGCGGTGGCCGCCAGCACCGGCGGGACTGACGACTTGTGTCCCTGCGGCATGTCCACGCAGACGAACGGCAGGTCGTGCTCGCGCAGGAAGCCGAGCGTCTCCTCGGCGTTGTCGCCGTCGAACCAGGAGGCGTGCCGGAACTCGACCACCGGGCGCAGCGGCGCGCACCGCCGGGCCACCTCCAGCAGGTACTGCTTGTTTGCGCGCTTGATGGTGAACCAGGGCGGGAACTGGAACAGCAGCGCGCCCAGCTTGCCGGCCTCGACGAGCGGGTCGAGGGCGGACAGGAACCGGGTCCACACCTCCTCGTACGCCTGCACGGGCAGGTCGTCCGGGTAGACGTTGCGCTTGTCGGTGTCCGGGCGCAGGTCCTTGTAGAGCGCGGAGACGCGGGTGGGGTGGCCGGTCAGCAGGCTGAACGCCTTGACGTTGAACGTGAACCCGGGCGGGGTGCGTTCGGCCCACAGCCGGGCGGTCCGCTCGGCCGGCGGCGAGTAGTAGGTGGCGTCCACCTCGACCAGCGGAAACTGCCGGGCGTAGTAGGACAGCCGCTTCTCCGGGGTGTCGGCGCTCGCCGGGTACCAGCCGGAGTCGAGCAGCGTCCGGTCGGTCCACGAGGCGGTGCCCACCTTGATCTCACCCATGGTGGGAGTTCACCGCGATGGAGGACCGACCGGCAACCGGAACGGCGTTCAGGCCGCCCGCCGCTCCCGGGTCTGCTTGCAGGCCACACAGGAGGTCGCGGACGGGAAGATCTCCAGCCGCTCCACCGGGATCGGGGCGGTGCAGCCCTCGCAGAAGCCGTAGGTTCCCTCGTCGAGGCGGGTCAGCGCGTGCTCGAACTGAGCGCGCCGGTCCAGGATGGTGCGCAGCAGCGACTGCGCGGTGTCCCGCTCGGCGGTCTTGGTGCCGCTGTCGGCCTGGTCGTCGCCGGCGGTGTCGCCGACCTCCACCAGCCGCAGCACCTGGCTCTGCGCCACGGTGTTCTCGTACTCGGCGGTCAGCTCGTCGTACCGCGACCGCAGGGACTGCCGGATCTGGTCGACCTCCGCCTGGGAGCGGCCGGTGGCTGTCGTGTCGTGGACGAGCATCGCTGCCTGCCTTTCCTACACCCTCATACCGGACCGGGGCGGCCAGCGCCCCGGACCCGGTCCGACTGTGGATGCGCGGGCGACGAGATCACCCGTGCTCTGTGAGCCGGGCGATTACCCCAGCCCTCGGCGGGTCAAACCGGCTGTTTCCTGAGTGTTTCCGGTGAGTCCGTAACCGCAGTTCAGGCGGCCTCGACGAGGGCCGGACGGCGCGGATCGTCGGCCCGGACCACCACGTCGGCGAAGGACGCCGGGTCGACCTCGCCGGCGTAGCGGGCGAACGCGGGCAGGGTCCAGCGCAGCGCCGGGTCGGTGCGCCGCGCGAGCGCCGCCGGGGAGAGCACGAGGTGGACGGTGACGTCGAACGGCAGCGTGCCGCCGAGCAGCAGCGCGCCGCTGACCACCACCACCCCGCCGGGCGGCAGATCGACGTACGAGGCGCGGCTGGCCCGGTCGGCGCCGGCGTCCCACAGTGACGGCAGCAGCCGGCCGGAGCCGTCCGGGCCGGCCGGGTCGAGCACCTCGCGGCGCAGCCCGGGTTCGTCGAGCCAGCCCTCGTAGTACGCGTCGGGGTTGGTGCGGCCGTGCTCCAGGCGTACCGAGGCGGGACGGAGGAAGTCGTCGGCGCGGACGTGCAGCACCGGCCGGCCGGCGGCGCGCAGCGGGTCGACCAGTGCCTCGGCGAGCGTGTCCGGCCCGGCGGCGGGCGGGCCGTCCACGGCGACCCGCAGCCGGCCGGGCGTCCCGGTGCGGGCGAGACGCTCGGCCAGCTCGGTGACGAGCCGGTCGGGGCTGATCGGGCGCACGCGCATCGGACCATCGTGCCGCGCGGGCGGGCGGGTCACCACATGATCGGTTCGGGCGGTCGGGGCTCCGTCCGGCGCCGATCGGCGGGTGGTGGTCCCGGACGGTCAGCCGGTGCGGTCGATGGTGACGCGGGCGTCGTCGGCGAGCCGGTAGCCGACGCCGTAGACGGTGGTGACGAGCGGGACGTCCACGCCGACCTTGCCGCGCAGCCGGCGTACGTGCACGTCGACGGTGCGGACGCCGGCGTGCTCGTACCCCCAGACCGCGTTGAGCAGTTGCAGCCGGGTGAACACCCGGCGCGGGTGGGCGACCAGGTGCAGCAGCAGGTCGAACTCCAGGCGGGTCAGCGGCAGCGGCTCGCCGTCGCGCAGCACCGACCGGGACGACGCGAGGATGTGCAGGGTGGGGATGGTCGGGGCGAGCGGGCGGGCCGGGGCGCGGCCGCCCGGCACGGTGTCGGGCCGGCGCTCGGCCGGGACCGTGCCCGCGCTGACCACCGCGTCGCCGCGTTCGAGCATCTCGCGGGCGGCGTCGAGCAGCCGGCGGGCGGCCGGGGTGAGCGACTCCTCGCAGGCCAGGGGGATGGTGAGGGTGACGGTGAGCATGGGCGCGGCGGCCGTGTTCGCGGGACGACGCTGGCCGCCTGGGGGGCGACCGGGGACCGCGGGTTGGGACGTATGCCATCCGGCGCGCGACGAGGCGGGGCTGACCGACATGGTCCTCCTTGGGCTGGTCCGGGTATCTCCCCACGGCCCGGGACGCCGCTTCATCGATGCTTCCCGGCGTCTCTGCGAGGGTCAAGGGGCGGCCGCGTTGCATGAATGTGACATTTGACGAACACATCGCAGCCGTGCGCTCGCTCTGCGTGCGAGGCCCGTTGATTACAGCAGAGCACCGATTCGCGGTGGTACGGGGGGTCTACCCGGGCGTTCACAATGGCGGATCAGCGGCGAACGTGAACGCGGCGCACCCGGAACGGGGTGCGCCGCGTGCCGGCCGGGCCGGGGTCAGGCGTCGCGGTCCACGACGATCGCGGCGTCGTCGGCGAGGCGGTAGCCCACGCCGTACACGGTGGTCACCAGCGGTGTGTCCGGCCCGAACTTGGCCCGCAGCCGGCGCACGTGCACGTCGACGGTACGCGCCACGGCGTGCTCGTAGCCCCAGACGTTCGCGAGAAGTTGCAGGCGGGTGAACACGCGGCGGGGATGTTCGGCCAGGAACAGCAGCAGGTCGTACTCGATGCGGGTCAGCGTGATCTCGGCGCCGCCGTGGCGGACGCGCCGGGTGCCGGTGAGGATGCGCACGCCGCCGGGGACGGGCGCCGCCGGGGCGGCGGCGTCGCCGCGGCGCAGGTCGAGCACGGTACGGGCGGGCGGCCCCTCGCCGGAGGCGGCCAGTCCTTCGCCGGACGCGGCGAGTTCGTCGAGCAGGTCGACCAGGCGCGCGAGGCCCGGCGTCAGCGGACCGGCGCCCAGGTCGAGCGTGATGGTGAGCGTCGGTGCGGTACGCGGCCGCGCCGGCACGGCCCGGTCGGGGCGGCCCGAGCGGGCCGGACGGGTGGTGAGGGCGACGACGGACATGGGAGCCTCCTGTGCGGGCGGTCGCCCCGCCCCGGCGGGTGCGGCGGGACGGTCAGCGGAGCGCCCCGCCGGCGGTGACCGGGGGCGCGGCGGACGAGGGTCGGGTCGGCGGGGTGGGACCGAGGGTGGGCAGGCCGGCGATCTGCCAGGCGGCGAAGCCGCCGGCGACGTCGGTGGCCCGGTGCAGGCCGATGTCCTGGAGCGCGGCGGCGGCCAGCGACGAGGTGTAGCCCTCCTGGCAGAGCACGATCACCGGGACGTCGTAGCCCGTCGCCACCGGCAGCCTTGCCGCGCAGCGCGGGTCGAAGCGCCACTCCAGCACGTTGCGTTCGACAACGAGGGAGCCGGGCACTGTGCCCTGCGCGGCGCGTTGGGCGGCCGGACGGATGTCTACGAGCAGCGCGCCGCCCCGGCACGCCAGGTGGGCCTGTTCCGGGTCGAGGCGGCGCAGGCGGGCGCGGGTGGCCGCGAGGATCTCGTCGATGCCCCGCGAGCCGGGCGGCGGGACCGGACAGCGCTCGGTGCGGGTGGGGGTCTGCGCCATCGTGGCGTCCTTCCGTTCGTCGGGGTTGCGGGTGCGGCTCACCAGGCCACACCGGCTCGGGCCACCTCGGCGACCCGGAGCCGGCCGGCGACGAGGTGGTAGCGGGTCATCCGGGTCAGCGCCGGCCGGTACACGTGCACGCTGACGGCGGGCTCGTCGCCGTGGTTGGTGACCTGGTGCACGTGCCGGGCGCCGAAGCGCCGGCCGGCTCCGGCGGCGAGCCGGTGCGGGCGCAGCCGCCCGCCGCTCACCGTCTCCTCGGTGAGCACGCCGGCCACGACCCGGAACGCACCGGACGAGCCGCCGTGGTCGTGCAGGCCGGTGCCCTGTCCCGGCAGCCAGCTCAGCGCCCACACCTCGTGCGCGTCGCCGGCGTCCAGCCGGGCGTACCACCGCTCGGACGCCTCGAAGCGCAGCGGCACCGGCCAGCCGTCCGGGTCGGCCCAGCGGGCGGCGACGGCGAGCAGGTCGGCGGGAACGGTGCTGGTCATCGGCGGTGCGTCCTCACGGTGCGGAGCGGATGTACCCGCACAGCTTAGACGGTAAAGCCTATCGGTTTAGTAGGTAATACCAGATGCTGGGACGCCGGGGCGCGGCTCAGCGGAGGACCGGCGGGTCCACCTTGTAACCCGGCACCGACGGCCAGCGGACGGTGAGCACCGTGGACTCCCGCTCGGCGTACCAGGAGTGGTCCACGCCCCGGCCCCACACCACGTAGTCGCCGGGCGCGCGCAGCACCACCGTCCGGTCCGGCAGCTCGATCCGGAACGCGCCGCTGATCAGCACCAGCAGGGCGGTACGCCGCTCGCCGGTGGCCCACCGGGACCGGCTCTCCCCCGCCGGGTGCACGCCCCACTTCACCTCCACGTCGGTGCTGTGCCGCACGTCCCCGGCCGGCTTGAAGTGGCCCAGCAGCCAGCCCGCGTCGGTCGCGCCGTCCACCGCCGCGTTGCCCACGTACACCCGATCGTCCATGTGCGCGCCTCCCGTGCCCGGCTGCGCAAGCTACCAGGCGCGCCGGGCCGCGACGCCATAGCCTGGGCGGATGCCCGACGAACTCGACGACGAGACCATCGCCTTCGCCCACCGGATGTTCGACCTGGCGCGGGCCGGGGCCACCGAGGAACTGGCGGCCAACGTGGACGCCGGGCTGCCGGTCAACCTCACCAACGCCAAGGGCGACACGCTGCTGATCCTCGCCGCGTACCACGCCCACCCGGACACGGTGGCCGCGTTGCTGGCCCGGGGCGCCGACCCGGCCCGGGTGAACGACAGGGGGCAGACCGCGCTCGCCGCGGCGGTGTTCCGGCGCCAGGAGGCGGCGGTCCGCGCGCTGCTCGACGCCGGCGCCGACCCGGACCACGGCGGACCGTCCGCGGTCGAGACCGCCCGGTTCTTCGAGCTGCCCGACATGCTGGCGCTGCTCGGCCGCGCATGAGCGGCGGACGGTATACAGGGACGGTGGAGGATCCCGTACCCGAGCAGATGCGCACGGCCGCCGCGGCGTTCCTGGCCGCGCTGGACGAGCCGGCCCGCGACGCCGCCCGGCACGCCTTCGACGACGAGCCGGCCCGGCGGTGGCTGGAGTACCGGCCGCGGCCCCGGCCCGGCGTCGCGCTCGCCGGCCTGGACGTCGACGCCCGCAAGGCCGCGCACCGGCTGCTCGCCACCGCGCTCAGCCCGGCCGCGTACGCGCAGGCCATGACCGTGATGGCTCTCGAAGAGGTGCTGGACCGGGCGGAGGACTGGCGGCGCGGCCGGCACAGCGGCGACTACTGGGTGGCCGTCTTCGGCGACCCGGCCCGCGACGACGACTGGGCCTGGCGGTTCGAGGGACACCACCTGTCGGTGAGCATGACCGTCACCGACGACCGGGTCTCCCCCGCGCCGGTCTTCCTCGGCGCCAACCCGGCCACCGTCCGGCACGCCGGCCGCCCGGTCTCCCGGCCCCTGGGCCCCGAGGAGGACCTGGCCCGCGAGCTGCTCGACGCGCTCGGCCCGGCCGGCCGCTCCGCCGCGATCATCGCCGGGGAGGCGCCCGCCGACATCCTCAGCGCCACCCGGGCCACCGCGCCGGGACGGCTCGACCCGCTCGGCGTACCCCGGGGGCGGCTGCGGCCCACCGGCCGGGCGCTGCTCGACCGGCTGGTCGCGCTCTACCTGGACCGGCTCCCGCCGGAGCTGGCGGCCCGGGAGGCCGACCGGCTCGACGGCGGCGAGCTGCACTTCGCCTGGGCCGGCCCGGTCGAGCCGGGCCGGCGGCACTACTACCGGGTGCAGGGCGACGACCTGCTGATCGAGTACGACAACACCACGGACGACGGCAACCACGCGCACACCGTGCTGCGCCGCCCGGCCGGTGACTTCGGCGCCGACGTGCTGGCCGCGCACCACGCCGCCGCACACCGGCCCGGCCCGCTCACTCCCGGCGCGCCTCGATGAGGAAACGGCGGGCGTACGCGACGAACGGTCCCTCGGCGCGGATCCGCTCGTCCAGGCGGCGCAGCTCGTCGGTGTAGCGGCCGACGGTGAAGCCGGGCACCGTCCAGACCACCTTGCGCAGGAACCAGACCACCGCGCCGATGTCGTGGAAGACGGCACGCAGCGTGGCCTCACGCAGGTCGACGACGGTGAGCCCGGCGGCCCGCGCGTCGGCGACCGCCTTCTCCGGGTGGCGGTGCTCCGGCGGCGGCAGCGGCCCGAGGATCGCCTCGCTGAGCTCCCGCATCGTGCCGGGGCCGATCTGCTGGGACAGGTAGGCGCCGCCGGGGCGCAGCACCCGGGCCACCTCACCCCACCAGGTGTGCACCGGATGACGGCTCACGACCAGATCGAAGGCGGCGTCCCGGAACGGCAGCGGCGGTCGGTCGCCCACCCGCACCACGGACGCGCCGAGCGGGCGCAGGTGACGCCGGGCCACCGGCACGTTCGGCGGCCACGCCTCGGTGGCGACCAGCAGCGGCGGCGGCGCGGGCACCTCGGCAAGCACCTCTCCCCCGCCGGTGTCGATGTCCAGCGCCGCCTTCACGGCGGCCATCCGTTCGCCGACCAGGCGCGCGTACCCCCAGGGCGGGCGCTCCTCGGTGGCGCGGCCGCGCAGCCAGTCGAAGCCCCAGCCCTCGACCGGCGCCGCCTCGGCTTCGGTTACCAGTTCCTCGAACGTGCCGACCATGCCCGCGAGCCTGCCGCCCGGCGGTGGCCGCGGCAACGCATTTCCGCAGGGTCAGTACGGGCGCGGGCGGGCGATCTCGACTGTGGACCCGGCGGGCACGTCGCCGAACGTCTCGAAGCCGCTCGGCTCGGCGGCCCGGTCGAACTGCTGCATCAGCCGCGCGCCCAGGGCCACCCCGACCGCGCCGACGGCGAGCGCGACGAGTTCGGCGGCGAGCAGGGCGCCGTTCGCACCCCGCTGCGGCGCGTTCGCCCGGATCAGGCAGGACAGCAGGAACAGCCCCGCCATGACGGCGTTGACGAGGTTGAACGTCAGCACGGTCCGGCTGGTGCGCCCGGCGCGGACGTCCCACAGGTCGACCAGGCCGGCGACGGTGGTGAGCCCGGCGGCGACGAGCGCGGCCACGGCGGTCCAGTAGCCCACCTCGCCGAGGAACGCCGGGCCGCCGGCCACGTCGGCCAGGTCGAAGACCGCGGCGCAGACGAACAGGCCGAACGGGAACGTGACAAGCATCGGTTGAATGGGATGCCCCTGCACCCGCAGTCGGCTCTGCATCGCTTCCTCCCCAGGTCGGCGCAGCTCACCAGTCCAGAGTGCTACCCGAGGTGCCGCGGGGTGAAACGACTGTCGCTCAGTTGTCCCGGGGCCGGGAGACGGTCAGCACGAGCCGCTCGGCCACCTCGCGCAGCGGGATGTCCAACGAGGAGGCGGCGCTGCGCAGCACCCGCAGAGCCTCCGGGGCGGGACAGCCGCGCTGCGTCATGATCACGCCGACGGCCTGCCCGACCACGCCCTCGGCCAGCAGCGAGTCGTCGATCTCACCGGCCCGGGAGGCGGCCCGCTCGCGGTCGCGGGCGGCGGCCAGCAGCAGACCGGCGTGCTCGGCGAGCAGCATCGCGGTGAGCTGGTGGCGGGGGGTGAGCGCGTCGGGCGCCTCGGCGTACAGGTTGATCGCGCCGATGACCTGCTCGTCCACGTCGACCGGGGCGGAGATCACCCCGTGCACGCCCAGCGCGCGGGCCCGCTCGCTCCAGGCCGGCCAGCGCGTCTCGTCGGGCAACCCGTCCGCGATGATCATTTCCCGGCGGTGGATCGCCGTCATCGCCGGCGTGTCCGGACCGTGCCGCAGGTCGTCCAGCTCGGCCCGGTCCGGGTCGGAGGCGGCCACCCCGGCGGGCTCACCGGCGCGCAGCGCGGTGAAGCCGCAGCAGTCCACGCCCGGCACCGCGTCGCGGGCGATCCGGACCAGGCGGGCGAGCGCCTCGTCGAATCCGGCCGCACCGATCAGGCCGGCGGTCAGCTCGCGCAGCAGCGCGGCCGTCTCCAGCACACCGAGGTTGTCGATCATGGGTTGGCGCGTGTCGAGGTTCACCGGGCCGGGGCCTCCACCGTCCCCGCGTTCTCCCCGTCCGGCACCGTTGCCTGTCCCATGTCCGTCCCTCCTGTGGGCCCCGGCCTACTACCCTCGCAGACCGCAGGCGAAACCGCGCAAAAAGGCCCCTCCCGGTCGCACCGGCAGGGGCCTTTCGGCGCGGGTCAGCGCGACCCGGAGATGAGCCGCCGGCCCACCGAGGCGATCAGCCGGTCCAGCTCCGAGCCGAACGGGTTGTCGTGCACCAGGTACGTCCAGGTGGCGGTCGGCCGCACCAGCTTCGACGAGTCCGGCTCCCAGCCCTCGTCGAACTCGGTCTCCTCGAACGTGGCCACGGTCCGCGTCTCGATCTCGGGCACCAGCGCGTTGAACGCCGGCACCGCGCTGCGGTGGAACTCGTCGAGCGGGTCGAGCCGGCCCAGCGCCCGCAGGTGCACGCCCTCGCGTACCTCGGACAGCTCGGCCAGGTGGTCGGCCCAGAGCCGGTCCAGGTGGTAGAGGGCGATCTTGCGGGCCACGTCGGCGAGCAGGTCCTCGTCCATGTCGCCGGCCTTCTCCGGCACCCGCTCCAGCAGCATCAGCGCGGCGATGTCGCTGGTCAGCAGGCGCTCCCGGCGCTCGGCCAGCGCCTTGCGCTGCTGCTCGATCACCTGGCTGTAGCGCCACGTGTTGCGGTGGATCTCGTGGTTGACGCCCTCGGCGACCCGCTGGGCGTGCTCCACCGCGTAGTCGACCTGCGGGTCGGTGACCAGGCCGTCGGCGTTCATCCGCGGCGAGGCCGGCACGGTGTCGCCGGCGTGCCGGACCACCAGGTCGTCCTCCAGGCTGACGAAGAACACCGACCCGCCCGGGTCGCCCTGCCGGCCGGCCCGGCCGCGGAGCTGGTCGTCGACCCGGCGGCTGTCGTGCCGGCCGCTGCCGATCACGTACAGGCCGCCCAGCTCCGCCACCCGGTCCCGGTCGGCCTGGTCGCTGCCGCCCAGCCGGATGTCGACGCCCCGGCCGGCCATCTGGGTGGAGACCGTCACCGCGCCGTACGCGCCGGCCTCCGCGATGATGCCGGCCTCCTCGTCGTCGTTCTTGGCGTTGAGCACCACGCACGACACGCCGGCGGCGTTGAGCGCGGCGGCCAGCCCCTCGGACTCCTTGACGTCGAGCGTGCCGACCAGCACCGGCCGCCCCGCCTCGTGGCAGCGCGTGATCTCGTCGACCAGCGCCTCCTCCTTCTCGGCGCGGGTGGCGTAGATCCGGTCCGGCTCGTCCTCGCGGACGCAGGGGGTGTTCGGCGGGATCACCGCGACCTCGAGGCCGAAGAACTCGCGGAGCTGGTCGCCGACGAGCACCGCGGTCGCCGTCATGCCGCAGACCGTCGGGTAGAGCGCGATGTACGCCTGCACGGTGATCGTGCCCAGCACCTCGCCCTCGGCGGTGGCGTCCAGGCCCTCCTTCGCCTCGACCGCGGCCTGCAGCCCGTCCGGCCAGCGGCGGCGCTGCGCGACCCGGCCGCGCATCTCGTCGATCAGCTCGACCGAGTCGTCCCGGACGATGTAGTCCACGTCGCGGTGCAGCAGGGCGTGCGCGTGCAGCGCCACGTTCACCGCGGAGAGCTGCCCGACGTGCTCCTCGTCGTACAGGTCGATGCCGCCGAGCTTGGCCTCGACGGTGGCCAGGCCGACCGAGGTGAAGGCGACGCTGCGGCCGTCCTCGGCGATCGTGTAGTGCTTGCCCTTGCGCAGCCCGCGTACCAGCGCGGCGGCCGCGTGCACCGGATCCTGCTCGCCGCCGACCGCGCCGGCCAGCACCATCGGCACCCGGGCCTCGTCGATCAGGATCGAGTCGGCCTCGTCCACGATCGCGGTCTTCAGCGCCGGCTGCACCCGGTCGGCCAGGTCGGTGACGAGCTGGTCGCGCAGGAAGTCGAAGCCGGCCTCGCTGACCGACACGTAGGTGACGTCGCAGCCGTACGCGGCGCGCCGCTCGTCGGGCGTGGACGCCTCGTTGACCCAGCCGACGGTCAGGCCGAGCAGGTCGTAGACGGGTGTCATCCACTCGGCGTCGCGGCGGGCCAGGTAGTCGTTGACGGTGAGCACGTGCACCGGGCCGTTGCCCAGCCGCACGTGGCCGTACGCGGCGACGGTGGCGGTGAGCGTCTTGCCCTCACCGGTGGCCATCTCGGCGACCTTGCCGGACAGCAGCGCCATCGCGCCGAGCAGCTGCACGTCGTAGGGGCGCTGGTCGAGCCCGCGCCGGGCCGCCTCGCGGCCGATCGCGCAGATCTCCTCGTACCCCGTGGCCCGGCCGGCGGCCTCGGTCAGCTCGGCGTCGGAGAGCTGCTCCAGGTCCGCCTCGCGCGCCTCGATCGCCGGCAGCAGCTTCTCCAGCGGTGCCAGGTCGACTGTCGTCCCCGGGCGCTGGAGGAACCGGCGGAACCTGGTCTTCAACCGTTGCGACACACCCATGAGCGGCAACGGTACGCGAACCGGAGCCGATTGTGACCCCCGCCCACCGCGCGCCTCCCGCCTACCGTCCGCCCGCTTCCGTCGATCATGGGGTTGACGGCATGTCGTGTCCGTTTTGTCGCCGCCAACCTCATGATCGACGCCCTGGGAAGGGGATCAGGGGGTGAGGACCACCTGGAGTTCGCTGCGGCGGCGTTCGGCCAGGTCGGTCAGCAGGGTGGGGGCCTCGTCCAGGGGGACCACTGCGGAGATCAGGTGCTTGCGGATCACGTCCCCGTACTGGCGCAGCAGCTCCACCGTCTCCGCCGACAGCCGCTCCCGGTCCCAGGTGGGGACCAGGCCGCGCGGCACCCGGCCGATCTGCGCGCAGCGCAGCGACAGCCCGTTGTGGTGGAACTCCTCGCCGAGCCGGACCGCGTCCGCGCCGGCCTGGTAGAACGCCAGGTCGATCACCGTGCCCTGGGGTCGCAGCAGGCGCAGCGCGAGCTGCAACGCCCAGTCCTGGCCGCGGCACTGGAAGACCACGTCGGCACCCCGGTCCCCGGCGGCGTGGTTCCACCGCGTCTTGAGCACCACCGCCGGGTCGTCCGCGTCCGGGTCGAGCGTGTCCAGGCCGAGCGCCTCGGCGACCTGCCGCCGGGCCGGCGTCGGGTCGACCACCACCACCGAGGCGGCACCGTGCCGGCGGGCGAACAGCGCGGTCAGCAGTGCCACCACGCCGCCGCCGACCACCGCCACCCGGCGTCCGCGTACACCGTCACCGAGCGTGCGCACATCGGTGCCGCACAGGTCGGCGGCGGCGTGCAGCAGCCCGTTGGCGCAGATCGGGCCCATGTGCGCGACATACACGCCGAGCAGCGGATCGAGGTCGTCGGGCAGCGGCACGAACCGTTCGGTGAGCGGGTCGGCCACCCAGCCGCTGCGGTGGCCGTACGTCATGGCGCCGACCTCGCCCACCGCGACGGCCGGGGTACGGCTCTCCACCACGCGCCCGACCTGCATGTAGCCGAGCCGGGTCACCGGATACGGCGTGCTCGCCCCGCCCGGGCGGAACAGCCCGAGCGCGGCGTCCCAGGTGACGTGCAGATAGGGGTTGGTGCCCTTGACGAAGCTCAGTTCGGTGCCGGCGGACACGCCGCTGTAGAGCGTCTCCACCCGGAACGTGCCCTCGCGCAGCTCCGGCGCGTCCAGTTCGGCCAGCTCCACCCGGCCGGGTCCGCCGACCACCACCACCCGGTCACGCATCGACGCTCACCCCCGCGTCCGCGACCGCGGCGGTGAGCCGGGCCGCCGGGCCGGTCGGCAGCGCCACCGGCCGGCCGGTACGCGCCGACTCGGCCACCGCGAGCGCGAGCCGGTGGGTGCGCAGCGCCTCGGCGTACGGCACCCGCACGTCGTCGCCGAGGCCGCACACGGCATCGACGAACGCCCTGTCGACGGCGACCCGCGCGCCGTCCGGGTCGGCGGGAACGTGCCGCTCGCCGTCGGCGTCACGCACGGTCAGGCCGTCCTCGGCCAGCCACAGCGCCAGCCCGTCGGCGAGGATCTCCACGCCGGCCCGGTGCTTCCAGCCGAGCACGCAGGACGCCGCGAGCGTGCCGACCGCGCCGGAGCCGAACCGCAGCGTGGCGGCGGTCACCGAGTCGATGTCGGCGCCGTCGACCGGCGGCGGGGTGCCGTCGCCGTACGCGGTCACCTCGACCGCCTCGCCGGCCAGCAGCCGGACCAGGTCCAGCACGTGCGCGGCCTGCTCGACCACCGGGCCGCCGGAGCGGTCCCGCCGCGCCCACCACGCCACCGGCGGCACCTTGTCCAGCCAGGCGCCGTTGACCATCCGGACCGGACGGCCGGCGAGCAGCCGCCGTGCCTCCTCCACCACGTGCAGGTAACGCCAGTGGTGCCCGACGCCGGTGAGCAGGCCGCGCTGCTCCACCAGCGCCGCGACCCGCTCGGCGGTCTCCAGGTCCAGCGCCACCGGCTTCTCCACGAACATCGGCACCCCGGCGGCGACCACCGCCTCCTCGACCGGGCCGTGCGCGAACGGCGGCACGCACACGTACACCGCGTCCGGGCCGGCCGCGAGCAGCTCGTCCACGTCGCGGAACACCCGGCCGCCGTACGTGCCGGCGAGCGCCCTCGCAGCCTCGGGCGCGACGTCGGTCACACCGAGCAGCTCCACGTCCTCGAAGCCCGTGAGCACCCGGGCGTGGCGTTGCGCCACCCCACCGGCTCCGACTAGTCCCACCCGGCAGGTACGCATCCGACCAACCCTCTCGCCATGACTGGAAGACTTCGGTCACCACTCCCCCCGGCGGCGGCGCGCGAAACGCCACCGGGGGGCGCAACGCAACGTTCATCTGCCCGGAACCGCCCGGTACGCACCTGGTGATCAGGTTGTTAGGCAAGATCCGGTTAGCGCGGATGCGGGATTGGGAAAACCATGGTTCGCGATTCCACCACTAATGGGGGGTGCCCGTGCGGGAATCAGATTCGACCGTCTCACCTGTGGTGGAGGCGTGGGCCACGTACCGCACCAGCACCGCCGCCGACTGGCCGGCGCAACGGCTGGTCCGGGCCAAGGGCGCGAGCCGGGTCAGCGTGGTGCTGCCGGCCCGCAACGAGGAGGCGACAGTCGGCGCGATCGTGTCGACCGTCCGGGAACACCTGATGGACCGCGTGCCGCTCGTCGACGAGCTGATCGTGGTGGACTCCCGCTCCACCGACCGGACGGCCCAGGTGGCGCGCGCGGCCGGCGCCGAGGTGGTCAGCCAGGACGCGATGACGCGCGGGCTGCCCCGGCTGACCGGCAAGGGCGACGCGCTCTGGGCCGGGCTGGCCGCCGCCGAGGGGGACCTTGTCGCGTTCGTCGACGCCGACCTGCGCGAATTCCGGCCGCACTTCGTGACCGGGCTGCTCGGGCCGCTGCTGACGGACCCGAGCGTGGAGTTCGTGAAGGGCTTCTACCACCGGCCGCTGGTCGGTGCGACAAGTGTGGAGCCCGACGGTGGCGGACGGGTGACGGAGCTGATGGCCCGGCCGCTGCTGAACCTGTTCTGGCCGGAGCTGGCCGGTTTCGTGCAGCCGCTCGCGGGCGAGTACGCCGGCCGCCGTGAGGTGCTGGAGCGGGTGCCGTTCGTCACCGGGTACGGCGTCGAGACGGCCATGCTGATCGACCTGCTGGAACTGGTCGGGCTGGACGCGCTGGCCCAGGTCGACCTGGGTGAGCGCAAGCACCGGCACCAGGACACCGCCGCGCTGGGCCGGATGTCCGCGCAGATCATGCTGACCGCCTGGTCGCGGCTGCAACGGCGCGGGTGGGCGGCGCCGGGGGTGGCGCCGACCGCGCTGCTGACCCAGTTCCGCCGGGGCGGCTCCGAGGCGCTGCCCAACCTGGACCGCGAGATCGTCGTGAACGACGTGTCGGTGCAGGAACGCCCGCCGCTGGCGCAGATGCGCAACCGCCTTCCCCGCCGCCGGGTGGCGGCCGCATGAACAGCAAGAACACCGGAGAGGACAGCGCATGACGCTCACCGTGCTGATGAACGCCGGGCCGTGGCTGTCCGTGCCGCCGCCGGGCTACGGCGGGATCGAGAACGTGATCGCCACGCTGGTGCCGGAGCTGCGCCGGCTGGGCGTACGGGTGGTGCTCGCCTCGGTGGAGAGCAGCACGCTGCCGGTGGACGAGCGGATCGCGGTCTTCCCGGACGGCCAGTTCCACGCCTTGCAGCGGCCGTACAACCAGGTTTGCGGCGTCTCCCAGGCGCACCTGTCCGGGGTGGTGCGGGCGCTGCACGCCCGCGACGACATCGACCTGGTGCACGACCACGTGGAGGCGGTCGGCCTGGCCACGCTCGCCGCGATGGGCCCGGACGCCCCGCCGGTGCTGCACACCCTGCACTGGGACCTCGCCAAGCACCCGGAGCTGTACGGCAACCTCGACGGCGGCGACCGGGTACGGGTCAACGGGGTGTCCGCGTCGCAGCTGGCCCGCGCCCCGGAGGCGCTGCGCGCGCACTCGGTGGGACACGTGCACCTGTCCACCCCGCTCGCCGTGGACGCGGACCGGCACACGCCGGTGGCGAAGGGCGACCACGTGGTGATCCTCGGCCGGATCAACCCGGGCAAGGGGCAGGACCTGGGCGCCCGGCTGGCGCAGGAGGCCGGGTTCCGGCTGGTGCTGGCCGGTCCGGTCGGCCCGTACCACCGGCCGGAGGATCTGGCCGCGGCCGGCGACGAGGCCCGGCAGAACCCGGACGTGCGCTTCTTCTACGACCAGGTGGCCCCGTACGTCGACGGCGACCGGGTGCGCTGGGTCGGCACGGTGGCCGGGCGGGAGCGCGACGACCTGGTCGCCTCGGCGCGGGCGTCGCTGTTCCCGCTGCGCTGGGAGGAGCCGGGCGGTACGGCGGTGGTCGAGTCGCTGTCGCTCGGCACGCCGGTGGTGGCCACCTCCCGCGGCTGCCTGCCGGAGCTGATCGAGCACGGCCGCACCGGCCTGCTCACCGGCGACGAGCGGGAGCTGGGTGACCTGGTGCTCGCCGCCGCCGGGCTGGAGCCGGCCGCGTGCCGGCGCGAAGCGGCCCAGCGGTTCACCCCGGCCCGGATGGCACAGCGGTACGTGGAGCTGTACGACCGGGTCCGGGCGGGCGTGACGAAGCCGCTGCAGCCCGCCTGATCCCCCGCGAGCACGTCCACCGGCCCGGCCGCCCCGCGCGGCCGGGCCGGCGTTTGCGCCCGCCGGCCGAGGGAAACCGGCGCTTCCCGCGGTGGCGAGGAGGCCGGCGTGACGAACTCGATGGCGCACTCCCGGGCGCGGCGCAACCCGGCCGACGGGCGGGCTCCGGTACGCCGGGTCGCCTCGGGGTTCGCCGTGCTCCTGCTGCTGCTCGGCGCGCTGGGTTTCGTGCCGGGCGTCACCAGCCACTTCGCGGATCTGCGCTTCGCCGGGCCGGGTTCGGGCGCCCGGCTGTTCGGTGTGTTCCAGGTCTCGGTGGTGCACAACCTGGTGCACCTGGTGCTCGGCGTGGCCGGGCTGGTGCTGGCCCGTACCGTCGCCGGGGCCCGCGCGTTCCTGGCCGGCGCCGGCGCGGTCTACCTGGTGCTGTGGCTCTACGGGCTGGCGGTCGACCGGCGCGACGCGGCGAACGCGCTCGCGGTCAACCGGGCCGACTCGTGGCTGCACCTGCTGCTGGGCGCCGCCATGCTGGCGCTGGGGCTGCTCGCGTCGCGGCGCGGGGAGCGCCGCTGACCTGCGCCCGGCGGCCCCGATGCCCGGTTTCGCCGGTCCGGGGCCCGGGTACGTCCGTAGTCCTCCGGCTGTGGGAGGCGGCGACCGCCCCGGCCGGGCGGCCCTCCCCCGACGAGGGCGGCCCTCCCCGACGAGAAGGAAACGAGGCGGCGATGGTGACCCGGATCAGGTGCGAGGTCCGCGACGAGTCGCCGGTCACTGTCGTACGGCTGGCCGGAGCGCTCGACCTGGGGACGATGCGCGCGGTGCACGAGGTGCTCGACAGCTGCCTCGCCGCGCAGCCGGACGCCCTGGTGGTCGACCTGGAGGAGATCGAGGTCGGCGAGCCGCTGGCGCTGTCCGTGTTCGCCGCCGCCGCCCGCCGGGCCGCCGACTGGCCGGCGGTGCCGATGGTGCTCGCCGCTCCCTGCGCCGAGACGGCGGCGTGGCTGAACGAGACCACCGCCTGCCGGGTGGTGCCGGTGCGCCGGGACTGCGCCGAGGCCACGGCGCTGGCCGGTGCGGCGGCGTCGCCCCGGCTGCGGGCCCGGCTGGAGCCGGTCGCCGGCGCCTGCCGGCGGGCCCGGGAGCTGGTCACCGAGGCGTGTGGCAGGTGGAACGTGCCGGAGCTGGCCGGCCCGGCGTCGCTGGTGCTCAGCGAGCTGGTCGGCAACGTGGTGCGGCACGCCGGCACCCCGATGCAGGTGACGCTGACGCTGCGCCGGCCGTACCTGCGGGTGGCGGTGATGGACGGCAGCCCGGCCGACGCGCGCGCCGCGAGCAGCCGCGACCCGCGTGCCGAGGGTGGTCGCGGGCTGATGCTGGTGCGGGAGCTCACCCAGCGCTGGGGCAGCACCCCGGTCGGGGCCGGCAAGGTCGTCTGGGCCTTGCTCCCGGCTAATTGACCGAATTCTCCGCTCTCGCCTGGTTACATGGGCAGAGGGCCGGGTACGCCCGCCCGTCCTGTCTGTCGTCACACGGGGTGAGATGCCATGCCCAAGCGGGTAGTCACGGAACCGGCACGAGACCGGGGGCCCGCGATCCTCGCGCCGGCCCGGTTCGGGGGATTCCCCGGGCCCGTACGGGAGGCGGTGAAGGGCAACGCGCTGTGGCGGTTGCTGCGCACCACCGACGCCAAGCAGATCGGCCTGCTCTATCTGATCACGTCGTTCGGGTACTTCATCGTCGGCGGGATCCTGGCGTTGATCATCCGGGCGGAGCTGGCCCGGCCGGGGATGCAGATCGTCTCTCCGGAGCAGTACAACCAGATGTTCACCATGCACGGCACGGTGATGCTGCTGCTGTTCGCCACCCCGCTGTTCTTCGGGTTCGCCAACTACCTGGTGCCGCTGCAGATCGGCGCCGCCGACGTGGCGTTCCCCCGGCTGAACGCGTTCGCGTACTGGCTCTACTTCCTGGGCGCGCTGATGGTCGTGGGCGGGTTCGCCACCCCGGCCGGCGCGGCGGACTTCGGCTGGACCGCGTACACGCCGCTGAGCACCTCGCAGCACTCCCCCGGCGTCGGCGGGAACCTGTGGGTGGTCGGCCTGGCCGTGTCCGGCCTGGGCACGATCCTCGGCGCGGTCAACCTGATCACCACGATCGTGACGCTGCGCGCGCCGGGCATGACCATGTTCCGGATGCCGATCTTCACCTGGAACGCGCTGCTCACCAGCGTCCTGGTGATCTTCGTGTTCCCGCTGCTGGCGGCCGCGCTGATGGCGCTGGCCTCGGACCGGCTGCTGCACTCGCACGTGTACGACTCGACGACCGGCGGGCCGATGCTCTGGCAGCACCTGTTCTGGTTCTTCGGCCACCCCGAGGTGTACATCATCGCGCTGCCGTTCTTCGGCATCATCACCGAGATCATCCCGGTGTTCTCCCGCAAGCCGATCTTCGGCTACACCGGCCTGGTGCTCGCCACCATCGCCATCACGGTGCTGTCGATGACGGTCTGGGCGCACCACATGTTCGCCACCGGGCAGGTGCTGCTGCCGTTCTTCAGCATCCTGAGCTTCCTGATCGCGGTGCCGACCGGGGTGAAGTTCTTCAACTGGATCGGCACCATGTGGAAGGGACAGATCACGTTCGAGACGCCGATGCTGTTCGCCGTCGGCTTCCTGGTGACGTTCCTGCTCGGCGGCCTGACCGGGGTGCTGCTGGCCAGCCCGCCGGTGGACTGGCACGTCACCGACACCTACTTCGTGGTGGCGCACTTCCACTACGTGATGTTCGGGACGATCGTGTTCGCCGCGTTCGGCGGGCTCTACTTCTGGTTCCCGAAGATGACCGGGCGGCTGCTCGACGAGCGGCTCGGCAAGATGCACTTCTGGACCATGTTCATCGGCTTCCACGCCACCTTCCTGGTGCAGCACTGGCTGGGCAACGAGGGGATGCCCCGCCGGTACGCCGACTACCTGCCCGGCGACGGCTTCACCACGCTGAACACGATCTCCAGCATCGGCTCGTTCGTCCTCGGCGCGTCCACGCTGTTCGTGATCTGGAACATCTGGAAGTCGTGGCGGTACGGCGCGATGGTCACCGTGGACGACCCCTGGGGCTTCGGCAACTCGCTGGAGTGGGCCACCACCTGCCCGCCGCCGCTGCGCAACTTCGACCGGATGCCGCGCATCCGCTCCGAGCGGCCCGCGTTCGACCTGAAGTACGGCCCGCTCGTGTCCGACCTGGGCCGCGACCTGCCGCAGCGCACCACGAAGCCGCCGCAGAGCTTCAGCGAGGAGTTGCACCACGAGCGGCACGTGCCGGAGTCGCCGTCGGCCGGCGGCGCGTACGGCGCGCGCGAGGCGGTGGACTACCAGCCCGCGCCGCAGTCCGGCGCCCGCCCGGTGGAGGTGCCGGAGCCGGAGGAGGTGCGCCGGCCCAGCTTCGAGGAGACCGACGAGCCGGAGGGCAGCGCGCTCAACGCCGAGCGCGGCGACCAACCCAACGACAGGTGGCGGCACCCGCGCGGGCACGGGGACACCCCGGAGAACTGAGACACCGGACGCGGGCCGGCGCCGCCGGGCGCCGGCCCTCTCGTCGTACGCCTCGCGCCGGCTCCCCGTGGTGGGGAGCCGGCGCGGTGGCGCGTGCGTCAGTCGGCGGCCGGCAGTCCGGCCGCGGCCAGCGAGCGGCGTACCGCCGGCTGCACCCGGGTCAGCCGCAGCGGCACCCCGGTACGCGCGGCGGCCTCCCGGCCGGCCATCAGCGCGGCGATCCCGCCGGCGTCGAAGCCACCGGCCCCGACCAGGTCGACCACCACCTCACGGGGCTGCCCGGTGACCGCCTGGAGCACCGCCCGGCGCAACTGGTCCGCGCCCGCCCGGTCCACCTCGCCGCCGACCTCGACGACCACCCGGTCGCCGTTCTGCTTCACCGAGATCCGCGCCTTGGCCGGTTCGGCCTCGGCCGCGCCGTTCTGCCAGGGCGGCGGCGCGTCGGCGAGCATCGCCTGACGCAGCCAGGTCAGCGCCCGCGACAGCAGCCGGGACACGTGCATCTGCGAGATGCCGAACCGGGCGGCGATCTCCGCCTGGGTCTGGTTGCCGTAGAAGCGCATCGCCAGGATGCGGCGCTCCCGCCAGGGCAGCCGGTGCAGCAGGCCGCTGACGGTGACCCGGTCGTCGACGGACTCCAGCGCGTGGTCGGACTCACCGACCAGGTCGCCGAACTCGGCCGAGCTCTCCCCGCCCACCGGCGCGTTCAGCGACGCCGGGCTGTACCCGGCGGCCGACTCCAGCGCGGCGAGGATCTCCTCCTCCGGCGTCTCCAGCCGGGCGGACAGCTCAGCCACCGTGGGCGCGCGGGACAGCTCGCTGGTGAGCGTCGCCGTCGCCTGTCCCACCTCGAGGATCAGGTCCCGCAGCCGGCGCGGCACGTGCACACCCCAGGTGCGGTCGCGGAAGTGCCGTTTGATCTCGCCGACGATGGTGATGGCCGCGTACGCGGTGAACGAACCGCGTTCCGGGTCGTACCTGTCGACGGCGTTGACCAGGCCGAGACGGGCCACCTGCTCCAGGTCCTCCAGCGGCTCACCACGCCCGCGGTAGCGGCGGGCGAGCCGGCCGGCGAACGGCAGCGCGAACCGGACCAGGTCGTCCCGCGCCTCCTGCCGCCGCTCCGGTGGCAGGCCCTCGATCCGGGCCGCGTACGCGAGCGCCGCCGCGTCCAGGTCCTCCAGACCCCGGTCGGTGGTCGGTGGTGTGGGTGTGGTGGTCTGTCCGAACATCCGCGCCCCCTCGCCGAAGAGCCCCCGCCCGGTCGGAACCGGTCGTGCGCGTGGTCGGACCACGCACCGGGTGAGGAAGTTGGGTTACGTGACGGATACGTCGAAAGCGGTGGCTGCCCGTCGCACGGCGTCGTGGGCCGTTTCGCGGCGAGCGGTCTTCCCGCTCCGTAGGTACTCAATCACGGACCGCAGGATCGCGAGGAAGTTTCGCCAGGTTGGGCCGGCAGGCCGGTCCAGGCGGCGGTTCAGGAGACCAGCAGGCCCTGGTGTGCGCCCGCGTCACGCAGCGCGGTGAGGGCCTCGGCCATCCGCAGCGGCGGTGGCGCGGGCAGGTCGCAGGGCTGGTTGCGCAACACCTCCGTGGCACGTCGGGTGGGTACCGAGGCGACCGGGTAGCCGCGCGCGGCACCCCGGTCCAGGGCCCGTCGCTTGCGCCCGAAGCCGGCCACCGCCAGCCACTGGGGCAGCCCCGCGGACGCGGGCGAGCGCAGGCCGGGCGGCTCGGGCAGCACGTCCACCGAGCTGAACGGCTCGCTGCCGGCCAGCCACCACTCGACGCCGGCGACCCGGCGTGCGGTGGCGTTCTCGCACCAGTACGGCACCAGGCCCGCCCGCAGCACCTGCGCCGGGTCGAGGAGCCGGCCGCACTCCACCACCAGCCGGTTGCCGGTCTTGCCGGCCCGCCGCAGCCAGCGCCGGTACAGGTCGGCGGTCACCGCGCTCAGCGCGTCCGGCTGCGGCACGACCACCCGGTACAGCGGATGCCCGTGCCGGTCGCCGAGACAGCGGGCGTCGTGCTCGAAACCGGACTCCACGCCGTGTTCGGCGAACGCGCCCGCCACCGTGACCTCCGGCGCCGCCCAGCGCGTCTCGTCGCCGCCGGCGGCGCGCAGCACCTGACCGAGCGCGCGGGCGTCCGGGTGGAAGTCGACCGGGTCCAGGCCGCCGGCCGGGCAGCCGGCCTGGAAGCTGTGCCCGTCGCCGCCGTCGCGGACCGGCCAGGTGCGGGCGTCGTGCAGCAGCAGCACCGGCGCGGCCGGTTCCAGGCGGTCGGCCAGGAAGCGCGCGTACGCCTCCGGCAGGGTGCGCCAGCGCACCGCGAACGTCACCGCCGCGCCGGCCGCCGCGCCCCGGCTGGCCGGGCAGTGCACCTGGCGGACGTGCACGCGCGGGTTGCCGTCGAGCAGCCGGGCGGCCAGCGTGGCGCCGTGCGCGTACGCGGCGTCGGGGCGGTCCACCGCTCCCCGGGTCCACTGCCCGGCCAGTTCGAACCCGGCCGGGAGCCAGGGCACGCCGAGCGCCGCCGCGAGGTGGGCGGCGGCGCCGTGCGGCGAGCCGAGCACCACGCCGGGGAAGCGCCGGTCCGGGTACTGATCGGCGAACCATCCGGCGACCCGCTCGGCGTCCACGGCGGCGATCTGGCCGGCGGTGAGCGCCGCCCGCCCGGCAGCCCGGACGGCGGCGGCGCGGCGTACCGGCTCGGGCGCGCCGGTGAGGCGGGACAGCGCGCCCGGGTGGCCGAGGTCGCCGCAGTCGTCTCCGCGCAGCGCCCGGGCGGTCGCGGCGACCAGGATCCGGGCGGCGCTGCCGGCCGCCACCACCCGCTCCGCGGGCAGGCCCGCGCCGCTGACCCGTTCGACTCGTTCGCTCACCACGCGGCCCGGCTTCCCGTCCCTCTGGGGTCTAAACGGGGCATCTCCCCACGGGTCAGGACCAAGGCCCGCCCGGTACCGGCACCGCCCGCGACACCCAGGTACGCCGTCGCGCCGCGTGCCCGCCGTCGCGGGCGGGTTTGGGCCGGACCGGGACGGGCACTGCACGGCGCATGCCCGACGACGAGAGCACCCCGGCGGCGACCATCACCCCGTACCGGGACGGACCACTGCTGGTACGCGGCGACTTCGCGCTCGTCACGCCCGAGGGCACGCCGATCGAGACGCGCCGGGGCACGGTGGCGCTGTGCCGGTGCGGCAAGAGCGCGATCAAGCCGTTCTGCGACGGCACGCACAAGGTGGCCGGTTTCCGGGCCGGCAGCGACCGCGCACCCTGACCCCGAACCCCCGCGCCCCTTCCCCGCGATCTTGCACTTTGGTACCCGGCAAACGTAGCGAACCGGGCATCCTGAGGGCCCGAACTGCAAGATCGCGGGGGCGAGGGCGGGGCGGGGCGAGGGCGGGCGAGGGCGGGGGGCGGGTCAGGCTGCGGCCAGGGTCTCGGCTCGCGGGCGCAGGGACGACTCGTCGGCGGACCAGGCGGTGAGCAGGTGCGCGGCGAACAGGGCGTCCAGCGCCAGCGCGGCGGCGGCGCCGAACAGCACGTCGGACGCGAGCGCCGGCTCGGCCCGGACCAGCCCGCCGCACATGTCGTACGCGGCGATCTGCTCGTGCACGGCGTCGGCCTCGACGTGCTCGTCGTAGAAACGCGTGGCGACCGCGTCGAAGCCGAGCCGGCGCAGTCCGTTGCCGTAACGGCGGTTCGGCAGCGACGAGGTCATCTCGTACGCGGCCAGGTGCCCGAGCAGCGCCCCGCGCAGCCGCCGGTGCAGGCCGAACAGCGACATCAGGTTGTTGGTCGCCAGTGTCACCGCGGGCACCCGGTCCAGGTGGGCGGCGTAGCCGGTGTCCAGGCCGAGCCGGTCCATCGTGGTGCGGAACAACTCGGCGTGCATCAGGTCCAGCCGGCCGTTGCCGTACTCGTCGGTCTGGATCTCCACCAGCGCCGCCTTCGCCGGGCCGCCGAGCCGGGGCAGCGCCCAGCTGTGCGGGTCGGCCTCGCGCAGGTGGTAGATCGAGCGGTGGACGACGAACTCGCGGAACCGGTCGAGGTCGGCGCGGCGCTGCAGCGTGGCGGCCAGTGGCGGGCCGTCGTCGGCGGCCACCAGGTCGGCCAGCGCACCCGGCACGCCGCCCGGCAGCACCGCCGGCGGCGGGCCGGCCAGCTCGCGCAGCGCCGCCTCGAACGGCCGCTCGGCGCGGGCGCGCAGCGCCAGCAGCGACGGCTCCCACTCCCACGCCTCGTCCACGCCGGACCAGCCCCGGTAGTGCAGCTCGTAGCAGAGGAACAGGGTGAGCTGAAGGTCGTCGTCGGTCAGCGGCGCGGCCACCGCGCCGAACCCCGCGCCCAGCCCGGCCGGCAGCTCGCGCGGAGCGCCGCTCAGCGCGGCCCGCAGCGCGGCGGAGACCGGCCCGCGCGCCGCGGGCAGCGGAGCGGGGCCGTAACGGCTGTCGGCGGCGACGGACATGGTGACCTCCCGGGACGGTTGCGCCCGGTCGCAGTGCCCCGCCCCGATGCCGCTAAACGACTTCGTCGGCCGCGATGGCCTCGGTCTGGATCACCCGCTCCCGCACCCGGCGGGCCGCGTCCCCGTCGGCCACCAGGCCGCGCAGGTCGGCCAGCGCCGGTTCGGGCGCGTCCAGCGGCACGGCCGGGTCCACCACCGCCTCCAGGACGGCGGGCCGGTCGGCCGCCAGCACCTCGTCCCAGGCGGGTCCGACCAGGTCCGGCCGGTCCACCCGGACGCCGTGCAGCCCGAGCAGGCGGGCCCACCCGGCGTACGGCACCTCGGGCCCCCGCTCCCCCGGTGACCGGCCGCCGCCGACGCCGGACTGGTCCCTGTTGTTCAGCACCAGCACGATCAGCCGCGGATCGCGCCAACGCGTCCAGTGGTGCGCCACAGTGATCAACTCGGCCAGGCCGTTGAGCTGCATCGCGCCGTCGCCGAGCAGCGCGAGCACCGGCTCGTCCGGGCGGGCCAGCTTGGCCGCTACCGCGTACGGCAGCGCGCAGCCCATCGAGCCGAGCGTGCCGCACAGCCGCGCCTGCACCCCCGGCGGCAGCTCCAGGTGCCGGGCGTACCAGTAGACGACCGAGCCGACGTCGACGGCGACGGAGGCGTGCCGGGGCAGCCGGGTGGACAGTTCGCGGAGCACGAGCCGCGGGTCGACCGGGTCGGCGGGCGTGGCGGCGCGCTCGGCGGCGGCCTCACGCCACCGGTCCACCATCTTCTCCACCAAACCGCGCCACTCGCGGTGGGGATTCTCCGGCACCCGGGTCAGCAGCGCCCGCAACGTCTCGGCGGCGTCACCGACCAGCGGCACGTCCACCGGGTAGCGGGTGCCGACGCGCCGGCCGTCGATGTCGATCTGGATGGTGCGTACCTGGCCCGGCAGTGGGAACCAGTCGGTCCACGGATCGTTCGTGCCGATCATCAGCAGCGTGTCGCAGGAGCCCATGAGCTGCGCGGCGGCGGTGGTGCCGACCTCGCCGAGCACGCCGGTGTGGAACGGCAGCCGCTCGTCGAGCACCGGCTTGCCCAGCAGCGAGGTGGCCACGCCCGCGCCGAGCCGGTCGGCGAGCGCGACGATCTCCTCGGCCGCGCCGTGCGCGCCCTGGCCGACGAGCATCGCCACCCGCCGCCCGTTGCCGAGCAGCGAGGCGGCGGCGTCCAGGTCGGCGTCGTGCGGCAGCACCCGGGCCAGCGGCTCGCCGGGCGTCGCGGTGACCACCCCGGCGGTCTGCGGCAGCAGGTCCGGTACGGCGGTGACCTGCAACGCGCGCGGCAGCACCACGCAGGTCGGGCTGCGGGTCGCCGCGGCGGTACGGAACGCCTGGTCCAGCAGCGCCGGCACCTGTTCCGGGCTGCGGCCGTAGCGGACGAACTGGTTGCACACGTCGCCGAAGAGCCGGCTCAGCCCGATCTCCTCGTGCGCGCCGCCGAGCGGGCCGGTGACGTCCTCGCCGATGATCGCGACCACCGGCTTGCTGTCGAGCTTGGCGTCGTAGAGCCCGTTGAGCAGGTGCACCGCGCTCGGGCCCTGGGTCGCCAGGCACACCCCCACGCCGCCGGTGAACTTCGCGTGCCCGGTGGCCATGTACGAGGCGGTCTCCTCGTGCCGGGCGGGGACGAAGGCCGGGTCCCCGCCCGCGTCGTCGAGCGCGCCCACCAGCGGGGCGATCGCCGCGCCCGGACAGCCGAACACCCGCGGCACGCGCCAGGCCCGCAGGCGTTCGACCACCAGGTCGGCGACGATGCGCTCAGCCATTACCCCGCCCCGGCGTGCTCGCGTCGACGTAGCGCAGCACCGCGCCGACCCCGTCGGTCAGCTCCGGTGCCTCCTCGGGCGCGAGCACCGTCAGGTCCGCGTCGGTGCCGATCAGCGCGCGCAGCAGCGCCGCGTCGGCGCGTACCCGCTGGGGGTCGGCCACCGACATGCCGGCCAGCTGCCCCGGGTCGGTGGCGATCTCGGTCGGCTCGGGGCCCACCCACAACTCGCCGTCGGCCGACGGGTCGTCCACGATGAGCATGGTGTCGACCTGGTTGCGTTGCAGCGCGGAGACCACGGCGTCGAGACCGGCGCCGACGTCCTCCTGGACGCCGAAGCGGTCCAGCGCGGCGGCGATCCGCCGGTCGGCGACCTCGGCGACGGTCTGCACGGTGATGTCGTCCATCAGCGTGTCGTCGGCGCCCACGTCGCGGGCGCCCGCGTCGGTGCGGACCAGCACGTCCTGCCAGCGGGCGGGGAGCTGGGCGGCGATCATGCCGGTGGCCCGGACGTCCCCGGCCACCACGACGACGTCCGCGCCGACGCGCTCGGCCAGGTCGGCGGTGGCCGCGGCGGCGTCACCGGCGTTCTGGTGCCACGCCTCCATGGCGGCGCGCTGGTAGCGGGACTGCGACCAGCCACCCGGCTGCACCCGGCGCAGCTGGCGGCTCTGCCCGCCCTGCACCTGGGCCCGCCGAGGCACCCCGCCGGCGCTGACCGCCATGGCGTCCGCGCCGGTACGGTCGGCCAGCACCCGCACCCAGGCCACCTGTTCGCCCCGCTGGGCCACGAGCGGCATGGTGTGCGGCAGCGCCGACCAGCTCGCCAGGTCGCGCAGCGGCGGTGCGGACAGGTACTCGGTGAGCACCACGCGGCCCCGGCTGGCGAACACGGCGATGCCGTAGTCGCCGGGCATCGGCTGGTGCCGGCGGACGACCTCCTCCACCGCCTCGACGGTGACCGGGTCGGCGCCCTGCCCCAGCAGGTCGCCCTTGAGGGCCCGCCAGCGCAGGTCGACCTGCGCTCGCGCGTCCTGGGTGTCGCGGGAGGCGTCCATGTACACCGAGCACCACGGCCCGGGACGGTCGTAGAGCGGGCGCAGGAAGGACAGCTGCATGCTCGACCCCTTTCCGGCTCGGCCGCACGCATACCCGCGCCCCGGCGGAGTTCACCTGCCGGCCGCCCGGGCGTGACCACCGTTCATTCACGTCGTTCAACCCGAAGGGCCGATACCATCTGTGCACGGAACGGGACTCTCGGTGGTGAACATGGATACGGAGTTGTACACCCGACGCGTCGTCCACCCGACGGAGCGTGTCGTCACCGGGCGTCTGGTCCGGTTGATGGAGGGTTACGCCCGGGAGGTCCGGGTCGGGCAGCCCGCGCTGGTCGCGGTGCTCACCGCCGCGGGGGTGGTGGGGCTGCTGCTGAAGGTGGTGCGCGCGTTGCTCAGCAGTGGCGGCGGCGGGGCTCGGCGCAGCTTCAAGGAGCTGAAGAAGGGGCCGGAGTTCCTGGTCACCCCGGTCCGGGTCCGCGACGCCACCGGCCGGCTGGTCGAGGTCGAGTTGCACGGCCACCTGCCGCAGAGCGCGCTGCACCCCGGCGACCACGTCCAGCTCACGCTGCGTGCGCAACGCGACGAGGACCTGCCGCCGCGGATCGAGCGGATCGTCAACCTGACCACCGGGCAGCTGCTCACCCCGCGTACGGCCACGCTCTGGTCGCACCTGGGTCCGGCGCTGCTGCTCCAGGCGATGCTGGGCGCCGTGCTGCTGTTCGGCGTGGCCGCCTGCTCGGCGCTCACCTAGGTTTCCCCGTCACCGGTGGTGGGCACCGCTGCGGCCATGTTCCCCGGTTTCACGCTCACCGAGATCGACGTCGGCGCGGTGCGCCTGCGCGTACGCCACGGCGGCTCCGGGCCACCGGTGGTGCTGCTGCACGGGCACCCGCGTACCCATGCGACCTGGCACCGGGTGGCGCCGCGGCTGGCCGCGCGGCACACGGTGATCTGCCCGGACCTGCGCGGCTACGGCGGCTCGTCGAAGCCGCCGAGCGACCCGGAGCACACCGCCTACTCCAAGCGGGCGATGGCCGCCGACGTGGTGGGCCTGCTCGACGCGCTCGGCCACCGCCGGGCCGCCGTGATCGGTCATGACCGCGGCGCGTACGTGGCCATGCGGACCGCCCTGGACCATCCGGACCGGGTGAGCCGCCTCGGCGTGCTGGACGGGGTGCCGATCGGTGAGGCGCTGGCCCGCTGCGACGCCCGGTTCGCCGCCCGCTGGTGGCACTGGTTCTTCCTCGGCCAGCTCGCCAAGCCGGCCGAGCGGGTCATAAACGCCGACCCGGACGCCTGGTACGGCGGGTCACCGGAGGAGATGGGCGAGCAGGCGTACGCCGACTACCGGCGGGCCATCGGTGATCCGGCGACGGTGCACGCCATGTGCGAGGACTACCGGGCCGGGCTCGGGCCGGACCGGGCGGCGGACGACGCCGACCGGGCCGCCGGGCGCCGGATCGGCTGCCCGGTGCTGTTCGCCTGGTCCGAGCGCGACGACATGGTCGACCTCTACGGCGACCCGGCCGCGATCTGGCGCGACTGGGCCGACGACGTGCGGACCGCGTCGATCCCGTCCGGGCACCACATGGCCGAGGAGGCGCCGCGGGAGCTGACCGACGTGCTGGCCGGTTTCCTCGCGGAGGAGGCCGCCGCGGTCAGCGACCGGCGGGGGTGAGCGACTGCTCCACCGGAGCCGGGGCGTCGAGCAGGCCCCGGCGGTTCGCCCAGCGCTCGAACAGCACTGTGGCGAACGGGGGCACCGCGCTGGCCAGGGCCAGCCCGGTCTGCACGAGCGTCCAGCGGCGCCGCCGGGCCACCACGAGCGTCAGCAGGCCGTAGACCACGAACAGCGCGCCGTGGATCGGGCCGAAGATCTTCACGCCGATCTCGTTGCCGGGCGGGCCGTACTTGACCGCCATACCGGCCAGCAGCGCCGCCCATGAGCAGCCCTCGGCGAACGCCGCCACCACGAACGCCCGGATCCACCCGTCGCGCATTCCGCCACTCCCCTTTGCCGTCGGCGGCCATGCTAGCCGCCCGGGCCGGGCGGCCCGGACGGAACCCGCAGCCCGGCGACGGGGATCACCGGGGCCGCCACGGGGTACAGAAAAGGGCCTCCGGGCCTTTCCTGACCCGCCACTCCGTGCGAGGTTGGGGAGAACCAACGGTGACAGGGTGGTGACCATGGGCGAGGACGTCGGCGTGCGTACCTTCAGCCGGGAGGACCGGGCCCGCTATCGCGAGAAGGTCCGGCGGTGCCTGGACGTGTTCGCCGAGATGCTGCGGGAGTCCCGGTTCGACGTGGAGCGGCCGATGACCGGCCTGGAGATCGAGCTGAACCTGGTCGACGACGGCTTCGACCCGGCCATGCGCAACGCCGACGTGCTGGAGGCGATCGCCGACCCGGCGTTCCAGACCGAGCTGGGCCAGTTCAACGTGGAGATCAACGTCGAGCCGCGGCGGCTGGCCGGCACCGGCACCGCCGCGTTCGAGGAGCACGTCCGGGCCAGCCTGAACGCCGCCGAGGAGAAGGCCCGGACGGTCGGCGCGCACATGGTGATGGTCGGCATCCTGCCGACGCTGCGCCCGGAGCACCTGACCGCCGAGACGCTGTCGGCGAATCCCCGGTACGCGCTGCTCAACGAGCAGATCTTCGCCGCGCGCGGCGAGGACCTGCCGATCGCGATCAGCGGGGTGGAGCGGCTGGCCACCACCGCCGACACGATCACCCCCGAGGCGGCGTGCACCAGCACCCAGTTCCACCTCCAGGTCAGCCCGGCGCAATTCGCCGACTACTGGAACGCCGCGCAGGCGGTCGCCGGCATCCAGGTGGCGCTCGGCGCGAACTCCCCGCTGTTCTTCGGCCGGGAGCTGTGGCGCGAGACCCGGGTGCCGCTGTTCCAGCAGGCCACCGACACCCGCGCGGAGGAGATCAAGGCCCAGGGCGTACGCCCGCGGGTGTGGTTCGGCGAGCGCTGGATCACCTCGGTGTTCGACCTGTTCGAGGAGAACGTGCGCTACTTCCCGGCGCTGCTGCCGGTGTGCGACCCGGAGGACCCGGCGGCCACGCTGCACAGCGGCGGCGTGCCGAAGCTGGCCGAGCTGCGGTTGCACAACGGCACCATCTACCGGTGGAACCGGCCGGTCTACGACGTGCTCAAGGGCCGGCCGCACCTGCGGGTGGAGAACCGGGTGCTGCCGGCCGGGCCGACGGTGCTGGACACGGTGGCGAACGGCGCGTTCTACTTCGGCCTGGTCCGGGCGCTCGCCGAGTCGGACCGTCCGCTGTGGTCGCAGATGTCGTTCAGCGCGGCCGAGGAGAACTTCAACGCCTGCGCCCGGCACGGCATCGATGCCCAGGTGTACTGGCCGGGGCTCGGCTACCTGCCGGTGACCGAGCTGGTGCTGCGCCGCCTGCTGCCGATGGCCCACCACGGGCTGGACCGGTGGGGCCTCGACCCGGCCGAGCGGGACCGGCTGCTCGGCATCGTCGAGCAACGCTGCCTGACCGGCCGCAACGGCGCGACCTGGCAGGTGGAGACGCTGCACCGGCTGGAGTCGGCCGACCACATGGACCGGCCGGCGGCCCTGCGCGAGGTGGTCCGGCACTACGTCGACCTGATGCACAGCAACCGGCCCGTGCACGAGTGGCCCATCCCCTGAGCCGGGCAGCCCGTCAGCGCAACGCGGTCACTGTCGCCCGCGCGGCCTGGGCGACCAGGGCGTCGTCGGGCTTCGCGTCGCGGCCGTCGCGACTGGTCATGACCGCCAGCACGATCGGCGCCCGGTCCGGCGGCCACACCACGGCGATGTCGTTGCGGGTGCCGTACCCGCCGGTGCCGGACTTGTCCGCCACCTGCCAGCCGGCCGGCACGCCGGCCCGGACCAGCCCGCTGCCGGTGGTGCTGGCCCGCATCCAGCCCAGCAGCAGGTCGCGGTCCGCGGGCCGCAGGGCCTCCCCCAGCGTGTACGCCCGCAGCGAGCCGGCCAGCGCGCGGGGCGTGCTGGTGTCGCGCTCGTCGCCGGGCGTGGCCGCGTTGAGTTCCGGCTCGGTACGGGCGGGCCGGGTGACCGAGTCGCCCACCTCCCGGAGCGCCTGCGCGAAGCCCGCCGGACCGCCGAGCGCGTCGAACAGCAGGTTGCCGGCGGTGTTGTCGCTGTACCGCACCGCCGCCTCGGCGACGTCCCGCAGCGTCATCCCGGTCTCCACGTGCCGTTCGGTCACCGGGGAGTGCGCCACGAGGTCCGCGCGCCGGTAGCGGACCACCCGGTCCCGGTCGGTGTCGGTCGTGGCGGCCAGCATCGCACCCGCCGCGAGCGCCTTGCAGGTCGAGGCGTACGCGAACCTCTCGTCGGCCCGGTGCGCGAGGGTACGGCCGGTGCCGGTGTCGAGGGCGAAGACGCCGACCCGGGCGCCGAAGCGCCGCTCCAGTGCCGCCAGCTCGGCCGGCGCGGGCACCGCCTCGGCGCTCGGTGTCTCGCTCGGCGTGGCCGTGGCCGTGGCGGTGGACGCGGCCGGGGCGCTGGTGGGCGGCGCGGCTTCGGGCCGGTCCTTCGTGCAGCCGGCGATAAGAGCCGTCGCCGTGAGCATCGCCGCCGCGAGCACCTGCCGTCGGATCATCCGTTTCCTCCCCCATCGTCCGGACCACGCCGTTCTCGGGTCATTGTCGCCGATCCCGGTCGGGCCGGCAGACCGCCGTCTCTCGGCCGGCGCGGCGGGTCAGCCCGCGACGGCGGCGAACGTGACAGCGCCCGCCGCGGCCAGCGGCAGCGCCACCGCGGCGGCCAGCAGCCGCACCCGGGCGGACCGGCCGATCAGCACCACGAGCAGCGCGGCGAGCGCGAGGTCGATCGCCACGTTCCACCACGCTCCGGGATAACCGGACCGCGACTTCAGCGCGAACCGCAGCGCCTCCTCGACGAAGACGGCCACCGGCAGGGCGGTCCCCACGATCCGCCGCCATCCCTCGGTCCGGGCCCAGATGCCGGCGACGCCGAACACCACGCCCGCCACCACGCCGAACGCCATCCAGGCGATCGAGGTGGGCGACCAGATCACGGCGAGGTCGTCGCCCTGGAGCAGCGTCGCCGCCAGGTAGTAGCTGGGCACCGCGACGATCAGCAGGACGCTGGCGGCCACGGCGGCGCGCACCGCGCCCGACCGGATCCACCAGCCCAGCGCGAACGCGGCCACCGCCCAGGTGGCGGTGGAGTTGCCGAGTTCGGCGAAGGGGAACGGCACCCACTTGATCCAGACGAAGTCCAGGAAGCCGAGCAGGAAGCCGGCGACGGGAACGACGAGGGCGACGGCGCGACGCGAGGGTGGCATGCGAGGGAGGATACATACTCGGTATGCTCTCCTCGCCGACAGGGCGGCGCTACGAGGCCAGGCGCCGCTCCGACGGCGCGAGACGCACCGCGGCGTCGGAGTGGTTGATCTCGGCCCACACCTCGTCGAGGGAGAGGCCGAGGACGTCGGCGATGGCCGCGATGGTGGGGAACGCCGGCGTGGCGACCCGGCCGGACTCGATCTTCCGGAGCGTCTCCGGGGAGACACCGGCGTCGAGCGCGGTGAGCAGCATCGAGCGCTCACCGCGTGCGCGGCGCAGGAGCGCACCGAGGCGCTGCCCGCGCTCGACCTCGGCGGGGGTGAGGGGCAACCGGACCATGCCAGGATTCTAATACCGGGATAACATGGCCGGGATACTTATTGGTTCTGTGAGGAAGGCGCCTGCATGATCGAGATCCTGAGCCGCACCGACGTCCGGCGGGCGCGGGACACCGGCGCCCTGGTCGCCCACATCCTGCAGACGTTGCGCGGCAGCACCACCGTCGGCACCAACCTGCTCGACATCGACAGGCAGGCCCAGCGCATGATCGCCGAGGCCGGGGCGCAGTCCTGCTACGTCGACTACGAGCCGTCGTTCGGGCGCGGCCCGTTCGGCCACTACATCTGCACCTCGGTCAACGACGCGGTGCTGCACGGGCTGCCGCACGACTACATGCTCGCCGACGGCGACCTGCTGAGCCTCGACCTGGCCGTCTCCCTGGGCGGGGTGGTGGCCGACTCCGCGATCAGCTTCGTCGTCGGTGACACCCGGCCCGCGGAGAGCGTCGCGCTCATCGACGCGACCGAACGGGCGTTGCAGGCCGGGATCGCCGCGGCCCGCCCCGGCGCCCGCGTCGGCGACCTCTCGTACGCCATCGGCTCGGTCCTCACCGAAGCCGGGTACACGGTCAACACCGAGTTCGGCGGCCACGGCGTCGGGTCGACGATGCACCAGGACCCGCACGTGTCGAACACCGGGCGGCCCGGTCGCGGCTACACACTGCGGCCCGGGCTGCTGCTGGCGCTGGAGCCGTGGGTCATGGCGGACACCGCCACGCTGGTCACCGACGCCGACGGGTGGACGCTGCGCAGCGCGACCGGCTGCCGCACCGCACACAGCGAGCACACCATCGCCATCACCGACGACGGCGCGGAGATCCTGACGCTGCCGAAGCCGTGAACGTCGCTGCGGCAGGCGTCCGCAGCTTTCCCGCGTTCCCGCCGACGCCGCGTCCTCAAGCGGCCGTGCAGCGCTCCCGCAGCGTCTGCACGCCGGGGCCGGTGAGGTCGTCGCAGTAGGCGGCCCGCCCGGCCATCGCCATCATCAGCGCGAGCGTGGTGCCGCTGGCCAGCGGGCCGGCTCCGGCGCTGAACGGCCCGTCAGTCGCCTCCACCCGCAGGCCGTCGATCGCACTGCGCCCGGCCACCGTGAAGTCCCGCCCGGCGTAGAACCGGGCGACCGGCGTGACGGCCTCGACCGACGGCGTACGTGTCAGGCCGAGCGGACGCCGGATGTCCTGGGCGTGCACGACCACCTCACCGAGCCACGCCTCGGTCGGCCCGAACGTCGACGTGGTGCTGCCGACGATCCGGCGGAAGCGGGCCAGCGTCTCGCCCGGGTCGGCGCCCCGGTGCTCGGCCAACCGGCGGTCGTTGTGCAGATCGAAGTCGAACCGGGCGCCGAGCACGCTGGCGAGCCACCGGACGCGGCCGACGCTCGCCGCCGCCGTCATGTGCGCGAGCGTCTCCTCCACCGTCCACCGGCCGCACAGCGAGGGCCGGGCCCACTGCGCCGCGTCCAGCCCGGCGAGATCGTCGGCCAGGGCGGCGCGCTCGGCGTGCGCGAGCGCCCACAGCTCGTTTCGGCCCAGGTTGTCGGACATGGGGAACCTCCAGAGTCGGTCGTCAGAGGTTGGACCGCACCCCCTCGGCGAACTCACCGCTCCCCGCCCGCCGATCTTGGAGTTGTGGTGGTTCGCGAACCGGACATCTGCGACCTTCGAGGCGCCACAACTCCAAGATCGGCACCGACGGCCGGAGGCCGCGCGAGCCGTCAGAGCGCCACGATCGCGGCCGACTCCGGCGGCAGCTCGACGCCGTCGCGCATCACCGTGACGCCCTCTGACGTGGTGAGGAGCACGCGGCGTACCACGCCGGGCAGGTTGATCCGCTGCGCCCGGCCGGCCAGGTTCGCCACCACGAGCGTCTCGCCGCGCCGCATCACCAGGAAGCGGTCGCCGTGGCGTACGTCGACCCGGTCCAGCCGCGGGTCCGACAAGTCGGCCCGGGAGCGGCGCAGCGCGATCAGCCGCCGGTAGAGGTCGTACGTCTCGCGGTGCTCCGGCTTGTCCAGCTCGGCCCAGTCCAGCCGGGACCGCAGGAACGTCTGCGGGTCCTGCGGGTCGGGCACGTCCTCGGTGGCCCAGCCGTGATCGGCGAACTCGCGGCGGCGGCCGGTGGCGACCGCCGCGGCGAGTTCCGGCTCGGGGTGGCTGGTGAAGAACTGCCACGGCGTGGAGGCCGCCCACTCCTCCCCCATGAACAGCATCGGCGTGAACGGCGCGGTCATCAGCAGCGTCGCGCCGACCCGCAGCAGGCCGGGCGACAGCGTGGCGGAGATCCGGTCGCCGGTGGCCCGGTTGCCGATCTGGTCGTGGTTCTGCAGGTACGCCACGAAGCGGTGGCCGGGGGTGCGCTGCCTGTCGACCGGGCGGCCGTGGCTGCGGCCCCGGAAGCTGGACCAGGTGCCGGCGTGGAAGAACCCGCCGGTCAGCACGTCGGTGAGGCACTCCAGGGAGCCGAAGTCGCCGTAGTAGCCCTGCCGCTCACCGGTGAGCAGCGTGTGCAGCGCGTGGTGGGCGTCGTCGTTCCACTGGGCGTGCAGGCCGTACCCGCCCGCCTCGCGGGGCGTGATCAGGCGCGGATCGTTGAGGTCGCTCTCGGCGATCAGCGACAGCGGCCGCCCCACGTGCGTCGACAGCGCCTCCACCTCGGCGGCGACCTCCTCCAGCCAGTGCACGGCCCGGCCGTCCGGCATGGCGTGCACGGCGTCCAGCCGCAACCCGTCGACGTGGTAGTCACGCAGCCAGCCGAGCACACTGTCGGCGATGTAGCGGCGTACCCCGTCGGAGTGCGGGCCGTCCAGGTTGACGGTGCGGCCCCAGGTGTTGCTCTGCTCGGTGAGGTACGGCGCGAACCGCGGCGCGTAGGCCCCGGAGGGCCCGAAATGGTTGTAGACGACGTCGAGGATCACCCCCAGGCCCTTGGCGTGGGCGGCGTCGACGAACCGTTTCAAGCCGTCCGGGCCGCCGTACGGCTCGTGCGGGGCGTACCAGCAGACACCGTCGTAGCCCCAGTTGTACTCGCCGTTGAACGCGTTGACGGGCAGCAGCTCGACCATGTCGACGCCGAGGTCGACGAGGTGGTCGAGCCTGGCGATCGCGGCGTCGAACGTGCCCTCGGGGGTGAACGTGCCGATGTGCAGCTCGTACAGCACGCTGCCGGGTAGTTGCCGGCCGGTCCAGGCGGCGTCGGTCCAGCCGAACGCGGCGTGGTCGTAGAGCCGGCTGGGCCCGTGCACCCCGGCCGGCTGCCAGGCCGAGCGGGGGTCGGGCAGCGCCTGGTCGTCGTCGTCGAGCAGGAACGCGTAGTCGGTGCCCGGCCCGGCGTCGGGCACCTCGACCCGCCACCAGCCGTCCGGCCCCTGACGCATCGCGTGGTCGGCGACGCCGGGCAGGCGCAGCCGCACCCGCGCTGCCTCGGGCGCCCACACCGTGAACTCGGTCATGCGGCGGCCTCCACAGAGTCGGTGGGTGCGAGGAGGGCGACGGGATAGGTGCTCAGCAGATCATCCAGGAGCAGCTCAGAACCACTGTAGACCCGTCCGGTGAACAAGTCGGTGCACTCGTGAACGGGAAGTGACACGGTCGTGTCCCGCCAGCCGCCGGAGCGGGCCAGCCGCAGCGGCAGCCGGGTCGCCACCGCGACCGCGCCGCCCCGGTCGAAGGCCACCGCGTGCGCGGCGGCCGGGCCGCGCGCCGGCACCGGCCGGTAGCCGCCGAACAGGTCCGGGCGGTCGCGGCGCAGCCGCAGCGTCCGGGACACCACGAGCAGCTTGGCCGCGCCGTCGCCTGCGACCGCGGGCCGCCGGCCGGCGTCGAGCCGGGCCAGCATGTCCCGGCGTACGGCGAAGTCGACAGGCCGCCGGTTGTCCGGGTCGACGAGCGAGTTCTCCCACAGCTCGGTGCCCTGGTAGACGTCCGGCACGCCGGGCATGGCGAGCTGCACCAGCTTCTGCCCGAGGGCGTTGGACCAGCCGGGCGGGGTGATCTCGGCGGCGAACGCGGTGATCTGGGCGTGCAGTTCCGGGTCGTCGTACATCCGGTCGACCAGGGCGTGCAGCTCGTGCTCGAAGGCCGGGTCCGGGTCGGCCCAGCTGGTGGTGACCGACGCCTCCCGGGCGGCCTTCTCGGCGTACCCGTGCAGTCTCTCCCGTTCGATCGGCCACGCCCCGACGGCGGTCTGCCAGAGCAGGTGGGCCAGCGCGGGGTCGGCCAGCGGCGCGCGCGACATCCAGTCGGCGACCCGCTCGGCCCAGCGGCCGGGCAGCTCGGACAGCACCGCGAGGCGGGCGCGGACGTCCTCACCGCGCTTGGTGTCGTGGGTGGACAGCGCGGTCATGCTCGCCGGCCAGCGCACGTGCCGGCTGGCGGCGAAGCGGTGCAGCTCGGCCGGGGGCACACCGAAGTGGGCCGGGCTGCCGCCGACCTCGTTGAGGGCGACGAACCGGCTCCACCTGTAGTACGCGGTGTCCTCCACGCCCTTGGCCATCACCGCGCCGGTGAACTGCGGGAACCGGGCGGCCAGCTCGTGGCCGGGGTCACGCAGCCGGGCGGTGACCTGGTCGAGGACGCCGGTCAGGTCGGGGCGGCGGCGGCCCGCTTCGCTGCGGGCGGCGGCCAGGTGCCGGGCGCCGGAGGGCGGATAGCCGCGGTAGACCGGGAAGCAGGCGGCCAGCTCGGCCAGCGCGGCGCGGACCTGCTCGCCCGGCAGCTCCGGCACGAGCGCGGCCAGGCGGGTCAGCTCGGCGGCGAGCAGCCGGGTGGCGGCCTCCAGCTTGGTGGCGTGCGTCAGGTCCGGCCAGGAGGTGTGCCGCCCGGTCAGCCGGCCGTCGAGCGTGGTGAACTCCGGTTCGGCGTCCGGGTCGACGAACAGCCCGGACACGGCGGCCAGCGCGTCGTAGCCGGTGGTGCCGTCGACCGGCCAGTCCGGCAGGTCCTCGCCGTACTCCAGGATCTTCTCCACCACCAGCCAGCTCTCCGGCGCGGCGGCGCGCAACCGGGCCAGGTAGCCGGCCGGGTCGCGCAGCCCGTCCGGGTGGTCGACGCGGATGCCGTCGACCTCGCCGGCGTCGACCCAGCGCAGGACCTCCGCGTGGGTGGCGTCGAACACCTCCGGGTCCTCCACCCGCAGGCCGGCCAGGTCGGAGACGGCGAAGAACCGGCGGTACGTCAGCTCGGCGTCACCGCGCCGCCAGTTCACCAGCTCGTAGTGCTGCCGGTCGTGCACCTGGCGGGGCGTGCCGTCGCCGGTGCCGTCGGCGACCGGGAAGCGGTGCTCGTGGTAGCGCAGTTCCCCGTCGACGAGCTTCAGGTCGTCGAGCGCGTCGGCGGTGTCGGCGAGCACCGGCAGCAGCAGCCGCCCACGGTCCCAGTCGATGTCGAACCAGCGCGCGTACGCCGAGTCGCGGCCCCGCCGCAGCACGTCCCACCAGGCCGGGTTGGCGTCGGGCCGGGCGACCCCGGCGTGGTTGGGCACGATGTCCACGACCAGGCCGAGCCGGGCCGCGCGCAGCGCCCGGACCAGCCGCGCCCGGGCGGCCTCGCCGCCGAGCTGCGGGTTGACCGCACGGTGGTCGACCACGTCGTAGCCGTGCGTGGAGCCGGGCGTGGCGGTGAGCAGGGGCGCGGTGTAGAGGTGGGTGACGCCGAGCGCGGCGAGGTAGCCCGCCAGCTCGGCCGTGGCGTCCAGGTCGAAGCCGGGCCGCACCTGGACCCGGTACGTCGAGCGGGGGGTGTCGGGCATGGGTCAGGCCGTCCTCTCCAGGACCAGCAGCGAGCGGTCCGGTACGCAGACCGTGCCGCCCGCCTCGACCAGTGTCGTCTTCTCCGGGTCGGGTTCCGCGGTGCTGATCACCAGCTCCCACCGGGTGCCGAACTCCTCGCCGGGCAGCGTGAAGTCCAGCGGCGCGTCGTGCGCGTTGAACAGCAGCAGGAACGAGTCGTCCCGGTGGCGCTGGCCGTACTGGCCGCGTTCGCCGATGCCGTCGCCGTTGACGAACAGGGCCACCGAGCGGCCGAAGTCGTTGCCCCAGTCCTCGCCGGTCATCTCCCGGCCGTCCGGGGTGTACCAGGCCAGGTCGGGCAGCCCGGAACCGGCGGCGCGGCCGCCCACCGGCAGGCCGGTGAAGAACCGGCGGCGGCGGAACACCTGATGCCGGTTGCGGAAGTCGGTGAGCCGGCGGACGAAGTCCAGCAGCTCGTCGTCGGCCCGGTCCCAGTCCACCCAGGCGATCTCGCTGTCCTGGCAGTAGGCGTTGTTGTTGCCGCGCTGGGTGCGGCCCAGCTCGTCGCCGTGGCCGAGCATCGGCACGCCCTGGGACAGCATCAGCGTGGCCAGGAAGTTGCGCCGCTGCCGGGCGCGCAGCGCGCGTACACCGGGATCGTCGGTCTCGCCCTCGACGCCGCAGTTCCAGGACCGGTTGTGGCTCTCCCCGTCCCGGTTGTCCTCGCCGTTCGCGTCGTTGTGCTTGTCGTTGTAGGAGACCAGGTCGGTGAGCGTGAACCCGTCGTGGCAGGTGACGAAGTTGATGCTGTGGAACGGGCGGCGGCCGTCGTCCTGGTAGAGGTCGGCGGAGCCGGAGATGCGCGAGGCGAACTCGGCGAGGGTGGCCGGCTCGCCGCGCCAGAAGTCGCGTACGGTGTCGCGGTATTTTCCGTTCCACTCGGTCCACTGCGGCGGGAAGTTGCCGACCTGGTAGCCGCCGGGGCCGACGTCCCACGGTTCGGCGATGAGCTTCACCCGGCCGACCACCGGGTCCTGCTGCACCACCTCGAAGAACGTGGACAGGCGGTCCACCTCGTAGAACTCGCGGGCGAGCGTGGCGGCCAGGTCGAACCGGAAACCGTCGACGTGCATCTCGGTGACCCAGTAGCGCAACGAATCCATGATCAGTTGCAGCGAGTGCGGGCTGCGCACGTTGAGGCTGTTGCCGGTGCCGGTGTAGTCGACGAAGTAACGCCGGTCGTCCTCGGAGAGCCGGTAGTAGCTCGGGGTGTCGATGCCCTTGAAGCTCAGCGAGGGGCCGAGGTGGTTGCCCTCGGCGGTGTGGTTGTAGACCACGTCGAGGATGACCTCGATGCCGGCGGCGTGCAGGGCCTTGACCATGCCCCGGAACTCCTGCACCTGCTGGCCGAGGCGGCCCAGCGCGGAGTAGCCGTGGTGCGGGGCGAAGAAGCCGATGGTGTTGTAGCCCCAGTAGTTGCGCAGCCCCAGGTCGGCCAGACGGTGGTCGTGCACGAACTCGTGCACCGGCATCAGCTCCACGGCCGTCACGCCGAGCCGCTTGAAGTGCTCGATCATCACCGGCGAGGCGATCGCCGCGTACGTGCCGCGCAGCTCCTCCGGGATGCCCGGGTGGCGCATGGTCAGGCCGCGCACGTGCGCCTCGTAGATCACCGAGTGGTGGTACGGGGTGCGCGGCGGCCGGTCGTTGCCCCAGTCGAAGTACGGGTTCACCACCACCGACTTCGGCATGTACGGCGCCGAGTCGGCGGTGTTCATCCGGTCCGGGTCGCCGCCGACCTCGTAGTCGTAGACCGACGGATCCCAGGTGATCTCCCCGTCGACGGCCTTCGCGTACGGGTCGAGCAGCAGCTTGTGCGGGTTGCAGCGCAGCCCCTCGGCCGGGTTCCACGGCCCGTGCACCCGGTAGCCGTAGCGTTGGCCGGGCTCGACGCCGGGGATGTAGGCGTGCCAGACGTACGCGTCGACCTCGCGCAGCTCCACCCGCCGCTCGGTGCCGATGTCCCACTCGTCGAACAGGCACAGCTCGATCTTCTCCGCCACCTCGGAGAAGATCGCGAAGTTGGTGCCCATCCCGTCGTACGTGGCGCCGAGGGGGTAGCTCTCGCCCGGCCAGACCTGCATGTCGCTCCTTCGGCCCATGATCGTGAGCGCACCGGGCAGGGGGAACCGCCGATGCGCACGCCGGTGATGCCCAGTCGTACCCGCCGTCAATCCACCCGTTCGGACCGTAACCGAATCCGCCCTCGTGCGAACGGATAGACGTTCGGGTGTCATCCGTCACGATCGCCCTTTTCGAGATGCGGACCGGCGGCGGATGGACTTTCCTGGATCCGGGCCCACGCGCGCGGGCCCGCCCGGCCGTTCGGCCACCCCCTCACCACCACCGCTCGTCGCCGCCACCGATGCCGGCGTGCCTCACCATGCATGGACGGAGATCCACGTGACCACTCTGCGGGTCGGCGCTCAGCCCGCCACCGCGACGGATCGGCTCCACCGGCCCACCCTCACCTCCCGCCCGGCGCCCCCGTCGTCGGCCGGGTCCGCGCCCCGGACCCGGCGCATCCTGATGCTGTCGTGGGAGTACCCGCCGGTGCTCATCGGCGGGCTCGGCCGCCACGTGCACGCGCTGTCCGTCGCCCTGGCCGCCGCCGGGCACGAGGTCACAGTCGTCACCCGCCACGCCGAGGGCGCTCCCCTGGAGGAGTACGCCGACGGCGTGCGCATCGTCCGCGCCGCCGAGGACCCGGTCACCTTCCCCCTCGCCACCGGCTCGCTGCTCGCCTGGACGATGGCGTTCAACCACACCCTCACCCGGGCCGCGCTGCGCGCCGCCTCCTCCGGCTCGTACGACGTCATCCACGCCCACGACTGGCTCGTCGCACACACCGCGATGACGCTGCGCGAGCACCTGGACGTGCCGCTGGTCAGCACCATCCACGCCACCGAGGCCGGCCGGCACCAGGGCTGGCTGCCGGAGGAGATGAACCGCACCATCCACGGCGTCGAGCACTGGCTCGCCGGCGAGTCCGGGCGCGTGATCGTCTGCTCCGGTTACATGCGCGACGAGGTTGGCGCTCTGTTCGGCGTGGACGCCGCCCGCGTCGACGTGGTCCCCAACGGCGTCGAGCCGCACCGCTGGCGGGTGCCCGCGTCGGCGGTCGCCGCCGCCCGCGCCCGGTTCGCCGCGGACGGCCCGCTGGTCACGTTCGCCGGCCGCCTCGTGTACGAGAAGGGCGTGCAGCACCTGCTGGCCGGGCTGCCCCGGCTGCGCGACCGGCACCCCGGGCTGCGCGCGGTGATCGTCGGCGACGGGCCGTACAAGGCGGACCTGGAGGCCGAGGTGCGCCGCCTCGGGCTGGGCGCCACGGTGAGCATGCCCGGGTTCCTCGGCGGCACCGACCTGCCCGCCGTGATGGCCGCCTCGGACTGCTTCGCGGTGCCGAGCATCTACGAGCCGTTCGGCATGGTGGCGCTGGAGGGGGCCGCCGCGGGCGCGCCGCTCGCCGTGGCCCGTACCGGTGGGCTGGCCGAGATCGTCGAGCCGGGCGTCACGGGGATGACGTTCGCCCCGCACGACCCGGACGGCCTCGCCGAGGCGGTGCACGCGCTGCTGTCGGACCGGGACCGGGCGCGTGCGCTCGCCCGGCGGGCCCGCACGATGGTGCACGAGCAGTACGGCTGGGCGGCCATCGCGTCCCGTACGGCCGCCGCGTACGCCGCCGCCATCGCCGGCGACCCGGCGTTCACGGCCGCCCGCGCCCAGCACCGCATGGCACACGGCCACGCCGGCCCGCGCGTCCCCGAGGGCAACCTCCTCACCGCCGCCGGCTTGCGATAAGGAAGGGCCCTCTATTAACGCCTCCGGTAGAGGAAGGGCCCCTTATTAACGCCCTCCACCCCAGTGCACACGACGAAGGCCGCCGACCCTGCTCGGGTCGGCGGCCTTCGTGGTCCGCGTGTTAATAGGGGCCCCTCCTCTACCGGAGGCGTTAACAAGGGGCCCTTCCTTACACGCTCAGCGCTGGGCGGCGGGGACGTAGTCCCGCTCGGTGGCGCCGGTGTAGATCTGCCGCGGCCGACCGATCTTGGTCTCCGGGTCGTTGATCATCTCGCGCCACTGCGCGATCCAGCCGGGCAGCCGGCCGAGCGCGAACAGCACAGTGAACATCTTCGTCGGGAAGCCCATGGCCTTGTAGATCAGGCCGGTGTAGAAGTCCACGTTCGGGTAGAGCCGCCGGGACACGAAGAAGTCGTCGGCGAGCGCGATCTCCTCGAGCTGCACCGCGAGGTCCAGCAGCGGGTCCGGCTTGGCCATCCGGCCGAGCACGTCCTGGGCGGCCTTCTTCACGATGGCGGCGCGCGGGTCGTAGTTCTTGTAGACCCGGTGCCCGAAGCCCATCAGCTTCACGCCGTCCTGCTTGTCCTTCACCTTCTGCACGAAGGAGCGGACGTCCCCGCCGTCGGCCTGGATCTTCTGGAGCATCTCCAGCACGGCCTGGTTGGCGCCGCCGTGCAGCGGGCCGAACAGCGCGTTCACGCCGGCCGAGACCGAGGCGAACAGGTTGGCGTTGCTGGAGCCGACCAGCCGCACGGTCGAGGTGGAGCAGTTCTGCTCGTGGTCGGCGTGCAGGATGAACAGCATGTCCAGCACCCGGGCGACGACCGGGTCGACCTCGTACGGCTCGGCCGGTACGCCGAACGTCATCCGCAGGAAGTTCTCGACGTAGCCCAGCGAGTTGTCCGGGTACAGCAGCGGCTGCCCGATCGACTTCTTGTACGCGTACGAGGCGATGGTGGGAACCTTCGCCATCAGCCGCACCGTCGACATCTCCACGTGCTCGGAGTCGAACGGGTCCAGGCTGTCCTGGTAGAAGGTCGAGATGGCGCTGACGGCCGAGGAGAGCACGGCCATCGGGTGCGCTTCGCGGGGGAAGCCGTCGAAGAAGCGGCGCATCTCCTCGTGCAGCAGCGAGTGCCGCCGGATCCGCTCGCTGAACTCGGTGAGCTGCGTCTGGGTCGGCAGCTCGCCGTAGATCAGCAGGTAGGAGACCTCCAGGAAGGAGGACTTCTCGGCCAGCTGGTCGATCGGGTAACCCCGGTACCGCAGGATGCCGGCATCACCGTCGATGTAGGTGATGGCGGACGAGCAGGACGCGGTGTTCACGAAACCGGGGTCGTACGTGGTCATCCCGGTTTCCTTGAGCAGCTTGCTCACCCCGATCCCGGCGGGGCCCTCAACCGCGGACTGCACCGGCATCGACAGCTGCCCACCGGGGTGGTCGAGCTTGACTTCCGTCATCTGTTCCTCGCTTCGCCGGCAAGATCTTCGTTGAATTGCCTTCGCTTCTACCGTAATCACGGCGCGGAGAACACCGCTCGTCATGGTTTGAGGGTGAGGTGTGCGTCACCTGTTTCCCGGCCAGCCGGTCCGGAAACCGGTTGGGAGCGCGGCCATGGGCACGTTCGGGAGGTCCGTCACGACAGCGTGAGCCGCCGCAGCGTCCCGTCGTCGCCGACCCGGTAGAGGTCGAGCCGATTGGCGCCGGCGGCGAACAGACGGTCGTCGGCGAGCAGCGCGGCGAACCGCCGCCCACCGGCGTCCGGCGGCACCACGGGCACCACCGCGCCGACGGTGCCGTTGACCGCCACGGCGAGCCGGGTGCCGTCGGGTACTCCGTCCGGCACGGTGCCCCAGACCATCGCGGGCAGCCGACCGCCGGCCGGGTCGACCGCGTCGAACGCGTCCCGGTTCGCCACCGTGGCGGTCCCGCCGACCGGCACGTCACCGACGCGGGTGCCGACGAGCCGGTCGACCGGGAGCGGTGGGAGTGGGGCGGGCACGCCGCCGGTGACGGTGACCGGCTGGCCGGGACGGTCGTAGAAGCGTTTGTCGGCCCGCTCGCGCGGGGCGGCCTTCGCCGACCGGCCGTCCATCCGCCAGGGCACCCGCATGTGCGTCTCGTCGGCGATCGTGGGCAGCAGGTCGACGTGCTCCCAGTTGCGGTCGTCCACGCGTCCGGCGCGCTGGCCGGGTTCCTTGACGAACATCGGCACCCAGGCCACCTCGTTCGCGGCGTGGTCGATGGCGTCCATCCCCCGGCCCTGCCAGTCGCGGCGGAAGCTGACGCCGTGGTCGGCGGTGACGACCACCAGCGCCTTGTCGTGAAGGCCGGTGGTGCGCAGCGTCCGCAGCGTCTCGCCGATCAGCCGGTCGGTGTAGCCGAGCTGCGCCAGGTGCCGGGCGCGGGCCAGGTCGACCCAGCCGGCGCCGTCGTTCGGCAGGTCCTCCGGGGCCGCGTAGTGCGCCCCGGACGGCAGGTACGCCCACGGCGAGTGGGGCATCAGCAGGTGCAGGAAGTGCAGCGTGGGCCGGGTGTCGGGGCGCAGCCCGGCCAGGAACGAGGTGAACCGGGCCGGCTGGTTGTCATCCAGGGTGTCCCAGCGGAACTTCGGGTCGTCCGGCACCGGCTCGGCGGCGTCCAGCCCGGCCTCGGCGGCGGTCCGCTCGCGGTAGGAGTCCTCCGGGTCGATCCGGCTGTCCACCGGCGCGGCGATCCGGCCGAGCAGCCTGCCGCTCTCCCGGACCAGCACGCCGAGCCCCTGTTCCGGGGTGGTGGCCTGTTCGCAGCGGCTCGGCGGGCAGAGCCGGGTGATGCTCTCCTCGGCCTTGATCCGGTAGAGGCCGCCGAGTGCGGTGAACAGGTTGTCCGGGTACTGCGAGTAGTGCGGCGCCACCCCCCGCTCCGGGTAGCGCCCGGTGAGCATCGCGGGAAGCGCGTAGGGCGTCCAGCCGCTGACGCCGGTGGCGTTGCGGTACCACGTCGACCCGCCGGCCAGCGCCGCGAAGTTCGGGTAGCGCTCGGCGTCGATGCGGCCGTCCGGGCCGAGCAGGGAGACCAGCGGCAGCTCGTCCAGCACGATCATGACCACCGGCGGGTGCGCGCCCGCGCCGGCCACACCGGCCGCGCCGCCCTCGCCGCGCGGCAGCACCACCGCCGAGGCGGGCGAGGCGAACAGGAACAGCCCGACGAACACCAGCGGCCCGGCGGCGGCGACCCGTAGCACCCGCCGGGGCGCCCGCCACCGCCGGTGCGCGGCCGCGCCGGCGGCTCCGGCCACACCGGCGACGACGAGCAGGGGTACGCCCCGAAGCGGCGTGACGTGCCGGCCGACCTGGACCGCCAGCGCGGCGAGCAGCAGGCCCACGAACGCGGTGTGCACGGCGGCCCGGGTGAGGCGTCCGGCGGGCAGCGCGAGCGCGCCGAGCAGTGCGAACGGCACTGTCGGGGCGAGCGCGATCAGGGCGACCAGCAGCAGCACGTCGGCCCGGGAGGCGCGGTGGAACAGGAAGAAGTCGGGGCTGCGGCCGAGCACGTCGCGCAGCGGCTGGGTGACCACCAGCCCGACCAGCGCCACCACCTCGGCCAGCCGGGCCGCCTCGGTCCGCCACCACTGCCGGCGTTCCCGCCGGACCGGGAGGGCGGCGTGGTCCCGGGGTGGCGCGAGGGTGTCCTCAGCCACCCACCACCACCTGGTAGAGCGTGCGGGTGCCGGACGGCAGCTCGGTGCGGGCGACCACCCGGCCCCGGCGGGCGAGCAGCGCCTCGAAGACGTCGCGCCGGTAGTCCGGGAACAGGCCGTCGGGCTTGTTCGCCAGCAGCCGGCGGGCCATCGGGTCGTCCGGGTGGACGAACTCCACCACCAGGCTGCCGCCGGTGGCGGTGAGCGCGGTGAGCTGGTCGAGCACCTCGGGCAGCGGCACGTTGCGCCCGATCGCGAGGTGGTGCACCACGGCCAGGGCGAGCACGGTGTCCGCGCGGGCCCGGTCGGCGAACGCGGCCCGCTCGACGCCGCGCCAGCCGCCACCCGGGGACGGGTCGGCCAGGTCCATCACCAGCGGCAGGATCCGTGTCTCGCCCTCGTCGCGCAGCGCGCGGTAGAGCGTGTCGACCACCGCCGGGTCCTGCTCGACGGCGACGACGTGCGCGGCGTGCCGGGCGGCGATGCGGGCGTACCGGCCGTCGTTGGCGCCCAGGTCCAGCGCCGAGCCGCCACCGACGGCGGCCACCGCCCGGTCGACGAACTCCTCCTTGGCCTGCCGGTCCGGCACCGAGTACGCGCAGGTGCGCTGGTAGTCCGACCAGTGGCTGTCGCCGGGCCGGTGGTCGAGGCGGCGGACCAGCTTCGCCAGTCCGCGTACCGTGGCGAGCGCCAGTTCGCGGGAGAACCCGGCGGCGCGCAACTGGGCGCGGACGTCTGTGGTGCTCGCGGCGGAGTTGCGGGCCTGCATGGCGCCGTGCAGGTGCACGTGGGTGGGCACACCGGCCCGCCAGCGCCGGGTGCCGCCGAACAGCCGGCGCATCTGGTCCGGCTCGACGCCGTCGACGCGGGCGCGCAGGAACGGCTGGAAGTCCAGCCCGAGGTGGGCCTGGATGAGCAGCGGGTAGAGCAGCGTCTGGCAGAACTGCCGGTAGCCGGCCCAGGGTTCGCCGTCGCGCAGCGCCTCGAACGATCCGACGTCGATGAAGACCGGCCGGGCGCCACGCCACTGCACGTTGTACGCCGAGCCGTCCTTGGTGGTGAAGCCTGCTTCCAGCGCGGCGCGCAGCACGTCCAGGTGCAGCAGCGCCGCGTCGCGCAGCATGGCGTACGACCACTCGTAGGGGTGCGAGACGAACGGGATCCGCTCGTGCCGCAGCACCGCGGTCCAGGGCGCGTCGACAGGGGTCGGGGTCAGCTCCTCGGTGCCGACGATCTGCCCGGTGCTGGTGGCCTGCCGGAAGAAGTCGGTGACGGACAGCGCCCGCCAGTCCCGGGCGGAGCGCTCGTCGAGCCCGCGCAGCACCTCCTCGCCCCGGTGGAACACCCGGTTGCCGGGGTCGCGGAAGGAGCCGGGCTCGACGCGGACGCCGGTGTCGGGGATCGTCACGCCGCCGGACCCTGGTCGGAGGGCTGACGCCGGAACCGGGACACCAGGCGGCGCCAGTAGAGCTTGGCGGCCACCGCCACCCCGGCCACCCCGCCGACCACCGCCTGCACGATGAGACTGCCGGATCCCGCGTCCAGGTAGGCCAGATGCGTCACGGCTGCTTTCCTTCCGTCGCCAGGTCATCGGAGCATGCCCGGAATGCGAGCTTTGATGCTCGGAGCCGGACTTGTCCCACACCGTAACGTCTCGGTGTCCGGGTGCGCGGCCACACCGGCCACTCGTCCCCCGTCCGATCCGTTCAAGACGGGCCGGCCCGGTCGCGCCTACCGTGGCCGGCATGACACCGCAGTTCGATCTGGTCGGGGCCGTGGTCACCGACATGGCCCGCACGCTCGACTTCTACCGGCGGCTGGGGCTGCCGATCCCGGCCGGCGCCGAGACCGAAGGGCACGTCGAGGTCACCCTGCCGAACGGGGTACGGCTGGCCTGGGACACGGTCGAGGTGATCCGCAGTTTCCATCCCGAGTTCGACCCGGCCGGCGGCAACAACCGGATGAGCCTGGCCTTCCGGTGCGCCGACCCGGCCGAGGTGGACCGCTGGTACGCCGAGCTGACCGGCGCCGGGCACCACGGCGAGATGCCGCCGTGGGACGCGTTCTGGGGCCAGCGGTACGCGGTCCTGCACGACCCGGACGGCAACGGCGTGGATCTGTTCGCCCCACTGCCCACTGCCGAGTAGACGCGAGCCGGCCCCGTGCGCGGCTTCCGGGCCGGTCAGCTCGCCTGCGCGCGGCTCCGGGCCGGGGCGAGCAGCCGGGTCGGCGGCACCCCGGCCAGCTCCCGCACCTCGCGGGTCAGGTGGGCCTGGTCGGCGTACCCGCTGCGCACCGCCACCTCGGCGAGCGGCGCACCGGCGCGGGCCAGGTCCAGCGCGCGGCGCATCCGCAGGATGCGGGCCAGCGTCTTCGGGCCGTACCCGAAGAGGACCCGGCTGCGGCGGTGCAGGGCGCGCGGGCCGAGGCCGACCTCGGCGGCGGTCGCGGCGACGGTGGCCCCGGCGGCCAGGCGGGCGGCGACATGCGCGCCGATCGGGTCGGGGCCGCCGGCCGCGCGCAGCCGGTCGCGGGCGACCCGGGTGAGCACCCCGGCCGCCTCGTCGCCCGGCGCGGCCAGCGCCGCCTCGACCCGCTCGGTCACCACGGCGGCGGCGCTGCCCCACAGGTCGGCCAGCGGTACGCGGCGGTCCCGCAGTTCCTCGGCCGGCACCCCGAACACGGCCGGGCCGGTCCCCGGTGGCAGGCGCAGCCCGATCCACCGGTCCCCCGGCGCGGACCGTGACAGGTGCGCGGTGCGGTCCGGACCCGCCACCAGCAGCCCGGACCGGCTGGACCAGAGCAGGTCGAGACACCCGTCCGGCAGCACCCGCGTCTCACTGCCGCCGGAGACGCTGCGCCACAGAACCGCGCCCGCGATTCCCGGCGCTCCCCACTCCCGGTACACACCCCAACCCTGCCACCCTCCCCGTCGATCATGAAGTTGACGGTGCCGTGGCCCGGCGTGTCGCGCCGCCAACCTCATGATCGACCGAGTGGGTGCGGGTCAGGGGCGGTGGTGCATGGCCAGGCGGAGCAGGAGGAAGCGCAGGGCCGTGGCGGCCAGGTTGGCCGTCACCAGGACGGTCAGCTCCAGGGCGCGGTTCGGGGTGGTGGTGGCGTGCAGCGCGGCGAGGGAGCCGCTGGTCAGGGCCAGGCCGAGCGCGAACGCGAGCAGCCCCTGGAGGTGGTGCCGTCCGGCGTGCCGGCGCCCGGCGACGCCGAACGTGAGCCGCCGGTTGGCCGCCGTGTTCGCGACCGCGGTGAGCAGCAGCGCCAGCAGGTTCGCCGGTTGCGCCCCGAGCGGGCCGCGGGCCAGCAGGAACAACAGCAGGTACGCGAGCGTGCTCGCCACGCCCACCGCGGCGAACCGGGCGAGCTGGCGCGGCAGCCCGATCGGCACCTGCGCCGGCGGTGCCGGCAACGGCCCCCGGCCGAGCTGGGCGCGCAACTGTGCCAGCGGCAGCGCCCCGGTCACCAGCGCCCGGCCCAGCCGCCCGATGCCGCGCAGGTCGGCCAGCGCGGTGGCGACGATGTCGACCCGGCTGTCCGGGTCGTCCACCCAGTCCACCGGCACCTCGTGGATGCGCAGCCCGGCCCGCTGCGCCAGGACCAGCAGCTCGGTGTCGAAGAACCAGCCGGTGTCGCGCACCAGCGGCAGCAGCTCGGCGGCCACGTCGGCGCGGATCGCCTTGAACCCGCACTGGGCGTCGGAGAAACGCGCCGCGAGCGCACCGCGCAGCAGCAGGTTGTAGCCGCGCGAGATGACCTCCCGCTTGGCGCCCCGGACCACCCGGCTGGTGCGGGCCAGCCGGGTGCCGATGGCCAGGTCCGAGTGCCCGGAGATGAGCGGCGCCACAAGCGGCAGCAGCGCGGCCAGGTCGGTGGACAGGTCCACGTCCATGTACGCGAGCACCGGTGCCGGTGAGGCCGACCACGCGGCCCGCAGCGCCCGCCCGCGGCCCTTCTCGTCCAGGCGCAGCACCCCCACCTCGGGCAGCTCGCCGGCGAGCGCCCGGGCCACCGCCGGGGTGCCGTCCACGCTGGCGTTGTCGGCCACCGTGATCCGGAACGGGTACGGGAAGTGCGCGGTCAGGTGCGCGTGCAGCCGCCGGACGCAGGGCCCGAGGTCGGCCTCCTCGTTGTAGACCGGGACCACCACGTCGAGCACCGCGCTGCCGGCGGCGGGCCGGGCCTGCACGGCGGCCCGGGGCGCGTACGTGTCAGTCATCGCTCAGCCCTGCTTTCCGCTGCTCAGGTCGTACACGGTCACGCCGTCGACGGTGGTCGCGGTGAAGTTCTCCGCGACCCACGCGGCGATCTCGGCCGAGGCGTTGCTGCCGCCGTCGGCCCGGAACCCGCCGCCACCGAGGAAGTAGTGGATCCGCCCGTCGGCGACGTACCGCTGGAACTGGGCGAGCGTCGGCGACGGGTCACTGCCGTTGAACCCGCCGATCGGCATGACCGGCCGGCCGGTCGCCAGCTGGTAGCCGGAGGCGTTGTTCGAGCCGACAGTCGCGGCGACCCAGGTGTAGTCGTCGGCGTCGGCGGTGAGCAGTGCGGTCATCTCGGCGCTCGGCTCGCGGGCGTCGAGCAGCCCGCCCATGCCACCGCCGCGCTGCCCCCGCCCTTCCTGCCCGGTCCCGCCGTACTGCCAGGGGAAGCCGCCCTGCCCCGGGAAGCCGCCCTGACCGGGGAAGCCGCCCTGACCCGGGATGCCACCCGGCGTGGTGCCGCCGTCCGGGCCGGTGCCGTTGGAGCCGGTGCCGTTCGGGCCACCCGGGAAGCCCGGGAACTGCCCGTTCCCGCCGCCGGGACCACCGGGGAACTGCCCGTTCGCGCCGCCCGGCATCCGCCCGCCCGGTCCGCCGGGGCCACCGAAGCCACCCGCGCCGGCCGGCCCGGCGCTCGGGATCGAGCCGCTGTGCGGGGTGGCAGCGGTCTGCATCGCGTACGCGGCCGGCCCGGCCAGCGCCACCGCGATCCCGGCGACAGACACCACCGGCACCATCCACCGCACCACCCGCCCGGCAACCCCGGCCCTCTCCCCCGCCGTCTCCCCCGCCTCGGGGTTGATCAAGGAGTTCGTGTCACCCTGAACGCCACTTCCGGACACAAACTCCTTGATCACCGGGGAGGGCCGGGCGGTTCGGTGGGGGCGGGTGAGGAACGCCGAGACGGCCAGGAGGGCTGCGGTGGTCAGGCCGACGGCCAGGACTGTGGGGCGCAGCCAGGGGTGCCAGTCGGGGGTGCGGCCGAGCAGGTGCCAGGACCACCAGGCGGTGACCGCCAGCGCGCCGGCCAGGACCAGCGTGGCGGCGGTCCGGCGCCACCTGACCGGTGCCGAGCGGGCGCGCCACAGCAGCGTGACGCCGATGCCGACCAGCGCGCCGACCGCCGGGGCCAGGGCGACCGTGTAATACGCGTGGAAGATCCCGGACATGAAGCTGAAGATCAGTCCGGTGACCAGCAGCCAGCCGCCCCAGAGCAGCAGACCGGCCCGGGTGCGGTCGGTACGCGGCGCCCGCCCGGCCAGCCACAGCCCCGCCACCAGCAGGATCAGCGCGGTCGGCAGCAGCCAGGAGATCTGCCCGCCGACCTCGGTGTCGAACATCCGTAGCAGCCCGGTCTGGCCGGAGAACGGTCCGCCGCCTCCCCCACCGGGGCGGCCGCCACCGCCGCCACCGACGCTGCCCACCTCGTCGCCGGTGATGCGGCCCAGGCCGTTGTAGCCGAGCGTCAGCTCCAGGATGCTGTTGTTCTGCGAGCCGCCGATGTAGGGGCGGGCGCTCGCCGGCACCAGCTCGACGATCGCCACCCACCAGCCGGCGGAGACGACCACTGCGAGCCCGGCGAGCAGCAGCCGGCGGATCCGCCGTCCGAGACCGGTCGGCGCGGCCAGCAGGTAGACCCCGGCGAAGACCGGGATCACCAGGAACGCCTGGAGCATCTTGGTGAGGAAGCCCAAGCCGACGAGCACGCCGGTCAGCGCGATCCACCGGGTGCTCGCCGTCTCGACCGCACGCACCGTGGCGTACGCGGCGACGACGAGCAGGAACACCAGCAGCGCGTCCGGGTTGTTGAACCGGAACATCAGCGTCGCCACCGGGGTGAGCGCGAGCACCGCGCCGGCGAGCAGTCCGGCGGCCGGGCCGTACCAGCGGCGGACTGTCGCGTACAGCACGCCGACCGAGGCGACGCCGAGCAGCGCCTGCGGCACGAGGATCGACCAGCCGCTCAGGCCGAAGATGCGCACCGAGAGCGCCATCAGCCACAGCGAGGCGGGGGTCTTGTCCACTGTGATCGAGTTGGCCGCGTCCGAGGAGCCGTAGAAGAACGCCGTCCAGCTCTGCGACCCGGCCTGCACGGCGGCCGAGTAGAACGCGTTGGCCCAGCCGGAGGCACCCAGACCCCACAAGTAGAGCAGCGCGGTCACGACCAGCAGGCCGAGCAGGGCCGGCCGGGCCCAGCACGGGTCGCGGCCGGTGCGGGTCTCCAGGGGTACGGGCGCGAGGGCCGGCTCGGTGCCGGGTGGCGCGGCCGTGGGCACGGTCGGCAGGCTGTCGGTTCGGTTCATGCCGGCAAGACTCGGCGGGCCCGCTGGCCCGCTCCCGTGAACGGCCTATGCGTCGGCTGTGGATCCCGGCAGCCAGACCGTGAACGCGGTGTGGCCGGGCCGGCTGACCACGTCGACCCGGCCGTGGTGCGCCTCCACCACGGCGGCGACGATGGCCAGTCCCAGGCCGGTGCTGCCCTGCGCGCGGGAGCGGGAGGTGTCGCCGCGCGCGAACCGCTCGAAGACCTCCGGCTGCAACTGCTCCGGGATGCCCGGTCCGTCGTCGGTGACGCGGAGTTCGACGCCGTCGGGCGCTGGTGCGAGCCGGACCGTGACGGTGGTGCCGGCCGGGGTGTGCACCCGCGCGTTCGCGAGCAGGTTCGCCAGCACCTGGTGCAGCCGGTGGGCGTCGCCGGTGACGGTGAGCGGCTCGTCGGGCAGGTCGAGTTGCCAGCGGTGGTCGGGCCCGGCGACGTGCGCGTCGCTGACCGCGTTCACGGCCATGGCGGTCAGGTCGACCGGTTCGGCGGCCAGCGGACGGCCGGAGTCCAGCCGGGCCAGCAGCAGCAGGTCGTCGACGAGGCTGGTCATCCGGGTGCTCTCCGACTCGACGCGGCGCAGCGCGTGCGCCACGTCGGGCGGCACCTCCTGGCGGCCCCGGCGGGCCACCTCGGCGTACCCGCGGATGGCGGCCAGGGGTGTACGCAGCTCGTGGCTGGCGTCGGCGACGAACTGGCGTACCCGGGTCTCGCTGGCCTGCCGGGCGGCGAGCGCGGCGGCGACGTGGCCGAGCATCCGGTTGAGCGCGCCGCCGACCTGCCCGACCTCGGTGCGGGGGTCGGTGTCGGCGGCCGGTACCCGCACGGACAGGGCGACCTCGCCACGGTCGAGCGGCAGTTCGGTGACCCGGGCGGCGGTGGCGGCGACGCGGTTGAGCGGGCGCAGCGTGACGCGGACGATGAGCAGACCGAGGGCGCCGGCGATGACCAGGCCGGCGCCGATCACCCCGGCCTGCGCGACGATCATCCACATGACTGTGTCGTCCACCTGGGCCAGCGGGATCGCGAGGACCAGCACGTCGCCGTCGCCGCGCGGCGACGGCAGCGCGACCGCGCGGTAGTCCCCCCGGTCCCCGACGACGACGGTGCGCGGTCGGTCGCCGACGGGTACGCGGGCCAGCGCGGTCAGGTCGGCGGCGGGCACCTCCTCGCTGCCGCCGCTCTCGGACCGGACCCGGCCGACGGGTTCGGCGGCGGCGGGCACCCGGACCGCGACGGAGCCTGGCGGGAAGCCGCCCGGGGGGTCCGGCGCGACCTCGTCGGAGTCCGGCGGGGTGGGCCGCTGGTCCGGGCGCGGTGGGTCCATGCCGCGGCGGGCCCAGCGTTCGAGGTCGTCGGGCCGCCGGTCGCCGAAGCTGAGCTGGTTGTCGATCTGGTCGATCAGGAAGTGCCGCAGCGCCACTGTGGTCAGGCCGCCGATGCCGAGGCTGACCAGCGCGAGCAGCGCCACCACGGAGACCACCAGCCGGCGGCGCAGCGACCAGCCGGCCAGGCGGCGGCGCAGCCGGCCACGGCTGTCACTCGGCGGGTTTGAGGACATAACCCGCCCCGCGCAATGTGTGGATCATGGGCGCGCGGCCCGCGTCGATCTTCTTGCGCAGGTACGAGATGTACAGCTCGACCACGTTGGCCTGGCCGCCGAAGTCGTAGTTCCACACCCGGTCGAGGATCTGCGCCTTGCTGAGCACGCGGCGCGGGTTGCGCATGAGGTAGCGCAGCAGCTCGAACTCGGTGGCGGTGAGCGTGATCAGGTCGTCGCCGCGGCGTACCTCGTGGCTGTCCTCGTCGAGGGTGAGGTCGCCGACGGTGAGCACCGCCTCCTGGCGGGCGGCGACCGCGAAGCCGGAGCGGCGCAGCAGCGCGCGCAGCCGGGCGATCACCTCCTCCAGGCTGAACGGCTTGGTGACGTAGTCGTCGCCGCCGACGGTGAGCCCGGCGACGCGTTCCTCCACGGCGTCGCGGGCGGTGAGGAACAGCACCGGCACGCTCGGGGACTCCTCGCGCAGGCGGCGCAGCACCTGGAATCCGTCCAGGTCGGGCAGCATCACGTCGAGCACCACGGCGTCCGGGCGGAACTGGCGGGCGGTGGTGACCGCCGCCATGCCGCTGCCGGCGGTGGCGACCTGCCAGCCCTCGTACCGCAGGGCCATCGAGAGCAGGTCGGTGAGCGTCGGCTCGTCGTCGACGACGAGCACCCGCACCGGTTCGCCGTCCGGTCGGCGCAGCTCGATGCGGCCCTGCGCGGACTGCGCGTTCATGACCATGCCCCCATCGTGGGCGGACCCGCTGTCGCCGGGCTGTCCCGATCCTGTGTACCAGCTGTGCGCGCCGTACGGTGCCGTTCCGGGCAGGCCCGGCGAGGTCTTCCGCACCCGGGCTACCCGGTGGTAACTTCCCGGCATGTCCATCGACGGTCGTTTTTCCGGCCGACTGGCCGGCAAGGTGGTGCTGGTGACCGGCGCGGCCCGGGGCATCGGCGAGCACACCGCCCGCCTCGCCGCGGCCCGCGGCGCCCGGTTGTCCCTCGTCGGGCTGGAACCCGACCGGCTCGCCGCGCTCGCCGCCGAGCTGGGGCCGGGGCACGCCTGGTTCGCCGCCGACGTCACCGACCAGGACGCCCTCGCGTCGGCGGTGGACGGTACGCGGACGGCGCTGGGCGGGATCGACGCGGTGGTCGCGAACGCCGGGGTCGCCAACCGCGGCACGATCGCCGTCGGCGACGTCGAGGCGCTGGTGCGTACCGTCGAGGTCAACCTGATCGGGGTGATGCGCACGGCGGCGGCGACCGTGCCGGCGCTCGTGGACCGGGGCGGCTACCTGCTGATCGTCTCCTCGGCCGCGGCGTTCGCCGCGCTGCCCGGCATGGCCGCCTACTGCGCGTCGAAGGCGGGCGTCGAGCAGTTCGGCAACGCGATCCGCCTCGAACTGGCGCACCGGGGCGTGGCGGTCGGCACCGCCCATCCGTCGTGGGTGGACACCGACCTGGTCCGCGAGGCGCGCGCCGACCTGCCGGCCTTCTCCACCGCGCTGGCGAAGCTGCCCTGGCCGCTGCGGCGCACCACCACGGTGACCGAGTGCGCCGAGGCGTTCGTCCGGGCGATCGAGCGCCGCAGCCGCCGGGTGTACGTGCCACGCGCCGTGGCCGGCGTCCAGGCGATGCGATCGGTGCTGGTCAGCCCGCTGGCCGACCGGCTGGTGGGCCGCACCGCACGGGCCACCGTCCCGCTGATCGAGGAGCAGTCCCGGGCGCTGGGCCGGGGCTTCGGCGCCAGCACGCCGCAGGGGCGGCCGTGACCGCGCCGGTGGACGTCGTGTACGAGCGGCGGGGCGCCGGGCCCACGCTGGTGCTGCTGCACGGCATCGGCCACCACGGCGGTGCCTGGCGGCCGGTGCTGGACCGCCTCGCCGAGGCGCACGACGTGATAGCCGTCGACCTGCCGGGCTTCGGCCGCTCCCCGGTGCCCGCCGCCGGGCTGCCCGCCGACATGCCCGGCCTGGCCGCGGCCATGGTCGAGCTGTTCGCCGCGTTCGGGCTGGAACGCCCGCACGTCGCGGGCAACAGCCTGGGCGGGGCGATCGCGCTGGAGCTGGCCGCGCTCGGCGCGGTCTCGTCGGCCACCGCGCTGTCGCCGGCCGGGTTCTGCACCGCGCGTGAGCTGCGCTGGGCGCTGACCGTGCTGTCCCTGCACCGCAACGCGGCCCGGCTGCCCGAACCGGTGCTGCGCCGCCTGTTCGCCGCGCCCGCGCTGCGGATGCTGGCGATGGGCATGATCCTGGCCCGGCCGAACCGGATGGCCCTCGACGACGCGCTCGCCGACGCCCGCGCGCTGCGCCAGGCGCGGGCGTTCCGCGCCGTCGCCCGCGCCGGACGGGGGTACGCCTACGCGGGCGCGCCGACAGTGCCGGTCACCGTGGCCTGGGGTACGCGGGACCGGATCCTGCCCTACCGGCAGGCGGCGCTGGCGCGTACCCGGCTGCCCGCCGCGCGGCACCTGGACCTGCCCGGCTGCGGGCACGTGCCGATGCACGACGATCCGGAACTGGTCGCCTCGGTCATCCTCGGCACCACCGGCGTCCGGCCGGCCTGACGCGGCGCGCCCGGCCGCTCCGGGGCCTCACTCGGTCGCGCCGAACGGGAACGTGTGCACGTACCGCATCGTCCAGCCGCCGGGCGACGCGTGGTCGTCGCGCTCGTAGAGGTGGTCGGCGGTCCCCTCGGCCGGTTCCTCCGGATGACGCAGCACCCACCGGGACGGCGGCGCGCCGTCCGGCCCGGCCGGCAGCTCCCGGGTCAGCTCGTCGGCCGGTCCGCCGACGAACCGTACGCGCACCACGGCCACCGCTGCCCCCCGTTCCTCGACGCCCCCGCCGCGAAGCTACCCCGCCGCGGCGCCGCCCCTCGGCGGTTTGCACAGCTCCGGGGCCGGGTAGCGGGACCGGAGGGCACCGGACGAGGCGAGGAGTGGGCGATGCGGACGCTGGGCGGGCGGTACGAGCTCGAACAGCGGGCCGGCCTGGGCGGCATGTCGGAGGTGTGGCGCGCGCACGACCGCGTGCTGGACCGGACCGTCGCGGTGAAGCTCATCTCGCCCGCGCTCGACGGCGACGCCGGCTCGGTGGACCGGATCCGGGCCGAGGCGCGCTCGGCGGCGCGGCTGGTGCACCCGAACGTCGCCAGCGTGCACGACTTCGGCACCGCGACGCTGCCGGACGGGCGGCCGGTGCCGTACATCGTGATGGAGCTGGCCGAGGGCGAGACGCTCGCCGCGCACCTGCGCAGCGGGCCGCTGGACTGGCGGATCGCGGTACGGGTCTGCGCCGAGGTGTGCGCCGCGCTGGCCGCCGCGCACGCGCACGGCATCGTGCACCGGGACGTGAAGCCCGCGAACGTGATCCTCACCCCGTGCGGGGTGAAGGTGCTCGACTTCGGCATCGCCACCCCGGCCGGGGCACCGGACCACACTCCGGACGGCGTGGTGGTGGGCACCCCGGCGTACCTGGCGCCGGAGCAGCTCGACCGGCAGCCGGCCACCCCGGCCGCCGACATGTACGCGCTCGGCGTGCTGCTGTACTACTGCCTCACCGGCGAGTTGCCGTACGACGCCGGCAGCACCACCCAGCTGCTCGGGTCGCGCCGCCGCCGACCGCCCCGCCCGCTGCCCGAGGTGCCGGGCCTGCCGGGCGAGGTGGCCGAGCTGTGCCGGCGCTGCCTCGACGCCGACCCGTCCGCCAGGCCGACCAGCCCGATGGCCGCGCTGCTGCTGGCCGAGGCGGTGGACGCCCGGATCTACGTACCGATGACCGCGGCGCTGCCCCGGCAGCGCGAACCGCAGGTGTCGCCGTGGACCAGCCGGGCCGCCGCCGAGGCCACCGAGGCGATGGCCGTCGACGCCGCGACCAGCGGCCGGGTCGGCTGAGCGCTCCTACTGCCCGCCCGGGCACGGTTTCGCCGCTGCGGGTCCGGGAACGCGGTCCGGTGAGTGACGGGAGGAACGCGATGCCGGATCCGAGTTCCTGGCTGGCCGAGACGGCCACGGCGACCGCGGCGGGCGGTCACGTACGCACCGACGACGGCGGGCTCTCCTCCGCCCTGGCGTCCCCGCTGGCGCCGCACTGCACCGGCCTGACGCCGGAGCAGCTCCTGGCCGCGGCGTTCGCCTCCTGCCTGCACCACGCGGCGGTGGAGGCGGCCGGGGAGATCACCGACGAGGCGCACACCGTGCAGGTGACCGCCGAGGCGAAACTGGGCCGCGACGACGACGGCCGCTACCGGGCCGACGTGCACGCCGAGATCTCCTCGGCGGGACTGACCCGGGATCAGCTGGCCGACCTGGTCGCGTACGCGGACCGGCTGTGGCCGTTCTCCAGCGGCGACCCGAGCCGGCACCGACTCACCGTGACCCCGGCGGAGAACGGCCGGCACTGAGCGTTCACCAGCGGAAGCCGGCGGTCACGGCGCGGTGGTCGCTGTCCGGGGTGCGCAGCACTCCGGCGGTGGTCGGCGTGAGTCCCCGGTAGAGGACATGGTCCGGGCGGGTGACGGGTAGCTCCGCCGGCCAGGTGAAGCCGAATCCCTGCCCGGCCTCGGCCTGCGCGTCGCCGAGCAGCCGGGTCAGCGGGTCGAAGACCCGGTCGGTGGTGGCGGTGTTCAGGTCGCCGAGCACCACCAGCCGGTCGGCCGGGTCGGCGCGCACGGCGTCGGCCAGCGCGGCGACGGTCTGGTCCCGGGTGGCGGTGTGCCCGGCCCGGGCGGAGCCGAGGTGGACCACGTACACGGTCAGGTCGCCCCGGGGCGCGGCCACGACGGCCCGCAGCGCGCGGTCCCAGCCCAGCCCGGTGTCCACGCCGTGCGCCTCGCGGATCGGCCACCGGCTCCACAGCGCGACTGTCGACACGACCGCCCGGTGCGGGTAGCGCTCGGCCAGCACCGGCGCCACCCGGCCGCCGTCGGCGACCTCCTGAAGGCCGATCAGGTCCGGGGCGTCGCCGGTGAGCGCGCCGACGGTGGCGGCCGGGTCGGGGTTGCTCACGCGCAGGTTCTGGCTGACCACCCGGACCGTGGCGCCGTCCGCGCCGGCGGCCGGGGGCAGCCAGGCGCGTCCGTACAGCCCGGCCCAGATCAGGGCCGGCAGCAGCACCGCCAGCAGCGCGGGCCGGGAGCGGCGCAGCAGCGCCGCCAGCGCGAGCAGCGGTACGGCGATCCCGAGCAGCGGGGTGACGCTGTCCACCAGGCTGCCCAGGCCGTGCACGTTGGGCACCAGCCGGTGCCCGGCGAGCAGCAGCGCGAGCAGCACGGCGCAGACGACGACGAGCGTGCCGCGCCGGCTGCGGGGGCCGCTCGGGCGCTCGTCGACCATCCGCTCCGTCACCGTGGGAATCGTATCGAGCGCCCGGGCCGCCGCGCGGCGGCCTCGCCATGATCCACAAGGCGCACGTGCGGAGCGTCCGATCGCGAGGCGTCGATCCCGGCGGGTCGGTGGACCGCCGCCGCGCGCAAGCCGTCCGACCAGGGCACCCTCCGCCGAACGGAGGAGCCGGGGGTACGCCACCACCGGCTCGGCCTGACGTCCGTTTCGCGCCGTCGAAACCGACATAGGCATTCTTTCGGGTACGCGACGTTAGCGGCCTTCATGATCCAGCACCCCTAATGCGGCCCGCGAATCCGGCAGATTGTGGCGCATGCCACCAATCACCCCGATGGCAAAGGCCCGGAAGCTTTCTAGCCTCGGCGGGTGCATCCCGACGACTCCGATCATCAGCCGCTGCCCGCCAACCGCCCGGTTCGCCGAACGATTGACCCGGCATCAGCCGAACGGAGAGTGGGGCGTCACCGCGCCCCGGAACCGCCGCGACGCGGCCCGGCCCGGACCGTACCCGGCCGGATCGCTGTTGCCACCGGCGTCACCTGCTGCCTCGGCCTGATCGGCGTGGCAGGCGTCGGCGAGACCGGCCCGGCACACCTGGACGTACGCGAGGCCGTCGTCGACCGGGCCGCCGCCGACCAGCGCGCCTCCCGCGACTTCACCCGGATCGCGCCGCCCGCCGCCGCGGCCCTGCCGCCGCCCGCCCCCACGCCCAGCGCCACCCCGGCGACGAAGAAGCCGCCGCGCAAGCCTGCGCCGCCCAAGCGCCCCCGGCCGGTCGCCGGCCTGGACCAGCGGCAGATGGACAACGCCAAGGCCATCGTCGACGTGGGGCGGGAGATGAAGATGCCCCGCCGGGCCATGGTCGTCGCCGTCGCCACCGCCATGCAGGAGAGCGACCTCTACAACCTGGCCAGCGACGTGCTGCCCGAGTCGTTCGACCATCCGCACCAGGGCAGCGGCTCCGACCACGACTCGGTCGGGCTGTTCCAGCAGCGGCCCAGCAGCGGCTGGGGCACCGTCGCCCAGCTCATGCGGCCCGCGTACGCGGCCCGGGCCTTCTACGCCGCGCTGCGCGAGGTGCCCGGCTGGGCGGACATGAGCGTCACCGCCGCGGCCCAGGCGGTGCAGGTGTCCGCCTACCCCGACGCCTACGCCCGGCACGAGAAGCGCGCCACGACCGTGGTGGCGGCGCTGGTCTGACCGGCGCGGGTCAGGCGGCGCTGCGCCCGCCGCCACCGGGGCGCACGCCCGCCGCGGCGGTGGGGGTGTCCACCGCCACCCGATCGCCCCGCGCGCCGGCCAGGATCTCGTCGACCCGGGACTCCCGGCGCCGGCGGGCCAGCAGGGCCGCCTCGAACTCGCGGCGGGCCCGCACGGCCTCGGCGTACGCCTCCTCCCGCAACCGGCGGGCCTCCTCGCGGGCGGCCTCCAGTTCGGCGCGGGCCTGCGCCAGCAGCTCGGCGGCCTCGCGTTCGGCCGCCGGCGGGCGGGACGTGCCGCCCTCGACCGGGGCGGTACGGCGATGCAGGAAGTCGCACAGGTGCAGGGCGTCCGACCGGATCTGGTCCCACTCCCGGCCGGCCCCGGCGGCGCCCTCCGCACGCGCCGCCAGCCGCCCGAGCCGCAGGCTCAGCTCGTCCATGCAGGCGTCCACCTGACGCCTGTCGTAGCCGGTCTCCACCACCGAGAACCTCATGCGTCGCCCCCCAGGCAGCCGGTGTGCGTCCCCACCAGCCGATCCTGCGGTCCGGGCGCTCCCGGGCGTGGCCGTTCCCACAAAATGTGCAGGATGCGGGGGCCCGGACTTCCCGCCCCTACTGGTGCTTCGGGAGCACGACCACCCGTCCGAAGAACTCGTCGATCCGGCGCACCACGTCGTTGAAGGCGTCCAGGTCGATCGGCTTCGTCACGTACGCGTTGGCCTGCAGCGTGTAGCTGCTGACCACGTCGGTGTCGGCGTTGGAGGTGGTGAGCACGACGATCGGGATGGTCCGCAGGCTCTCGTCACCCTTGACCTCGCCGAGCACCTGCCGCCCGTCCATCCGGGGCATGTTCAGGTCGAGCAGGATCACGTCCGGGCGCTGCGCCTCGGTGTGCCGGCCCTCGCGGCGGAGGAACTCCATCGCCTCCTGGCCGTCGGCGACCACGTCGATGACCTTGTCGACGTCGGAGTCGGCGAGCGCTTCCTCGATCATCAGGACGTCACCCGGGTCGTCGTCCACCACCAGGATGCGAACGGGGCTGGGACTGGTCTGACCCATGGGGTTACCTGTTTCTCGGTGAGGAGGGCGTCCCGGCCGCACGGCCGGCTGCTGGCGGGGAAATGTATCGGATCAGGAGGCGGCCGGCGCGGTCGGGTCGACGGTGTCGCGGTCGTGGTGGAGCACCTCGGCCAGCCCGGTCACCTGGAGCACCCGGGCGACCCGCCCGGTCGCCCCGGTGAGCCGCAGCCAGCCGCCGTCGGCGGCGACGATGTTGTCCCCCCGGACGAACGCCGCGATGCCGGTGGAGTCGCAGAACGTCAGGTCGGTGAGATCGAGCAGCAGCTCACGGTGCCCCTCGGCGATCAGCCGGTCGATCGCCGAGTTCAGCTCTCCGGCCGTGCCGAGGTCGAGCTCGCCGGCCAGCCGGAGGTGGGCGCCGCCCCCGTCCCGCTGGGCGTACGTGACGGTGAACGTCACCGTGGCCCCTCTCGCTCCCACCGCAGGCGAATCCTTGCAGTGGTGCAAGTATATGCGACGGCCGCCCCGCCGCCCCTCAGCGGCCCGCCGCCGACAACCCGCCCACCAGGACCCTCCCCCGGTCGAGGAAGGCGGCCGCGCGCGGGAAGTCGCGCAGCTGCTGTCCATAGTGCTCCAGCGTCAGCCCGACCGCGCCCGCCGGCACCCCGCGGCTGACCAGGATCTCCACCAGCCACTCGACGAACCCGGTGAACAGCGTCGCATCGTCCACGTAGAGCGCGGCGGCCAGGAAGTCCACGATGTAGCCGAGGTCGCTGATCGTGGAGTCGAGCTGCGTGGGCGTGTAGTCCGCGGTCGACGGCACCCGCTCCCGCAGATCGGCCAGGGCGCTGTCGATCAGCTCGCCGCGCCGCTTGACCAGGCTGGCGTACTCGTCGTCGGCCAGGTGGTCCAGCCGCGCGGGCGGCGTCTCGCGCAACACCCGCTCGTCGGCCACCAGGTCCGCCGCGGCCGGCGCGTCGGGCGCCCACGGCACGCCGAGGACGCGGGCCCAGCGGCCGTCGTCGCCGAAGCCCCGGCCACCGACCACCACCGGCACGTCGGAGCGGCGGCACGCCTCCACCATCCGGTGCGCGTGCGGCAGCCGCATCGGCAGCGCGCAGGCCAACGCCACCGCCTCCGCGTCGTAGCGGTGCAGGTAGGACACCAGATGCGCGGCCGGGACGCTGGCGCCGAGGAACACCACCTGCCAGCCGCGCAGCCGCAGCACCTCGGCCACCAGCCGGGCCGGCAGCGCGTGCCACTCGCCGTCCATGCAGGCCATCACGATCCGCCCGCGGGTCGGGCGGGGATCGGCGTACGCGGCCACCGCCGCCACCACCCGCTCGCTGATGTGGGTGGCGGCGTGCTCCTGGGCGACGCTCCACTCGTTGCGGGCCCAGCGTTCACCCACCTCGGCCTGGGCCGGTGCGACCAGGTCCAGCAGCACCCGCTCGGCCGGCACACCCGCTTCCAGCAGCCCCCGGGCCACCGCCACGGCGGCGGACTCGTCGGCGTCGGCCAGGCACTCCAGGTAGCGGGGGAAGGCCTGGCCCGGGTCGGCCTCGACGGTCGGCACGGTCACGCGGACAACTCCCTCGTCGGTTCGGTCACGGCCGGGTCCGGCACCGCGTGCAGGTGCCGCGGCACCCGCCCGGCCGGCCCGGTGGCGCGCAGCGCCAGCACCGCGATGTCGTCGTGGTCGCCGTGCGCGAGCCAGTCGCAGGTCACCTGCTCGACCCGCTCGGCGAGCGCCGGCGCGGGCATCCGGTGGCAGCCGGTCACCGCGTGGAGCAGCCGCTCGGGGCCGAACTGCTCGTCGCCGCGCCGGCCGCCGCGCGCCTCGGTCACCCCGTCGCTGTAGAACAGGCAGGTCTCCCCCGGCGCCAGTTGCACGGTCACCTCGCCGATGCGGGGATCGGGCACCACGCCGATCAGCATGCCGCGCAGCGGCACCACCTCGACCTCGCCGGACTCCCGCAGCACCAGCGGCGGCAGGTGCCCGCCGCCGGCCAGGGTCAGCGTCAGGCCGCCGTCGCGGTGCGGCCGGGCCACGCCGAGCACCAGGGTGGCGAACCGGCCCTGCCCGTGCGCCTGCGTGGTCTCCAGCAACGCGTCGTTGAGCAGCTTCAGCAGCCGCCCCGGCTGCGTCTCGACCCGGTGCAGCGCCTGCAGGCACTGGCGCAGCTGGCCGGTGAACACGGCCGCCTCCACGCCCTTGCCGGACACGTCACCGAGGAAGAAGACCGAGCCGCCGTCGGCGAGCCGGTGCGAGCCGTAGAAGTCACCGCCGATGCGCAGCCCGGCCTGCGCCGGCCGGTACGCGGTGCCCCACTGCACGCCCGTCGCGGCGGCCGGCTCGACCGGCAGCAGGCTGGCCTGCAACGTGTCGGCGACCTCGGCCTGGTCGCGGTAGAGCATGGCGGTGGTCAGCGCCGCACCGGCCCGGGCCGCGAACGCGCGGACCAGGTCCACGTCGGCCTCGTCGTACCAGCGGTCGGCGCGCCGGGCCACCAGCAGCGCGCCCGCGGGCGCCTCCCGGCCGGGCAGCGGCACCACCCGCGCGGTGGCGCCGGAGGTGTCCAGGCCGGGCAGCCAACCCGCGTCGGCGGCCTGCTCGACCAGCCAGTCCAGCTCGTGCGGCTCGGTGCCGGCCAGGCCGGCCTCGATCGCCGCGGGAAGCGCCGTGGCGGGCAGCACCCCGCTGTCCACCACCGGCGGCCGGTCGTCGGCGCGTACCGCCCGCCACCAGCGGGCCCGGCCGGAGCGGGGGGCGAGGACCAGGACCGCCACGTCGGCCGCCGTGGGCACGGCCAGGCGCACCACCGCGGCGGCGGCCCGGTCCGGGTGCAGCGGGTTGCCGAGCTTCTCGCCGACCACGGCGAGGAACGCCGAGCGGGCCCGCTCGGCCAGCAGCGCGTCGGCCCGGCTGACGATCTCGGTGACGTCGTCGACGTACCAGCAGCGCCGGCGGTGGGACAGTGCGACCGGGCGTACGCGCAGCCGCCGCCCGTGGTGGGTGAACTCGGCCGGCCCGTCGCCACGCAGCGGGGCCGGACCGGCGGCGGCCAGCAGCTCGCCGGGCGTCACCTCGGGGATCAGGCGCTCCGCGACCGGGCTCACGTGCTGGACGACACCGTCGGCGTCGCAGACGACCAGGCCCTCACGGAAGTGCTCGACCACCTCGGACCAGTTCGGGACGGTGAGGTCGCGGTCGGCGGCCAGCGGCGGCAGGGCGGACGGCGCGGGCGCGGCGGCGGACCACGCCGGAGCCCGTGCGGCGCTCGGCGTGGAGATCCGTCCGTCGCCCGGGTCGGCACCCCTGACGTCGGCAGCAGTCACCAGCTGAGCCCCACTCTCCTCGTCGACACCCGGGGGCGCCGGACCCGGCGCCTGTGGTCACGTCTCCCCGCCCACCCTACGCCGGTATGCCGGGACCGCCACCCCACGGCGCTGCCAGGCCCGCTCGCGCGTCCAGCGAGGTGATGCCGCTGTTGTTACGATCCTGTCATCCCGGTCCCGGCCGGCAGCCCCGCGGAAAGGCGTGACGTGGTTCCTCAACGGAGAAGGCCCGAGGCGAGCCCGCTGAGCATCTCCGTGGATCGTTCCGACCCGGCCGTTCCGGTGGTGGTCGTCGGCGGTGACCTGGCGTACGCCACGGCGACCCCGCTGCGCGCCGAGATCGACCGGCTGCTCGCCGCGCGTCCGGTGACGCTCGTGTTCGACTTCGGCGACCTGCAGTTCATGGACAGCACCGGCCTGTCCGTGATCGTGCACGCCTGGCGGGAGGGCCAGCACGCGGGCACCACCATCGAGCTGCGGTCGGTCCCCCGGTTCCTGGAGACCATCCTCGACCTGACCGGCGTCACCGGTCTGCTCGACCGCTCGCCGGTCGACGACGCGCCGGGCCTCGCCGCGCCGGGTTCGGCCGCGTCCGCGTGACCCCGGGGGTTTCCCGGCCGGGCCCGGCTGGGAACATGGGAACGTGCCCTCCCAGATGTTGACCATCGAGGTGGACCGGCTCGACGCCGGTTCCGCCCGGGTGCGGCTGGCCGGAGAGCTGGACTTCGACACCGCGCCGGAACTCGTCGACGCCGTGGCCGACCTGCGCCGCGACGGTCACCAGGAGCTGGAAATCGACTTCGCCGGGGTGAACCTCTGCGACTCCTCCGGCCTGAGCGCGCTCGTGGTGATCCACCGGGCCGGCACCGGGGCGATCCGCCTGTTCAACCTGAACCCGCAGATCAGGCACCTGCTGGACCGCACCGGCCTGGCCGAACTGCTGGCCGCCCCGCCGCGCGACCTGACCGGCGGCGTCCGCGAGGTCGGCTGACCCTGCCCGGTTCGACCCGTCGAGCGGCTGAGCGACGGGCGGACAGGGGTGGCCCCCGACCCTGGGACCAGGGGCCGGGGGCCGGGAGGATGGCTCAGGCGGCGGGCTCGGCCTGCCGGTGCCGCGTCTCGTCGCGCGACTGCCCCGCGAGCGGAGGCTCGACGTCCTCCGGCGCGCCGGAATCAGGCGTCTGGAACAGATAACGGACGAAGTCCCCACTCATGTCGTCGTCCGCGCCGGGCCACTGCCCGACACAGTCGACACCGACCACCTCGCGTCCGCTGCCGTCGTGGTGTTCCAGCAGCGCCCACAGGGTCACCGGGTAGGAGCGGGTGTCGTCCGGGCCGATGCGCCAACGGGCGTACCAGCCGGGACGGGCGGGGACGATCTCCACGATCCGTTTCATGTCGACCTGCCCTTCCGCGTGCGTCGGAAGTTGTCCGGTCCGTCCGAGCCTGCCGCCCGCCGGGGTGAGCGCTCCTCACCCGCAGCGAGTGAAGCGTCCGCCCCGGCGGTCCGCCGTTACCTTCCCGGCAGCGCCGGGAACGCGGTCGGCGCAAGCGCAACCGACCCAGGAACGAGGTGCGACGATGCGCAAGCAGATGGAGGGCGACAACCAGCGCCGCCGGGCCCTGGCCCGCGAGGCCCGCGAACGAGGGCTGCGGCCGAGCCAGACCGGCGCCAGCCTGAGCGCGTCCAAGCAGGTCACCTCGCTGGACCAGCACGACCGGTCCGGCCCGCCGCCGGCCGGACGGCACAAGCCGGACACCACCCGGGGTGGTCCCGCGCCGCCGCCGGTCGCCGTCGCGGAGCAGCAGCGCCCGCTGCCGGACCCGACGCCGTCACCCGGGGTCTCGATGGCTTACCGGGATCTCGTCGACGACGTGAGCCGGCGCGCCGGGGTGGACTTCACCACGGCCAAGGTCGCGGCGGAGGGCACCGTGCTGGCCCTGGCCCAGGCACTGGACGAGGCGGCACGGGAGCGGCTGCTGGAGGCGGTGCCGCTGACCCTGCACGACGTGGTGCCGGTGTACGGCATGGAGCCCCGCCGCGACCTGCCCGGCTTCCTGGCCGAGGTCGGCCGGTACAGCCGCCTCACCCCGGAGCAGGCCCGCTACCAGGCCGAGGCGACGCTCGCCGCGCTCGCCGAGGCCGACGCGGAACTGGTCGAGTCGCTGCGCGTACCCGACGAGTTGCGTGACCTGCTCGGGCCGACCGACTTCGGCGGCGGCCTGGTGGGCGCGTCCTCGGCCACCGCGCCGCTGACCGAGGCGGAGCTGCGCGACGCGCTCGCGACGCTGCCCTACTGGTCCAGCGACAGGCGCTCGCTCGTGCGCACGATCGAGCTGCCCGGCGGCAACCTGGACCGGGTCCTCGACCGGCTGGACCGGCTCAAGTCCGACGTCGGACGGTCGCCGCAGATCGGGCGTCCGGACCCGGACAACGCCGTGCTGACGGTTCGGACCCAGCAGGTCGACGGCGTGACGGCGGCGGACGTGGACCTCGCGCACCGGGTGGACGCGGCGGTCGACGAGGCCGGCGCCGGGATGGCGGCCGGCTGACCCGGCGGCGGAGCGGCCCCGGTCCCACGCGGGCCGGGGCCGCCCGCGACCGCGCGGTACCGTGTCCCGCCGTGGATCACGACGACACCGAGACCCTGGAGATCGTGGTGGACCCGGCCCGCCCGTCCGGGCGCACGCTGCTGGCCGACGGGGTCGAGCAGTCGTACGTGGACGTGGCCGACGCCCGGTACCTGCACTTCGAGTACGTGCGGCGGATCGCCGCCGCGATCGACCTCGCCGCACCGCGCGGCACGGCGCTGACCGCCCTGCACCTCGGCGGCGGCGCGCTCACCCTGCCGCGCTGGCTCGCGAGCACCCGGCCCGGTTCCGCCCAGCGGGTGATCGAGCGCGATCCGGGGGTGGTCGAGCTGGTCCGGCGGAAGCTGCCGCGGCTGCCGCCGGAGGTGGTGGTCGCGCTCGGCGACGCCCGGGAGGCGGTCGCCGAGGAGCCGTCCGGGGCGTACGACGTGGTGGTGGCCGACGTGTACCGGGCGGCCCGGATGCCGCCGCACGTGGCGGCGCTCGAGTTCGCGGCCCAGGCCGCCCGGGTGCTGCGCCCGGACGGCCTCTATCTGATCAACCTGACCGACCTGCCGCCGCTGGCGCACACCCGGGCGCAGGTGGCCACGCTGCGCGCGGTCTTCGCCGACGTGTGCCTGGTCGCCGACCGGCGGATGCTGCGCGGGCGCCGGTACGGCAACGTGGTGCTGGCCGCCTCGCCCGCCGCCGGGCGGCTGCCGGTGGTTCGGCTCGCCACCCGCGTCGCCGCCGACCCGGTGCCCGGGATCGTGCTGCACGCCGCGACGCTCGACGCGTTCGCCGCCGGCGCCCTCCCGGTCACCGACGCCGACCTGGGCTGAGCGTTTCCGCACCGGCGACGCGGGTAGCCGCGCCGGATGAGCGCCGCCTCGGACCGGTCCACCGCGCGCCGGACGCTGATCGTGATCGGTCTGGTCCTCGCCACCGTGGTCGGACTGGCGCTTGTCTGGGCCACCCGGCGGGTGCTGGTGTGGGGGCTGGTGGCGGTGTTCTTCGCGGTCGCCCTCAAACCGCTCGTGGACCGTCTCGAACGCCGGGTACACCGGCGTGCGCTCGCCACGCTGCTGGTGTTCCTGGCCGCGTTCGCGCTGTTCGCCGCCGTCGGCGCGCTGATCGTGGTGCCGCTGGTGGACGAGGTGGGCCGGTTCGCCGACCGGGCGCCGGACCTCGTACGCGAGGCGCAGGCCGGGCAGGGGCCGCTCGGGCGGCTGCTGGACCGCTTCCACCTGCTCCGGTACGCCGAACCCGGGCAGCTGCGCCGGTACGGCGCCCGGCTCGGCGACCCGACCGTAGGGGTGGTCCGCAGCGTGGCCCAGGCGGTCGCCGCGCTGGTCACCGTGGTGGTGCTGGCGTACCTGATGGTCCTGGAGGCGCCGAAGATCGTGGCCGCCACGCTGCGGCTCACCGGCGACGGCGCGGCGGCGCGGTTGCGGCGCATCGGGCGTGACTCGTCCCGGATCGTCACCGGCTACCTGAGCGGCAACCTGCTGATCAGCGTGATCTGCGGCGGTCTGACGTTCGTCGTCCTGTTCCTGCTCGGTGTGCCGTTCGCCGCGGTGATCGCGCTGACGGTCGCCGTGTTCGACCTGATCCCGCTCGTCGGCGCCACGCTCGGCGCGCTCGCCGCGGCCGGCGCGGCGTTCCTGCACTCCCCCACCGCCGGCCTCGTGGTGCTTGTCTTCTTCGTGGTCTACCAGCAGGTGGAGAACCACCTGTTGCAACCGGTCATCATGGGCCGCGCGGTGCGACTGAACCCGTTGACGGTGCTGGTCAGCGTGCTGCTGTCGGTCGAGCTGGCCGGGCTGGTGGGGGCGCTGCTGGCGATCCCGGCCGCCGGCATCGTGCAGGTGCTGCTGCGCGAGTTCGCGCCGGCCGGGCGGCAGGCGCTGCCCCAGCCCGCCGACGGCGATCCGGCGGGTCCGCCCGACACGGGCCCGGCCGACGTGGGAGAGCCGGAACGGCCGCCGGCCGGCGGGTGAGGGCCGGCCGGCGGGTGAGGGCCGGCCGGCGGGTGAGGGCGCGGTTCAGCGGCGGCGGGCCAGCTCCGGTGACTCGCTCTCCAGCGGCACCGCGTTCGCCGGGACCAGTCCGAGCTGCACGGCGGGCCGGGGCAGCGTCGCGTCGAGCGCCCAGTCCGCCGCGACCCGGGGACGGTTACCGGGCATGGCGAGCAGGTGGTAGCCACGGGTGACGGCCTTCGCGGGCAGCCCTGCGAGCGGCACCTTCAGCGGGTTCGCCGCCGCGTCCTTGCCGCCCAGGTCGACCACCCAGCCCAGGTCGTGGTGCTTGTACGACTTGCGCACGCCCTGCCCGTAGGACGCGGCGATGTTGTGCGCGGCCAGCTTGCCCTGCCGCTGGGCGTGCTGCGCGGTCATCGCGCACACCTGCCCCGGGCGGGTCGGGTCGGGCACCGCGGCGGCGTCGCCGCAGGCGAACACCTCCGGGTAGCCGGGGACGTTGAGGAACTCGTCGACCACGAGCCGGCCCTTCTCGGTGCGCAGCCCCAGTTCGGCCACGAACGGGTCGGGGCGTACGCCGACGCACCAGATGAGGCTGCACGTCGGGACGTACTCGCCGTCGGTGAGCATCACCCCGTCCGGGGTGGCCTCGGCGACCGAGGTGCCCATCCGCACGTCCACGCCGCGTTTGCGCAGCACCCGGTCGGCGGTGACCGACATCCGCCGGTCCAGTTCGGGCAGCACCCGGGGCGCCACGTCCAGCAGCATCCAGCGCGGCCGGACCTTCAGGTGCGGGCGCTGGGCCATCAGCCGGTCGGTGAACAGCTGCCCGTGCGCGGCCACCTCGGTGCCGGTGTAGCCGGCGCCGACCACCACGAACGTGGCGCGGGCCCGCTGCTCGGCCGGGTCCTCGGTCAGCTCGGCCAGCTCGACCTGCCGGACCACGTGGTCGTGCAGGAACAGCGCCTCGGGCAGGCCGCGGAAGCCGTGGGCGTACTCGGTGACACCGGGGATCGGCAGCAGCTTGTTGACGCTGCCGACGCTGAGCACGAGGCGGTCGTACGCGAGCTGCCCGTGGTCGCCCTCGATCGAGCGGTAGCCGACCCACCGGTTCTGCAGGTCGACCCGGTCCGCCTCGCCGACCACCACGCGGACGCCGTCGAGCGTGCCGGCGAGCGGCACGGCGATCCGGGTCGGCTCCACCACGCCGGCCGCCACCTCGGGCAGCAGCGGCAGGTAGAGGAAGTAGTCGGTCGTGTTCAGCAGGACGATCTCGGCCCGGTCGCGGGCCAGCCGGCGCAACGTCTTGGCCGCGTGGTACCCGGCGAACCCGGCCCCCACGATCACCACCCGTGGTTTCGTCATGCCTGCTGCCGTTCCCGGGCAGACCTGCGACAAACGTGCCATGATCCATCCATCGGCGGCTATATGGACATTCCTCGTGATCGGCGCGAGGATGCCGGGATGGGAAACCACGAGACCGCCGAGGGTCGGCCCACGAGGTCCAGCCGGCGTACCTTCCTCACCGCCTCCGCCGCGGCCACCGCCGCCGCCGTCGCCACCCCGCTCACCGCCGCCCCGGCCGCCGCCGCGACCGGCGCGCCCCCGGGCCCGGGCCGTCCGGCCCGGGCGCAGCGGCCCGGCCGCGAGCTGACCGCGCTGCTGCGCGAGATCGACAGTCGCCGGATCGAGGCCGTCGTGCGCCGGCTCGCCGCGTTCGGCACCCGCCACACCCTGTCCAGCCAGACCGATCCGGTACGCGGCATCGGCGCCGCCCGCGACTGGATCCACGCCCAGCTCTCCGGGTACGCGGCCGCGTCCGGCGGCCGGATGAGCGTCGAACTGCAGTCGTACGTGCAGCAGCCCGCCTCCCGCATCCCCGTCCCCACCACCATCACCAACGTGGTGGCGACAGTGCGCGGCGACGTCACGCCCGAGCGGGTGTACGTCATCACCGGCCACTACGACTCCCGGGCCACCGACGTGATGGACGCGGTCAGCGACGCACCCGGCGCCGACGACGACGCCTCCGGCGTGGCGGTGGTGATGGAGCTGGCCCGGGTGCTGTCGACCCGCCGCACCGAGGCGACCATCGTGCTCGCCGCCGTCGCCGCCGAGGAGCAGGGACTGTACGGCTCGGCGTACCTGGCCGCGCAGCTGAAGGCAGCCGGCGCCGACGTGCAGGCGATGTTCAGCAACGACATCGTCGGCAGCAGCACCGCCGACGACGGCACCCGCGACCCGCGTACCGTGCGGTTGTTCGCCGAGGGCGTGCCGACCGCCGAGACCCCGGCCGAGGCGAGCGTGCGGCAGTCCGTCGGCGGCGAGAACGACTCGCCGTCGCGGCAGCTCGCCCGGTTCGTCACCGACGCGGCCGAGAACTCCGCCACCGGCATGGACGTACGCGTCATCTACCGGCGGGACCGCTACCTGCGCGGCAGCGACCACATCTCGTTCCTGCGCGAGGGGTGGCCGGCCGGCCGGTTCACCGAGCCCAACGAGGACTTCGCGCACCAGCACCAGGACGTGCGGGTCGTCGACGGGCTGCAGTACGGCGACCTGCCCGAGTTCTGCGACTTCGGCTACACCACCCGGGTGGCCCGGGTGAACGCCGCGACGCTGTGGTCGCTGGCCCAGGCGCCCGGTACACCCAAGGGCGTCACAGTGGTGACCACGAACCTGACGAACGACACCACGCTGCGGTGGCAGCGCGGGCCCGAGCCGGACCTGGCCGGGTACGAGGTGGTGTGGCGGGAGACCACCGCCGACCAGTGGCAGAAGGTGCTGCCGGTCGGCGACGTCACCGAGGTGACCATCGACCTGTCCAAGGACAACGTGTTCTTCGGCGTACGGGCGGTGGACCGGGACGGGCACCGCAGCCCGGTCGCCTTCCCGAAGCCCGGCAGCTGAGGCCGGCCGGTCACCGCCCCGGCGCCGGGTCCACCCGGTCCGGGGCGGTGATCGCCCAGCGTTCGTGGTCGCGCCACGCGCCGTCGATGAACAGGTAGTCCGGGGAGAACCCCTCCAGCCGGAAGCCGAGCCGGCGCGCCAGCCGCTTCGACGGCTCGTTGCCGGGCTGGATGTTCGCCTCCAGCCGGTGCAGACCGAGCGGCCCGAACGCGTACTCGATCACCAGCCGCACCCCGGCCGAGGCGTGCCCGGTGCCCGCGTACGGGCGGAACGCCGCGTATCCGAGGTAACCGCCGCGCAGCGCGCCCAGCACGATGCCGCTGATGTTCGCGTATCCGGCGATCTCCCCGGTGGCCCGGTCGCAGAGCAGGAACCCGGAGCTGTCCCGCCCCCGGATCTTGCGCAGGTACGCCGCGTAGCGCTGCGCGTCGTCGGGCGCGGAGAGCCACGGATGATGCAGGTCGCGGCTGCGCCGGGCGGCGGCGACGAACTCCGCCTCGTCGGCCGGGCGGGGACGGCGGATGGCGACGCGTCCGTCACTGCGCAGATATCGCACAGCGCCACTCTGCGCCACCGCGTCCACCCCACCCCACCCGGGGTGCACTCTCCCTCTCCCTCTCCCTCTCCCACTCCCACCGCGCACCCCAAGCCCTTCGCAGATCTTGGTAGGAAACGGCCCCTATGAGGGCCCTTTCGTACCAAGATCTCTCCCGGCTCCCATCATGTGGCCTGCCGATCTCATTGTGCGGAAGGAACGCTCCCCAGCCCCGCAGCCGGCATCCGACACTCACGCGATCTTGCACTTGATGCCCGCGAGATGCCCGCTTTGCATGGGTTTCAGCGGGGACCAAGATGCAAGATCGCGCGGTGATGCAGTCCGCCCGGGCGACGACGTGACGGGTTTGGTGAGCTGTGTCCGGTTCGGGGCGGGGGCGTGGCTGTGGTCGGTGCCATCGTCAGCGTGGAATCGGTGGCGGGCGCGGGGCGTTGTACATGGCTGAGCCCCGCGGCACCGGAACCGAGCGCCGAACATCGGCCCGCCCGGCACCCACGGCAGGTCAGGGAATCGGCCCGGCCCGGTCGTCGTTACATCCCTGAGCGACGGGCACCCCGCCGTCCCCGGGAATGACCCCGGCCCGCACGTCGTTACACCCCCGAGCCGCGGAGCAGGCCCCCCGGCCGCCCGCGCTGCTACAGCCCTCTTCCGACGGGCACCCCCCAAGACTTCCCCCTTCTCGCGGCATCCCCTATCGCCGCGGTTTTCCCCCAACCAGGGAGGCAACCATCATGGCTACCACTCTGCTGCGCAAGACCGTTCTGACCGCTGCCGGTATCGCCGCCACCGCCGGAGGCATCGCCGGCCCCGCGATCGCCGCCCACGCCGCCCCCACCACCAGCACCAGCGTGGTGGCGGACCGCAAGGGCCACGGCGAGCGGGAACTCGACGTGCGCTACGAAGCCCAGCCCAACTTCTACTTCTGCGGCCCCGCCGCCGCCCGCAACGCCCTGTCCGTGCAGGGCAAGAACATCGACGTGCACGCCATGGCCAAGGAGATGGGCACCACCGAGGCCGGCACCAACAGCATCAACGACATCACCCCCGTGCTGAACAAGGAGACCGGCGCGAAGGACGCCTACAAGTCCGTCGAGATCAGCACCCCCAAGGCCGACGACAAGCAGACCGACAAGCTTCGCGCCGACGTCGTCAAGACCGTCGACGCCGGCCGGGCCGTGGTGGCCAACATCGCCGGCACCGCCACCGACACCGACGGCACCACCCACTCCTTCGAAGGCGGCCACTACATCAGTGTCATCGGCTACCGCGACGACGGCAAGACCGTCACCATCGCCGACAGCGCCGACCCGAACACCGCCACCTACCGCATGAGCATCGACAACCTCGCCGACTGGATCGCCACCCGCGGCTACAGCACCAGCTAAGCAACACCGCCGCACATATGGCTGCAGAGCAATAGCGACAGCACGCACACCGGAAGGGCCCGACCCCCACCACGGGGTCGGGCCCTTCCGCACGTGTCCAACGGCTGCCTTCCGGTCACCTCGCCGTCACGCCGGTGTCGTCACCCGGACGGCTCGCTCCACCACGCTGGGTCGCGCCGGATCGTCCGGGCGACCCAGAAGGAGCAGCCGTGGCAGCCGAGGAGGCGACGCACCGCCCACCGACCACGCACCGCCCACCCGCGACGAGCTGCCCCGACGTGAGCGTGGTCGTGCCGGTCTACAACACGCTGCGGTACCTGCGGTCCTGCCTCGAGTCGGTGCTGCGGCAGACGATCGGCCCGGACCGGATGGAGATCGTGGCGGTGGACGACGGGTCCACCGACGGCAGCGGCCGCCTGCTGGACCGGTACGCCGCCAAGCATCCCGGCACGGTACGGGTGGTCCACCAGGCCAACTCCGGTGGCCCGGCGACGCCCTGCAACCGGGGACTGGACCTGGCCACCGGCCGGTACGTCTTCTTCCTCGGCTCGGACGACCGGCTCGGCCCGGAGGCCCTGGAACGTCTGGTCGCCGCCGCCGACCGGTACGGCTCGGACGTGGTGCTCGGCAAGGTGGTCGGCGTCAACGGCCGGCACGTCTTCTCCGACGTGTTCGCCGGCGGCAACGCGGTCGACGTGAGCCTGTTCGACTCGGCGCTGCCCTGGTCGCTGGCGAACACGAAGCTGTTCCGGCGCGACCTCGTGGACCGGCTCGGGCTGCGGTTCCCGGAGGACATGCCGGTGCTCAGCGACCAGCCGTTCACGCTCGCCGCCTGCTACCACGCCCGGCGGATCTCGGTGCTCGCCGACTACGACTACTACCACGCGGTACGCCGGCTGGACGCCCGCAACATCACCTACCACAGCCGGGTGGAGCAGCGCCTGGTCAGCGTGGAGCGGCTGTTCGCGTACGTGGCCGAGCTGATCCCCGCCGGGGAGCGCCGGGACGCGGTGCTGCGCCGCCACGCCGGGCTGGAACTGGCGAACCTGGTCGGCGACGACTTCCGGCACCTGGACCGGGCCGCGCAGGAGCGGGTGCACGCCACGGTGGCGCGGCTGGTACGGCGGCACGTCACCGACCGCCTGCGGGACCGGCTCGACATCGAGGCCCGGCTGCGCCTGGGCGCGGTGACCGCGGGCGGGGTGGACGACCTGCTGGCGGTCATCGAGCAGGACAACGGCCGGGGCGTGCCGGCGACGGTGTTCGCCGGTGACCGCTGGCACGCGGGCTACCCGGGCGCACCGGCCCGGTGGACCGACGTCACCGACGTACGCGCCCACTGGCTGGCGCGGCTGGACACCGTCGACGTGAGCTGGGTCGACGGGCACACGCTGACGGTGACCACGCGCAGCCCGTACCCCCGGTTCGCCACGGAGGCCGGGCCGGTGCGGATGCTGGCCGGTCCGGTCGTGGGCGCCACCCGGATGGACGCCGGTGATCCGACCGGCCGCACCCTGCGCACGGACTTCGCGCTGGACCGGCTCCTGGCCGCCAGCGCCGCCAGCGGTCAGCGCCATCCGGTACGCACCGAGGTGGACGGCGGTCACGGGCGCGGCGGGGCCGCGGTGCGCGCGCCTCGGCTCGCCGCCCGGCGGCCCCGGCTGCTACGGCACGGCGCCCGGCTGTACGGGGTGGCGGCGACCGTCGACCCGCGCAACGGTCAGCTCGTGCTCTCCGTGGTGCCGGTGACTGTGGGTCAGCTCGTCGGGCGGCTGCGCCGGCGCGGCAGGCGCGGACCGGTAACGGCGCAGACGTCAGGACGCGGCCCCGCCACGGCGCAGACGTCAGGGCGCGGCGCGGAAACCCTGCTCGGCCGGCATGGGCACCTGGAGGTAGGTGGTGCCGCGCAGGTCCAGCCAGGCCCGCTGCGGCGCGCGGACCAGCCGCACCATCACCCCGGAGCAGGCAGGGCAGCGCCCGACCAGGCCCGGGGCGTGCGAGTAGACGTGTAGCCCGGCCATCGGGCCGGTCGTCCCGCAGGTGTCGCAGCGCCCGGTGGTGGCGCTCAGGTCGACCGCGAACAACTCGCGCAGCGGCCCGTCGAGCATGTTGCCATCCACGTAGGACAAGTCGGTCATACGCCCTCCTCGGGTCTCAGCCGGTCGGGCCGAACCGTTCGGTCCGCACGCGCCGGGTCGGGTGACCCAGCCCCACCAGCAGGTCGGCCACGGTCTCCACGAATCCGGTGGGGCCGCACACGTAGCACAGCGGCTCCAGGTCGGGCGGCCAGCCGTGGCTGTTCACGTCGGCCAGACCGATCCGGTGCGGCTCGCCGCGCCAGCCCTCGGGCGCGGACCGGGTGTAGACGTACGCGACGTCCAGGCCCTGGTCGTCGCGGGCGCGGCGGCGCAGCTCGTCGGCGTAGATGACGTCGTCCGGGGTGCGCACCGAGTAGACGAGCCGGAACGGTGTGCGGCTGCCCGCCGCGCGGCGCGCGCGGATCATCGCCATCAGCGGCACCACGCCGGATCCGCCGCCGACCAGCAGCACCGGCGCGGTGTCGTCGCTACGCCAGACGAACCAGCCGCCGACCGGGCCGCGGACCTCCACCGGGTCGCCCTCGGCGTAGGTGTCGGTCAGGTACGGCGACACCTCACCGTCGGGCACCCGCTGCACCGTCACCTCGATCCGCTCGCCGTCGGCGGGGCCGGCCAGCGAGTACGACCGGGCGGCCTGGTAGCCGTCCTCGGCGGTGAGGCGCAGGTCGACGTGCTGCCCGGGCAGGTGCCCGGGCCAGCCGGGCACGTCCAGCACCAGCGTCTGCGCGGTGGGTGTCTCGATCCGCCGCTCGACCAGCCGGGCGACCCGCCACATCAGCGGCGCGACGCGGCGGCCCTGCGCCTGCGCCGTCACCTCAGTCGCCCTGGTAGCGCTGCTCGCGCCACGGGTCGCCGTAGTCGTGGTAGCCGGCGGTCTCCCAGAAGCCGGGCCGGTCGTCGGCGAGCAGCCGGATGCCGTGCACCCACTTCGCCGACTTCCACAGGTACAGGTGCGGTACGAGCAGCCGCGCCGGTCCGCCGTGTTCGGCCGGCAGCGGCCCCCCGTCGTACGTGTGCACCACCCACGCCCGTCCGCCGCGCAGGTCGTCCAGCGGCAGGTTGGTGGTGTAGCCGCCGTACGAGTGCGCGAGCGCGTACCGGGCCTCGGTGTCGACGCCGTCGAGCAGCGTGTCCAGGGAGACGCCCTGCCAGGTGGTGCCGAGCTTGGACCAGCGGGTGACGCAGTGCAGGTCCACCGTCGGGGTGTCCTGCGGCAGGCCCATCATCTCGTCCCAGGACCAGCGGTACTCCGCGCCGGCCTCGCTGGTCAGCACGAACTCCCAGGTGTCCAGCGGCACGCGTGGCGTCGGGCCGGCCGAGAGCACCGGGAAGTCCTCGGTGAGGTACTGCCCCGGCGGCAGGTCGGGCGCGGACGTACGGGGCCGGCCCTGGAAGCCGGGCGAGACGATTCCCACCCGTCAGTCGTACCACCGCCGCTCCCGCCGGGGCAGGGGTTCCCACCGAGTCAGGCGGAACCTCCGCCCTGCACCTCGTGCACGACGGTGCGCTTGCCGTCGCCGCTGTTGCGGGTGGCCCGCAGGCTGGTGATGGTGACGATCACCAGGACGCCGATGATCACGCCGAGCGAGGCGAGCGTGGGGATCTCCGGTACGCCCTTCCAGATGCCGTGCGCCCAGTGCAGGCCGAGCTTGACGCCGATGAACGCCAGGATGGCGGCCAGGCCGTAGCTGAGGTGCACGAGGCGGCTGAGCGCGGCGTGCAGCACGAAGTACAGCGCCCGCAGCCCCAGCAGCGCGAACGCGTTGGTGGCGAAGACCAGGTACGGGTCCTCGGTGATGCCGTAGACGGCGGGCACCGAGTCGACGGCGAACACGATGTCCGTGGCCAGCACGGCGACCACGACCAGCGCGAACGGGGTGAGCGCCCGCCGGCCCGCCTGCCGGATGGTCATCCGGGTGCCGTGGTAGTCGTCGACCACCGGCATGATCTTGCGGAGCAGCCGGACCGACCGCATCTTGTTGATGTCGACCTCCTGCTCGTGCCCGGAGAGGGCGTCGCGCAGGAGCTTGACCGCGGTGGCGATCAGGATGAGCGCGAACAGTAGGAAGGCGAAGTCGAGCGTCTGAAGCGCGGCGGCGCCGAGCGCGATGAACACGCCGCGCAGCACCAGGGCGCCGGCGATGCCGTAGAGCAGCACCCGCTGGGCGAGCACGGCGGGCACCGCGAACGCGGCCAGCAGCAGCATGAAGACGAACAGGTTGTCGACCGAGAGGGACTTCTCGACCAGGTAACCGGTGAGGTACTCGACGCCCTGCTGGCTGCCGTACCGGGACCAGATCCAGGCGCCGAAGGCCAGCGGCAGGGCGATGTAGAAGGCCGACCAGCCCAGCGCCTCACGGATCGAGACCTCGTGCGGCTTCTTGGTGACCAGGAAGTCGAGCACCAGCAAAACGAGCACACCGACGATCGTCACGGCCCACAGCGTGGGCGTGCCGACAGACGACAACCCGGCCGCGGCCAGGGGCGACAATTCGGGCATGGAGCCTCCTCGAACACCGTGTCATGTTCGAGGTCTCCTTCACCCACGTTTTCGTGGGCAACCACCCGGGGCTCGCCTCGGCGGCTCGCCGTACTGACCGGAATGATTCGTGGGAAGTACTCCCCTCGCCTGCACAAGGCTAGGTCACCGCCGGACCGGACGCCAAGTCGGGACACGCATGATTGCCCTGGTCAACCACTGGGCGCCGGCGGAGGGCGTGGCGCCGGGTCACACCTGCCCCTATGGTGACGCGGGTGACCAACCAGGGACCACTGACCGGCGTACGGGTGATCGAGCTGGCCGGGATCGGCCCCGGTCCGTTCGCGGCGATGATGCTTGCCGACCTCGGCGCCGACGTGGTGCGCGTCGACCGGGCCGGCGGGGGCGGGTTCGGCGCCTTCCCCGGCGACCTGCTGAACCGCAACCGCCGCTCGATCGCCGTCGACCTGAAGCAGCCCGCGGGGCGTGACCTGGTGCTCGACCTGGTCGCGGGCGCGGACGCGCTGGTGGAGGGTTTCCGGCCCGGGGTGACCGAACGGCTCGGCCTCGGCCCGGACGCCTGCCTCGCCGCCAACCCCCGCCTGGTGTACGGGCGGATGACCGGCTGGGGACAGGACGGGCCGCTGGCGCAGCGCGCCGGGCACGACATCGACTACCTGGCGCTGACCGGCGCGCTGCACGGCGTGGGCCGCGCCGGGGAACGCCCGGTGCCGCCGATGAACCTGCTCGGCGACTACGGCGGCGGGGGCATGATGCTCGCACTCGGCGTGGTCGCGGCGCTGTACGCGGTGCGCGGCGGCGCGCCCGGCCAGGTGGTCGACGCGGCCATCGTGGACGGCGTGTCGGTGCTCGCCACCCAGATCCACGCACTGCGCGGCATCGGTCTGTGGCAGGACCCGCGCGGGGTGAACCTGCTCGACGGCGGCGCGCCGTTCTACGACACGTACGAGTGCGCCGACGGGCGTTACGTCGCGGTGGGTGCGCTGGAGCCGCAGTTCTACGCCGAACTGGTCCGGCTCACCGGTTTCCCGCTCGACGGCGACGACGCGCCGGACCGGGACGATCCGGCGAACTGGCCGGCGCTGCGGGCGGCCTGGGCGCGGCTGTTCCGCACCCGTACCCGCGACGAGTGGACGGAGCTGCTGACCGGCACGGACGCCTGCGTGGCACCGGTGCTCGACTGGGCCGAGGCGCCGCAGCACCCGCACCTGCGGGCACGGGAGGTCTTCGTGGCGCCGGACGGCGTCACCCAGCCCGCTCCCGCGCCGCGCTTCTCGGCCACCCCGACGTCGGTCCGGCGGCCGCCGCCGTCGCCGGGCGAGCACACCGACGAGGTGCTGGCCGGCGCCGGGATCGACGCCGGCCGGATCGCCGCGCTGCGCGACGCCGGTGTGATCGGCTGACCGGCCGCCGGTTCAGCGGCGCGCGGCGGCCGGGGCGAGGGCCGGTTCCACCATGTCCCGGTAGTCGCGGGGGAACTGCACCACGACGTCCTGGAACTCCCCGCCCCGGATCGCCTCGCGCAGCGTGACGAACACCGCACGTACGGCGTCCCGGGCGGTGTTCTCGTCGCAGTCCGCCCGGCGGGCGACCCGGGCGGCGAACTCGGCCGCGCCGAACCGTTCGGCAGCCTCGTCGCGCGGATAGGGCCGGAGCAGCCCCTGCAGTGGCTTGGGTAGCTGCGCGGCGAGGTCCAGCACCTCGCCGCCGGTCAGCCGCTCGGCGAGCGTCTCCAGCGTGGCCCCGGTGAGTGCGGCGGCCCGGTCCTCGCTCGTGCCGGTGAGCCGGGCGACCCGGCTCACGAAGGTCAGGTAGTGCATCCGTGGTACCCCCTTCGGTGCGCCCACCGCGGCTACCCGCGACGGCGCGCCGGAAACGGCGCCGGCCACCGGCGCGCGGCGACTGCGGGTTTTCCGCGCCTACGGGCGTGAGGGGCGGCGCGACGGGTAACCGCCGCCCGGTCATGACCCCGACTACTGCCACGAGGAGCCCGACCCATGGCGAGTTACACGGATGTCCTTGAGTACCTGTCCGCGCTTGACTACCCGGCCGGCAAGGACGACGTCATCCGCGAGGCGGAACGGGAGGGCGCGCCGCCGGACGTGTTGCGGGCGCTGCGGGCGCTGCCCCCGGTGGACTACGCCAACGGCACCGAGGTGGCCCGCTCGGCCGGCATCGACGCGGCGCCCGAGGTGAGCCCGTCGCAGCGCGCGGCGCAGGCCCGGGTCGACCACCCGCGCGTGTCGCAGCACCTGCGCGGCATCTGAGCACTGCGGCGGGCCGGCGGGCGACACGGCCGCCGGCCTCCGCGCGTGCGGAGAAGGGCCGGTGTACGACTGTCGCGCGTGGGCGCTCCCCTGTGGACGCGCCCCGGACAGGCGAGCGCCCCGGGTCACGAACCGCGACCTGGGGCGCCACGCAGCACCTGTCCTGCGCGGTTCACGCCCGAACCGGGTCGCGACCGCGCAGCGGTGAGATGTTCGCCCGAACCGGGCGGGCATCGCTGCCACGATCATCATACGACGCGACATCAGCCGAACGGGTGAGAATCGCGGAAGTGTGTCCGGGCGCACGCGTGCGCTCAGGCGGTCACCTCCGCGTACCGCCGTTCCAGGTCCACTCGCGCCAGCGCTCCGACCAGCCACGACAGTTGCTCCGACTCCCCGCTGCCGGTGAGTCCGGCGAGGTCGCGCGCGGTACGGCCCAGCCCGAGCCGCCGGGCCGCCGCGAGCGCCCGCCGGTCGGCCACCGGCGCCGCCTCACGCCACAGCGCCTGCGCCTCGCGCAGGAACAGGTCGCACACCTCGTCGTCCACTCCGGGCAGCGCGGTCAGCAGCCGCCGTTCCTCGCCCGGATCCTGGTGCGCGGTGGTCCGCAGCCGGCGCAGGTCGCCCCGGTACGTCTCGACGATCGTGCGGGCCAGGTCGCCGAGGGTGTCGGCGATCGCGGGCAGGTCACCGCGCAGCCCGGCGGCGCGCAGCACGCGTACCCGGTCCTCGTGGCGGGAGCGGGCCATCCGGGCCGCGGTGTCCCAGCCCGCGTCGCGCAGCGCGCCGGCCGCGTCGACGGCGCGGTGGAAGTCGCCCCGGCGGGCCAGCAGGACGGCCAGGTACAGCACCTGGAACAACTGGGCCGGGTTGTTCGTCACCCGGAACCCGAAGCACTCGGCGAACCCGCGGCCGTCTCCGGCGAGCCGGCGGGCGAGCCGCTTCTTGTCCGCGACGTCGCGCGGGACGGTGGTTGTCGGCATGCCGCCGACTACCCCGGCGGCGGCGCGGCATTCGGGTACGACGGTCAGCCGCGGACGTCGCCGCCGCGATCACGGGCCTTGAGCCGGGTGGTGGGCAGCGCGGGCGCGGGCAGCGGCGGCGCCGCGTCGTCGGCGACCACGCCGAAGCGGCGGCCGGCCATCCAGTCCTCCCGGGCGGCCACCACCTCCTCGTGCGAGCGGCCGACGAAGTTCCACCACATCACCAGCGGCTCCTCGAACGGGGTGCCGCCGAGCAGCAGCAGCCGGGTGCCCGGCTCGGCGCGCAGTGTCAGCGCGTCCCGCCCGAGGCCCAGGTAGAGCAGCGCGCCGGGGGCCAGTGCCGTGCCGTCGCACTCGGCGGCGCCGGACATGGCCAGCAGCCCGTACTCGAAGTCCGGACGCAGCGGCAGCGTGGCCGGAGCCGGCCCGCGGACCTCGATCTGCGCGCCGACCAGCGGGGTGTGCACGACGGCGGGCGAGCGTTCCCCGCCGAGGTCGCCGACGAGCAGCGTGACGTCCAGCTCTCCGTCGCGGAACCGGGGCAGGTCGGCGTGGTGGGCGAAGTCCGGGTCACCGGCGCGGGCCGGGTCGGGCAGCGCCACCCACAGCTGCACGCCGTGCATCAGGGGCGGGTGGACCAGCGGGGAGCGCTCGGAGTGGGCGATGCCCCGCCCGGAGGTCATCACGTTGAGCTGGCCCGGGCGGATGGGCTGGACGTTGCCGAGGCTGTCGCGGTGCAGGATCTCCCCGTCGAGCAGCCAGGTGACGGTCTGGAGCCCGGTGTGCGGATGCGGCGGCACCTCCATGCCGGGCCGGTCGGCCACGTCGTCGGGCCCGAAGTGGTCGACGAAGCACCAGGCGCCGACCATCCGGCGCTGCCGCTGCGGCAGCAGCCGGCGCACAGTGGTGTAGCGGCCGAGCGGGACGTCGTGGCCGGGCAGCAGCACGCTGCCCGGGTCGGTCGGGCCGACGCCCGGTGGGAGCGTCTGCGCGGGCAGGGATTCGGTGCGGTCCACCGCCCGACTCTACGCTCACTCCGCGGTGACGCTCACCGCGTTCGCGCCCCCGACCAGGTCGAGGTAGAGCCGGTCGGCGGCCCGGTCCCAGCCCGGCGAGCTGACCAGGTCACCGGCGGCGATCCCGCCGCGCCGCTCGTCGTACAGGGTCAGGGAGCCGGCGCCGGAGGCCACCCGCACCCGGGCCGGCGGCCCGCCGGGCACGGTGACTGTGAGTTCGCTGACCCCGCCGGTCATCCGGACGGTGAGCGAGCCGTCGAGCCGGGGCAGCAGCAGCCGGGTACGCGACGCGCCGCCGACCAGGTCGACCCCGGCGAGCCGGGTCTCACCCAGGTCGAGGCGCTGCTCGCTGACGCCGCCGATCAGCCGCAGCCGCCAGGTGACCCGGGAGTTGAGCACCACCTCGACGGCGGACGGGCCGGGGCGGCCGTTCTCCTCCACCCGCAGCCGGACCCGGTCGCCCACGAGCTGCGGGCGTGGGGTCACACCCGAGCCGTCCGGCGCGCCGATCCGGTAGAGGTCGTCGCCGAGGTCGGCGGCCCGCAACGTGAACCGGGTCAGCCCGTCGACCAGTTCGAACTGTGCGCGCTGCCGGTCGCCGCGGGGTGCGGCGAGCGTCTCGGCGCCGGCCACCTCGGCGGCGCCCGCCGCGCCGGAGCCGCCGTTCCCGGTGACCGGTGACGCCGGCGCGCCGCCGGAGAAGACCACGCCGAGGCGGGCCGGGTTGGACAGCGTCACCGCCACCGCCACCGCGCCGAGCACCACCACGAGCACCGCCGCCGCCGCGAGCAGCCGGGCTCCGCCGGACCAGCGGGGCCGGGCCAGGCCGGGGTCGTCCTCGGATGCGGTCATGGTCGTCCCCTCTCGCCGGTCCCCATCGGGTCATACGTCCGTGTCGGCGTCCCGGTTCATTCCCCCTCCGGTCCGTTCCCGCACCTTGCCGGCGCAGGCGGCCAGCACGGCCTGCGCGTCCAGGCCGAGGCTCTCGATCGCGACGAGCGCGGTGAACGCCACGTCGGCGAGTTCGGCGGCGACCTCCTCGCGGGTGTGCGTCACCCCCTTGCGCGGGTTCTGCCCGAGCAGCCCTATCCAGGCCGCCGCGACCTCGCCGGCCTCCTCGCCGATCTTGAGGATGCGACAGGTCAGTTCGGTGTCGCCGCGGCCGTTCGCGGCGTCGAGCCAGGCGCGCGCGTCCCGCGCCGTCGTCCAGATGGTGGCGTCCACGCCGACCAGTGAACCCCACCCCGCGCACCGTTCGTATCCTGGGGCGACGCAGGCCAGGGGGCCCGCGTCCCAGGCGAGAGGAGGTGCCCGTGATGCCGGAGACCGTCGAGTCGGTGTTCGCCGGCGTGGTCGCCCGGAACCCGGGAGAGCCCGAGTTCCACCAGGCGGTCCGCGAGGTGCTGGAGAGCATCGGTCCGGCCCTGGCCCGGCATCCGGAGTACGCCGAGGTGGTCGAACGCGTCTGCGAGCCGGAACGGCAGGTCATCTTCCGCGTGCCGTGGGAGGACGACCGGGGCCGGGTACGGGTCAACCGCGGCTTCCGGGTGGAGTTCAACAGCGCGCTCGGCCCGTTCAAGGGCGGTCTGCGGTTCCACCCGTCGGTCTACCTGGGCATCGTGAAGTTCCTCGGGTTCGAGCAGATCTTCAAGAACGCGCTGACCGGGCTGTCCATCGGTGGCGGCAAGGGCGGCGCGGACTTCGACCCGAAGGGCCGCTCCGACCGCGAGGTGATGCGGTTCTGCCAGAGCTTCATGACCGAGCTGTACCGGCACATCGGCCCGCAGACCGACGTGCCGGCCGGTGACATCGGGGTGGGCGGCCGGGAGATCGGCTACCTGTTCGGGCAGTACAAGCGGATCACCAACCGGTACGACGCGGGAGTGCTCACCGGCAAGGGCCTGGCGTACGGGGGCGCGCAGGTGCGCCGGGAGGCGACCGGGTACGGGGCGGTGTTCTTCGCCGACGAGATGCTCCGCCAGGCCGGGGACAGCCTGGAGGGCAAGCGGGTGGTGGTGTCCGGCTCCGGCAACGTGGCCATCTATGCGATCGAGAAGGTGCACCAGCTCGGCGGCACGGTGGTGGCGTGCTCGGACTCCGGCGGCTACGTGGTCGACGAGAAGGGCATCGACCTGGCGTTGCTGCGCGAGCTTAAGGAGCAGCGCCGGGGCCGGCTGGCCGAGTACGCGGAGCACGCGCGCAACGCCGTGGCGGTCGCTGACCGCAACGTGTGGGAGGTGCCCTGCGACCTGGCGCTGCCCTGCGCCACGCAGAACGAGATCGGCGGCGCGGAGGCGGCCGCGCTGGTCGCCGGCGGCTGCGTCGCGGTGGTGGAGGGGGCGAACATGCCCACCACGCCGGAGGCGGTGCGGATCCTCGGCCGGGCCGGGGTGCGGTTCGCCCCGGGTAAGGCCGCAAACGCCGGCGGCGTGGCGGTGAGCGGGCTGGAGATGCAGCAGAACGCCAGCCGCGACACGTGGACGTTCGGCGAGTCGGAGCAGCGGCTGCGCGAGATCATGCGGGACGTGCACGACAGGTGCTGGGCGACCGCCGAGGAGTTCGGCCTGCCCGGCGACTACGTGGCCGGGGCGAACATCCAGGGGTTCCGGCGGGTGGCCGAGGCGATGCTGGCGCACGGCCTGGTGTGAGCGGGCGGCGGGACGGACGCTGACGGCGTGGTCAGTCAGTCATTGACAGCCCTCGACGCCCGGCCTAGGTTCAGGACGCTACCGGCCGGTAGGCATCCGTCCCGCGTCGTCACCCCCGTCCCGGGGTGGCACCCGTCCCCGGGGAGCAGCGATGCAGCCCTCACCCGTCCGCCGCCGGCTGCTCGCCCTCGGCGCGGCCCTCGCGCTGACGCTCGGCCTCACCGGCGCTGCCCCCGCCGCCGCCACCGGCCGCGACGACGGCAGCGGCCCGCTGCCCGGCTACACCATCGTCAACCCGCCGCTGCCGCCACTGGTCGTGAACGGCGCCGCCACCACCGTGCGGCAGGGCGTGCACGCCAACGCCGGGTACGTCATCGAGATCCCGGCGCGCTGGAACGGCGAGCTGGTGATGTGGGCGCACGGCTACCGCGGCCAGGGCACCGAGCTGTCGCCCGAGCCGCCCGGCTTCGACCTGCGGCAGCGCTTGGTGGCACAGGGGTACGCGTGGGCGTCGTCGTCGTACGACCGCAACGGCTACGACGTGCGCTCCGGCGTACGCGGCACCCGCGCCCTGGCCGACCTGTTCAGCCGTACCGTCCGGCGCCCGCACCGGGTACTGATCGCCGGGGTGTCGATGGGCGGTCACGTCATCGGCCGGTCGCTGGAGCAGTACCCGGGCTTCTACGCCGGGGCGCTGCCGATGTGCGGGGTGCTCGGCGACCAGGAGCTGTTCGACTTCTTCCTGGACTACAACCTGGTGGCGCAGGCGCTGGCCGGGGTGCGCGCGTACCCGACGCCGCCCGACTACCTGACCTCGGCGGTGCCCCGGATCCAGGTCACGCTCGGCCTGGCCGGGCTGACCCCGGGCGGCCCGGACACCACGAACGCGCTCGGCAAGCAGCTGCGCGCGGTCACCGTGGAACGCTCCGGCGGGCCACGGCCCGGCGCCGACGCCGCGTTCGCGGTGTGGAAGGACTTCCTGTTCGGCATCGCGGTCAGCGAGGCGGACGGCTCCCCCGCCCGGCGGCCCGGTCAGCTCGCCACGAACCTGTTCACCAGGTACGCGCCGAACCAGCCGGTGAACCTCGACGCGACGGTGCAGCGGGTCGCGCCGGAGAACCTGCGCCAGCGGCTCTCGCCCGGTCTGACCGAGGTACCCCGGATCGCCGGGCGGCCCACCGCGCCGGTGCTCAGCCTGCACGGGCTCGGTGACCTGTTCGTGCCGTTCGGCATGGAGCAGGCGTACGCCCGGGACGTGGCCCGGCACGGCCGGTCCCGGCTGCTGGTGCAGCGGGCCGTGCGCACCGCGCAGCACTGCGAGTTCAGCCCGGCCGAGGCCGGTGCCGCGTGGGACGACCTGACCCGCTGGGTGCGTACCGGCAAGCGCCCGGCCGGTGACGCGGTCACCGACCGGCGCGCGGTGGCGGCGCCGGACTTCGGCTGCCGGTTCAGCGACCGGGCCGCCCGGGCCGCCGGCACCCGCCTGCTCTACCCGCCGTGCTGAGCGTGCCTCAGTCCTCCGCCTGGGAGTACCAGCCGCCCCGGTAGACGGTGCCCTGCGGGGTCGGCTGCGGCTCCGGCGGCGCCTCCGCCTCCTGCGGCGCGGCCCCGGCGGTGCGGCGGGAGCGGCGGACCCGGCTGACCACGAACCAGCAGGCACCGGCCAGCACGGCCACGATGACGACCTTCTGGAACGTGCCCGCGTACGCCTCGACCACGTGCCACTGCTCGCCCAGCAGGTAACCGGCGAGCACGAACGTGGTGTTCCAGATCAGACTGCCCAGCGCGGTGTAGAGCAGGAACACCGGCACCGGCATCCGTTCCACCCCGGCCGGGATGGAGATGAGACTGCGGAAGATCGGAATCATCCGGCCGAAGAACACCGCCTTGACGCCGTGGCGCAGGAACCACGCCTCGGTGCGGTCCACGTCCTCCAGCTTGATCAGCGGCAGCCGCGCGGCCAGCGCGCGCATCCGGTCCCGCCCGAGGGCCGCGCCGATGTAGTACAGCGCCAGCGCGCCCACGATCGACCCGATCGTGGTCCAGACGATCGCGCCGACCAGGCTCATCTTGCCCTGGCTCGCGGTGAAGCCGGCCAGCGGCAGGATCACCTCGCTGGGGATGGGCGGGAACAGGTTCTCCAGCGCCACCGCGAGGCCGGCGCCCGGGCCACCGAGCCGTTCCATCAGGCCGGTGACCCATCCGGTCACCCCGTCGCCGGACGGTTCCGCGGCCCGCGCGGTGCTCACCCGGGGGACGGCGAGCAGCTGTGCGTTTCCGATCATCGGACCAACGTTACGGGGCGAAGCCGCGGACGACCACGCGTGATGGAAACCATTATCGTGTACGCCATGCGTACGCCGCTGCGGATCGCCGTCGCCCAGCCGTTGACCCGCTCTTACGACGTCGAGGGCAACGCCGCCCGGCACGCCGACGCGGTGCGCGCCGCCGGGGCCCGCGTGGTGGTCTTCCCGGAGATGTCCCTGACCGGGTACGAGCTGACCGCCGCGCCGCTGGACCCGGCCGACCCGAGGCTCGCGGCGCTGCGGGCGGCCTGCGCCGAGACCGGCACACTGGCGCTGGCCGGGGCGCCGGTGCCCGGCCCGCACATCGGGGTGCTCGCGGTCGACGCCGAGGGCGTGCGGGTCGCGTACCGGAAGATGTTCCTGGGTGGCGCGGAGCCGCGGCACATGCGACCGGGCCGGGAGCCGGCGGTGCTCGATGTGGACGGCTGGCGGCTGGGCCTGGCGGTGTGCAAGGACACCGGGACGCCGGAGCACGCGGCGGCGACGGTGACGCTCGGCGCGGACGCCTACCTGGCCGGGGTGCTGGAGTCGGCGGACGACGCGGCGGTGCCCGAGGAACGCGCCCGCCGGGTCGCCGCCGCGCACGGCGTGTGGGTGGTGACGGCGAGCTTCGCCGGCTCGACCGGGGGCGGGTACGCGCGGGCCGCGGGGGGCTCGGGGATCTGGTCGCCGGACGGCGAGCCGGTGGCCCGGGCCGGTACGGGCACCGGCGAGGTGGTCGCCGGCACGCTCCGGTGACGGTCAGCCCTCGTCGGCGCCGCCGCGCAGCCGCTCGTAGCCGTCGAGCAGCTTGCGCAGCGCGGTGGCGATGACCGGGTCGATCTTGTCGTCCTCGGCCGCGTCGTCGATCTTCTCCCGCAGATCCTCGACCCGCTTGCTCCGGTCCTTCGGCTTGCCCCGGTCCAGCTCGGCGGCCTTCTTGCGCAGGTCGTCGGCAACCTTGCGGTCGATCAGGCCGATCGACTCGGCCCGGTCGATCAGCTCACCGAAACGGTCGCCGAGCTGACGCAGCGTCACCGGTTCGGGCGCCGTCGACGGCGGCGCGGCACTGCTGGGCTCCGGGGCGGGCGGCTCGGCGGCGCCGGTCGACGGGCCGGCGGTGGGCGCGGCGGCCGGTGGGGTGCCGGAGCCGTCGCCCCACACCAGCGAGCCCACCACCGCGAGCAGCAGCACCAGGGCACCGGCGACGAGCAGCCCGAGCAGCCGGTTCGACGAGACCGCCGGGCGCGGCGGCGCGACGGGACGTGCCGGCGGGACCGGGCGGGACGCGGCGGCCGGGGACCGCTCGATCAGGGTCGGCGGGTGCGCCGCCGGCGCCACTGTGGGCAGGATCGCGGTCGGCGGGTCCACCGGGCGGCCCGCGCCGAGCCGGTCGGCGAGCCGGGCCGCTGTGGGTCGCCGCTCCGGATCCACGTCCAGGCAGGTCAGGACCAGGTCGGCGATCTCCGGCGGCAGACCGGGCACCCGCAGCGGCGGCACCGGCGGCCGGGTGCGCCGCACGTCCAGCACGTCGTCCCAGCTGCGCACCGGCAACGGTGCCCGGCCGGTGAGACTGCGGTACAGCAGCACGCCGAGCGCGTACACGTCGCCGGCCGGGTTCGCCGGGCCGGGATCGAGACGTTCCGGGGCGAAGTAGGCGGGGGTGCCCATCAGCAGCGCGCCGGTCTGCCCGGTGACCGGGTGCGGGCCGGCGGGCGCGGCGATGCCGAAGTCGAGCACCTTCGCGCCGGTCTCGGTGAGCATCACGTTCGCCGGCTTGATGTCGCGGTGCACCACGCCGATCCGGTGCGCCGCGGCCAGCGCGCCGGCGACCTGCCCGGCCGTGCGGACCGCGTCCGGCCAGGCCAGCGGCCCGCCGTTCAGCCGGTCGGCGAGCGTCTGACCCTCCACCAGCTCCATCACCAGGTACGGGACGACGACGCCGCTGTCCAGCGTCGCCTCGCCGTAGTCGTACACCTGGGTCACGTGCGGGTGGGTGAGCCGCGCCGCCGCGCGGGCCTCGCGCTGGATGACCGCGCGCAGTTGCGGGTCGGCGGCGAGCTGCCCGGCGAGGGCCTTGACCGCGACGGGCCGGTGCAGCACCTCGTCGTCGGCGCGCCACACCTCGGACATCCCGCCGAGACCGATGCGTTCGCGCAGGACGTACCGGTCGTGCAGGCGCAGGGCGGGCGTGAACGGCGACATGATGCCTCCAGTGTGCCCGTCCGGTCCCCGTGCCCGTCAACCGCCCGGCCCGGGGCCCGGCGTCAGGGCTTGCGGGCGACCCCGCCGTACATGCTGACGTCGATCACCGACGGGCGCGGTTCGGGCTCGCCGTCGGCGCGCCACTCGGCGACCGAGCAGATGCCCGGCTCGACCAGTTCCAGGCCGTCGAAGAAGCGCACGACCTCCTCCCGGCTGCGCAGGTTGATCACACCGTGCGGACCGCCGCCGCGGGCCGCCGCCTTCGCCTCGGCGGCCACCTCGGCCGGCAGGTAGTCGTGGGTGGCGTGCGAGGCGGCCAGGTAGCTGCCGGCGGGCAGGGCGTCCAGCAGGCGGCCGACGATCGAGTACGGGTCCTCGTCGTCGGGCACGAAGTGCAGCACCGCCAGCAGCATCAACGCCACCGGCTGGGAGAAGTCCAGCGTGCGGCGCAGGTCGGGGTGGGCGAGGATGCGCTCCGGGTCGCGCAGGTCCGCGTCGAGGTAGGCGGTGGCGCCCTCGGCGGAGCTGGTGAGCAGCGCGCGGGCGTGGGCCAGCACGATCGGGTCGTTGTCGACGTAGACCACCCGGGCGCGCGGGTCGGTCGCCTGCGCCACCTCGTGCGTGTTGTCGGCGGTGGGGATGCCGGTGCCGATGTCCAGGAACTGCCGGATGCCCGCCTCACCGGCCAGGTGGCGCACCGCGCGGCGCAGGAACCGCCGGTTCTCCAGCGCGCTGATCCGGATGGTCGGGAACCGCGCGGCCATCGCGTCGCCGGAGTCGCGGTCGGCCTGGAAGTTGTCCTTTCCGCCGAGCCAGTAGTTGTACCGGCGGGCGGGATGCGCCACCGTGGTGTCGATCCGGCCCGACTCGGGTGCCGTACCTGGTGCGTCGCTGGTCAAGGCCGCCTCCACGACTCGGGTGCCACCGTCCACTGTCTTCGGTCGGCGGTCATGCTACTGCCCGCCACCGCGCCGGTCAGGCCGGGTAGAGCTCGTCGCGCAGGCGGGCCAGCAGTTCCGGGGTCCGCTCCGGCGGCGCGGCCTCCACGCACAACCGTTCCATCGCCTCGGCGTAGAAGTCGAGGTCGTCGCGCTTGTCCAGGTAGATGGCGCTGGTGAGCTGCTCGATGTAGACGATGTCGGGCAGGTCGGCGTCACCGAAGCGCAGGATGCTGAACGCGCCGCTGGCCGCGGCGTGCCCGCCGGCGGCGAACGGGACGATCTGCAACCGCACGTGCGGTCCCGAGGTCGCCTCGATCAGCGCGTCCATCTGCTCGCGCATCACCGCGGCGCCGCCGATCGGTCGGCGCAGCACCGCCTCGTCGAGCACCGCCCACAGCTGCGGCGGGTTGGGCCGCCGCAGCAGCTCCTTGCGCTGCATCCGCAGCTCCACCCGCCGGTCCAGCTCCGCCGCCGACGCGCCGCGGTGGCCGAGCAGGATCACCTGCCGGGCGTACGCGGCGGTCTGCAACAGGCCGGGTACGAACTGCACCTCGTACGTGCGGATCAGCGCGGCGGCCGCCTCCAGGCCCAGGTACGACTGGAACCAGGCGGGGAGCACGTCGCCGTAGCGGTGCCACCAGCCCGGGCTGTTCGCGTCGCGGGCCAGCTTGAGCAGCGCGTCGCGGTCCTCCGGAGCGGTGACGCCGTAGAGCGTGAGCAGGTCGGCCACGTCGCGCTCCTTGAAGCCGACCCGGCCCAGCTCCATCCGGCTGATCTTCGACTCCGACGAGCGGATCTCCCAGCCGGCGGTCTCCCGGCTGACCCCGGCACTCTCCCGCAGCCGGCGCAGCTGCCCGCCGAGCAGCATGCGCAGCACTGTCGGACCGCTTGTCGGACCACCCTCGACGGGCACCGTCGCCACCTGACCGCCCTCGCATCCCGACCGCCCCGGCCGGGCACCCTCCCGGACCGACGAGTAAGCATGCCATGAACCGACAGTGAGGTGAACTCCTCCGGACGGACGAAGTCAGTCCCGTGTACGGGACGGCGGGATCAGGTGGTCGAAGTCGCCGTCCCGCGCGCCGAGCACGAAGGCCGCGATCTCGTCCACTGTGTAGATGAGCGCCGGGCCCTCCGGGTGCCGCGAGTTGCGGACCGCGATGCCGCCGCCGTCGGGCAGCTCGGCCAGTTCGACGCAGTTGCCGCTGGGGTTGCTGCGGCGGCTCTTCAGCCAGCGCATCGGTGGCAACTCGGTCACGGGCACGCCGTTCGGGGGTTGCTGCATGGGCGTCCTTCGGGATGAGCCAGCCGAGGCCGCGGGGAGGAGCGGTGGGTGGCGACGTCTGTCGACTGAGGAGTGAGATGCACGTGCATCTGCTATTGCATCTGCAATGGACGGAGAGGATGATACTCGAAATACGGTGTGCCGGTTCGCTCACGTACGGTGACCTGAGCCCGGCCCCGGGGACGCCGCTCCGCGCGGCTTCGGGACTGCGGTGAGGAGGACGCGTTGGCGGATCCGATGACCATCGCCTCCGGCATCTCCGCAGCGGGCGCGCTCGTCTCCGCCTGGCAGTTACGCCGCCGCGCGCTGCGCGCCGAAGCCGAGATCGAGCTGCTCCAGGCCGAGCTGGCCGCCGAGCGGCACGCCGCCAGCCACGACCCGCTCACCGGGCTGCCCAACCGCCGCGCGTTCTTCCGGCTGGCCGCCGCCCTGCTCACCGACCCCGCCGGCCAGCCGCTCGTCGCGGTCGTGCTCGACCTCGACAACTTCAAGCAGGTGAACGACCGCTACGGGCACGCCGCCGGGGACCAGGTGCTGGTCAGCGTCGCGCAGCGGCTCGCCGCGTTCGCCGGCCCCAACCTGGTCGCCCGGCTCGGCGGCGACGAGTTCGCCGGACTGCTGGCCAGCCCGACGCCGGACCGCCGGTGGATCGAGCACGCCACCCGGCGGCTCTGCGAGGCGCTCGCCGCGCCGATCCCGCTCGGTGCGCGCAGCATCCAGGTCACCGCCTCCGTCGGGCTGGCGCCGGTGCACTGCCCCAACCAGCTCACCGACGCGCTCTGCCGCGCCGACGCGGCCATGTACGAGGCGAAGACGCTCGGCGCGTCCCGCCCGGCCCGCCAGCTCGTCGCGGAGTGCTGAGCGGCTCGTCCGCTAGCTCGTCGCGGGGTGCCGGGGCGGCTCTGTCCGGTGGGTCAGCGCCAGCCGTAGCCGGCGCGCAACGCCTGCCCGACCCGGTCGAACCGGGGCCGGTCCAGCACCGCGCCCTCGCGGCGGATGCTGTCCTCGCGCATGGTGAGCACCCGGTCCAGGCGAACCCAGCTCGGCCGCTCGTCCCGGTCCCACTCCCCCGGGCCGAGCGCCAGCCAGTGCCGCTGGCCGTCCCGGTCGCTCTGGCTTGACAGCATCAGCCCGAACAGCGTGCGGCTGTGCCGGCCCACCACCAGCACCGGGCGGTCCTTGCCCTGACGCGGATCGTCCTCGTACGGCACCCAGGTCCAGACGATCTCGCCCGGGTCGGCCTGCCCGTCCGGCTCCGGGGCGTACGACAGCTCGCGACGCTGCAACGCGCTGACCTGGCGGCGGCGCGCGACCTGAGCCGGGATCGGCCCGCCGGGGCGGGTGGGCACGGGTACGCCCCGGGTGATCCGGCCGAGCTTCGACGCCACGTTCCTCAACAGACCTGCCACGGCGGGCAGCCTATCGGTCGGGGTGCGCCAGGCCCGGAATCGGGTCGCCGGAGCGGGTACGCGGTGCCATCATGCCCCGGTGACAGTGCCCCGCCACCAGATCCGCGCCGCGTACACCGGCACCGCCGTCACCGTCTACCAGGCGTACCCGCCGGAGATCGCCGACGCGGCGCTGCGCGCGGGGCGGTTCGTGCCGCCGTTCAAGCGGGAGCGGATGACCTGGATCAAGCCCTCGTTCCGCTGGATGATGTACCGCTGCGGCTGGGCGCTCAAGCCGGGCCAGGAACGGGTGCTGGCGGTCGACATCAGCCGGGCCGGCTTCGAGTGGGCCCTGCGCCACGCCTGCCTCAGCAGCTACGACCCGCGTCTGCACCCGGACCGGGACGCCTGGCGGCACAGCCTGCGGGTCAGCCCGGTGCGGGTGCAGTGGGACCCGGAACGCTCGCTGCCGCAGGCGCCGCTGCCGTACCGCTCGCTGCAGGTCGGGCTGACCGGCGACGCGGTACGCCGGTACGTCGACGAGTGGGTGGTCGGGCTCACCAACGTCACCGGGCTGGCCCGGTCGGTGCACGGTCGTCTCACCGACGGCGACGAGGCCGGGGCGGCGGCGCTGCTGCCGGTGGAGCGGCCGTACCCGCTGCCGGTCGAGGTGGCCCGGATCGTCGACGCCGGCTGAGCGACCCCGGCACCGGGCGGGCGCCGCGAGGCGCGCTGTTAACAAGGGGCCCTTCTACTACGGGAGGCGTTAACAGGGGGCCCTTCCTTACGCTGGGGGCGTGGAGTTGCCCGACGATCTGCCGCTGTTCGAGCGCAGCGCGGTGCGGCTGGTGGTGCTCGACGCCGCCGACCGCCTGCTGCTGTTCCACACCCGCGACCCGGACCACCCCGACCTCGGCGTGTGGTGGGAGCTGCCCGGCGGCGGGCTGGACCCGGGCGAGACGTACCGGGAGGCGGCGGTCCGCGAACTGCGCGAGGAGACCGGCATCGCGATCGGCCCGGACGAGGTGGGCGCTCCCACCTGGCGGCGGCGGGCCAGCTTCCGGCACCGCCAGCGCCGTCACCTCCAGGACGAGGTGGTGGTGACGGTACGGCTGCCCGGCCCCGGACCGGACGTGGACGAGGCGCTGCGGCTGGACTACGAGGTGGAGGACTACTTCGGGTTCCGCTGGTGGCCGCTGGCCGAGGTGCTCGCCGAGCGGCCGCGCTGCTATCCCGGGCGACTGCCGGAACTGCTACCGGCGTTCCTGGCCGGTACGGAGATCGACGAGCCGTTCGAGCTGTGGTCCTGACGCGGGGCGTGCCGCCGGGCGCGCCGGCGGGCAGAGTGGAGCCGTGACTCCTCTGCGCGCACCCCTGGCCCGTTACGCCGAGCGGCTGCACCGCGCCGCCGGTGACACCCACCACGTCGCCTCATCGCTGGGCGCCTGGCTGCTGCTGGCGCTGACCGGCCCGGCCGCCACCGGCGACGCCCGCGCGGCGCTGGCCGAGGCGCTCGGCGCCGACCCGGACGACGCCGCCGCCGAGGCCCGGGCGCTGCTCGCCGCGCCGCACCCGATGGTCGCCGCCGCCACCGCGCTGTGGGAACGCACCCCGGCCGCCGAGCTGGCCGCGTGGCGGGCCGCCCTGCCGGAGGCCACCCAACGTGGTCCGCTGCCGGACCAGGCGGCGCTGGACGCCTGGGCCCGGGAGCGTACCGGCGGGCTGATCGACAGCTTCCCGGTCGACGTCGCCCCGGACACCCTGCTGATGCTGGCCAGCGCGCTCGCGACCCGGGTGTCGTGGGCCGACCCGTTCGACACCACCGCGGGTGCGGAGCTGGGCGCGGGCAGCGCCTGGTCCGGCCGGCTGAGCCGGGTGCTGCGTACTCCGCCGTCCGGGCACCGCTGCTGGGTGGCGGCCACCGACCGGGCCGGTGACGTGGCGGCGCACGCGGTGCCTGCCCGCACCGGCGACGACGGCGCGGGGATGCTCGTGGTGTCGGTGGCCGCCGCGCCCGAGGTACCGGCGGCCGATGTGCTGGCCGCCGCGCAGGAACTGGCGAGCGCCGCCGCGTTCGCCCCGGACGCCGTACCGGGTCACCGGTCGCTGTTCGACCTGCCGCTGGGCGAGACGGCACTGTGGACGCTGCGGGAGGAGCCGGTGAACACGTTCGCGGCGGACGGCCGGGAGGAACGCGCCACGGCGGTGCTGCCCTGCTGGTCGGCACGCAGCCGGCACGACCTGACCGCGCGCGGGTTCGGCTTCGACGCGGCGGCCCGGGCGCTCGGTGAGCTGCTGGGCCTGGCCGGGCCGAGGTTCGACGCCGCGCAGTCCGCGGTGGCCCGGTTCGGCCGCTACGGCTTCGAGGCCGCCGCGGTGACCGCGTTCGGCCGGGCGACAGCGCTACCGCCGGAGGGGATCGCGCGCGTCGCCGAGCTGCGGTTCGGTCACCCGTACGCGGTGGTCGCGGTGACCACCGACCCGGCCGGCGGCCCGTGGCACGCGCTGCCTGTCTACTCCGCCTGGGTGGCCGACCCGGAGGAGTTGCCCGCCGACGACGCCGGGTAGGCGGCGAGCGCGCTGCTGAGCTGGTCCAGTCCCAACGAGCCGAGTTCCAGCGCCCGGTTGTGGAACGCGCGCCGGTCGCCGGGGAACGCCGCGCGGCCGTCCCGCCACACCCGCTCCCCCACCTTGTAGGTGAGCGCCTGCCCGGGCCGGCCCAAATAGCGGGCCAGTTCCAGTGGTGCGTACGGGCCTTGGTGGCAGCGGTCGCGCAGCAGGTCCAGCGCGGCGTCGGGCGTCCACGGCGCGCCGCCGCCGGAGGGCATCGGCAGCTTCAGGTGCAGGCCGATGTCGAGCACCACCCGGGCCGCCCGCAGCAGTTGCATGAACAGGTGTCCCAGCCGGGCGCCCGGCTGCTCGTAGAGCCCGAGTTCGTCCATGAACCGCTCGGCGTACAGGGCCCAGCCCTCCTGGGCTCCGGAGAGCCCGCCGAGCAGGTTCAGCCGCTGCCCGGGCCCGCCCCGGCACGCCTCCGAGCCGAGGTGCAGGTGGTGGCCGGGGACGCCCTCGTGGTACGCGGTGCTGTACGCCCACCAGGTGGAGAAGTACTCCTGCCCCGCGGGCAGCAGCCACGAGACCCGGCCCGGCCGGGTCAGGTCCCGCGACGGCGCGATGTAGGCGGTGCCGCCCGACGTGGTGACCCGTGACTCGACGCGGCGCAGCGGCGCGGGAATGTCGAAGTGGACGCCGTGCATCCGCTCGGTGGTGGCCTCCAGCAGCTCCTGGAGCCAGGCGGCGAACTCGTCCCGGCTGCGCAGGACGCCCGGCGCGTCGGGACGGTCGAGCCGTTCCCGTACCTCGGGCACGGTGCCGCCCAGGGCCTTCGCCTCGGCGACCAGTTCCGCCTCGATCGCGGTGAACTCGTCCCAGCCCCACGCGTACAGGTCCCGCAGGTCCGGTTCCGCGCCGAGGAAGGCCCGCACCCAGAGGGCGTACCGCTGTGGGCCGAAGGCCTCGTCTTCGTGCGCCCGGGGCGCCAGGTCCGCGGTGAGCGTCGCGGCGAACCGCCGGTACGCCTCCCGCGCGCCCTGCGCCGCCGCCTGCAACGAGGCGCGCTGCGGGCCGTCGCCGTACCGCTGCACCAGGGCGAGGTCGTCGTCGAGCCAGGTGCGGCAGCGCCGCGTCACCAGGTCCACCTGACGCCGGGCCGGCAGGTGACCGCGCGCGGCGGCGAGCAACAGGCTCCGGGCGTACCCGTCGAGTGCGGCCGGGATGGCGGCCTGTCGCGCGCCGACGCGGGCCCAGCCGTCCTCGGAGGCCGCGCGCCCGGCGTCGCGGCCCGGCACCGCTGATTCGACGCACTGGCGGATGAGCTGGAGCGGGCCGGTGGCCGCGACGTGCAGTTCCCGCAGGTCCTCCCCGGCGTCGTGGAAGGCGATCCGGGCGCGCAGCCGTTCGGCGAGGTGGGCGTGCAGCGGGGTCGCGGGCAGCGTCTCGATCCGGCGCAGGGCGCGGGCGGCGAGGTCGGCGCGGGCCTGGTGACCGTCCGGGCTGTAGTCGGTGAGGCCGTCGACGTCCGGCTCACCGGCCTCGACCACGGCGGCGCACGGATCGAGGCGCCCCATCTCCCGCAGCAGCGCGTCGGTGAACTCGTCGATCATGGCGTCGAGGCTAGTCGCACGCTGGCGGGCTCCCGATACGCTCCCGCCGTGAACGTCGATGTGCCTCGCCGGCACCCGATCCAGGCTGTCGCGGCCCTGCCCGCCCTGCCCTGGTTGAGCACCCACCTGCTGCTCTACCTCGGCATCGCCATCGCGGTCCCGGTGCTGTGGCAGCTGACCCCGGCCGGCGGACTCGTCGAGGTCTCCGGCCGGGCCCTCACCGAGGTGTCGTCCGTGATCTTCAGCCGGGGCGGGCTGATCGTGAGCGCCCTGGCCGCCGGCAGCCTGGGACTGCTGCGCCTGCTGGCCGACGCCCGGTGGTACTGGTTCCGGCTGGCCGCGGTCCTGCTCCTCGCCGTGCCGTTCCCGCTGCTCGCGTTCGGCGTGGCCGGTGCGAAGGCGGCAATGCCGGTAGCAGTTGCCCATCTGCTGGTGGCGCTGCTCATCGTGCAGCCCCGGCGTTCGCACGGGATGGCCGACCGGGCCCCCGCCCGGTGACCACGGAGTTCGCGTCGGCCGGGGTGCCCGGAACCGGCGCGAACTCCGTGATCGACACGGTCAGACCGAGACGAGTTCCTTCTTCTCGGCCTTGGCGGCCAGGCGCTTCTCCCGTTCCTGGGCACCGATGAGGTCGTCCGGCAGGGAGTCCTCCACCTCCAGGTCGAACCGGCGCAGCAGCCGGATCGCGAAACCGCCCAGCGTGATGAGGATCAGCGCCGCGCCGAAGCAGATGTACGCGAAACCGATGCCCCGGCCCGGGCCGGTGCCGATCACCGCGCCCACCGAGCCGGCGAGCGCCCCGCCGGGTGCGAGCATCGGCTCGAACAGCGCGGTGGCGCCCGGCGCGAGCAGCGCGAACCCGATCGGCAGCGTCGACCAGGAGATGGTCTGGTTCAGGCTGAACACCCGGCCGTGGAAGCGCTGCGGCACCTTCACCTGGACGATCGTCGCGTAGATCGACTGCGCGGTGGTCATCGACATGGCCAGCCAGCAGAAGCCGACGCAGATCATCGCCACCGACGCGTCCAGGCCGATCAGCACGCAGCCGATCGCGGTGCCCAGGTTGCCGATGAGCACGCCGATCATGCGGCGCTTGCGCGGACCGCCCCACAGCGACATGAGCACGCCGCCGAGCACCGCGCCGACCGCCTCGGCCAGCGCCACCTGCGCCACCTGGGTCGGGCTGCCGAACGACAGCACCAGCGGCGTGATGAGCACCAGTGCGGGCGCCAGGAAGATGTTGCCCAGCGCGAAGTAGCCGAGCATCAGCCGGAACCCGCGGTGCCGCCACGAGTAGCGCATACCGTTGGCGATGGCCACCAGCAGTCGTTCCCGGGGCCGCCAGCCCAGCGCGTCCGGGAAACGGACCACGGCGAGGGTGAGCACCGCGAACACGTAGCTGGCCACGTCGACCAGCAGGATGCCCTTCAGCTCGATGGTGGCGAGCAGGCCGGCCGCGAACGCCGGCATGAGCAGCGTGGCCACACCGGTGGAGAGCTGGGTGATGCCCATGGCGTGACCCAGGTAGCGCTTGGGCACCAGCTGCGGCACCGCCGACTGGAACGCGATCCGCTGGAACGAACCGGCCACCGAACTGAGCGCCACCAGCATGTAGATGTGCCAGAGCACCAGGTTGTCGGTCCACAACAGGGCCGCCAGCACGAGCTGGACGGACCCGGCGAAGCAGCTCGCCGTCATCATGATCCGCCGCCGGCTGACCCGGTCGACCAGGGCGCCGGCCACCGGCAGCATGAGCACGCCGCAGATCAGCGCGAGCGCCCAGAGCAGACCGAGGTTCGCCACCGAGCCGGTGCGGTTGAACAGCCAGATCGGCAGCGCGAACGCGGTCAGCGCGGAACCGGTGCTGGAGATGAGCTGACCGGTCGTGATGGCCATGAACCGGCCCATGCTCGGCTTGACCGTCTTGGTGGGCTTACGGTCCTCCCCCACCCGCAGCGTGTCGGCCACCACCCAGCCGGCGTCCTCGCCCCGGGCCTCCGGCGTCAGCGCGCTGACGTCACCGGCGACCACCGCAGGGTGCACCTGCGTGACGATCTCGGCCAGTTCCTCGGCGCGGTACTTGAGGAAGAAGTGCCCGGCCTGGTCGAGGACCACGAGGCCGAGCGTGTCGCTGAGGAACTGCCACTCGGCGTACCGCTCGCGGTAGTAGTCGGTCACCGGATCCTCGGAGCCGACCACCGAGATGATCGGCGTCCGGAGCTTCTCCGCCTGCTGGTCCAGCAGCCGGGTGAAGTACTCCTCCGAGGCGCGGGAGTCGGCCCGCATGTTGCTGATGATCCGGTCGGCCTGCTCCGGGTCCAGCTCGTCGGTGTCCACACCCATCGACTTGAGCCAGCTCGCCGAGTGCCTGTTGCTGCTGAGCCGCTCGAGGCGGTCGCGGAGCGCCGCGATCACGCCCTTCGGACGGGCGAACGGGAACATGGCGCCGATGTAGACGGCCTCCAGGTCCCGGCCGGCCGCCTCGACCTTGCGGGCCACGTCGGCGAGGATGGCGCTGCCCACGCCGCAGTGGCCGTACAGGGCGATCGGTCCCTCGACCCGCTCCAGGATCTCGTCGGCGACCCGGCTGGTCAGCTCGTCGAACGGCAGCGCGTCCTCGCTGAGACCCACGTCGTGGCCGGGGATCGCCAGCGACCACAGCCCGTACCCGGCCGGCAGCGCGTCGGCAAGCGGCTGGTAGACGATGGCGCTGCCGCCGCCGTACGGAACGCAGACGTACGTCAGCACCCGCTTGCCCGCCGGGATCGGCTTGGTCAGCTCGTAGAGCAGCCGGCGCGGCCCCTCGTGCGCGGCGTCACCGGAGATGAACGCGGCGAGGTCCCGGATGGTGCGCTGCTGGAACAGGTCCATCACGCCGACCGCCCGGCCGCCCAGCTCCGCCTTGCGGATCTTGGCGACCACCTGGGTGGCCAGCATCGAGTGCCCGCCCAGGTCGAAGAAGTCGTCGTCGATGCCGAGCGTGTCCACGCCCAGCACCTCGGACCAGATCGCGGCCAGCGCCCGCTCGGTGTCGTCGCGCGGCTCGACGAGCGCCACCGACGCCTCGCGGGTGACCACCGGCGCGGGCAGCGCCTTGCGGTCCAGCTTGCCGTTCGGGGTCAGCGGCAGCGCGTCGAGCGTGACGAACGCGGCCGGCACCATGTATTCGGGCAGCGTGTCCTTCAGCGCCGCCTTCAGCGCGGCGTGCTCCGCCTCCCCCACCAGGTACGCGGTGAGCCGCTTGTCGCCCGGGCTGTCCTCGCGGACGATCACCGTGGCCTCGGTGACGCCCGGCTGGTCGCGCAGCGCGCTCTCGATCTCGCCCAGCTCGATGCGCAGACCACGCAGCTTGACCTGGTGGTCGATGCGGCCCAGGAACTCGATCACCCCGGCGCCGTCCGGGCCGACGACCCAGCGGGCCAGGTCACCGGTGCGGTAGAGGCGAGCGCCCGGCTCGCCGGAGAACGGGTCGGGGACGAACTTCTCCGCCGTCAGCGCCGGCCGGCGGTGGTAGCCGCGGGCCAGCCCGACACCGCCGATGTGCAGTTCGCCGGCCACCCCGACCGGGCACTGCGCGCCGGACGGGTCGAGCACGTGCAGCCGCAGGTTGGCGATCGGCGCGCCGATCGGCACGCTGGTCACCTCGGCGAGCCGGTCCGGCTCGCACGCCCAGGCGGTCACGTCGATGGCCGCCTCGGTCGGGCCGTACAGGTTGTGCAGGCCGCACCAGGGCAGCCGGGCGGTGAAGTCGGCCGCCGAGGCCAGCGGCAGCTCCTCACCGGAGCAGATCACCCGGCGCAGCGCGGTGGCCGCCTCCACGCCGTCCTCGGCGAGGAAGACGGTCAGCATCGACGGGACGAAGTGGGCGGTGGTGATCCGCTCGGACACCAGCAGGTCGCGCAGGTAGCCGGCGTCCTTGTGACCGCCGGGCTTCGCCAGCACGAGGCGGGCGCCGGTGCGCAGCGGCCAGAAGAACTCCCACACCGACACGTCGAAGCTCGCCGGGGTCTTCTGGAGCACCGCGTCGTCGGCGCCGAGGCCGTACGTCTTCTGCATCCAGTCGAGCCGGTTGACGATGCCCCGGTGCGTGTTCGGCACGCCCTTCGGGCGACCGGTGGAGCCGGAGGTGTAGATGACGTACGCCAGGTTCTCCGGCCCGGCGGCCGGCGTGGGGTCGGTCTCGGGCTGACCGGCCCAGACCGTGGCGTCGTCCAGTTCGAGCACCGTGGCGCCGGTGCCGGGCAGCACGTCGCGCAGGTGCGACTGGACCAGCACCACCGGCGCGTCCGCGTCGCCGACCATGAACGCGAGCCGGTCGGCCGGGTACTCCGGGTCCAGCGGCAGGTACGCGCCGCCCGCCTTCAGCACGCCGAGCAGGCCGGCGACCAGTTCCACCGACCGTTCCGCGCACACCCCGACCAGGGTCTCCGGGCCGACGCCCGCCGCGCGCAGCCGGTGCGCGATGCGGTTGGCCTGCGCGTTCAGCTCGGCGTACGTGCGGCTGTGCCCGTCGATGGTGACCGCCACCGCGTCCGGGGTGGCCGCGGCGCGCTCCTCGATCGGGCCGTGCAGCGTCTCGGCGCGCGGGAAGTCGGCGGTGGTGTCGTTCCAGGCGGCCAGCAGGTCCCGCTCGGCGGCGGGCAGCAGCGGCAGCCGGGACACCGGGGTGTCCGGCGCGGCGACGACCGCGTCCAGCAAGGTGGTCCAGCGCTGCGCCATCCGCTCGACACTCACCCGGTCGAACAGGTCGGTGTTGAAGACCAGCTTGCCCCAGAGACCGTCGACGGTCTCCACCGCGTGCAGCTCGAAGTCGAACCGGGTGGCCTGCAACTCCATCGGGGTCCAGGAGAACGTGACCTCGTCGGTGCGGGACACGCCGCGGAAGCGGCCCATCTCGTAGTTCTGCAGCACGAACATGGTCTGGAACACCGGGGAGCGGCTGACGTCGCGCGGCAGGCCCAGCTCGTGGACCACCTTGGCGAACGGCACCTCGGCGTGCTCGAAACCGTCGAGCACCGTACGGCGGGTGCGTTCCAGCAGCTCGGCGAACGTCGGGTCGCCGGCCAGGTCGGCGCGCAGCGGCAGCATGTTGATGAACATGCCGACGACGTTCTCCAGCTCCGGCGCGGACCGGCCGGCCACCGACGCGCCGATGGCGAAGTCGTCCTGGCCGGCGTGCCGGGCCAGCAGCACCTGGTACGCGGCGAGCAGCGTCATGAACAGCGTGCCGCCGCTGTCGCGGGTGAGCGTGTTGAGCGCCTCCGTGGCGGCCGGGTCGAGCTGGAACTCGACGAAGTCGCCCCGGTAGGTCTGGGTGGCCGGGCGCGGCCGGTCCAGCGGCAGTTCCAGCGGGGTGATGCCGGCCAGCCGCTGCTTCCAGTAGTCGACGTGCGCCCGCGCCTGCGGGCCGTCCAGCTCCTGGGCCTCCCAGACGGCGAAGTCGCCGTACTGGATCGGCAGGGCGGGCGGCTCGCCGCCCCGGTAGAGCGTGATCAGGTCGCGCAGCAGCACGTCCACCGACCAGCCGTCGCCGACGATGTGGTGCTGGGCGAGGAACAGCACGTGGTCGTCGGCGGTGAGCCGGATCAGCAGGGCCCGCAGCAGCGGCCCGTTCGCCAGGTCGAACGGCTCGGCCGCCGCCGCGTCGACGAGCGCCTGCGCGGCGGCCTCGTCGGGCGCCTCCACCACCGTCAGCGGCACGTCGGCGGTGTCCGCGACGACCACAGTGGGGCGGCCGTCGGCATCGGCCGGGAAGCGGGTGCGCTGCGACTCGTGCCGGTCCGCGAGCCCGGTCAGGGCGGCGCGCAGCGCGTCCACATCGAGTGGTCCGCGAACCCGCAGCGGCACCGCGATGTGGTACGCCGCCTCGCCCGGGGCGAGCTGGTCCATGAACCAGACCCGCTCCTGGGCGTAGGACAGCGGCACCTCGGCGCCGGACGGGCGGGGGGTGATCCGGGCCGCGGGGGCGGTCTGGCGGGCGCGCAGCCGTCGGGCGATCAGCGCCTGCCGGGCCGCCTCGCGGGCCGGATCCTTCAGGTCCGTCATCAGTTGGTTCCCTCTTCCGCCGCGAGCAGCGCGGCGACCTCGGTGTCGGAGAGCCCGTCGAGTTCGGCGGCGATCCGCTGTTCGATCTGGGCGGCCAGGTCCGCCACCACGGGGCTGCTGAACAGCGCCCGCATGGGCAGGTCGACGTCCACCTCGGCGCGGATCCGGGCCATCGCCCGCATGCCGCGCAGCGAGTTGCCGCCGAGGGCGAAGAAGTCGTCGTGGGCGCCGACCTTCTCCACCTGGAGGATCTCGGCGTACACCTCGGCGACCAGGGCCTCGGCCTCGGTGCGGGGCGCGACGTAGCTGTCCTCGGCCGGTTCGGCCGCCGCCGGGGCGGGCAGCGCGGCACGGTCCAGCTTGCCGTTCGGCGTCAGCGGCAGCGCGTCCAGCCGGACCAGGGCGGCCGGCACCAGGTGCGCGGGCAGCTCACGGGCCAGTTCGGCGCGGACCGAGTCCTCGTGGGCCGGGCCCACCAGGTAGCCGACGAGCGTCGGCTCGCCGCCGTCGGTGCGGACCGCCGCGGCGGCGGCGCGCACGTCCGGGTGGGCCAGCAGCGCGGCCTCCACCTCGCCCAGCTCGATCCGCATACCGCGCACCTTGACCTGGTCGTCGCGGCGGCCCAGGTAGTCCAGCGTGCCGTCGGCACGCCAGCGGGCCAGGTCGCCGGTGGCGTACATCCGCGCGCCGGGCGGGCCGTACGGGCAGGGCAGGAAGCGCTCGGCGGTCAGGGCGGGCCGGTAGTGGTAGCCGCGCGCGAGCTGGGTGCCGGTGACGTACAGCTCCCCCACCACGCCCGGCGGCACCGGCCGCAGGGCGGCGTCGAGCAGCAGCGCCCGGGTGTTCCAGGTGGGCGTGCCGATCGGCACCGGACCGGCCGGGACCGGTTCGCCGGGGGCGATCCGGGCCGCGACGCAGCCCACAGTGGCCTCCGTCGGGCCGTACTCGTTGATGACTGCCACGTCGGGGTGCGCGGCCCGCCATGCGGCGAGCTGCTCACCGGTCAGCGCCTCGCCGCCGATCACCAGGTCGGCCGTCGGCGACAGCTCGCCGTCGAGCAGCGGCAGGTGGCTCGGCGTGACCTTGAGGAACGCGGGCCGGCCACCGGCGCGGGCGGCGGGATCGTCGATCGCGGCGAGCCGTACCGTGCCGCCGGCGGTGAGCGTGCCGAGCAGGCCGGTCACGGTCAGGTCGAACGACACCGGCGAGTGCAGCAGCGCCACCCCGGCCAGCCCCGGGTAGGTCGCGCGGGCCCAGGCCAGGTACGCGGTCACCGCCCGGTGCTCGACCACCACGCCCTTCGGGCGGCCGGTGGAGCCGGAGGTGTAGAGCACGTACGCCGGGTGCTCCGGGCGCAGCGGCGCGACCCGGTCGGCGTCGGTGAGGTCGTCGCCGGACTGGTCCGAGCCGACCTCGCCGTCGAGCACCAGCGCGTCACCGGGCACCAGGGCGGCGGTGTCCGGCGCGGTCACCACCAGCGCGGGCGCGGCGTCGGCCAGGAGGTAGGCGATCCGGCCGGCCGGGTACGCGGTGTCCACCGGCACGTACGCGGCACCGGCCTTGAGCACCGCCAGCATCGCCACGACCAGGTCGCAGGAGCGGGGCAGCGCCAGCGCGACCCGGGTCTCCGGGCCGGCGCCGCGCGCCACCAGCAGCCGGGCCAGCCGGTTCGCGGCGGTGTTCAGCTCGCCGTAGCCGAGCGTCACGCCGTCGCAGACCAGCGCCGCCGCGTCCGGGGTGGCGGCGGCCTGCCGCTGCACCTCGTCGACCACAGTGGTCACCGGCACGTCGTGGACGGTGTCGTTCCAGGTGCCGAGCACCCGATCCCGCTCGGTGTCGGTGAGCAGCGGCAGCGCGCCGACCGTACGCTCCGGCTCGGCGACCGCGGCGGCGAGCAGCCGTACGTAGCGGTCGACCACCGTCTCGGCCGTGGCCCGGTCGAACAACTCGGTGCGGTAGACCAGGCGGCAGTCGCCGGTGGTGATGTCGAAGGCCAGGTCGTCCTTCGTGGTGCCCAGCTCCACCGGGTCGAGGCCGGAGTCCGGGATCCAGTTCAGCGCGGTCTGGAAGATCGGCTGCACCGACGGGTCACGCTGCGGGTCGACCGCCTCGACGATCTTCTGGAACGGCGTCTGCCCGTGCTCCATCGCGTCGATCAGGCCGTTGCGGACCCGGCCGAGCAGCGCCGCGAACGTCGGGTCACCGGAGACGTCGCAGCGCAGCGCCACCGGGTTGACGAACATGCCGATCAGCGGCGTCAGCTCCGGATTGTCCCGGCCCGCGGTGGAGACGCCGACCACCACGTCGGCGTCGCCGGAGATCCGCGACAGCAGCGCCGCGAAACCGGCCAGCAGCACCATGTACGGCGTGGCCTGCGCGCCGGTGGCCAGCGCGCCGACGCGGTCCAGCAGCCCGTCGGGCAGCGTGAAACGCACCTCGTCACCGGCGAAGCCGAGTTGGGCCGGGCGGGGCCGGTCCAGCGGCAGCCCGGTGACCGGCGGCGCGCCGGCCAGGTGACCGGTCCAGAACGCGAGCTGCCGGTCCAGCTCCGCACCGGTGAGCTGCTGACGCTGCCAGACCGCGAAGTCGGCGTACTGGATGGGCAGCTCGGGCACGGCGGGCTCGGCGCCGGTGCGCGCGGCCTCGCAGAACGCGACCAGCTCGGCGTGGAACAGCACCGCCGAGTGGCTGTCGAAGACAGCGTGGTGCACCACGAACGCCAGCGCCAGCCCCTCCTCCATGCGGATCAGCCGGGCCCGCCACAGCGGCGCCGCGTCCAGCGGGATCGGCGTGCGGGCCATCTCGCCGCGGATGCGCTCGAACTCGGCCCGCTGCTCACCGGCCGGCAGGTGGGTGATGTCGGTGACGGGCAGCGACGCCGGCTCGTGGGCGCGCACGACCTGCACCAGCGCGCCGTCGTCGGTCCGCAGGTGGGTACGCAGCGCCTCGTGCCGGGCGATCACCCGGTTGACCACGTCACCGGCCGTATCGGCGTCCACGCCGGCCGGGAACAGCCACGGGAAGGACACGTTGAACACCGGCGACCCGGCGTCGAGCTGGTTGGCCATCCACACCCGCTCCTGGGCGTACGAGGCCGGGAAGGTCCACTCCTGGCTCGTGCTCATGAGAGGGCCTCGCGCACGGAGCGGGGACGCATGTCGGTCCACACCTCGTCGACGTGGGCCAGGCACTCCTCGCGCGTGCCGGCGAAGCCGGTGTCGTGCCAGCCGGCGGGCAGGTCCCGGTCGGCCGACCAGATCGAGTACTGCTCCTCGTCGTTGCGCACGACCAGGAATCGGGGTTCGGCCATGTCAGTTCGCTCCTGCGGTCTCGGGGGTGTACGGCTCGGCCATCGCGACGGCGATCTTGCGGGGGCCGGTGAACGGTTCCCGGCCGTGCGCGGCGGTCATGTTGTCCACCACCAGCACGTCGTCGCGCTGGTAGTCGAAGCGGACGGTGGCGGCCCGGTAGGCGGCGCGCAGGTGGTCCATGACGTCGGCGGGGATCTCGCCGCCGTCGCCGTAGTAGGTGTTCGACGGCAGCCCGTCGGCGCCGAACATGGCCAGCAGCCCCTCCTGGTAATCCTTGGGCAGGGTGCTGAGGTGGAAGAAGGTGGCGTGGTTGAACCAGCGCGGGGTGTCCGACCCGGGCCGGTGGTGCACCACGTCGCGGACCGCGCGGGTACGCAGGCCGTCCTTGCCGACCCACTCCACGGTGATCCCGTTGTCCGCCGCGTACGCCTCGACCTCGGCGCGGCTCTCGGTGTTGAACACCTCCTGCCAGCGGGTGCCGAAGTCGCCGTGGAAGTTGCGCACCAGCATCCACCGGCGGCGGATGAACTCCTCGCGGACCGCCGGGTCGATCAGCTCGAACACCCGGCGCACGTCGGCCAGCGGCGTGGCGCCCTGGCTGTCCGGCGGCGTGACGCAGTAGAAGAACAGCGTCAGCGGCCAGCGCGCCTGGTACGAGTTCTCGTTGTGCAGGAAGATCTCCTCGTCCGGCGGGTAGTCGGTCGAGGTGTAGACCCGGCCCTTGATGGAGTGCCGGGGCGAGGAGCGCTCGGTGTAGGTCAGCGGCTCGCCGGCGAGTGCGCGGACGGCCTGGTCGAAGCCGTCCACGCCGCCCACGTCGAAGCCGCGGAACAGCAGCCCGCCGCTGGTGACGAGGGTGTCCCGCAGCTCGGCGCGCCGGGCCGCGATCAGGTCGGTCAGCGCCCGGCCGTCGCTCTCGACGACCACCGGCAGCGTCGTGGTTGTCTCGCTCATGGTGCGGTGTCTCCTGGTTCTGCGTCGGGGTGTCAGCCGCGGGGCAGCCGCGGGATGGCCGGGATCGCCGCCGGAGCGGCCGGTGCGTCGGCGGGCGCCTCGGCGCGCAGCTCCTCGATCCGGGCGGCCAGGCCGGCCACCGTGGGGGTCTCGAAGAGGCTGCGCATCGGCAGCCGTACGCCTGTCGCCTTGCGCATGGCGGCGATGAGCTGCACGGCCACCAGCGAGTTGCCGCCGAGGGCGAAGAAGTCGTCGTCCACGCCGACGTCGGTGACGCCGAGGCCGTCGCGCCACACCTGGGCGATCGTCTTCTCCAGCTCGGTGCCGGGCGCCGCCGAGCCGCCGCCGGTGACCCCGGCCGAGCCGGCCGGCGCGTCGGTCTCCTCGGCGAGGCTGTCGGTGGTGACCCGGGCCGCGCGGCGCCGGATGTCGGCGACGGTGCGGGTGGTGATCACCACCTGCGCGCCGAGACCGGCGGCGAGGCTGCGGCGGAACGCCTCCGCGCCGTCGACCGGCCGGATGTCCTCGGTGACCGGCGCCGCGGCGTCCGCGTCCGCCGCCGGGGCCTCGCCCAGGTTGCCGGTGACCGCGTCCTGGTCGACCCGGCGCAGCACGAAGTCACTGATCGAGACCAGCTCCCGTCCGTCGGGGTCGCGCAGCGACAGGTCGGCGGCGACCACCTCGTCGGTGGCGGCGGGCCGGTGCCGCAGGTGACTGTGGAACGTCGCCGGCAGCGCGCCGCGCACCACGATCCGGCCGTACGACAGCGGCAGGTAGGTGCCGGAGCCCTGGCCCCGGCCGAACGCGGTGGCCACGTCCAGCAGCGCCGGGTGCATGCCCCAGGAGGGCAGGTCACCGACCGCGGCGGCGGGTGCCTGCACCCGGGCCAGCTCCTCGCCGTCGGCGAGGTGGTGCTCGGCCAGTGCCGCCCAGCGCGGCCCGAACGTGAGCATGCTGGTGCGTCCCCGGCCGAACGAGGCGTCGTCGTCGACCCGCCGCCCGGCCACCGCGGGCACGGCGGCCGGCGGGGCCGCGTCGGTGGTCCACCCGGCGGTGCCGCGGACGTGGGTGCGCGCCTGGCCGGCGGCGAGGCTGGCGACGGTGAAGTCGGTGCCGTCCTCGGCCGGGGTCAGCTCGACCCGGTACTGGGCCACGGTGCCGTCCGGCACCGAGAACGGCTCCAGGAACACCACGTCCCGCAGCTCCACCGCGGCGTCGGGCCCCGGCGCGGGCAGCGCGGCGACCACCGCGGCGCGCACCGACTCCAGGTGGGCGGTGCCCGGCACCACCGGCACCCCGCCGATCCGGTGCTCGTCGAGCAGCCAGTGGGTGTCCGCCGAGACCAGGCCGTGCAGCACCGTCCCGTCCGGGCCGGCCACCATCGTGGTGAGCACCGGGTGGGCGACCGCCGTGGTCACGGTGTCCCGCCCGGCGGCCCGGAACGCGGCCGGCGCGGCGGTCTCCACCGCCATGCCGACCTCCGCCCAGCCGCCCCAGTTCTGCGACACCACAGGCGCGCGGAACCCGGTGCCGGAGCGCGCGAACGCGTCCAGGAAGTTGTTCGCGGCGCAGTAGTCGACCTGGCCGAACCCGCCGATCACCGCGGTGATCGAGGAGCAGAGCACGACGAAGTCCAGCGGCAGGTCACCGAAGACCCGGGCCAGCGCCAGGGTGCCGGCCAGCTTCGGGGCCAGCACGCGCCGCGCCTCGTCGCGGTCCTTCACCTCGGCCATGCCGCCGCCGGGCAGACCGGCGGCGTGCACGATGCCGTCGAGCCCGCCGAACCGGCGCTCCGCCTCGTCGCGGACCCGGCGCAGGTCGTCCGCGTCGGTGACGTCGGCGGCGAGCACCAGCACCTCGGCGCCGGCGGCCTCCATCCGGCGGATCGCCGCGATGGCCCGCCCGGCCCGGTCGGCGCCGCCGTGCACCGCCAGGTGCGCGTCCCACTCGTCCCGCTCGGGCAGCCCGGAGCGGGCCAGCAGCACCAGCTTGGCACGGGCCCGGCGGGCGAAGTCCTCGGCGAGGGTGACGCCGATGCCGCCGAGACCGCCGGTGATCAGGTAGCGGCCCTCCTCGCGCAGCACGCCCGGCTCGTCCTCGGCGGCCACTGTGACCTGCTCGTAGCCGGCCAGCCAGCGGCGGTCGCCGCGCAGCGCCACCTCCGGGTGCTCGGCGTCGACGGGGCTGCGCAGCTCGGCCACCAGGGCCGCCACGCCGCGCGCGGCCGGGTCGGTGTCGAGCAGCCGCACGGTCAGGCCGGGCAGCTCGGCCGGGAGCACCCGGGCCAGGCCGGCCAGCGTGGCGTGCTCCGGGCGGGTCAGGTCGTCGCCGCGGACGTCGCCGATGCCGGCGGTGACCAGGTCCAGGCGGACGCCCGCCTCGTCGGCCGTCACACCCGCGCCGGCCAGGGCCTGCACCAGGTGCAGCGCGCCGAAGAAGCCGCGCTCCTGCGCCGCCCAGGCGGCCGCCGCGTCGGTGCCGGCCGGGTCACCGTCGAGCGCGAACGCGTGCACGATCCGCCGGGGCAGGTCGGCGCCGAGCGCGGCGACCAGTTCCTCGGCGTCGGCGCGTACGCCGGGGCGCAGCCGGAAGCCGTTGGCGGTGGCGGTGAACGCCTCGCCGGCGCGTACCTCGACCGGGTCGTCGCCGGCGGCGCGCAACGCGGCCACGAGCGCGTCGCCGCGCGGACCGTCGGCCAGCACCAGGCAGCGGCCCAGCGGCTCGGCCGTGCGGGCCGGCGCGGCCTGCCGCCACACCGGTACCGCGAACCACTCCGGCAGCGGGCGCGGGCCGGTCTCGACGGGCGCCGCCGCCAGCTCCTGCTCCGGGTCCGGGTCGATCCAGTAGCGGCGCCGCTCGAACGGGTACGTGGGCAGCGGCACCCGCCGCGCGTGCGGGTCGGCCGGGACGCTCACCGGCACCCCGGCGCACCAGAGCGCGCCGGCCGTGCCGAGCAGCGCGGCCAGGTCACCGGTCTGCTCGCCCGGGCCGGGCAGGCTACCCAGCGGGGTCAGCGCGCGCTGCGCCTCACCGGCCTTGGCGACCTGCATCCGGGCCAGGTTGGCCAGCTGCCGGCCGGGGCCGCACTCGACGAGCGCCCAGGTGCCCTCGGCGAGCAGCGTCGCCACGCACGCGCCGAAGCGGACCGGGCGGCGCAGGTGCGCGGCCCAGTACGCCGGGTCGGTGGCCTGCGCCTCGGTGATCCAGGTGCCGGTCACGTTGGAGACGAACGGCACCGCCGGGGCGCGCAGCGGCACGGTGGCCATCAGCGCGGTGAACTCGTCCAGGATCGGGTCCATCATCGGCGAGTGGAACGCGTGCGAGGTGCGCAGCACCTTCGACTTGTTCTTGCCGCCGAGGCTCGCCGCGAACTCCTCCACGAGCGCCGTCTCACCGGCGACCACGCAGGTGCCGGGGCCGTTGACGGTGGCCACCGACAGGCCCTCGGGCAGCTTGCCGGTCACCTCCGACTCGTCGAGCGTGACCGCCAGCATCGAACCGGCGGGCAGGGAGTGCATGAGCCGGCCCCGGGCGGCCACCACGCGCAGCGCGTCGGCGAGGTCGAGCACCCCGGCGACCGTCGCGGCCACGTACTCGCCGATGGAGTGGCCGATCATCGCGGCCGGGGTGACCCCGGCGGCCCGCCAGGCGGCGGCGAGGGCGTACTCGACGGTGAACAGGGCGGGCTGGGTGTAGCGGGTCTGCGTGAGCTTGTCCGCCGCCTCCGGGTCGCGGCCCAGGATCAGGTCGCGGATGTCCAGGCCCAGCTCGGGGCGGAGCAGCTCGGCGCACTCGTCGACGGCGGCGGCGTACGCGGTGTCCTGCGCGTACAGCTCGGCGCCCATTCCGGCGTACTGCGAGCCCTGGCCGCTGAACAGGAACGCCACCCGCGGCGCGGCGCCCTCGGCGGCACCCCGGTGGCCCTTGCGCCGCTCGCGCAGCGCGGCGGCGGCGGACGCCGGGTCACCGGCGACGACGGCGGCTCGGTGGGCGTACACCTGGCGGCCGACGCGCAGCGTGTGCGCCACGTCGGCGAGCGCCACGTCGCTGCCGCTCTCGAGGTGGTCGGCGAGCCGCCGTACGGCGGTGTCCAGCGCGGTCGGGGTCTTCGCCGACACCTGGAGCAGCTGCGCCGGGCGGGACGGCGGCTCGGGCCGGCCGGCGGCCGGGGCCTCCTCCAGCACCACGTGCGCGTTGGTGCCGCCGATGCCGAAGGAGCTGACGCCGGCGCGGCGCGGTCCGCCGTCGGTGTCCCACTTGGTCAGCGTGTTCGCCACGTAGAACGGGGTGTCGGCGAAGTCGATGGCCGGGTTTGGCGACTCGTAGTTGATGGTCGGCGGGATCAGCCCGTGCTCCATCGCCAGCACCGTCTTGATCACGCTGACGATGCCGGAGGGCTGGCTGAGGTGGCCGATGTTCGACTTCACCGAGCCGATGCCGCACCAGCCGCGCTCGTCGGTGTCCTTGGTGTAGACGGCGGACAGCGCGGCGACCTCGATCGGGTCGCCGAGCGCGGTGCCGGTGCCGTGCGCCTCGACGTAGCTGATGCTGCGCGGGTCGACGCCGGCCAGCTCGACGGCCTGGGCGACGGCCTCCATCTGCCCGTCGATGCTGGGGGCGGTGAAGCCGACCTTCCCGGCGCCGTCGTTGTTGATGGCGTTGCCGAGCACTACCGCGCGGATGGTGTCGCCGTCGGCGATCGCGTCGGACAGCCGCTTGAGCAGCGTCACGCCGACGCCGCTGCCCCACACCGTGCCGTTCGCTCCGGCGTCGAACGGCCGGCACCGCCCGTCGGGCGAGGTGAAGCCGTCCATGCCGAGGTAGCCGACGTGCGGCAGCTCGATGTTGACGCCGCCGGCCAGGGCCATGTCGCACTCGCCGTTGCGCAGCGCCTCACAGGCCAGGTGGAACGCGACGAGCGAGGTGGAGCAGGCGGTGTGCACGGTCATGCTGGGCCCGCGCAGGTCCAGCCGGTACGACACGTTGGTGGCCACGTAGTTCGGCGAGTTGCCGGTGGCGAGCGAGACCGCGCCGTGCGGGTTCCCGCCGACGCGCTTGTTGCGGTACACGTTGCGGTGCAGGTACGTGTTGCCGCCGGTGCCGGCGTACACGCCCACCGCGCCGTCGTAGCGGCCCGGGTCGTATCCGGCGTTCTGCAGGGCGGTGTAGCAGGTCTCCAGGAACAGCCGGTGCTGCGGGTCGGTGATCTCGGCCTCGCGGGCGGTCATCCCGAACAGGCCGGCGTCGAACTCGTCGTAGCCGTCCACCAGCGGGGCACGGTTGACCCAGCCCGGGTCGTCGACCTCCTGCGGCTGGGCGCCGCGGGCGAGCTGCTCCTCGCGGGTCAGTTCGGTCGTCGACTCCACGCCGTCGACCAGGTTGCGCCAGAACTCGTCGACGTCGGCCGCGCCGGGGAGGCGGGCGGCGAGCCCGACGATGGCGATGGGCTCGACGCCGTCGTCGGCGGGAATGTCGTTCTGCATGGGGGTTCCTTCATTCACAAGGGATCGCGTCACGGGTGAGGTCGGCGTGGTGGCGGGGTGCGGCGGGCGCGGCCCCGCCGGGCGGCGGCGCGCATCGCGGCGCGGGCCAGTTCCGGCCGGTCGGCGGCCCCGTCGAGGCTGGCGGCGAGCGCCCGCACGGTCGGGTGGCGGAACAGGTCGAGCATGGTGATCGAGCGGCCGGTGGCCTCGGTGAGGCGGGCGTGCACGGCGGCCAGGGCCATCGAGTGGCCGCCGATGTCGAAGAAGTTGTCGCTCACGCCGACCGCGTCGCGGCCGAGCACGTCCCGCCAGATCCCGGCGATCAGCTCCTCGGTCGCGGTGAGCGCGTCCGACCCGGCGGGCAGCGGCGCGCGGGCCGGTTCGGCGGTGGCGACGCTCATCGCGCCGAGCGCCGCGACCCGTACCGCCGGGCGGGGCAGCTCGGGCGCGACCTCGGCGGCCGGGGCGTCCGGGTCGGCGGCGAGCGCGCCGACCAGGGCGGCCAGGTCGGTCAGGAGCGCGTCGATCCGGTCGCCGGTGAACAGGTCCGGGTTGTGCACCACCTCGACGCCGGCCCGGCCGTCGCGCTCCACCACGTAGACGGTCAGGTCGAACGGTGACCCCGGCTTCGGCACCGACACCGGCTCGACGGCAAGGCCGGTCAGCGTCAGCCGGGGCGCGACGAAGTTGAGCACGTTGAACAGCACCTGCACCAGCGGGGCGCGGGAGGTGTCCCGGCCCACGCCGAGCGCCTCGACGATGCGTTCCAGTGGCGCGCCCGGGTGGGTGGTGACCTCGTGCAGTTCGGCGGCGGCCCGGTCGACCTGCTCGGCGAAGCTCGCGCCGCCGGAGCGGACCCGCACCGGCACGGTGTCGATGAAGAACCCGATCACCTCGTCGAACGCGGCCAGCCGCCGGTCCGCGACGATCGCGCCGAGCACGTGCTCGTCGCCGCCGGTGACCCGCCGCAGCAGTTCGCCGAACGCGGCAAGCAGCACCGCCGCGACAGTGGTGCCGCGCCGGGCGGCCAGGTCCCGCACGGCCCGGTCGGCGGTCTCGTCCAGCCGGACCGCGGCCTCCGCGCCGGCGTACGTCTGCACGGCCGGGCGGGGACGGTCGCGGGGCAGGTCCAGCACCGTGGGCGCGCCGGCCAGGTGCGCGGCCCACCAGGCCAGGTCCGTCTCGCCCCGGCGCCGGTCCCGGTCGGCGCGCCACACCGCGTAGTCGGCGTACGTGGCCGGCAGCGGCGGACGGCCCGGCACCGACCGGCCGAGCGCGCGGGCGTACGCGAGCGCCAGCTCGTCGTAGAGCAGCGCCTCGGACCAGCCGTCGAAGACCGCGTGGTGCACGGTGACCGCGAGCACGTGCTCCTCGGCGGCGAGCCGGTACACGGTCACCTGCCAGGGCGGCCCGGTGGCCAGGTCGAACGCGTGCCCGGCACCGGCCGCGAGCATGCCGGCCAGTTCGGCGTCCGGGTCGGCGGCGCCGGTCAGGTCGACCACCGGCACCGCCACGTCGGTGGGTTCCTCGCGGACCGCGTACGGCACGCCGCCGTTGCACGGGATGCGCCAGCGCAGCACGTCGTGCCGTTCCGCGACGGCCCGCAGCGCGGCGCCGAGCGCGCTGACGTCCAGCGGCCCGCGCAGCCGGTGCGCGACGGCGATGTTGTACGGCGCGCTGGACGGGGCGAGCTGGTCCATGAACCACAGCCGCCGCTGCGGCGGGGACAGCGTCGGCGGGTTGCCGGTGGTGAGCCCGTCGGCGTCGGCGGGGTCGGCGGCGCGGACCCGCTCCACGAGCGCGGCGAACGTGCGGTCGGCGAACAGCACCCGCGTGTCCACCTGCCGGCCCAGTTCCGCGCGCAGCGCGGCGACCAGCCGCATCGCGGCGATGGAGTTGCCGCCGACGGCGAGGAAGTCGCTGTCCGGGGCGGGCACGGCGCCGAGCAGCCGGGTCCAGGCGCGCCGGACCGCCGCCGTCACCGGGTCGTCGTCGGCGGACGCGTCGGCCACGGCGGCCGGGGCGGCCGCGGCCAGTTCGCGCAGCGCCGGCCGGTCCAGCTTGCCGGTGGTCGCGCTGACCGGCAGCGCGTCCAGCCGCACCGTCCGGGCCGGAAGCATCGCGGTGGTCAGCCGCGTCGTCGCGTACGCCCGCAGCTCGTCGTCGTCCGGCGCGCCGGCCGGGGTGAGGAACGCGACCAGCTCGGCGCCGGCCGGGCCGGGCACCGCCTCCACCGCAACACGCTCGACGCCCGGGTGGGCGGCCAGCACCGCCTCGATCTCGCCCAGCTCGATGCGCTGGCCGCGCACCTTCACCTGCCGGTCGGCGCGGCCGAGGTAGACGATCCGGCCGTCCGGGCCCTGCCGGACCAGGTCGCCGGTGCGGTAGAGCCGCTCGCCGGGTGCCTCGCCGAACGGGTCGGGCACGAACCGCTCGGCGGTCAGGCCGGGCCGGTTCAGGTACCCGTCGGCCAGGCCGGGCCCGCCGATCAGCAACTCGCCGGTCTCCCCCGCCGGCACCGGACGCAGGTCGGCGTCGACCACGTACGCCCGGTGGTTGGGCAGCGGCCGGCCGATCGGCATCGGGTCGGTGTCGGCCGGGGTCAGGTCGCAGGCGACCGCCAGCACCGTGGTCTCGGTCGGGCCGTAGCCGTTGAGGAACCGCCGGCCCGGCGCCCAGCGGGCGACCAGTTCGGCGGGGACCGCCTCGCCGCCGCAGAGCAGCACCCGCCACGACGGGAACCCGGCCGGGTCCAGCAGCGCCAGCACGGTCGGGGTGATGAAGCCCCAGGTGACCTCGTGCGCGGCGACGAACCGGGCCAGCCGTACCGGGTCGGCCCGGTCGTCGGCGCCGAGCAGCTGCACCGCGCCGCCGAGCGTGAGCGGCACGAACAGGTCCATCGTGGCCGCGTCGAAGCCGAGCGAGGCGATGCCGAGGCTGCGGACCGAGGCGTCGGCGCCGGTCAGCGCGCTCACTCCGGTGACGAACTCGACCGCGTTGCGGTGGGTGGTCAGCACGCCCTTCGGGCGGCCGGTGGAGCCGGAGGTGAACAGCACGTACGCCGGGTCGCCGGGGCGGGCGGGGCAGGGCGCGAGCGGGGCCGGGCCGGGCAGGCCGAGCGCCGCCACGCCGGGTTCGTCGCCGAACTCGGCCGCCGCCGCGTCGCCGACCACCACGCGGACGCCCGCGTCGCGGGCGATCCCGCGCAGCCGGGCCCGGGGGCCGCCCGGCTCCAGCGGCACGTACGCGGCGCCGGCGAGCAGCACGCCGACCACTGTCACCACCAGGTCGGGGGTACGCGCGCCGCACACGCCGACCCGGTCGCCCCGGCCGACGCCGTGCTCACGCAGCGCGGCGGCCACCCCGGCGGCCCGGTCGACGAGCTGCCGGTAGGTGAGCCGGGTGTCCCACTGGCGCACCGCCACCGCGTCCGGGGTGCGGGCCGCCTGCGCGGTGATCAGGTCGGCCAGGGTGGCGTCCGGCCACGGCAGGTCCGGGCCGTGGACGGCGCTGACGGTCAGGGTGTCGGTCACCGGAGTGCTCCAAGGTGCTCGGCCGGGTCGGTGATCTGGAGGCGCAGTTCGCTGACGTAACCGCGGCCCCGGGCGTCGGGCACCCACGCCTCGGTGGGTGCGGGCAGCAGTTCGGAGACCACCACCGGCACGTCCGGGCCGGTGCGCAGCGCGGCGTCGACCATCGCGCACAGCGACTGCGCGTACAGCGGGCCGGTCAGGTCCACGTAGCAGGGCTTGATCTCGGTGCCGACCTTGACGAACACCCGCTCGGGCAGACCGGTCTCGGCGCGCCAGCGGCGTACCGCCAGGTAGCGGGCGGTCTCGTCGGCGTGGCCGCCCAGCCCGCACGCCCCGGCCGTGGTGCGCCAGGTACGCCGGGCCACGACCAGCCGGTCGATGGTGATGCGGGGCGTGTACGCGGCGGCGCCGAGCAGCTTGAACGCATCGAGCAGCAGCGAGCCGAGCAGCGTGGCGAACACCTCCATCAGCGGCCAGCGGGCGCCGTCGGGGAAGACCGCGGTGAGCTGGTCGCCGGTCCGCTCGACCACCACTGCGGTGGCCGGGACCAGGCGGTCCACGTCGGCGCCGTGCGCGGTGTCGATGCCGAGCTGGCGGTCCGCCGGGCCGGCCAGCGCGTACGTGGTCCGGGTGGTGCGGCGGGGGAAGCTGTCCGGCCAGAGCACCCGCAGCCGGACCGGGCCCAGGTCGGCGTCGAGGTCGGCGCGCAGCGCGGCCGGGTCCGGGTGGAACGGGCTGAGCACCGCGCTGTCGAACGCCACCGAGGCGGGGTGCAGCTCGCCGAGCACCAGCAGGAAGTCGCCGCGTTCGACGGCCTCCGGCGAGGCGGCGCTGAGCTGCACGTCGGGGTTGTGCAGCCGGGCCGACGGCCAGCCGGGCCGCGCCGCCGGGAACAGTTCCCGGGCCCGCTCGGTCAGGTCCGCGGCGCGCAGCCGCAGCTCCGCCTGCCCCTCCGGCAGGTCGGCCAGGCCGAACAGCTCGGCCCAGCGTGAAGTGAGCGTGGCGCCGGCCCGGCCGATCGGGCCGTCCGGGGCGACGAGCGTGCCCTGGGCCAGCAGCCACAGGTCGGCCAGCCCCACCGGGCCGTCGGCGGCCAGTTCCTCGTGCAGCTCGGTGAAGAGCTCGCCGCAGCGGGCGGCCACCTCGCCTGTGAACCAGCGGGCGGTACGCAGCACCACCGCCATCGGCTCGGCGAGCGCGTCGATGACCGCCGACCCGATCCGGAACTCCAGGTCGCGGGCGGTCTCCTCGTAGCAGACGGTGCGGGCGGCGTACATCTGCCCGCTGTGCCGGGTGGCCGGGCGCCCGGTGACGGCGGTGAACCCGGCGTTGAGCGCGGCGAGCGCGGCGCCGAGCCGGTCCGGGTCGCCGGCCGCGGCGGCCACCTCGTCGCGGGCGGCGCGCAGCCGGCCGAACTCGGCCGCCGTGGCGGCGCGGACCGGCTCGTCGCCGATCGCGGCGATCCGCGCTTCGAGCACCCGCTCGGCGTCCGGTGCGATCGGCAGGTTCGCGCCCCAGCTGAGCCGGCCGCGCTCGACCCAGCGGTCGAGCAGCAGGTAGACGTCGTCGGCGCCGTGCACCTCACCGGCGTCGCACAGCCGCTGCGCCAGTTCCACAGCGGGCGTCCGCCCGTCGCAGGCGCCGAGCACCAGCGCCTCGACCGGGGTCAGCGCGATCGGCGGGTGCAGCGGCCAGCGCAGCTCCCGCCCGGCGACGGTCAAATGCGGCTGCAGGGCGGGCGCCCACCAGCGCCGCACCGCGAGGTCGTCGGCGAGCCGATCGGCGTACGCGATGAGCGCCCACGCCTCGAAGTACACCCGACGCCGGTGCACGAGCGCGTCGCCGGGCACGGTGTGCACCCCGCGGAGGGAGGTCTCGAACGTGCCCCAGCAGACCGGGCCGAAGAAGCCGATGGTCTCGGCCTTGCCGCAGTAGCGCTGCCAGTAGCGCAGCAGGCTCAGCTCGCGCTTGCGGCGGCGAACGTTGCGGACCTGCGGGTCGGTGCGCAGCAGCCCGTCCAGCGCGATCAGCATGTCCGGGTTCTGCCAGGTCACCGCCTCGCGCAGCAGCGGGTCGGCGGCCAGCTCACCGGCCACCGCGGAGGACTCGGCGAACGCCTCGGCCAGCGCCTTGCCGAACACCTCGAGGCCGGTGTCGCCGGCGAGCAGCGCGTCCGCGGCGGCGGCGCAGTCCGGCGCGGCGAACCGGTCCAGCCCGGCGGCCGGGAACCCGGCGGTACGCAGCACCACGTCCCGCCACACCGACCAGCCGGTGTCGCCCAGGGGCAGCAGGTGGCTCACCGGTGGTCCTCCCGCCCGGCGTCGGTGATGTGCAGGCGCAGCTCGCTGAAGTAGCGGCGGCCCGCCCCGTCCGGCACCCACGCCTGCTCCGGCGCGGGCAGCATCTCGCTGACCGTGAACGACACGTCGTCGCCGCCGTCGACCCGGGCGGCGCGCACCATCGCGCACAGCGTGGTGGCGAACGCCGGCGCGGACAGGTCCACGAAGCACGGCTTGGTCTCGGTGCCGAACTTGACGTACACCTGCTCGGGCAGACCGAGGCGGCGGCGCCAGTCCCGGACGGCGAGGAACCGGTCCCGCTCGCCGTTCGGGACCGCGAGGCCGCTCTCGCCCACTGTGGTCCGCCACGTCTGGCGGGCCAGCACCAGCCGGTCCACGGTGATCCGGGGCGTGTACGGCGCGGCGGCGACCAGCTTGAACCCGTCCACGGCGTGCGCGCTGAGCGGCTCGGCGAAGATCTCGACGAGCGGCCAGCGCTGACCGTCCGAGGCGGTGGCGACCAGTTCGCCGTCCACCTCGTCGACGACCAGGTCGACGGTGGGCAGCACGCGTGCCGGGTCGGCGCCCGGCGCGTCGAGGAACGCCAGGTGCCGGTCGGCCGGGCCGGTCAGCGACTCGGCGGTACGGCTGGTCCGCCGCGGCCAGTCGGCCGGGAACAGCAGCCGGACCCGCCGCTGCCCCATGTCCACCGCGAGCGCGTCGCGCAGCCGCTCCACGTCCGGGTGCGACGGGGTGAACACCGCGCAGTCGAACGACGACCAGGCGGCGTGCAGTTCGCCGAGCACCACCGTGTAGTCGCCGCGCCGCAGCGCTTCCGCGTCGGTGGCGCAGATCTGCAGGTCGGGGCTGTGCATGGCGGCGTTCGACCACTCGGGCCCGTCGCCGGGGAACACCGCGTCGATCCGGCCGGCGAGGTCGGCCGCGCGCAGCCGTACGTCGGTGGTGCCGGCGGGCAGCGTGTCCAGGCCGAACAGTCCGGCCCAGCGGGCGGCGAAGTCCGCCGCCACCGCGTCGACCGGTCGTTCCCCGTCACCCCAGAACATCCCCTGGGCCAGGAACCACAGGTCGGCCAGCGGCACCGGGGCGCCGGACTCGGCGCGCAGCTCCTCGTACAGGCCGCGCAGCACGTCCAGGTAGGCGCGGGCGAGCGCGTTGGCCAGCCAGCGGGCGGCGCGCAGCAGCACGTCCAGCGGGGCGGCCAGTTCGGACAGCAGCGGCGCGCCGAACACCACGTCGAGGTCGCGGGCGCTGTCCTCGTAGCAGACCGTGCGGCCGGCGTACATCTGCCCGGCCCGGCGTACCGCGGGCACACCGGTCAGCTCGGTGAACGTGGCGTCGAGCGCGTCCAGGGCGGTCCGCAGCCGGTCCGCGTCACCGGCCGCGGCGGCGACGTCGTCGCGGGCGGCACGCAGCCGGTCGAACCCGGCGCGGGCGGCAGCGCGGGCCGGCTCGTCGCCGATCGCGTCGATCCGGTCGGCCAGCACCCGCTCGGCGTCCGGGCTCACCGGCAGGGCCGCGTCCCAGGTGATCAGTTCCCGCTCGACCAGCCGGTCGAGCAGCGCGTAGCCGTCCTCCGGGCGGCGCAGCCCGATCGCCGGGTCGGTGACCAGGTCGGCGGCGGCGCGCCGGCCGTCGGCCGCGCGCAGCAGCGCGGCCTCCACCGGGGTCAGCGTCAGCGCCGGCCTGCCGGGCCGCAGCACGTCGCGGTCCCGGACCGCCAGGTGGGCCCGCAGCATCGGCGGCCACCACCGGCGCACCGCCAGGTCCGCGCCGATCCGTTCGGCGTACGCGGACAGCGCCCACGACTCGAACCACACCCAGCGCCGCCGGGTCAGGCTCTCGCCGGGGTTGACCCGGGCAACCTCCGGCTGCGCGGGATCGACTGTGACCCAGCAGCTGGGGCCGAAGAAGCCGACGGTCTCGTTCTTGCCGCAGTAGCGCTGCCAGTACTTCAGCAGCGCCCGTTCCCGGTCGCGTCGGCGCACGTTGCGGGCCGCGTCGGCGCCGCCGCGCACCAGCCCGTCGAACGCGACGAGGGCGCCCCGGTTCTGCCAGGTGACCGCCTCGCGCAGCAGCGGGTCGGCGGCCAGCTCGCTGAACCGCTGCGCGCCGGCGCGCAGCGCCTCCTCGAACTCCTTCGAGAACCGGTCCTCACCGGCGCCGGTGGTCAGCAGCTCGTCGGCCGCGGCGGCGGCCCGGGGCGCGGCGAACAGATCCAGCCCGTCGGCCGGGAAGCCGGTGGTCCGCAGCACCGCGTCGCGCCACACCGACCAGCCGGTGTCGCCGAGCGGAACCCGGTGCGCGGCGCCGGCGGTCCCGCGGCCGGCGGCGCGCACCGGGTCCGGACCCGCGTCCGGCGTGCCGGGGCGGGTGTCGGTGGGCGCGGCGGTCAGGTCGGCCCGGATCAGCGCGGCCAGCTCGGTCAGCCGGTCGTGCAGGAAGAAGTGCCCGCCGTCCAGCTCGTGCAGGGTGAAGCCGGCAGCGGTGTGCTCGGCCCAGGCGGCGCTCTGCTCCCGGCTGACCGCCCGGTCGGTGCGGCCGGCGAACACGACGATCGGCATCGGCAGCGGCTCGCCGGGGATGTGGCGGTAGTCGTCGACCCGGCCGAAGTCGGCGCGCAGCAGCGGCAGCAGCAGCTCCACCAGCTCCGGGTGGTCGAGCAGCTCGGCGGGGAGGCCGCCGCCCTCGCCGAGGCGGCGCAGCAGCTCGTCGTCGCCGGCCCGGGACAGCCCGTCGAACGGGCCCGGCGTGGCGACGTGCGGGGCGCGGGCGCCGCCGACGTAGAGCCGCAGCGGCAGCGGGCGGCCGGTACGGCGAAGCTCGCGGACCACGTCGAAGCCGAGCCGTCCGCCCATCGAGTGGCCGTAGATCGCGTACGGGCGGTCGGCGCGGGAGGCGATGGCGTCGGCCACCTCGGCGACGCTGAAGCGCGGGTCCTCGGTGATCCGGTTCTCCCGGCCGGGCAGTTGCACCGGCACCACGTCGACGCCCGCACCGAACTCGGCCGCCCAGCGCCGGAACGCGCTGGCGCCCGCTCCGGCGTAGGGCAGGCAGAACAACCGCACCGGCGCCTCGGGTCGGCTTCCGGCGGAGACGAACCAGTTCACCGCGGACCTTTCTGCACGGGGTCGATCCAGTGCCGGCGGCGCTGGAACGGGTAGGTGGGCAGTCCGGTGCGCCGGACCGTGCCCTCGGGGTGCAGCGCGTGCCAGTCGACGTCGCGCCCGGCGACCCAGTCGGCTGCCGTCTCGCCCAGCGGGCCGCCGTCACCGGCGATGCGGGCGCCGGTGTCCAGCAGCACGTCCAGCGCGGACAGCGCGGCCGGCAGGTCGGCGGCGACCACGGCAGCCCGGTGGGCGAACGCCCGCCGGCCCAGCGCCAGCGTGGCGGCCACGTCGGACAGCGCCGGGGCGACCCCGGCCAGGTGGCCGCGCAGGCGGGCCAGCGCGGCCCGCAGCGCCGCCGGGGTACGCGCGGAGACCGGCAGCAGCCACGGCCCCTCGCCGGGCGGGTCGGCCGGTTCGGCGGGCGGCGGCTGTTCCACCACGACGTGCGCGTTGGTGCCGCCCAGGCCGAACGCGCTGACCCCGGCGACCCGGCGCGCGTCGTCCGGCCAGTCCCGCGCCTTGGTGGGCACGTAGAACGGCCCGGCGGCCAGGTCGATCTCCGGGTGCGGGCGGGTGAAGTGCAGGTTCGGCGGGATCACCCCGTGCCGGACGGCGAGCACCGTCTTGATCAGCCCGGCGATGCCGGCGGCGGCGTCGAGGTGACCGATGTTGGTCTTCACCGAGCCGAGCGCCGTGGACTCGGCGGGCGCGGCGCCCGCGTACACCTCGTGCAGCGCGGCCACCTCGATGGCGTCGCCCAGTGGCGTACCGCTGCCGTGGCCCTCGACGAAGCGGACCTCGCCGGGCGCGACCTCGGCGGTGGCGAGCGCGCCCGCGACGGCGGCGGCCTGTCCGGCCGGGCCGGGCACCGCGAAGCCGGCCCGGTCCGGGCCGTCGTTGGTGACCGCCCAGCCGGGCAGGATCGCGTAGATGCGGTCGCCGTCGGCCTGCGCGTCGGCGAGCCGGCGCAACGCCACCACGCCCGCGCCGGAGCCGAACCCGGATCCGGCGGCGCCCTCGTCGTAGGCGCGGCACCGGCCGTCGGGCGAGGCGAGCCCGCCCGGCGTGGCCCGGTGCCGGGGCCACATCACCGTGGACCCGCCGGCCAGCGCCAGGTCGCACTGGTAGTCGGCGAGGCTCTGCGCGGCCACGCACACCGCGACGAGCGAGCTGGAACAGGCGCTCTGCACGGCCATCGCCGGGCCGGTCAGGCCGAGCCGGTAGGCCACCTGACCGGGCAGGTGGTCGGTGAACTGGCGCCCGACGAGCCGGGCCTCCCAGTCGTCCGGGTCGACGTCGCCGACCACCGCCGGGTTGTCCATGAGGTGGAACAGGAAGTAGCGGTTGGCCGAGGTGGCGGAGTAGACGCCGACCAGCCCGGGGAAGCGCTCCGGGTCGTGCCCGGCGTCCTCCAGTGCCTCCCAGGCGGTCTCCAGGAACAGCCGGTGCTGCGGGTCGGTACGGGCGGCCTCGTCGGCGGCGAAGCCGAAGAACTCGGCGTCGAAGTCGGCCACCCCGTCGAGCCGGCCGGCGGCGCGGACGTGCCGGGGGTCGGCGCGCAGGCCGGGGCCGACGCCGAGCGCGGCCAGCTCCTCGTCGGTGTGGTCGTGCACCGAGTCGACGCCGGTGCACAGGTTCCACCAGAACGTCGCCACGTCGGGCGCGCCGGGGAACCGCCCGGCGACGCCGACCACGGCGATCTCGTCGCCGGTGTACTCGCGGGCGGCGCGCACCGGCGCGGCGGGCGCGGGCAGCACCGGGGCGCGGACCGCCTCGGGCGGGGCGTCCAGCAGCGCCGCCTGAGCGGCGACGGTCGGGTGGTCGAACAGGCGCAGCATCGGCAGGCGTACGCCGAACCGCTCGGCGAGGCGCTGCTGCACCTGGCCCAGCAGCAGCGACTGCCCGCCGACGTCGAAGAAGCTGGCCGTGCGGGCGACCGCGTCGCGGCCGAGCACGGCGCACCAGATGTCGTGCACGGCGCGTTCGGTGTCGGTGGCCGGTGCCTCCTCGGCCGGCACCTCGGTCACCGGGTCGGGCAGCGCCCGCTCGTCGACCTTGCCGGTGACGGTGAGAGGGAACTCGTCGACCACCACCACCGCTCGGGGCACGGCGTAGTCGGGCAGCATGGCGGTCAGCGCCGCGCGCAGCGCCACCGGGTCCGGGCGGGCACCGGCCGGCCGGGCGTACGCGAGCAGTTCGCCGTCGCGCACGATGGCGCGGACGCCCGCGACGCCGGGCTGGGCGGACAGCACGGCTTCGATCTCGGTCAGCTCGACCCGGTGGCCGCGCACCTTGACCTGCCGGTCGAGCCGGCCGAGGCAGACCAGTTCCCCGCCGGGCAGCAGCCGGCCCAGGTCACCGGTGCGGTACGACCGCAGCCCGTCGGCGTCGACGCCGAACCGGTCGCTGTCCTGGTTGAGGTAGCCGGGGGCGAGGTGGCGGCTGCGGACCACGATCTCGCCGGTGTCCGGGGCGAGGTCCAGCCGGTAGCCGGGGAACGCGACGCCCACCGGCAGCGGCCCGCGGGCATCCGGGTCCACCTCGGACAGCGGCTGCACGTGCCGGGCGGCGAACGTCATCTCGGTCGCGCCGTAGCCGTTCACGAGCACGCACTCGGGGGCGAACCGGTCCCGGCCGCGGGCCGCGTCGGCCCAGGTGGCCTGCTCGCCGCCGAGCAGCACCGCCCGCACCGTGGGCAGCCGGCGCGCGCCGAGCGTGTCGAGCAGGAAGCGGTAGACGGTGGGCGTGCAGTGCAGCACCGTGGCGCGGTGCCGGTCGAGCTGCTCGACGGCGTACGCGAGCCCCTGACGGCGCAGGTCGACAGGGACCACGGCGGCGCCGGTGATCAGCGCCGGGTAGAGGTCGGGGATGGCGGCGTCGAAGCTGAACGACGCGAGCAGGCTGAGCCGGTCGTCGGGCCCGACACCGAGCGCGGCGATCTGGTTGTCGACGACGTGGGCCAGGTTGCGGTGGGTCTGCCCGACCGCCTTGGGCACGCCGGTGGAGCCGGAGGTGAACAGCACGTACGCGAGCGCGTCCGGGTCGGCCGCGACCGGGTGCAGCGGCGCCGGCGGCACCTCGTCCAGCGGGACGACCGGCCGCTCGCCGGCCAGTGTGGATGCCAGGTCGCGGTGCTCGGCGGCGCAGGCCACTGCGGTGACGCCGGCGGCGTCGACCATGTGGCGCAGCCGGGCGACCGGGAAGCCCGGATCCAGCGGCACGTACGCGCATCCGGTCGCGAGGGCGCCGAGCATCGCCGCCACGGTCGGTGCACCGTGTGCGGTGAGCAGCGCGATCCGGTCTCCGGTGCGCAGGCCCGCGGCGGCGAACACGGCAGCGTGCCCGCCGGCCGCCCCGGCCAGCTCGGTGTAGGTGACCTCGTGGGTCTCACCGAGAAGTGCCGGACGTCCGCCGTGTACCGCCGTGATCGCGCCGAAACGATTGATGATCATCGTCTCTGCCATGTCAGGATGCGGGTCGCGCTCCACAGAGGGCAGGCAGGCAGCAATCGACGAATGTGATCATTGATCCCCCCCAGGACTTCACATTGGAAGCAGAATATGGCTCGATTCCTGCGCCGGAAGAGCGGCGATGAGGCTTGAGCCGAAGAGGGGACGGCACCTTGGAACCTCGGACGGAGGAATTCGTCCGATCATCCCTCTAGCGCGTAGACGATTTACAGCGTAGGTGACCGGCAACAAGTTATTTTACGGTGAAAATACTTCCAGGCCGTGGAATCTTCGCCGCAGACGGCCTCGGTGCCGCAGCTCAACCCGGGTCGCGGGGAGCCTGCTCAGACATCGTACGGCGGTCGCGGGATGGGGTCCACCATGGCGTCGAAGCCCTTCGGGAGCTGCGCGACGAGGTCGTGGAACTCCCCCACCGTCACCGTGTCACGCAGGGTGGCGAGCACCGCGACGGCACCCACCTCCGCGACCGCCGGGTCCACCGCCGCGCGTTCGGCCACGCGGTACAGGAAGTCGACAGCGCCACCCGTGGTGGCGGTGCCGGCGGGCTCCAGATAACCGCCCACGTCGTCCGGCAGCTGCGCGGCCAGGTCCGTCGCCTCGTCCGCGGTGATCCGGTCGGCGAGGGTCTGCAACACGGCACGGGAGACCGTCGCGGCCTCGTCGGCGGGCAACTCGGCCCGCCGCGCCACCGCCTCGACGAACAGGGGGAACCGCATCCCACCCCTCCCCTCGCCGCCGGCGGGCACCACGCCCACCCCGCTCGGCCCCGGCGGGTACCCGCCCCCGCCCCGGCCAAACGCCCCCGGCCACGACGAACGGCCGCCACGTCACGAACCGGGGGTAACATCCGCGCCATGGCACCCGTCACCCACCCCGGCGCCTGCCCGCTGGACTGCCCGGACACCTGCGTCTGGCAGCTCACCGTCGACGACGGCCGGGCGGTCGCGCTGCGCGGCGACCGCGACCACCCCTTCACCAGGGGCGCGCTCTGCGGCAAGGTGAACCGCTACCTGGACGCGGTGAACGGGCCGGACCGGCTCACCACGCCCTGGGTCCGCACCGGCCCGAAGGGTGTCGGCCGGGTCGCGTACCGGCCGGCGAGCTGGGACGAAGCAGTCGACCGGGTGGCCGCCGGGCTGCGGACGAGCATCGAACTCCACGGCCCGGAGTCGGTGCTGCCCTACTACTTCGCCGGCACGATGGGCCTGATCCAGGGCTGGACCATGGGGCCCCGGCTCTTCGCCCACCTGGGCGCGTCCCGGCTGGACACCACCATCTGCACGGCGGCGGCACGGGCGGCGCTGCGCTCGCTCTACGGCGCCTCGGTCGGCTTCGAACCGGAGTCGATCGTCGAGGCGAACCTGATCGTCCTCTGGGGCGCCAACCCGCTCGTCACCAACCTGCACCTGTGGCCGTTCGTGCAGCAGGCCCGCGAGCGCGGCGCGTACGTGGTGACGATCGACCCGCTGCGCACCGAGACGGCGGCCCGCAGCGACGAGCACGTCGCGCCGCTACCCGGCACCGACGCGGCGCTCGCGCTCGGGCTGATGCGGCACGTCCGCGACGCCGGGGCGGCCGACGAGGAGTGGCTGGCCGCGCACACCACCGGCTGGCCGGAACTGCGCGCCCGGCTCGACGACTGGCCGGTGGAACGCGCCGCCGCCGCGTGCGGCCTGCCCGCCGGGACGATCCACCGCCTCGGCGACCGGATCGCCACCACCCGGCCGACGGCGGTACGGGTCGGGCTGGGCCTGCAACGCCACCACGGCGCCGGGCAGGCGATCCGGGCCATCTGCGCGCTGCCGCTGGTCACCGGCGACTTCCGGTACCCCGGCGGCGGGGCCCTGGTCACGACCAGCGGCCACCACCGGGTCGACAACGGCCCGGTGATCCGGCCGGCCGGCATGCCCGCCCCGCCGGCCCGGTCGCTGAACATGAGCCGGCTGGCCGCCGTGCTCACCGGGGAGGCCGACCCGCCCGTCACCTCGCTCGTGGTGTTCGACGCCAACCCGGCGGCGACCGCCCCGGACCAGGCCCGGCTGCTGACCGGGCTCGGCCGCGCCGACCTGTTCACCGTGGTGCTGGAGCAGCGCTGGACCGACACCTGCGACTACGCCGACGTGGTGCTCCCGGCCACCATGCAGCCCGAGCACCTGGACCTCCAGACGTCCTACGGGCACCACTACACGACGCTGAACCTGCCGGTCACCCGCGCGCCGGGTGAGGCGCTGCCGAACACCGAGATCTTCCGGCGGATCGCCGCCGCGCTCGGGATCGACCATCCGGCGTTCCGGGACAGCGACGAGGACCTGGCCCGGCAGTTGCTGGCCGGCGCCCCGATCACGTACGAGGAACTGCGCGAGCGCACGTACGCCCGGCTCACCGGCGTGCCGGTGGGCTCCGCGCCGTACGCCGAGGGTGGTTTCCCCACAGCGGACGGGCGGGCCCGGCTGCACGACCCGGCGCTGGCCGCGCTCGGGGTGGACCCGCTGCCCGGGTACACGCCACCGGCCGAGGCGGCCGACCCGGAGCTGGCCCGCCGGTTCCCGCTGACGCTGCTCACCCCGGCCAACCGCTATTTGATGAACTCCACGTTCGCGTCGCTGCCGTGGCACACCCGCCGCGCCGGGCCGCCCCGGGTGCACCTGCACCCGGCCGACGCGGCGGCGCGCGGGCTCGCCGACGGCGACGCGGTGCGCGTGCACAACGACAGGGGCGCGTTCCTCGCCGCGGTGGCGGTGGACGAGGCGGCCCGGCCCGGGCTGGCGTTCACGTACAAGGCGTACTGGGCGCGGCGCAGCCCGGGGCGGTCCACTGTCAACGCGGTCACCGGCGTCCGGGACACCGACCTGGGCGAGGCGCCCACGTTCCACGACTGCCGGGTGGAGGTCGAGCCGGTGCCGGCCGCCCTGCTGACCGCCGAGCCGCCCCTCGACGAGGTCGCGGAGCCCGTCGCGGCTGGGTGATTCGGGACCTCCGGCCCCCTGACCTGGTCTTTGCGCCCCTGCTCCGGCCCGTCGCCGCCGCCTAGCGTCGGAGGCGGACAACAGGGAGGTTCGCCATGCGTACGTGGCAGGTGCAGGACGTGATGACCAGGGACGTGGCGTCGGTACGGGAGGGCACGGAGTACCGGGAGATCGTCGACGTGCTGACCGAACGGCACGTCACGGCGGCGCCGGTGGTGGACGAGACCCGCCGGGTGCTGGGCGTGGTGTCCGAGGCGGACCTGATGTACAAGGTGGAGTTCCTGGGCCAGCCCCGGGAGCGGCGGATCCTGCCGGACCGGCACCGCCGCGAGGCGCGGGCGAAGGCCGGCGCGACGCTCGCCGCCGACCTGATGACCGCTCCCCCGGTCACGATCACCCCGGACGCCACGATCGTGGAGGCGGCCCGGCTGATGGACGCGCGCGGCGTGAAGCGGCTGCCGGTGGTGAACGACCTCGGCCGGCTGGTCGGCATCGTCACCCGCGGTGACCTGCTCAAGGTGCACCTGCGCCCGGACGCCGGCATCCGGCGGGACGTGGTCGAGGAGGTGCTGTGGCGCAGCCTCGGCGTCCGCGACGGCGTGGTGGACGTGACAGTGGACCGGGGCGTGGTGACGCTCACCGGCCAGGTGGAGCGCCGGTCCACCGCGCAGCTCGCGGTGCGGCTGGCCCGGCAGGTCAGCGGCGTGGTCGAGGTGGTCGACGCGCTCGGCTACGCGATCGACGATTCGCCGATGGCGGCGCTGCGCATCGGCGGCGGCACCCCGGCCGGCATCGCCTGAGCCCTGGACGGCCCGGTGGGTGCCGGCGTACCCGGCGCCCACCGCCGTCACTCCTGGGCGAGCGCGTCCAGCACCAGCGCGGCGGTCCAGCTGAACGCCGGTGAGCCGAGACCGGCGCCGGTGTCCGGGTGGAAGTACTCGTGGCAGCCGGCCAGGTCGACCAGGTCGAGCAGCGACTCGCGCAGCCCGGCGGCCAGGTCGGCCCGGCGGTGGGTACGCAGTCCCTGCCAGAGCAGCCAGCCGGTGTTGATCCAGCTCGGGCCGCGCCAGTAGCGCAGCGGCTCGAAGTCTTGCGCGGTGCGGTCGTACGTGGGCAGCGGCCGGTCCATCCGGGCGGCCAGCCCGAAGCGCGGCGAGCACGCCTCGGCCAGCAGCGCCGACACCTGCGCGGCGGGCAGTTCGGGCAGCGCCAGCGGCATCAGCCCGAGCACGGTCCGGGCCGGCACGAGCCGGTCCGCGCGCACGTCGCGGGGACAGAACGTGCCGCCGGCCGGATCCCAGAGGCGGGTGACGAGCGCCTCGGTGATCCGGGCACCCCGGTCACGGTGCGGTCCCGGGTCGGCGCCGATCACCGCGGCGATGCGCGCGAGGGCGTACTCGGAGACGCCGAGCGCGGAGTTGACCAGCGGGCACTCCACCAGGAACGGGTGCCGGCCGAGCAGTCCCTCGTCCCGGTAGCGGCCGGCCCGGTAGCCCTCCACCAGCGCGACGTAGCGCGCGTAGTCCAGGTCGGTGGGGCGCTGCGCCGCGTCGGCGTGCGCGGTGTCGTGCCGGCGGTACGCGCGCATCACCGCCTCGTCGGCGGGCACCCCTGCGAGCGGCGCGTCCCAGGCGGGGCTGTTGTCCAGCCCGGACTCCCACGGGTGCACGATCGACGCCAGCCCGCCGCCCCCGGCGTCGCGCCGACCGGTCAGGTAGCGCTGCTGCGCGACCAGCCTCGGGTAGAGCCGCCGCAGCGCGGCCACCGACGCCTCGCCGGGCGCGCGGCGGTGCACCAGCCAGGCGGCCGGAGCGTGCACCGGCGGCTGGACGATCCCGGAGGTGGCCCGGGCCGGCGAGCCGTCGGCGCGGGCCGAGTCCCAGAACTGCGGCCCGGGGAAGTACGGCCCGGCGCGCGAGGCCGGGTTGAACACGATGTGCGGCACCCGCCCGTCGACCCACTGCGCGGCGAACAGCGTGCGCAGTTCCCGCCAGGCCCGGTCCGGGCGGACGTGGGCCAGGCCGATCGCGATGAACGCCGAGTCCCAGCTCCACTGGTGCGGGTAGAGCGTGCGGGAGGGGACGGTGTGGTCGTGTTCCCAGTTGGCGTCCAGGGTGGCCAGCGCGAGGCGGCGCAGCCGGGCGTGGCGGTCGGCGTCGGCGCGTACCCCGGTGGTCAGCGTCATGCGGCGGCCCGCCGGGGACGGGCCTGGGCCAGCGCGGTGGCGGCCTGGCGCAGCGCGGCGACCGGCTCGCCGCGCAGCCGGCACTCCAGCGCCAGCCAGCCGGTGTAGCCGATCGCGTCGAGCGTGGCCAGCAGCGCGCCCCAGTCGAGGTGCCCGGCGCCGGGCTGGTGCCGGTTGGAGTCGCTGACCTGGACGTGCCCGAGGTACGGCGCGGCGGCGCGCAGCGCGGCGTGCGGGTCGTCCTCCTCGATGTTCATGTGGTACGTGTCGGCGGCGACCCGCAGCGCCGGTGACCCGACCGCGCGGCACAGCTCGACCGCCTGGTCGAGCCGGTTGACCATGTGGTCCTCGTACCGGTTGAGCGGTTCCAGGAACACGGTGACCCCCTCGGCGCGGGCGTGCGCGGCCAGCTCGCCCAGGGCGTCGACGAGGACCCGCCGGTCGCCGTCGGCCGAGCGTGGCGGGTCGAACGGGGGCAGCCGGCGGGAGAACATGCCCCACGCGGCGGGGGTCATCGCACCGACGCCGCCCAGCTCGGCGATCACCGAGAGCTGGGACCGCAGGTTGTCCACCGCGTCGCGGGAGCGGCCCGGGTCGAAGTCGCCGATGAAGTGGTCCATCTCGACGCAGACGGTCGGCACGACCACGCCGGCGGCGCGGGCGCGGCGCAGCTCCGGCAGCCGCCGGGCCAGCGCGTGGTCGCCCCGCCCGCGCAGCTCGATGCCCTGGTAGCCGAGGGAGGCGGCGAGGGCGTACTTCCGGGTCAGGTCGGTGCCGGGAAGCAGCTGCTCCTGGCAGGCAAGCGGAATGTCCATTAGAACCTCAGCACCACTTGGAGGACGTCACCGTCACCGCGGTCGAGCAACGCCAGGGCGTCGGCCACCGCGCCCGCGTCGACGACGTGGCTCACCAGCGGCAGCGGGTCGACGCTGCCCTCGGCCACCAGGTCCATGAAGGTGTGTGCGATCCGCGTCCCGGACCACCGGCCGGCCGTGCCGGGTGCCGGATCGGGCCCGGAGACCTGGGCGGCCACGAGCTGGATCCGGTTGTGGTGGAACTCCTCGCCGAGTTCCAGCCCGTGGGCGTACCCCTGGTAGAAGCCGGCCGCGACGACGCGCCCGGCGTGCGCGGTGGCGCGGATCGCTTCGTGCAGCGCCGGGTACGACCCGGACAGCTCCAGGCAGACGTCGGCGCCCCGGCCGTCGGTGGCGGCCCGCAGCGCGGCGGCGGGCGAGTCGGCGGCGGCGTCGACCACCCGGCGCGCGCCGAGCCGCACGGCGTGCGCGAGCCGGCCCGGCATCCGGTCGACGGCGACCACCCGGGCGCCGGAGAGCGCGGCCAGACGCGTGCCGAGCAGCCCGATCACACCCTGCCCGAACACGCCCACCCAGTCGCCCAGATGCAGGTCACCGGCGAGCACCGCGGTCAGCGCGATGGCGCCGGGCCGGGCGAACACGGCGGCGAGCGGGTCGAGGCCCGGTGGCAGCGGATGCGCGGCCGTCGCGGGGAGCACGGCGTCGGCGCGGTGCCCCCAGATGCCCCAGACGAGCTGGCCGGGCCGCCGCCCGGCCACGTCGGGCGCGACCTCGACGATCTCGCCGACCTCCTCGTAACCGAAACCCACCACCGGGTACGCGGGCGCGGCCTGGCGGGGCACGAACATGTGGGAGCCGGCGTCCCAGTCCTTGCGCAGTCGCGGGTTGCTGCCCCGGTAGAGCGTCAGCTCGGTGCCGGCGGAGATGCCCGAGTAGCGGGTGCGGACGCGGACCTGGCCCGGACCGAGCCGGTCCGTGGGGCAGGGCTCCAGGCGTACGTGCCGGGGCCCGGCCAGAGAGACAACCCAGTTGCTCATGGCGTCGCTCCGAGGGAAGTGCCGACCCCGATTCTAACCCAAAAAATGGGCATATGTGATTCGATTGATGAATCGATGGGTATTAGCGGCAGGCCGTACTCTTTCGAGAGGAGTGCCACCGATGTCATCACCCTCCACGCGGCGGCTCGCAATCAGCCTGATCCTGGCACTGGCCGGGACCGGCATGGCCGCATGCAGCGACGACGGGCAGAAATCCGACAGTTCGCAGATCACCGTCTGGAGCCTGGAAGACGTGGCGGACCGCGTCGCCGCCACCAAGACGATCATCGCCGACTACACCGCCAAGACCGGCGTCAAGGTCAACCTGGTCACCGTCAACGAGGACCAGTTCCCGTCCCTGATCGCCTCCAGCGCCGCCGCCGGCGACCTGCCCGACGTGGTCGGCTCGGTCTCGCTGGCCGGGGTGCGCACGCTGTCCGCGAACGAACTCCTCGACGCCGACGCCAACGCCGCCGTCGTCGACCGGCTCGGCCGGGACACGTTCACGCCCCGCGCGCTGGAACTCACCAGCGACGGCGGCGCACAGCTCGCCGTACCGAGCGACGGGTGGGGCCAGCTACTCGTCTACCGCAAGGACCTGTTCGCCGCCGCCGGCCTGCCGGCGCCCGACACGTACGAGAAGATCGCCGCCGCGGCGGCGAAGCTGAACACCGGCGGCGTCGCCGGTATCACCGCGGCCACCTCCCCCGGCGACGTGTTCACCCAGCAGACGTTCGAGCACCTGGCGCTGGCGAACAACTGCCGGCTCACCGACGACTCCGGGAAGGTCACGCTCGACTCCCCCGAGTGCGTCGAGGCGTTCCGCTTCTACGGCGACCTGATGCGGAACAATTCGGTGAAGGGCGCCCAGGACGTCGACACCACCCGGGCCACCTACTTCGCCGGCAAGGCGGCCATGCTGATCTGGTCGCCGTTCATCCTCGACGAGCTGGCCGGGCTGCGCGCCGACGCCCGGCCCACCTGCCCGCAGTGCCAGTCCGACCCGGCCTGGCTGGCCAAGAACAGCGGCTTCGTCACCGCGATCAAGGGCCCGAACGGCACCGAACCGGCCCAGTACGGCGAGGTCAGCTCCTGGGCCGTGCTCGACGGCGCGGCCGACCCGGCGAAGTCGTTCGTGGAGTACATGCTCTCCGACGGCTACCCGCGCTGGTTCGGCATGTCCCCCGAGGGGCGTTTCCCGGTGCGCACCGGCACGCGAGAGGACAAGCAGAAGTTCCGGGCCGCCTGGAACACCAGCCCGGCCGGCGTGGACACCAAGAAGCCGCTGTCCGAGGTGTACGGCGAGGACGTGCTCGCCACCCTGCGGAAGAGTCCGGACACGTTCCAGCGCTGGGGCCTGACCGAGAACCAGGGCAAGCTCGTCGGCGCCATCCTCGGTGAGCTTCCCGTACCCAAGGCGCTCGCCGACGTCGTCGGCGGCAAGTCCGACGCCCGCGCCGCCGCCGAACGCGCCCGTAAGGACGTCGAGGCGATAGCCAAGGGCGTCAATTGACCACCACCGCGCCGGAGGCCGGCCGCTCCCCCACCCCGGAGCGGTCCCGCCGGGCCGGCCGACGTCCGCTGACACTTCGCCGCCGCGAGTCCCGCGCCGGGCTCGCGCTGGTCAGCCCGACCCTGCTCGTCGTGGTCGCGGTGATCGGCATACCCATCGTCTGGACGGTGGTGCTGGCCTTCCAGCGGGTACGCCTGGCGACACTGCGCAAGACCGGCCTGTTCGGCGAACTGACGCTGGACAACATCGACCGGGTGCTGCACACGCCCGGGTTCGCCGACACGCTCTGGACCACTGTGCTCTACAGCGTCGGCGGCACCGCCGGCTCGATCGTGGTGGGCCTGGTGGCGGCGCTCGCGGTACGCGGGCCGTTCCGCGGCCGCACGCTGGTACGCGCGTCGATGCTGCTGCCGTACGTGGCGCCGGTGGTCGCCATGACGTTCGTCTGGCAGGTGATGCTGGACCCGCAGCTCGGCATCGTCAACGACTGGGGGCGGCGCTTCCTCGGCTGGGATCAGCCGGTGCCGTTCCTGTCCCAGGAGTCCACCGCGCTGTGGACGGTGATCGCGTTCGAGGCGTGGCGCTACTTCCCGTTCGCGTTCCTGTTCCTGCTCGCGCGGCTCCAAGCGGTGCCCGGCGAGCTGGAGGAGGCCGCCCGGGTCGACGGGGCCACACCCACCCAGCGGTTCCGGCACATCCTGCTGCCGCAGCTCATGCCGGTGATCGCGCTGATCGGCGTGCTCCGCTTCATCATGACGTTCAACAAGTTCGACGACGTCTACCTGCTCACCGGCGGCGCGGCCGGCACCGAGGTGGTGAGCGTCCGGGTCTACCAGTTCCTCACCGCCCGCACCGACATCGGCGCGGCCGCCGCCCAGGCCGTCGTGCTCGCCGTGGTGCTGCTCGTGTTCGTGGCGATCTACCTGCGCTTCTTCGGCGCGCGACGGGAGGCGTGATGGACCGGGACCGGATCGAGACGGTCAGCCTGCGCTGGCTGCGCCGGCTGGTGATCGCCGGGTTCCTGGTGGTCACGCTGCTGCCGTTCTGGTACATGCTGGTGCTGTCGGTACGCCCGATCGAACGCCTGCTGCTGGAGCCCGGGTCGCTCTGGGTGCCGTTCGGCGAGCTGACCGTCGCCACGTACGCCGAGGTGTTGAAGTCCGTCTCCGACGGCGGCCAGGGCTTCCTCACGTTCATCCGCAACAGCGGCCTGGTGGCGCTCGCAGCCACCGCGCTCACCCTGGTGATCGCCATCCCCGGCGCGTACGCGGTGTCCCGCCTGCGGTTCTTCGGCCGCCGGCAGGTCAGCGCGCTGTTCCTGGCGGTCTACCTGTTCCCGTCGATCGTCATCGCGATCCCGCTGTTCGTGGTCTTCACCCGGGCCGGGCTGCGCGGGTCGCTGACCGGACTGGTGCTCGTCTACATCTCGCAGACGCTGCCGGTGTCGGTCTACATGCTGAAGAACTACTTCGAGACGATTCCGGTGAGCCTGGAGGAGTCGGCGGCGATCGACGGCGCGGGCCGGCTCGGCATCATCCGCCGGGTCAGCCTGCCCCTCGCGGCGCCCTCGGTGATGGCCGTCGCGCTGTACGACTTCATGATCGCGTGGAACGAGTACCTGTTCGCGCTGCTGTTCCTGGTCGACCGGCCGGACCGGTGGACCGTGTCGCTGGGGCTGTCGCTGCTCGCCGACGGCGTCGAGGTGCCCAAGACGGTGCTGATGGCCGGCTCGGTCATCCTCACGCTGCCGATCGTGGTGCTGTTCTTCGCCGGGGAACGCCTGCTCACCGAGGGACTCACCAGCGGGGCCGAGAAGGGCTGAGCGTCCGTGCCAGGATGATCGGGTGCGAGCATCACGGGAGCGCCGGGCCGGCGCGCGGGCGGCCCGGCTGCTCACCGAGGCGCTCGCCCCGACCGTCCTGGTCACGGCGCTGCCGCTGGTCGCCGCCGCCCGGGTCAGCCGCTCGGCCGGTCAGTTCCTGCTCTGGGGCGGCATCGCGCTCACGTTCTGCGCCGTCATCCCGATCGGTGTGCTCGTGCACGGCGTCCGCCGGGGGCGCCTCACCGACCGGCACGTCGGCGACCGCACGCAGCGGGCCCGTCCGCTGTCGATCGGGCTGGCCTCGGTGGCGGCCGGGTTGCTGCTGCTGGCGGCGGTCCGCGCGCCGGCCGAGCTGTTCGCCGTGATCGTGGTGGTCTTCGTGGTCGGCGCGGCCTGTGCGCTGGTGAACCACTGGTGGAAGCTGAGCATCCACGCGGCGGTCGCCGCAGCCACCGTCGCCGTGCTGGTGCCGCTGGCCGGCCCGGCCGCGAACCTCGGCTGGGTGCTCGTCGCGGCCGTGGGCTGGTCCCGGGTACGGCTCGGCGACCACACCTGGCCGCAGGTGCTGGCCGGCGTCGCGCTCGGCGGGCCGCTCGCCGCCGGCACGTTCCTGGCGCTCTCCTGACCCGCTCCCACAAGATCAGCTACGGTGGCCTCATGGGTAAGCCGACCCGCTGGGTGACCGACACGAAGCCCGGCCACTCGCAGTGGTACGTGGACCGGTTCCGTCAGCTCGCCGCCGAGGGCGCCGACCTGTCCGGTGAGGCGCGGCTGCTCGACGCGCTCGTGCCGCCCGGCGCGCGCGTCCTGGACGCCGGCTGCGGCACCGGCCGGGTCGCCGCCGCGCTCGCCGCGCGCGGGCACGACGCCGTCGGCGTGGACGCGGACCCGACGCTCGTCGAGGCGGCCCGCGCCGACCATCCCGGTCCCCGCTTCCTGGTCGCCGACCTGGCCGAGCTGGACCTGGCCGAGCAGGGTGAGGCCGAGCCGTTCGACGCCGCGGTGCTGGCCGGCAACGTGATGGTCTTCGTCGCCCCCGGCACCGAACGCGACGTGCTGGCCCGCGTCGCCGCGCACGTACGCCCGGACGGCCTGGTGGTGGTCGGTTTCGCCACCGACCGCGGCTACCCGGTGGCCGACCTGGACGCCGACGCGGTCGCCGCCGGGCTGCGCCCCGAGCACCGCTTCGCCACCTGGGATCTGCGGCCGTGGCGCGACGACGCCGACTTCGCGGTGAGCGTGCTGCGCCGCCCCGCCGGCTGAGCCTTCTCCTGCCGACCAGGGCTCACGCGGGCGCGGCGACGGTGCGGGCGGCCTCCGGGTCGAGCGGGCTACCGGCCGGCAGGAGGTCCACCAGGCCCGCCGGCAGTCGCGCCGGGCGCACCCCGGCATAGCCGAGCATGCCCGGCACGTCCGCGCCGGTCAGCGCGTACCGCCGTCCGAGGTCGGTGACCACGCAGACCGCACCGCCGGTGGCACCCGGCGCGGACACCGCCTCGACCAGCGCGCCGCGTCCCGGCTCCACCACCACCTCGTCGGCGAGCCCGGCCCGCCCGCCCGGTGTCCGCGTGGCAGCGGCCAGGTCCGGCGCGGTGACGCCGACGCGGATCTCGCGGACGCCGGCGTCGTCACCGGCGCGCGCGCAGATCGCACCGCTCTCGGCGGTGGCCAGCCGGGGCGGTGCGGGGGGCGGCGCGCTCGCCCCGCCGGGCACCAGACCGGGCAGTTTCGGCAGCGCGGCGAACCGGCCGAGCGTGATCGGTTCCGGCTCCCGCTGGCCGGTGCGGGCCAGCAGCAGCGCCGCCTGCAACTCGGTGATGCCGGCCAGCCCGCCGCGCTGGGCCACCGCGTACTGCCGCCCGCCACCGGAGTTGCGCACCAGGTAGACGTCGCCCACTGTCGCGCCGGTGACCCGCTCGGACGGCTCGCCGAGGTCGTCCACCGGCGGTGGGGCCAGGTCGGCGCCGGCCGGCAGCGTGTTGAGCAGCGCCGCCGCGACCGGCACCGCCCGTTCCCGGGTGGCGGCCAGCGCGGCGAGCACCCGGTCGGTGTCGCGCAGCAGGTAGCGCCGGTCGTGCCAGAGCAGGTGCAGGCCGCCGTCCGGGTGCCGTGCCAGCAGCCCCTGGTCGCCGAGCACCCGGCCGCCCGTGGCCTCCCGCCCGATCAGCAGCACCGACCGGGCCTCGTCGCGCCCGGCCGCCGGACGCCCGGCCTCCCCGCGCTCGGCCTCGTCGCCCGGCGCCGAGCAGAGCGTCCACGCGTCGCGGACGAGCCGGTTCGGCGCGGGTAGCGAGTCCGGCGCGTCGGCGATGCCGAGCGGCAGACCGCGCGGCACCCCCTCGATGGCGCGGCGGCCGACCAGCACCGTCTTCGGCCGCTCCGCCCCGATGATCAGCAGCGCGGAGGCGTAGTTCGAGACCGGGTGCAGCTTCTCGTCGCGGTAGACGAATCGCGCGCCCGACTCCTTCTCCACGATCACCGCGCCCGTCTCGCGCCACGAGTCACCGCCGCCGGTGAACAGGCCGTAGAGGGCGACGCCGCCGAGCGCGATCGCCGCGACCAGGACACTGGCCAGACCGGCGCCGGCCAGCCGGCGGAACGGGGACTGCGGCGGGTCCGTCTCCCGCATGACGAGCGCGGCGACCGCCCGCTGGACGGTGAACTGGTACGAGTGCAGCTGGTCCTGCCGCGACGCCATCGGGTCCCTTCCCGCCGGGATGGTCGGCGCACAGGATAAGCGCTCCGTCGATCCCCCGGCGACCCTGCGTGTCCCTCACCGGCCCGTCGTTGTCGGCCCGCTCCGCCAGTACGCCGAGGTGGCTGCATCCCACCGCCCCGGACCCCACCACTTCCCCGAGCTGGAGTCGATCAAGGCGGCCAGGACCACCCGCCCGGAATGGATACCCCCGGGGGTGTATTACACATGGCGGAACCCGAACCGACGGAGGTACTGATGGCCAGCGTGGCGTTGACCACCACCGACTTCGCAGAGACGGTCGACCGGGACGGCATCGTCCTGGTCGACTTCTGGGCCGGCTGGTGCGGCCCCTGCCGGGCGTTCGCGCCGGTCTACGAGAAGTCCAGCGAGCAGCACCCGGACATCGTCTTCGGCAAGGTCGACACCGAGGCCGAGCCGGCCCTCGCGGCGGCCGCCCAGATCCGGTCGATCCCGACACTGATGGCGTTCCGGGACGGCGTGCTGGTGTTCGCCCAGCCGGGCGCCCTGCCGACGGCCGGGCTGGAGGAGCTGATCCGGGCCGTGCGCGACCTCGACATGGACGAGGTCCGGGCCAAGACCGCCTGACGGGTGGCGGCACGGGTACCCCCGGGGGTATCTTCGAGCGCAGGAGGTACGACGTGAATCTTCGACCGGAGATGACAGGCGAGGCGCTGACCCGGCTCAAGCGGGCCCGGGGACAGCTCAACGCCGCCATCGAGATGATGGAGAACGGCGAGGACTGCCGCGCCGCACTGACCCAGCTCGCCGCGGTCTCCAAGGCCATCGACCGGGCCGGTTTCAAGATCATCGCTTCCGGCATGCGCTACTGCGACGCCGCCCGCCAGGCGGGCGAGGAGCTGGAGATGACCGAGGAGGAGCTGGAGAAGCTCTTCCTGTCCCTGGCCTGACGGCGCCCGCCTGACCGGCTGAGCCCCGCCCGCGCCGTGTGACCGCGACGCGGGCGGGTAAACACCTGCCTGGAGAACCCAGGCCGCAGACTGTCCGACGCATACCCCCCGGGGTATATAGGCAATGAGAGGAACGGCATGACCCTCGACGTGTCCGTCATCGCGACCTCCTCGCTCGGCGACCGCAGCTACCTCGCCTCAGACGGCCGGATGGCGATCGTGGTCGACCCGCAGCGCGACATCGACCGCATCCTGTACCTGGCCGGCGCCAAGGGCGTACGGATCACCCACGTGGTCGAGACGCACATCCACAACGACTACGTCTCCGGCGGCCTGGAGCTGGCCCGGATCACCGGCGCGCAGTACCTGGTGGCCGCCGCCGACACGGTCGAGTTCGACCGGACCCCGGCCGCCGACGGCGACACCGTGCCGGTGTCGGACACCATGCGGCTGCGGGTGATCGGCACCCCTGGTCACACGTTCCACCACCTGTCGTACGCACTCGACGAGGCCACCGACGGCGGCTGGACGGCGGCCGGCGTGTTCACCGGCGGCTCGCTGCTGTTCGGCACCACCGGCCGCACCGACCTGCTCGGCCAGCAGTACGCGCACGAGCTGGCGCACCACCAGTACGCCTCCGCGCGCAAGCTGGCCGACCTGCTGCCCGACGGCGCGCAGGTGTGGCCCACGCACGGCTTCGGCAGCTTCTGCTCGGCCAGCCAGGCCGACGCGCCCGAGTCGACGATCGGCCGGGAGAAGGAGGCCAACCCGGTGCTGCGGCTGGCCGCCGACCAATTCGTCACCGAGACGCTGGCCGGGCTCGACGCCTACCCGGCTTACTACGCCCACATGGGCGTCGCCAACGCCGCCGGTCCCGCCCCGGTCGACCTCACGCCGGTGGCCCGCGCCGACGCCGACGAGCTGCGCCGTCGTATCGCCGCCGGCGAGTGGGTGGTCGACCTGCGCCACCGCAAGGCGTACGCGGCCTCGCACCTGGCCGGCACCGTCAGCCTCGGCCTGGACGGGCCGATGTCGACGTGGCTCGGCTGGCTGGTCGACTGGGGCGTGCCGATCACGTTCCTGGCGCAGACCCCGGAGCAGGTCGCCGACGCCCAGCGGGAACTGGTCCGCATCGGCATCGACCGCCCGGCCGCCCAGGCCACCGGCGAGCCCGAGCAGTGGACCACGGACCCGTCGCAGCTGCGGGAGACGGCGGTGGCCGACTTCGCCGCGCTCGCCGCCGCGCAGGCCGGGAAGACCCCGGCCGGGCTGCCCGCGCCGCAGGTCGTCCTCGACGTGCGGATGACGAACGAGTGGAAGGCCGGACACATCGACGGTGCGGTGCACGTGCCGCTGCCGGACGTGCCGAAGCGGCTCGCCGACATCCCCGCCGGGACCGTCTGGGTGCACTGCGGCTCCGGCTACCGGGCCACCGCAGCCGCGTCCCTGCTCGCCAACGCCGGCCGTGACGTGGTGCTGATCGACGACTCGTACGGCCGGGCCGAGGCGGCCGGCGTACGCATGGCGTCCACCGCCTGACCTCTCCCCCGAGCGCCCGGCCGGCGTGTCCCTACGCCGGCCGGCGCCCGAGCCTGCCCGAGAACACCCGCTGAAGGAGACCGAAGCATGACCACGACCACCCCCACCACCATCGACGCGGCGACCCTGCGCGAGCTGATCGCCGCCGGCCGTACGCCCCGGATGCTCGACGTGCGCACGCCCGGTGAGTTCGAGGCGGCGCACATCCCCGGCGCGTACAACGTGCCGCTGGACCTGCTCCGGGAGCACCGCGCGGAGCTGCGCAGCCACCTGGACGAGGACGTGGTGCTGATCTGCCGCTCCGGCGTCCGGGCCGGCCAGGCCGGTCAGGCGCTCGGCACCGTCGGCCTGCCCAACGTGAAGGTGCTCGACGGCGGCATGCTGGCCTGGCAGGCCACGAACGCCCCGGTCAACCAGGGCCGGCCGCGCTGGGACCTGGAGCGCCAGGTACGCCTCGTCGCCGGCTCGATCGTGCTCGCCGCGATCGTCGGTTCGGTGTTCGTCCCCGGCCTGAAGTGGGTCGCCGCGTTCATCGGCGCGGGCCTCACGTTCGCCGCGCTCACCAACACCTGCGCCATGGGCATGCTGCTGAGCAAGCTGCCGTACAACCGCGGCGCGAGCTGCGACCTGGACACGATCGTCGGGCAGTTGCGGGACGGGAGCCGCAAGTGACGACTCTCGTCCTGACGCTGGCCGGCGCGGTGCTGATCGGCGTGACGCTGGGCCTGCTCGGCGGCGGCGGGTCGATCCTCGCCGTGCCGCTGCTGGTCTACGTCGCCGATCTGCCCGCCAAGGAGGCGATCGCCACCTCGCTGCTCGTCGTCGGTGTGACCAGCGCCGTCGCCGTGCTGCCGCACGCCTGGGCGAACCGGGTCCGCTGGCGTACCGGGCTCATCTTCGGTGTGGCCGGGATGACCGGCGCGTACGCGGGCGGCCGGCTGGCCGAGTTCGTCCCGGCCAGCGTCCTGCTGACCGCGTTCGCGCTGATGATGCTCGCCACCGCGGTCGCGATGATCCGGGGCCGCCGGTCCGCCGAGGGCCGCCCGGTGCCGCACGAGCTGCCGATGCTGCGGGTGGTCGGGGACGGTGTGGTCGTCGGCCTGGTCACCGGCCTGGTCGGCGCCGGCGGCGGCTTCCTGGTCGTACCCGCTCTGGCCCTGCTGGGCGGGTTGCCGATGCCGGTAGCGGTCGGCACCTCGCTGGTCGTCATCGCGATGAAGTCGTTCGCCGGCCTGGCCGGCTACCTGTCCAGCGTGCAGATCCACTGGGGTCTGGCCGCCGGGGTCACCGCCGCCGCCGTCGTCGGCAGCCTGCTCGGTGGCCGGCTCACCGGCCGGATCCCGGCCGACCTGCTGCGCCGGGTGTTCGGCTGGTTCGTCGTGGTGATGGGCGTGTTCGTGCTCGCGCAGCAGTTGCCGCCGGTGTGGGGACTCACCGTGGGAGCGCTTGCCGTGGCCGGTACGGTCACCATGGCGGTGTGGGGCCGCCGGAGGAGGGAACACAGTGGACAGCAGCGCCTGGGACAGCCGGTACGCCGACACGCCCGGACTGGTGTGGAGCGCTGAGCCCAACCGTTTCGTGGTCGAGTCGGTCACCGGGCTGACTCCCGGGTCAGCGCTGGACATCGCCGCCGGCGAGGGCCGCAACGCGGTCTGGCTGGCCGGTCAGGGCTGGCGGGTCAACGCGGTGGACTTCTCCGCGGTGGCCGTCGACCGGGGGCGGGAGCTGGCCGCCGCGCGGGGCGTCACGGTCGACTGGCGGGTCGCGGACGTGACCGCGTACCGGCCGGTGCCGAACAGCTACGACCTGGTGCTGATCAGCTACCTGCACCTGCCCGCGCCGGAGTTCGCCGGGGTGCTCGCCGCGGCGAAGTCCGCGCTGCGCCCCGGCGGCACGCTCGTGGTGGTGGGCCACGACCTGGCCAACCTCGCCGGTGGCATCGGCGGCCCGCAGGACCCGGACGTGCTGCTCACGCCGGAGTCGGTGGTCGACGGGCTGGCCGGGCTGCGCGTGCAGCGGGCCGAGACGACCCGCCGGCCGGTCCCGGCCACCGACGGCGGGACCGTCGACGCGCTGGACACCGTGGTGGTCGCCACCCGCCCCGCCGACTGACCGCCGTCCGCCGCCGTTTCGCCGGGCCGGGCCGGGACCGGCCGGTAGCATCCGGGGACGGATCAGCGGAGAGGACACCGGGTGGGCGCGCGTTTCGAGGAACTGGCCTGGCGGGAGACGCCGATCGGCGAGATCAGCCTGCGGCGGCGCCGTGACCCGGCACTGGACTCCGAGGTGTACGAGGTGAAGCTCGACGACGAGTACCTCATGTCCAGCGCCTTCCCGGTCGCGGAGATCGAACTGGCCCGGCTCGGACTGGCCCCGCTCACCGGTGAGGCGCTGGACGTGGTGGTCGGCGGGCTCGGCCTCGGCTACACCGCGCGTACCGCGCTGGAGGATCCCCGGGTGCGCTCACTGGTGGTGGTCGAGGCGATCGAGGACGTGATCGACTGGCACCGGCGGGATCTGCTGCCGTTCGCCGCCGGCCTGGCCACCGATCCGCGTACCCGGTTCGTCCGGGCGGACTTCTTCGCCGCTGTGGCCGGCGACGGTCTCGACCCGGACGAGCCCGGCCGCCGCTTCCACGCGGTGCTGCTGGACGTGGACCACTCCCCCCGCCAGGTGCTGCACCCCAGCCACGCCCCGTTCTACACGGTCGACGGGCTGCGGCGGCTGGCCGCGCTGCTGCACCCGGAGGGCGTCTTCGCGCTGTGGTCGAACGACCCACCGGATCCGGCGTTCCAGCGCACGCTCACCGAGGTGTTCCCGACCTCGGTGGCGCACGTCGTCCGGTTCCCGAACCCGTTGCAGGGCCGGGAGGCGGCGAACACCGTGTACGTGGCCCGGCACTGATCCACCGGGCGGCGCATGGCCGCACGAGCAGCGGGAAAGCGCACTGCCCACCGTACGACGGGAGGCTGGGACATGCGCGCGTTGCTCTGGGTGGTCGGCGTGGTCGCCGGTGTGCTCATCCTGCTCGGGCTGCTGCTGGAGGCGGTCCGCTGGCTCGTCGTCATCGGCGTGATCGCGCTCGCCGCGGTCATCGTCTTCGGGATCGTGAAGGGCCGGCGGGTGGTGCACCAGCATTCGACCCGCCGTCGCTGACCTGCGCGGGTGTGACCTACCCGGCAACCTACGTCAGCGTAGGTTACCGCCCGGTCACGTTAGGCTGGGGTCGTCATCCGCGCGACGAGGAGTAACGGCGATGGACGCGACCGCTCAGCGACCCTGGACCCGCAGCTACGCACCCGGGGTCCCGGCCGAGATCGCCGAGCCGGACGGCTCGCTCGTCGACCTGCTCACCGAGGCGGCCGGACGGTTCGGGCCCCGGGTCGCGCTCGACTTCTACGGCGCCACCACCACGTTCACCGAGCTGGCCGACCAGGTGGCCCGCGCCGCCGAGGCGCTGCGCCGGCTCGGCGTCGGCCCGGGCGACCGGGTGGCGCTGGTGCTGCCGAACTGCCCGCAGCACGTGGTCGCGTTCTACGCCGTGCTGCGCCTCGGCGCGGTGGTCGTCGAGCACAACCCGCTCTACACCGCCGACGAACTGGACCGCCAGCTCACCGACCACGGCGCGACGGTCGCGATCGTGTGGGACAAGGTCGCGCCGCTGGTGGCGGGACGCGGCGCCGTGCGTACCGTGGTGTCGGTCGACCTGACCGCGGCGCTGCCGCGGCTCAAGCGGTGGGCGCTGCGGGTGCCGCTGCCGAAGGTCCGCGCCGCGCGGGCCGCGATGACCGCCCCCGCGCCCGGCGCGCTGCCCTGGTCGGAGCTGGTCGCCGCCGCCGGGCCGCTGCCCGCCGGGCATCCCGCGCCCGAGGCCGGGGACGTGGCGCTGCTCCAGTACACAGGTGGCACCACCGGCGAGCCGAAGGGTGCGGTGCTGACCCACCGCAACCTGCGCGCCAACGCCGCGCAGGGCCGGGCCTGGGTGCCGGGCCTGCGCGACGGCGCGGAGACGGTGTACGCGGTGCTGCCGCTGTTCCACGCCTACGGGCTGACGCTCTGCCTGACCTTCGCCGTCAGCATCGGGGCCACACTGGTGCTGTTCCCCCGTTTCGACGCCGACCAGGTGCTCGACGCGGTCCGCCGCCGCCCGCCGACGTTCCTGCCCGCGGTACCGCCGGTCTACGCGAAGCTTGCCACCGTCGCCCGCGAGCGCGGCGTCGACCTCACCTCCATCCGGTACGCGATCTCCGGCGCGATGTCGCTGCCACCGGCCACCGTGGAGCTGTGGGAGCAGGTGACCGGCGGCCTGCTGGTCGAGGGGTACGGGATGACCGAGACGTCCCCGATCACCGTGGGCAACCCGGTCGCGCCGAGCCGCCGGCCGGGCACCGTGGGCGTGCCGTTCCCCTCCACCGACGTGCGCATCGTCGACCCGGAGGACCCGTCCCGGGACCGCGCCCCGGGCGAGGCCGGTGAGCTGCTGGTCCGCGGGCCGCAGGTGTTCTCCGGCTACTGGCACCGGCCCGAGGAGACGGCCAAGGTGCTGCTGCCGGGCGGCTGGATGCGTACCGGAGACATCGTCACCATGGACGCCGACGGCTTCGTGACGGTGGTCGACCGGATCAAGGAGCTGATCATCACCGGCGGCTTCAACGTCTACCCGTCCGAGGTGGAGGAGGCGCTGCGCCGCGTCCCCGGCGTACGCGAGGCCGCCGCCGTGGGCATGCCCACCGACGACGGCGAGGAGGTCGTCGCCGCGGTGGTTGTCGACCCGGCGGTGGCCGTCACCCCGGAGACGATCCGGACCTCGTGCCGCACCCACCTGGCCGGCTACAAGGTGCCCCGCCGGGTCGTTGTGGTCGACGAACTGCCGTACTCCCAGATCGGAAAGATCCTGCGCCGCGAGGTCCGCGAACGGCTGCTCGCGGCTCGCTGACGCAGTCCCCCACGGCCCGCGACGGCGAGTGGAACGCCATGGGTGTCAAACGGGGCCGGAGACACCCACAGCGTTCCACCGACGGCCGGACGTGTCGGTGCTGCCGCCTACGCTGTGGCGATGGTCGACAGGCGTCAGGTGATGGCCTTCCGCGTGCGCGCTCAGCAACTCGACCGGGCCGAGGGCTCGCTCGCCGACACCGCGGTGCTCGACATCGGCGTGCAGGACACCGGCCCCGACGGCGGCCGCTGGGCACTGGCGACGCGCGGGGTCGATGTCACCCCGCTGACCGGCGACGACGTGGCCCTGCTCTGGACGGTTCGCGGCGCCCCGCACCTCTACCGCCGCGCCGACGTGGGCGCGGTGGCCGCCGCGGTCGAGCCGTTCTCCGACGCCGACGCGGGCAAGCGCATCTACGACGCGGCGAAGCCGTTGAAGGCCGCGGGCATCGGCATCGTCGCCGCGCTCGACGAGGTGGCCGCGCGGATGCGGGAGATCGTCCGCACGCCGACGGTCAAGGGTGAGGTCTCCGGGCGGCTCGCCGAGGTGATGCCCGAGCCCTACCTGCGGCACTGCCGGCCGTGCGACGCGATCCACCTCTACGAGATGCCGTTCCGGCTCGCCGCCGTACGCGCCGGGCTGGAGCTGCGGCTCGACACGTCACCGCCGATCCTGGAACGCATCCGCGGCTTCCGTCCGGCCGCCGCGCCCGGCGACCGGTTCGAGCTCATCCGCGCCTACCTGCGGCTGCTCGGCCCGGCCACGCCCAAGCATGTCGCCGACTACCTCGACGCCCCGGTCAAGGAGGTCAAGGCCCGCTGGCCGCACGACGCGGTCGAGGTGAGCGTCGACGGCGAGACGCGCTGGATCCTGGCCGCCGACGAGGCGGCGCTGGCGTCGGCGGACGCCACGGCGACCCGCCTGCTCGGGCCGTTCGACCTTTTCCTCCAGGCGAAGGACCGGGCGACGCTCGTCCCCGACGCGGCCCGCGCGAAGGAACTGTGGCCGGTGCTGGGCCGCCCCGGCGCCGTGCTGGCCGACGGTGAGCTGGGCGGCACGTGGCGGCCCCGCAAGTCCGGCCGGTCGTTCACCGTCGCGGTCCAGCCGTGGCGAAAGCTCACCGGCAGCACCCGCGACGCGGTCGTCGCGGAGGCCGAGCGCCTCGCCGCGTACCGGGGCGTGCCGCTCGCCGGCGTCGACTTCGCCGCGTGATGGCATCATGATCGCGTGATCGTCTGGATCAACGGCGCGTTCGGTGTCGGCAAGACGACCACCGCGCGGCTGCTCACGGAGTCGCTTCCGGACGCGCGGCTGTTCGACCCGGAGTTCCTCGGCTCGATGCTCACCGCGTTCGTCACCCCGCCGACCGGCGACTTCCAGGACCTGCCCCTGTGGCGTCACCTCGTCGTGCAGACGGTCACCGGGCTGGACCGGCACCACGCGGGCGTCTGGATCGTGCCGATGAGCCTTCTCCTTCCGGCGTACCGGGCGGAGATCCTCGGCGGCATCCGCGCCTGCGGCATCGACGTCCGCGAGGTCGTGCTCACGCTGCCCGAGGACCGGCTGCGTGCCCGCATCGACGCCGACCAGATCGAGGCCGGCGCGCGCGGCTGGCGGCACGACCACGTCGCCCGGGCGCTGGACACGTTCGCGTCGGTGACCGACGCCCACCTGATCGACGCCACCGTCCCGCCCGAGCAGGTGGCCGACGCCGTCGCCGCGCACGTGGCCGGGGATCCGGAAGCGTAGGGCGAGGGCCTGATCTCACCGGTGGGCGAAGACGAAGCCGCCTTCGACGTCCGGGGCGGGGTGATGCGTCATCTCGGCCTCGACGGTGAAGCCGGCGTCGGTCAGCCAGGCCGCGACCCGCCCTGGTGGACGGCGGTGCACGTGGACGCGCATCGGGTGCCCGCCGTACCCCTGTGTCTTGAGCCGGCTGCCGTCACCGGCGTGGAATCCGAGCAGCACGACGCCGCCGGGCCGCAGCACCCGGTGGAATCCGGCGAGGACGGCGGGCATCTCACCGTCCGGGACGTGGATCAGCGAGAACCAGGCGAGCAAACCGGTCAGGCACCCGTCGGTGAGGTCGAGGCGGGTCATCGAACCCACCTCGAAGCGGAGGCCCGGGTGGTCGCGCCGCGCCAGGTCGATCATCGCAGGTGACAGGTCGATGCCGAACGCGCTCAAGCCCAGATCGTGGAGATGCCGGGTGATCCGGCCCGGTCCGCAGCCGATGTCCGCGACCGGCCCGCTCCCCCGCGCCCGGACCAGTTCGGCGAAGAGCGCGAGGATGCCGCGCTGGAACGGCTCGTTCGCCAGGGCGTCGCGCAGCAGGTCGGCGTAACTGGACGCCACCGTGTCGTAGGAGGTGCGGGTGTCGTCCAGCCAGCCGGGTTCGCCCACACCGCGCACGATAGCCGCGAACGAAGGACCGATCGTGGAAGGATGACCGGCATGCCGGATCGCGCGTTGAGCTTCGGGGCGGCAGCGCAGGCGTACGAACGGTTCCGGCCCGGCTACCCCGAGGAGCTGGCCGACCTGGTGCTGGCGTACGCGGACCGGCCGGTCCGGACCGCACTGGAGATCGGCGCCGGGACCGGCAAGGCGACCCGGCTGTTCGCGCGGCGCGGCATCGCGGTCACCGCCACCGACCCGGATTCCGCGATGCTCGCCGAACTGCGCCGGCACGTCCCGGCCGACGTGCGGGTCCGGCAGGCCGCGTTCGAGCAGTTGCGCGCCGGCGAGCGCCACGACCTGGTGTACGCGGCGGCGGCGCTGCACTGGACCGACCCGGACCGGCGGTGGGAGCGGATCGCCGGGCTGCTCGCGCCCGGTGGTGTGTTCGCGTCGTTCGGCGGGCCGCTGCAGCCGGCCGACCCGGCGGTGCGAGACGCGGTGGCCGCGGCCCGGTCCGAGTTCCTCGCCGACGACGAGATCCCGTCGCCGGACGGGACGCCGCCGGAGGCCGGCATGCAGTGGCCCGGCACGGAGCTGCGCGCGTCCGAGTGGTTCACCGACGTACGCCAGTCGGAGATCGCGCGGCGGATCACGATGAGTGCCGACGACTACGTCGGTCTCCTGTCGACCGTCTCGGCCTATCTCGAACTGCCGCCGCATGTCCGTGAGCAGGTGTTCCGCCGCGTCCGGGACGTGCTGCCCGGCACGGTCGAGGTCACCGCCGGCGTCACGGTCCACCTGGCGCGGCGAACCTCGCAGCCCTGATCACCCGGGCCAGGCGGGCCGCCAGACCGGCCCGGGCAGCGGCGGCAGGCCCGCGAAGTGGCGGATGACCGGCCGCAGCCCCGGGTGCGGACCGGTCCGGGGCAGCATGAGGTTGATCGGGTACGCGAGCACCGGATCCGTGATCGGGATGCGGCGCAGGTCGTGGCCGGCGGGCCAGAGGTAGCGGTCCCGGGCGCCGACGAGCGTCGCCACGTCCGCGGAGTCCGCGAGCTCGTCGAGGAGCACCTCGGTGCCGAAGTTCGGCCCGGTCGCGTCCACCCACAGGTCGAAGGCGTCGGCGAGTTGCCCGTAGAACTCGCCCCACTCGCTTCCGGGCACGATGCCCGGCACCCGCAGCCGGTGTCCGCGCAGCTCGGACGGCGTGAGCGTGGGCGCGGACGCGAGCGGGTGCCGGGGGCCGGCGAGCAGTTGCAGCGGCGAGTCGAAGGCGCGGACCATCCGTACCTCGGGCGGCAGCGCGGCCGGGTCGGTGACGGTGCGGAACGCGGCGTCGACGTCGCCGGCCCGGACGGCGGTGGCGACCTGCCGGGGGTCGTCGACCCGCAGCGTCACCACGTCGAGGTCGACGCCCGGGTGGGCGCGCCAGTAGTCGTGCAGCAGGACGGCCTGCGCGCTGCGCAGGCCGAGCACGTCGATGCGCGGCGCCCGAGCGCCGGGCCGGACCGCGGCGACCGCGCGGTCCGCGCCGGCGACGACGCCCCGGGCGTGCGGGAGGAACGCCCGGCCGTCGTGTGTCAGCTCGACCCCTCGCGATGTACGGGTGAACAGGCGCACCCCCAGCTCCCGCTCCAGCGCGGCGATCCGCTTCGACACGGCCTGCTGGGTGACGCCCAGTTCGTCGGCGGCGTGCCGGAACTGCCCGAGTTCGGCAGCCCGCACGAACGACCGCACCGCCTCGCTGTCCACCGGCCCACAGTAGGCGGGTCCAGCCGATGGTTGTGACGCGCCGGGCGGCGGTTGTTTGCTCCGGCGTCCAAGCGGCCGGTCTGATGCGCGGGGCATCGGTGACGGGGGCGGGGCGTGCGGAGGCTGGGTTCGGATTTCGGGTGGCTGTGGTCGGCGTACGCGGTGAGCACGTACGGCACCTGGCTGGTGTTCGGCGCGTTCCCGCTGATCGCGGTGCGGGTGCTGGACTCGTCGGCGTTCGCCGTGTCGCTCCTGGAGGCGGCGGGGCCGGCGGTGGCGGCGGTGCTGGCGGTCCCGCTCGGGCCGTGGGTGGCCTATCGGCGGAAGCTGCCGGTGATGATCGCGACGGATCTGGTCCGGTTCGCGGCGCTGGCGAGCGTGCCGGCCGCGTACGCGCTCGGGATGTTGTCGTACGGCCAGTTGCTCGTCGTCGCGGTGGTCTGCGGGACGGCCGGCATCACGTTCACCGCCGCGTCCGGGGCGTACCTGAAGAGCCTGGTCCGGGGTGATCGGCTGCTGGCGGCGAACGGACGGCTCGAGGCGACGAGCTGGGCTGCGACGGCGGCCGGGCCGCCGCTCGGCGGTGCGCTCGTCGGGCTGCTCGGCCCGGTCGTCACCATCACCGCCGACGCGGTGAGCCACCTGCTCTCGGCACTCGCGGTCCGGCGGATCCGGGCCGCCGACACGGCCGCGCCCCGCGACCCGGCGGGCGCCTCACGCGTCGCCGACCTGGGCACCGGCTGGCGGTTCGTGCGCCGCGACCCGGTGCTGTGGCGGCTGTTCCTCAACTCGGTGCTGGTCGGCGGCCTGATCATGGCGACCGCGCCGCTGCTCGCCGTGCTCCTGCTGGGTGAGTACCGGGTGGCTGCGTGGCAGTACGGGCTGGTCTTCGGGGTCTCCGCGCTCGGCGGCGTGCTCGGCGCACGGCTGAGCCCGCGCCTGGTGCGGCGGTACGGGCGGCAGCGGGTCATGACGGCGTCCGGCTGGCTGCGGTCGATCGTCCCGCTCGGTCTCGCGTTCACCCATCCGGGGACCACCGGGCTGCTGACCGTGATCGCCGTCGAGTCGGTGCTCATCACGTGCATGGGCGTGTTCAACCCGATCTACGCGACCGAGCGCCTGCGCCGCACCCCGCAGGCGCACACCGCGCAGGTCCTGACCGCGTGGAGTGTCACCGGCCGGCTCACCCAGGCCGCGCTGATGGCCGGGTGGGGCGTCCTCGCCACAGTCGTCGGCCCGCTCGCCGCGATCACCGTGTCCGGGGTGCTGCTGCTCGCCACGCCGCTGGTGCTGCCGACGCGCCGGCACACGCGCGACCCCGAACCCGCGCGCCCGGCCGCCGCGGTCGTCTGAAGCCGGCGCCCGGCCGCCGCCGTCTCCTGAACCCGGCGGCCGACGGTCAGGACGCCAGGTAGGCGGTCAGCCGGTCGGCGAGCGGACCCGGCCGGCTGAGCGCCACCGCGTGACCGCCGTCGATCTCGTCCGGCACCACGCCGAGCCGGTCGGCGGCCACCCGGCGCTGGAAGTCGGCGGGGAAGAACCGGTCGTCGCGGCCGATCAGCACCGTCGTCGGCACGGCCGGCCAGGTGGCCAGCGGCCACGGCTCGTCCCACTCCGCGCTCACCTGCTCCCGGCCGTGCGCGGGCGCCTCGGCGACGATCTCGGCCGGCACTCCGTTGTAGAACTGCTGCTCCTCGCTGAGCCCTTCCGGCTCGCGGTAGCCGGTGTCGCCCCACCAGTCCCCCGGCTTCTCGCCCGGCCGCGGGATCATCGGCGTGAGCAGGACCAGCAGGCGCACCGGCAGCCGGTCGGCGACCAGCGGGGCGGTGAACGCGCCGTACGAGTGCCCGACCACCACGAGGTCGTCGCGGTCGCCGGCGGTGTCGATCACCGCCTGGCGGAACTCGGCGAACCCCGCCGACCGGTCACCGATCGGCAGCTCCGGCACCACCGCGTCGTGACCCCGGGCGGCCAGCTCGGGAACCAGCAGATGCCAGTCCCACGCGCTGCCCCCGCCGCCGTGGATGAGCACGAACGTCGTCATGCCCGGACCCTCCCACACCGGTACGACATGCCGTGGCCGTACGGAAGCGGCCCCGCTCGTTCAGACCGGGCGGCCGAAGGTGACCGCCTCCCGGACGAGCCGTGGCGCCTTCTCCGCCAGTTGCGCGTCCGGTCGCGCGCCGAGCGCGTCGTTCACTGTGGAGAAGGCCAGCCGGAACGCGATCAGCGTGGTCGCCTCGAAGATCTCCCGGTCGCTCAGGCCGGCCTCGCGCAGGCGTCGCGTGTCGGCCTCGATGGTGGCGTTCGGGTCCGTCACGACCCGGCGGGACCAGTCCGCAAGCGCCGTCTCCCGCTCCGACAGGTCCGCCTCGTCGCCGCGCAGCACCGCGGCGGCGGTCTCCTCGTCGCTCATCCCGGCCAGCCGCGCGCCCCAGGCCAGCGAGCAGTACGAGTCGCCCCGCGCGGCGGCCGTGGCGGCGACCAGCACCGCCACCTCACGCGCGGACAGCGTGGACTCGGACAGCAGCTCGGTGCGGGTGTTCTGGAAGGACATCAGCACGTCGGGCCGCCAGCACCAGACGCGGGTGAGGTTGTTGACGTAGCCGTCCGCGGCGAGATCGTCCTCGTACGCGGCTTTCGCCGCCGGACTCTGCGGCGGTTCGGGGAGGAAGGCGGGATTCATGCGGGCAGTCTGCGCCACCTGGGCGGCCCCCCACTGGCTGATCAACGACAGTACGATCCGCTGATGATCCGGGCGGTCTTCTTCGACGTGGGCGGGACGATCCTCGACGAGACCCGCGAGTTCGCGACCTGGGCGGACTGGCTGGGCGTACCGAGGCACACGTTCTCCGCGGTCTTCGGCGCGGTGATCGCCAGAGGGCTGGACTACCAGGAGGTGTTCCGGGCGTTCCGGCCGGACTTCGACCTCACCGCCGAACTCGCGCGCCGGGTCGCTGCCGGTGACCCGGAGTCGTTCGGCGCGGAGGACCTGTACCCGGACGCGCGGGCCTGCCTGGCCGCCCTGCGGGAGCAGGGCCTGCGCGTCGGCCTGGCCGGCAACCAGCCGGAGCACGCCGAGGCGACGCTGCGGGCGCTGGACCTGCCGGTGGACGTCATCGGCACGTCGGCGGCCTGGGGCGTGGCGAAGCCGGCGCCGGAGTTCTTCGCCCGGGTGGTTCGCGAGGGCGGCGGCGACGCGTCGGCGATCCTGTACGTCGGCGACCGGCCGGACAACGACGCCGCCCCGGCGATGGCCGCCGGCATGACGGCGTGCCTGATCCGGCGCGGACCGTGGGGTCACATCCTCGACATGCCGGACGTGGCCGAGCGGTGCCTGTTCCGCATCGGTTCGCTGGACGAGCTGCCGGCCCTGGTCGCCCGGCACAACGCGGCGGGCGGCTAGACCTTCCCGTCCCCGAAGACCGAGAGCCGGGTGCGATGGTGGCGCGGTGACTCGATCTCGTCGACCACCGCGACCGCCAGATCGGCGTACGACAGGTACGCAAGCACCGGGGCCTGCTCGCCGCCGAGGCGGTACCGGCCGGTGCGGGGACCGTCCACGTCCAGCGCGGCGGGCGGGGTGAGCACCAGCCAGTCGACAGTGGTGTCCGCCGCGCGGAGCCGGTCCAGGCCGGCGGCGTGGCTGAGCGCGAACGGCCGCAGCTCGGCGGGCAGGACGGCCGGGTCGTCGTGGAGGGGCCGGCCGTGCGCGTCGCTCAGCGTGGCGAACAGGCCGATCGCCACGAGCCGCGGTACGCCTGCGCGGGCCAGGCCGTGCAGCAGCGCGTCTGCCGCCCGGACGAAGAACTCCGGGTCGGGGCCGGCCGCGGCGAGCGCCTCCGGCCCGGACGCCGGGCTGACCGCGTGGACGACGGCGTCGTGCCCGTACCCGATCGAGGCGACGGCCTCCGGGTCGGTGACGTCGCCGCGTACCGCGGAGGTGAGGCCGGGATGGCGTGCGGGGTCACGGACGACGGCTGTGACGCGGTGGCCGCGGCGGTGGGCCTCGGCGGTGACGGCGCGGCCGGCCCGGCCGCCGGCGCCGAAGACGACGATGCTGGTCATGGCGCGACGCTAGGCCGCGGGGTGCCGGTTACCGCAACGGTACCGGGGTTACGCTCGGGCGGTGACGCCGCTCGATCCGGACATGTTCCACCCCGCCTGTCCGTCGCGGATGGTGCCGTTGCAGATCGGCGACAAGTGGACCGCGATGGTGGTGCTGTGCCTGGAGCACGGGCCGCGCCGGTTCACCGAGCTGCGGGTGCCGCTGCGCACGATCACGCCGAAGGTGCTGGCCGAGACGTTGCGGGCGATGGAACGCGACGGGCTGGTCACGCGTACCGCCTACGACGAGAACCCGCCGCGTGTGGAGTACGCGCTGACGCCGCTGGGCCACAGCCTGCTGACGCTCGTCGCGGCGGCCCGGTCGTGGAGCGAGCGGCACCTGGACGAGGTGCTGGCGGCCCGGAAGTCGCACGAGCGGCGGGCCGGCGCCGATGTCGTACCCCCGGCATAGCCTGCCGGTCATGGGAACCGCTGAGCTGGACGAGCTGATCGTGGCCGACGCGGACGCGCTGCGCGCGTGGTTGTCCGCCCATCACGACACGTCTCCCGGTGTCTGGCTCGCCCTGACCCGCAAGGGCGGCACCGTCACCACGCTGACCTGGCAGCAGGCGGTCGACGAGGCGTTGTGCTTCGGCTGGATCGACGGGCAGGCCCGCAAGCGCGACCACGAGAGCTCCTGGATCCGGTTCACCCCGCGCCGGGCCCGCAGTTCCTGGTCGCAGCGCAACGTCGGGCACGTGGCCCGGCTGGAGGAGCAGGGGCGGATGACACCGGCGGGCCGGGCCGCGGTGGAGGCCGCGAAGGCGGACGGCCGGTGGGCGGCGGCCTACGCACCGCCGTCGGAGGCCGAGGTGCCGGCCGACCTGCTCGCCGCCATCGCGGCCGAGCCCGCCGCCCAGGCCATGTTCGACGTCCTGACCAGCGCCAACAGGTTCGCGCTCATCCACCGGCTCAACGCGGTCAAACGCGCGGAGACCCGGACGCGCAAGATCGGCGAGTTCGTCGCCATGCTGGCCCGCCACGAGACGATCCACCCGCAGAAGGCGAAGCCGCCGGCCGCGCCGTGACCCGCGTACGCCCGCGTCCCGGCTCACGAGTTGTCGCGCACGAACGCGCGCATCAAGCCGGCGCACTCGGCCGCGTGGGTCTCCAGCAGCAGATGGCCGCCGTCGAGGAGGGTGCTGCAGCACCGCCGGGTCACCGGGGCGTCCGGCCTCGCGGAAGAACACCGCCAGGCCGTCGACGTCGGCGTGCCGGTGGCGGATCTTCTGACTGGCGCGCATCACCTCATCCTGGCGGCCCGGCCGCGCCCGTACGGCCGATTCCGGCAGCCACGACGACCCCGCGCCCGGCGACCGGCGGGGTGAGCCGGGCGTAGGCTCGAACCAGCCGACGGCAGGAGGTCGCCCGCGATGATCCCGGTGCTGATCCTGTTCGGGCTTCTCCTCGGGCGCTGGTGGCGGTCGTCGCTGGTCGCCGCCGCGCTGGGCTGGCCGGTCCTGCTGGTCGCGACCGGCGTGGCGGACGTCGGCGCGGGGCTGCTCGGCGCGGCCGGGCTCGCCGTCGCGAACACCGGCGTCGGCGTGCTGCTCCACCAGGGAGCCCGCCTGGCGATCCGGACGCTTCGGGCGCCCTGAGCCGGGTCCGTGCGCTACCCGGTGCCGCCGGTGTTCCGGATCATCTGCCGGAGCACCTTGAGAGTGGTGACGTAGTCGGCGTCGTCGACGCCGTCGTGGATGCGGGCCCGGATCGCGGGCGCGTGCTGCTTGAGGCGGAGCCGGGCGGCCTCCCCCGCCTCGGTGATCCGTAGCCGGCCGTCCGCGTCGCGGGTCAGCCAGCCGCGTTCGCGCAGCACCTCCGCCTCGGCGTCCAGGTCGTCCTCGGCCCGCAGGTACGAGCGCATCGCGTGCCGCAGCTCGGGCACGGTCAGTCCGCCGCCACCGGGCAGGAGGTCGTTCGGGGACAGGTTGCGCAGGAGCCAGAACTGGGGCTGGGTGAAGCCGTGCGCGGCCTGCTGGGCCCGGGTGAAGGCGATGAGCGACTCGTACGCGACGCCGGTCCAGTAGGCGGCCGGCTGGCCCGCGAGTTCGGCGTCGGACAGGTGCGGTGTCGTCATGGTGCTCTACCTCCGGCGGTGGTCGGGTGAGCACGACGCTAGGACCTCAACCAGGCTTCAGATCAAGCCGCGCGGGACATCGCGTTCCGGCCGGCCCCGGCATGATGGGCCGATGCGGGTAGCGATGGCGACCGACGCGGGGCATCCCGGCCGTACCAATGAGGACTTCGCGGGCGCCGTACCGTCCGGCCTGGTCCTGGTCGACGGTGCCGGCGGCATCGCCGGCGCGGCCGAGGTCTGCCATCACGGCATCGCCTGGTACGCGACCCGGCTCGGCGGCGCGTTGCTCGGCGCGCTGGCGCAGGGGCGGAGCCTGCGCGACGTGCTGGCCGAGGGCATCGAGCGGGTCACCGACGCGCACCGCGACACGTGCGACGTCGCCCATCCGATCAGCCCGTTCGCGGCGGTGGCGATGCTGCGGTTCTCCGGCGACAGCGTCGAGCACCTGGTCCTCGGCGACGCGGTGGCTGTCGTCGGCCGTGCGGACGGTGAGCCGCTCGTCGCCCACGACCCGCGTGAGGTGGTGATCGCGCGGTCCTTCGAGGAGCGGCTGAGGGACGTGCCGGAGAGCGGCGACGAGTACCGGCGGCTGCTGATGGAACTGCGCTCCCGCCGCAACAGCCCTGGTGGCTTCTGGGTCGCGAAGGACGACCCGGCGGTGGTTGCCGAGGCGGTCACCGGCGCGTGCCCGGCCGGCGAGGTGGGCACTGCGGCGCTGCTCAGCAACGGCGCGAGCCGGCTCGTGGACACGTTCGGGCTCTCCGACTGGACGGGGCTGCTGCGCCTGCTGGAGACCGACGGCCCGGCGGACGTCATCCGCCGGGTCCGCGAGGCCGAGGCACGCGGGGGCGTCGCCACCGACGACGCCACGATCGTCTGCCGGCACTAACCGCCACGGCAACCCGCGTGCGCGGGTCCGCCGCCCTCGTGTTGACTGCGGCGATGGACCGTCAACGCCTGAGCAGCATCGCGCACTCGCACCACCCGATCGCGGCCCCGATCTCCGGCCTCAGCCTCAACCGGCTGCTGCGCCGAGCGGGCCGACGGCCGGAGGCCCGGATCCTCGATCTCGGCTGCGGTGAGGCCGCCTGGGCGTTGCAGGCTCTCGCGCACTACCCGGACGGGCACGCCGACGGCGTGGACCTCAGCCCGTACGCGCTCGAACGCGCCGCCGAGGCCGCCACCGAACGCGGCCTCGCCGACCGGCTCACCCTGCACGAGCGCGACGCCCGCGCGTACGTGCCGGACGGCGACTACGACCTGGTGCTGTGCGTCGGGTCGACGCACGCACTCGGCGGCTTCGGCGAGACGCTGAGGCTGGCCGGCCGGCACGTGAAGGCCGACGGCATCCTGATGGTCGGCGAGGGGTTCTGGCAGGTGCCGCCGTCGCCGGGGGCGCTGGCGGCGCTGGGGGCGAAACCGGACGACCACGCCGACCTCGCCGGTCTGGTCGACGCCGCCGAGCAGGCGGGCTGGGCCCCGGTGTACGCGCACGTCAGCGACACCGCCGAGTGGGACGACTACGAGTGGTCGTGGACCGGCTCGCTCACCGAGTGGGCGCTGGACAACCCCGGTCACCCGGACGCCGCCGGGGCGCTGACGGCCGCCCGCGAGCACCGTGACCAGTGGCTGCGGGGGTACCGGAACATGCTGGGCTTCGTGACGTTCGTGCTGCGCCGGATCTGAGCGGCGGGCGGTGCGGGTCCGACCCGGGACAGGCGGGCGGGGCACTATCGTTCGGGCGTGCAGATCCGTTTCGCCGTACCGGCCGATCCCGCCTATCCGGCCCGCGTGGCCGCCGCGCTCGCCGCCGCCCGGCTGCGCCGGTTCGGCTACATCGGCGCGGTCCTCGCCGCGATCGGGGTGATCGGCTGGATCGCCTCCCAGGCGTCGGCGCGGTTCGCGTCGCTGTGGACCGCGTTGATCGTGGCCGGCGTGCTGTCGATGCTGTACGCGCCATGGGTGCGGTGGCGGGCCCGGCGCCGCTCCGGCGGGTACGCCGTCGAGGGCGGCTACGACATCGACGACCGCAACATCATGATGCGCAGCGGTTCGGAGTCCGGCGGCATCGCCTGGGACGGCGTCACGCGGGTCACCGAGACCCCTGATTTCTGGATCGTGTACGTGGGACGCATGCCGGCCACGGTGATCCCCCGGTGGCTGATGTCCGCCGAGGACGCCGGGACGTTGCGCGCCTTCATGGCCGAGCGGCACCTTCTCGGCGACCGTTGACCATGTATTGATCGGCTGTATATGTTGCCTCGGTGAATGAGATGCGCGAGGCGACCTTCCTGATCCTGACCGCGCTGGCCGACGAGCCGCGCCACGGCTACGGGATCATCCAGGAGGTCACCGGCCTGTCCGGCGGTCGCGTCAACCTGCTGCCGGGCACCCTCTACGCCGCCCTGGACCGCCTCGTCGCGCAGGGCCTCGCCGAACTCAGTCACGAAGAGGTCGTCGACGGCCGGCTGCGCCGCTACTACCGGCTGCGCGCCGACGGCCGGGCCGAGCTGGCACGCCAGACCGAGCGGCTGCGACAGCTCGCGTCCGCCGCCGAGTCCCGGCTGCGCGCCCTACGGCCCCGCACCGCCTGACCCCCACCGTCGCGGCTCCCGAGGGAGACATCCATGCATCGCTGGCTGCTGCTGGCCTACCCCCGCGACTACCGCCGGGCGCGCGGGGCCGAGATCCTGGAGACGGTACGGGACGTCGGCCCGGCCCATCGGCGTACCCGGGTCGCGGCGAATCTCGTACGTCATGGTCTGCGTGCCCGGCTGGGGCGGCCGGCGAGCCGTACCGTGGTGGCCTGGGCGGCGGTCTTCGCGGTGGTCTGCGGTTTGTTCGCCGCGTCGTTCGGCACCTGGCTCGCGTGGCTCGGCTCCCGCCCGCTCGACCACCGGGACCTCGCCGCCGTGGTCGGGCAGCTCTACCCGGACCGGCAGGTCAGCCACATCGACCGGGACGACCCGCCCGCCGTGTTCCTCATCTACGGCCACCCGCTGAACGAGGACCTCCTGTCCGAGCTGCTCCTCGGTGATGGCGGCGAGTACGCGCTGGCCGAGCTGACCGCGTCGTTCGACCAGACGTCGGCCGGCGGCCTTACCGACCTGCGGCAGCGCCTGGACGCCGCCGGGTGGGAGCGGAGCGAGCCCGTCAGAACCGACGCGTACGGCTGCGTCCCCGGCAGTCCGCAGTGCGACCCGGCGTCCATCCCCTCCGACATCACCGTGTACGCCGAACGCGGCGACCACATCCTCGCCGCGGAGCTCAACGCCGAGGGTTCGATGAACCTCACCCTCAGCCGCGCCACCCCCGGCGCCGCGTATCCCGCCGGTCTGCTCGGCTTCGCGCTGGGCACGCTGGGCGGCTGGGTGCTGTTCGGCTGGGCGAGCCGCCGCACCGAGGGACGACGCCCGCTGGTGCAGGGCCCGGCGAAGGTTCTGTACGGCGTCGCGATGGTGTTCTGGGCCGCGCCGACCCTGCTCGGCGCACCGATGATGCTCACGCACCACCTGAACGAGCCGCATCCCCGCTGGCACGTGCCGTGGGAGTGGCTCGGCCAGCCCACCCTGTCGCTGCCGTTCCTGCTCGGCGCGGTCCTGCTACTGCTCGCGCTGGGCCTGGCGGCGCTGCCGCACCGGCGCCCGGCGGCCCGTACGCTCGCCGGGGCGTCGGACCCGGCGGTCTAGCGGCGCCGAGTCAGCTCGCCGGGCATCGCGTGCCGGTGGCGGGCACCGTCAGATCGACGAGGTACCTGTCCACCACGGCAGTCGTGCAGTCGTTGCGCTGGTAGGTGCCGTGGCCCCAGCCCTCGTAGGTGACCAGACGCCCGTGCCGGCCGAGTTGCCGGGCGACGTTCACCGCCCAGGCGTAGCCGGTACGGGGATCGTGCCGGGAGTTGAGCAGCAGCAGCGGCGTGCGGGTGTGCACGTTCAGCTCGTGCGGCGGATTACGGACCGGGGACGGCCAGCCCAGGCAGGTCTGCACGGCCAGCAGACCGGCGCCGTACCGGACGTCCGGGGCGGCCGTCCTGGCTTCCCGGACCAGGCCGGCGTACTCGGCGTAGTCGCGTACCTCGGCGGGCCAGTCCGCGCAGAACGCCGCCACCGAGATCGAGAGATTCACGGCCGGTGGCGGCGTACCGGCGTCCATGTCCCGCACGATCGCGGCGAGTTGCGCCCAGCGCGGGCCGGCGAGCATGCCGAGTGCCACGGCGGTGACGTCGAAGGCGGTACGGGGGGCGTACTCACCACGGTCCGCGCGGGCCAGCACCGGCGCCCACACCGATCGCACGTCCCGATCGTGGAGCACGCAGTCCGCCGAGCTGTCGCACCAGGACACGAACTCGTCGAACGCGTCCTGCAACGCGGCGGCCTGCGTCCGTATGAAGGACCGCACGTCGAGGCTGTGGTCGAACACGCCCTCCAGCACGACGGCCCGCACGTGGCCGGGGTACCGCTCGGCGTACTGCTGGCCCAGCAGGGTGCCGTACGAGCTGCCGTGGAAGGACAGTCGCCGCTCCCCCAGCGCACGCCGCAACGCCTCGAGGTCACGGACGGTGCTGAGCGTGTCGGCGTGGTCGAACACCGGGCTGGTCGGGCGGCACCTGCTCCACAAGGCCTGGTTGTAGGCCACCGCGGCGTCGAAGTCCGCCTGACCGGCAAGCGGGACGGGCGGCCTGCGCGACGCCGGATCCGCGGTACAGACGGGCGCGGAGGTGCGGGCCACGGTGCGCGGGTCGAAGCTGACCAGGTCGAACCGGTCCAGCAACTCGTCGCTGAACCGGTCGCCCCTGCGGATGCGTTCCACCCCCGAGTCGCCGGGGCCGCCCGGCCCGAACACCAGCGTGCCCACCCGCTGCTCCGGCAGGCGCGCGGACCGGCGTGCCACAGCCAGGTCGAACGTCGGGCCGTCCGGCCGGGCCCAGTCCACCGGCAGTCGGAGCCGGGCGCACCGCACGCGCGGATCCGGCGGGACGTCCGGCAGGTCGTCGGCGCACTCGCCCCAGGCGAGGCGCGGCGACGAAAGACCGGCGCGCGCCGCGCCGGGCAGTCCCGCCAGGACGGTGAGCGCGGCCAGAGCGACGGCCATGGTACGTCGGAACACGGCACCTCCCGGTATCTGGATGCTCGTCGATTCTTCAGCGGCGTCCCACCCGAGTCCCATACGGAAACGCCCCGATATGCCCGTCGGGTCTTTCCCCCACTCCGGCCCTGACGCCGGGGTACGGCAGGCGAGCCGTACCCATGGCGGTCTAGCATCTGGCGATGACCTCGCCCCTGGATCGCCTGCCGAAGATCGGCGCACCAGCCACGCGGGCGCTGAACGCCGCCGGCTACACCACACTGCGCCAGCTCGCCGGGGTGCCGCGCGCGGAGCTGGCCCGCCTGCACGGCATGGGGCCGAAGGCGCTGGGCGTCATCGAGGCCGCCCTCGCCGAGCACGACCTGCGGCTGAGCTGACGGGGTGACCGCTGTGCCATTCGGGCGGCTCCACCACCTGATCGTCGACTGCCCGGATCCGATGGCCGAGGCACGGTTCTGGAGCGCGGTCCTCGGCGACCCGATCACGTACGCGGACGACGACTTCACCGTCGTGTCGGCGAGCACGGCGACGTCCGGGCTGGCGTTCCAGCGCGCCCCCGGCCTGCCGCCGCCGACATGGCCGGATCCGGCGGTGCCGCAGCAGATGCACCTCGACGTGATGGTCGACGACCAGGACGCGGCGGGCGAGGCGGTGCTCGCGCTGGGCGCACGGCGGTTGCCGGGCGACCACGTGTACGCCGACCCGGCGGGTCACCCGTTCTGCCTGATCAGGCGCCCCACCTGGGCGTCGCCGGTGGACGGGTCCGCGTGACCGGCGCGCGCGGCGGCCGGCCGGCCGACCGCTGGACGAGGAACGCCTGGCGGACCCTGCACCTCGGGGTGGCGATCACCGCGGTGTGTCTGCTCTGGGCCGTCAGTGTCCCCGGCTTCGTCTTCGTCGTGATGCTCGGCGTGGTGCTCCTGCTCGCCGTGACCGGTCTGGGCTGGGCCATCCTGGTGGGTTTCTTCGTGGTGGAGCGCCGCCGCTGGTCCTGGCGGTTCCTGGTCGCCCCGGTGATCGTCGTGCTGACAGGGGCGCTGGTCGTGGCCGGAGCGCCGTTCCAGGCCCGCTGGGCGGTGAGCCGTGGCGCGTTCGAGCGGGTGGTCGCCACGCTGCCCGCAGCCGGCCCGCAGGACGCCGAGTGGTCGAGCGTGCGGGTGCCGCACCGGATCGGTGCCTACCGCATCACCTCGGCCTACACGGTGCCCGGCGGAGTGGTGCTCTACGAGAGCAACGGGTACATGCTGGACGACGCCGGGTTCGCCTACCTGCCGCAGGGCCCCACCGCGGACCTCTCGAACGAGGACTTCGAAGCTCCGCGCTTCACGCATCTCGGTGGTCCCTGGTACAGCTGGACCGCGAGCTGGTAGGCGAACATCCGGCGTCCCTGCCCTACCTCAGGTGCCGGGCGAAGAACCGGTTCGCGGGCTCCCCCTCGAACTGCGGCACGCCGGTGTGCCCGCCCATGTTGGCGTGCAGCGTCTTCTCCGCCGAGCCGAAGGCGTCGAACAGGTCCAGTGCCATCTGCCGGTCGTTGCCCTCGTCGTCCCACTGGAGCAGGACATGCAGCGGGATGGTGACCCGCCGGGCCTCCTCGACGATGGTGCGCGGCACGAAGCTCCCGGCGAACAGGAGCGCGGCCACGATGCGGGGTTCGACAAGCGCCAGCCGTACGCCGATCGAGATCACGCCGCCGGCGTAGCCGACCGGGCCGCCGATCCCGGGCAGCGCGAGCAGGGCGTCCAGCGCGGCCCGGCACTCCGGGACCGCCGCCTCCACCAGCGGCAGGACGAGCCGGTCGACCACCTCGTCGGCGACCGGCTCACCGGCTGCCAGTGCCCGGCGCAGGTCGGCGCGGGCCTGCTCGGCGGCGGCGGACGCGGGCCGGTCGCCGCCGCCGGGGAGTTCGACGGTGGCGGCCGCGAAGCCCTGCGCGACGCAGTCCTCCGCCCGGGCCAGCAGGCGGGGATACATCCGGCGCAGTCCGCCGGGGTGGCCGAGCAGGATCAGCGGGACCGGCGCGGACGCGGACGCTGGTGTCCACAGGAGGCCGGGGATCCCGCCGAGGGTGAACTCGCGTTCGCGGACGTCGCCGGCGAGGCGTTGTTCGGAGGTGAAGCGCATGGTCGTGCCTCTCGGGAGTGCGACGGCGCTCCCGGACGACCTATCGCCCGGCCGTGACCCCCGAGGGGAGCACCCATGTCGATACTGCGGTCACGGGTACCACCTCCCTCGTTCTCCGGCACGGCCACCGGCAAGCTAGCAGCGCTCGCCGGGGCCGGCCAACCGGTTTATCGCGGTTCACCGCGGCGTGATCCACGCCGGACCGTCAGCCGCGCTCGAAGCCGGCGAAGACGACAGCCAGCGTCCGGGCTTGCAGATGCTCGTCCCAGCCCCCGTGCAGTGCGCCCTGGCACATGCCGGTGAGCAGCGCCATCACCTCGGGTAGCCGTACCGAGCCGGCGACGGCTCCGGCGGCCTGGGCCTGTTCCAGCAGCCTGCCCACCGCCTCCTCCAGGTGACCCACGGCGTCCGGAAGCCGGATGTCCACCCCGGATCCGGCGAGCAGTTCGACTGCGGTCTTCTTCGCGGCGGCCTGCGCCACGGTGTATCTGAAGAACCCGAAGAGGTCGTGTCGTCCCGCCTCGTCGGCGAGCTGTGCGAGCAGTCGCTTCATGAGCGCGACGAGCAGGTCCTCCTTGGTGGGGAAATGACGGAATACCGTGCCGATGGCAACGCCCGCCCTGCGGGCCACCTGCTCGGTGGAGGTACGGGTGCCGAACTCGGCGAAGACCGCCTCGGCGGCGTCCAGGATGCGTGCCCTGTTGCGTTGCGCGTCGGCGCGCAGCGGCGGACCCTCTACCAAAATGAGCCTCCACTCATTATTCTCACGGACACAAGTCGAGTGACGACTCATTATCTCGGAGGCCGGCATGACACCACAGGAGATCTTCGAGAGCATGCGCGCCAGATGGCTGGCCGGTCTGCCCGCCTTCGACGCGGATTCGCTGGCCGACGACGTGGTGGTCGAGACGCCCTTCGCCGCGCCCGGCCAGCCGACGCGCACCGAGGGGAAGCAACCCGTTCTCGACTACACGCGGGCGGGCCGGGCGGTGTTCCCGGTGCGGTTCGACGACTGCCGCGGCGTGGTCGTACACGAGACGGCGGATCCCGAGGTGATCGTGGTCGAGTACGAACTCGTCGGCACGCACACGGTGACCGGGGCGACCGGATCCGCGCCATTCATCGGGGTGTTGCGGACCCGGGACGGTAAGCTGGCCCACTGGCGCGAGTACCAGCACACGCTCGCCATCGCTCAGGCCGCCGGCCAGGCATGAGGCTGGACCACCACAGGAGCGCCGCGCGCCGCCCCGCTCAGGAGGACGGTGTCGGCGACGGGGCGAACGGCCACGGCTGCGGGCCGAACAGCTCCGTGCACGCGGTGAGGAGCCCGCGCTGCGCCTCGGCCATGCGCGCGTCGACCGGGCCGGTGTCCGCGTTCGGGTCGTTACGGACGAACATGTCCCCGGATTCCTTCGCCGCCACCGCCAGTCGTTCGCCGGCGTCCCGGACGCCCGGGTCGGCCGCCTTGCGGGCACGCATGGCGATCGGCGAGTTCGAGGTGAAACGGACGTCCTGCTGCTCGACCACCCGGGCCACCATGTTGCACGCACCGGCCGCGACCTTGTCCGCGGGCGCGGTCGAGCCGGCCTGAGGAGCGGCCGACGCCGCGGCGGACGACGACGGGGTGGCGGACGTCGACGGCGCGGGGTCCGCGGGCGCGCACGCGGAGACGACGAACAGCAGGGAGAGTGCGGCGAGTTCACGTTTCACCGCACGAGGCTATCGATCATGGTGGGCGTGGCCTCCGTCCGGGTGCCACGCCCACCCCGTCATCGCGTCGACTTCGGACCTGTCACTTACCGGCCGCGCGGAGAATCGCCTCCGTCTCGGGGTCGGGCATGATCGCGCGGACCTCCTGCGCGCAGCGGCACGATGCGGCGAACTTGGCGGCCCACTTCAGCGCGTCCTCATGGGAGGCCACGTCCACGATCACGAACCCACCGATGACCTCCTTGGTCTCGGGAAACGGTCCGTCGGTGACCGCACCGTCCGTACCCACGATGGTCGCCTGCTGGCGTTCGAGCCCGGTGCCGTACACGAACACACCGGCGTTCACGGCCTCCTGGACGACGGCGTGCGTCTCCTTGCCCACCTGGGGGATCTCCTCGGCGGGGATGTGGTCCATCGCGCCGTCGTTGAACGAGATCAGGTACCGCGGCATGCCATGACTCCCTTGTCCGGGCGGCCCGGTGCGGCCGCCTCTCACCCGTACTACGAATGAGCCGCCCCGGATGCGACGCTGTGTGCCCCCTGCCGAAGCTGCTCGGCGAAGCCGTCGTCGTGGTCCGGCCTCATCCGGCGTCCTCCGGGATGGGCACGGCGGTGCCGGTCACCGCGATCCCGGCGCCGTCCCCGGCGGGGATGCCGACGGTGAGCAGGCTCGGGCGGCCCATGTCCTCGCCCTGCCGCACGGTCACCGTCGCGGGCGGCCGCACCAGGCCCAGCTCGCGCAGGTAACCGCCGAACGCGGCGGCCGCCGCGCCGGTCGCGGCGTCCTCGACCACGCCGCCGGGCGGGAACGGGTTGCGCGCGTGGAACACCAGCGGGGACTCGCGGTGCACGAGGTCGATCGTCGTCCAGTCCCGTTCGGCCATCAGCGCGCTCAACGCCGCCATGTCGTAGTCCAGGTCCGCCAGGCGCTGCCGGGTCGCGCCGGCCACGATCGGATGCCAGGCCCCGGCGTACGCGACACGCGGCGGCAGCGTCGCGTCGAGATCGTCCGGCGACCAGCGCAACGCGGCGAGCAGCGCCGCCAGGTCGTCCGCGGCAAGGGGTACGGTACGCGGCGCGACGCTTGTCAGCGTGGCGGTGGTGGCGCCGTCGGCCTGCACGCTCGTGGCGACCTCGACCAGCCCGGCGCGGGTGTCCAGGTGCAGCACACCGGGGCCGTGCCGCTGCGCGTACGCGACCGCCGACGCGATCGTCGCGTGTCCGCAGAACGGCACCTCCGCCTTGGGGCTGAAGTAGCGGACGGTGAACCGCCCGCCCCCGCCGGCGGGCACGAGGAACGCCGTCTCGGAGTAGCCGACCTCGGCCGCCACCTGCTGCATCTCCGCGTCGCCCGCTCCGGTGGCGTCCAGCACGACACCGGCCGGGTTGCCACCGGCGGGGTCGGCGGTGAACGCGGCGTATCGGAGAATGCCCATGATCACGAGCCTAGCGACGACGCTCCGGCCCGTCTGCCCCGAGACGAGCCACGCCGAACTAATCTCCGGGCATGCCCAGTTTCGAGATCACCCCCATCGGTACGGTCCGCAACGACCGGACGGACATCCAGCACAGCGACAACTGGGGTGCGGTCCGCAGCACCGTCGTCGTCGACGAGCGCTTCGGCGAGGCGTGTCTACAGGGCCTGGACGGGTTCTCCCATGTGGAGGTGCTGTTCGTCTTCGACGGTTTCCCGGACGGCGGCGACCACCGCGAGCCCCGCCCCTACCGGGGCCGGGCCGACCTGCCGCCGATGGGCGTGTTCGCCGGTCGTGGGCCGCGCCGGCCGAACCGGATCGGCGTGACGTGCTGCCGGATCGAGTCCGTCGACGGCCGGGAACTGACGGTGGTGGGGCTCGACGCGGTGTCGGGCACGCCCGTGATCGACCTGAAGCCGGTGCTGAAGGAGTTCGTCCCCGCCGACGTCAGGCAGCCGGAGTGGGTCAGCGGCATGATGTCCGACTACTTCCGGCCGTAGCGTCGGCGCGGCACCTCACCGCAGCATCCTCTCCGTGAGGTCCATCAACCGCTCGGCGTCATGGGGGTCGAGGGTCGGGAAACCGGGCGGAAGTCGCTTCCCCCGGTCGACGGCGGTCACCGGCGCGGTCGGCGGCGCGTCCAGGAACTGGTGAATCGGCGCCACCGCGTCCGCGACGGACCGGGCGGCGACCGCCGCCGCCACCGCGAGCAGCCCCCGTACCACGAACGGGAGCGCGCTACGGTCACCGCTCCTGGTGAACCCGGGATGGTAGAGCACGTATCGGGCCCGGCTGCCGGACCGCTGGGCGAAGCCCACGCCGAGCAGGTCGTTGGCCCGCCCGGCCTGCAACTGCGCGGCGACGGCCGAGTAGCCCGCCGTCATCTGTGGATCCGCCCAGCGCACCTCGCCTTTCGTGACGCCGACACCGGCGACGTTCACGATCACCGGCGCGGTCGCCCGGTCCAGGGCCGGACGCAGACCGAAACTGAGCAGGTAGCGACTGACGTAGTAGAGCGCGAACGTGCGCTCCAGTCCCTCCACCGTCTCGATGCGACGGGGCGCCACAGCATTGGCGAACAACGCCAACGCGTCCACGACCTGGTACTCGCCGAGGATGTGCTCGATGACCTGCCGCGTCTCGGCCGTGCTGGACAGATCGACGGGAAGGAAGGTGATCAGGCCGCCGGCCGTCGCTTCGCCACGTTCACGGCTGCGGCCGAGCACCAGGACGCGGTCGCCACGTTCGGCCCGCCCCAGGGCGAACGCACGCCCCATACCGTTCGTGCCGCCACTGACCACCACGACGCCCACGACGCCCCCTCTATCGTTTGCTCATCGGCCTGCCTCATCCTGGGCAGCAGGTCGACGGGGGCGAAAGAAGGCACTTTCATGTCCACAGGTAACACCGATGTGAGTGCCTCGCTGCGCGATCATCGGCTGCCGATGCCGGTTCCGGCCGGCGAGTACGATCGCTGCCCGGTCACCGACGTGCTGCGGCGGGTGAGCGACAAGTGGACGTTGTTGCTGATCACCCTGCTCGGCCGGCATCCGCACCGGTTCAACGAGTTGCACCGCGCCGTGGAGGGCATCAGCCCGCGCATGCTCACCCGGACACTGCGCGCGCTGGAAAGCGACGGCCTGGTCGAACGTGAGGTGTTTCCGACGTTGCCGCCGAGCGTCGAGTACCGGCTGACGCCACTCGGGTTCAGCCTGCTGGAGCCGCTCTCCGCGCTGGCCGACTGGGCGGTCGCCCACCATGCCGAGATCGTCGCGGCACGTGAGCGACCCGCCTGAGACACCCCGCGCTCATCCGGCCGCACGTGGGCACCCGCGACACCGGTCCGGCGATTGTCCGCCGGGCGGCGGGCGTCGATCTGGGATGCTTCGTCCATGCCGTCCTTCCCGCCCACCTTCTCCGCCGAGGTCGTCGCACAGCCGGCGCAGGCCCAGTTCGAGGCGTTCCTCGACGAGCAGCGCGACGCGCTCGACCGCTGCCTGGACGGACTGACCGAGGAACAGGCACGCCGATCGCTGGTGTCCTCCCAGACCACGCTGCTGGGTCTGGTGAAGCACGCGACCTTCGTCGAGAAGGTCTGGTTCGACGAGGCCGTCACGGGCCGGTCGCGAGCCGAGATCGGCATCCCCGAGCGGTCGGAGGACTCGTTCCTCCTCGACGACGGCGACACGATCGCCGGCGTCCGGCGGGCATACCGCGACGCCCGCGACGCGTCACGCCGGGCGACCTCCACGCGGGGCCTGGACGACGTCCTCACCGGGCACCGGCGGGGCCCGCTTCCGCTGCGCTGGGTGTACCTCCACGTCCTGCGCGAACTCGCCCAGCACTGCGGGCACGCGGACATCCTCCGGGAGCAGATCCTCGACGGACAGCGGGCGGCCGGCGGTGGTTCGTCGTCGTAACGGCCGGCGTCACGCGCCGGCGCCCTCGTCGGGGTCACCGGTCGACAAGTCGGGGGCACGCATCCGCCACGCGTCGGTGACCAGTTCCGTCAGGCGCTCGACGCCGACGTGCGCCAGCCGCAGCATGACCAGGGGTAGCCCGTCATACGCGGGGGTGGTGAAGAACAGGTCGGGCTCGCCGAGGAGCAGGGCCTGCTTCTCCGCCTCGTCGCCCACGTACAGCACGGCGATGTCGGTGCGGATGCGCCGCGGCCTACCGGACGTGCGCTCGGGATACGACCAGACGAACCCCTTGCCGGCGACCCGGAAGTCGAAGCCGTCACTGTCGATCTCGACCACGTGCGGCAGCGACAGCGCCACCCGACGGACATCGTCCGCATCAGCCACGACGGTCACCCCGGCACACCGCCTCCCACACCGGCACAGCCTAGCCGCCGCGCCGCCGTCCGGTGGCAGGCCGTCGACGTCCTTCGGGGCCGTCCCGATGGTCAGATGGTGAATCCGCCGTCGACGTTCACCGTCGCGCCGGTGACGTAACGCCCGTCCGGGCCGGCCAGGAACGCCACGGCGGCGGCCACGTCGACCGGCTGCGCGAAGTGGCCGAGGGCGGTGAACCCGTTGATCGTGTCCGCGTTCGGGCCGTCGGCCGGGTTCAGCTCGGTGTCCGTGGCACCGGGGTTCACCAGGTTCACCGTGATTGCTCGACCGCCGAGTTCGCGCCCGAGCGCCTTGGTCAGGCCGATCAGGGCGGTCTTGCTCATCGCGTAGAGCGAGAAGCCCGGGAAGACCGCCCGCTCGGCCGTGTTGCTGCCGATGTTGACGATCCGTCCGCCGCGCCGATGCCACGGCCACCACCGGTGACGAGAGCTACCTTGCCGTCAAGTGCGTTGTTCATGGTGGAGAGCCTGGTCGACAATGGGTCGCATGTCCGGCGGGGATCGGACGCCGCGTTCGTGACACCGCGCCGTCGTTCCGAATGGTCCGGTGGCGGGCACCATCTCGGCTGCAAGGTGGGTGACGTGGGTACCGACATCGCCGGTGGGGTGGAGATCCGGCCGCACGGTCCGGGTTCGCCCTGGAGGCTGGCCGACGTCGGCCTGGATGCGCTACCTCGCCATTACGACGCCTTCGGGCTGCTGTTCGGTGTCCGCAACTATGCCGGGTTCGAGCCGGTCGCGCCCGGCCGTGGCGTGCCGGACGACGCCGGCGCCGACCTGCGCGCTCTCCTCGCGGACGGCGAACACGACCACACCTGGGCGACGTGGGCGCAGTTGGCATCCGTCGACTGGAGCGCGCAGGCGCCCCGTGTGGACGACCGGATCCATGAGTACGAGCTGACGAGCCAGGGGCCGCGCTTCGTGGGCAAGGCCGGACACCACGGACGAGCCTGGCGCGAGGTGGCCGGCGAGCACGCGGACCACCGGGGCAGCAGCTACCCGGAGGGAACCGAATGGCGGGCGGGCGACCGGATGTGGCGGGTGGAGCGCCTGACCCACGGTGATGTGCTGCGCGCCGACCCGCAGCTACGCGCGCTGCTCGACCGCATGCGCGAGCTGGCCGAGCGGTACGGCGACGACGACGTACGGCTCGTCGTCTGGTTCGACAGCTAGCGGCGCCCCGCGCGGTCAGGAGGCTTCTCACTCATCGCCGCGCGCGCACTCCCCCGTACAGCCGGACACGGTGGTCGACGTCGCGGTCCGGCTCGCCGTACCCGAAAGGCGACCGACGCCCGGTCGTGCCCGAGCCACAGTCCGACCTCGCGGGCCAGCGCGACGCCTCCGGCGCGTACCCCTTCTCGGTGTTGGTAGCCGACCTCCTGGTCGGCGAGCACGTCGTGGACGACCAGCTCGGCGTCCGGAAGCGGCCGGGGCGGCGGCATCGCCCGGACGAGGCCGCGGCGGGCGTTCGCCGCCGGCGAACCGCGGGCGGCGGCGGTCCACCGGACGCGGACCCGCTGAATGAGGATCACCGCCCAGGTGTACCCGGAGCGCGCGGCCCGGGCCTCGGTTGTCGAACCTCAGCCCGGGCCGCCTCGCCGGGGCTCAGTTCACCGCTGTGTAGAGCCGTTGCCCGCCGGGCCGGTAGCCGACGCGCTCGTAGACCCGCCACGAATCCTCGCCACCGGCCTCCAGCCAGGCGACCTCCGCACCGGCGTTGAACAGCCGCCGGGTGACGTCGGCGGTGATCGCGGACGCCAGTCCCCGGCGGCGGTAGGACGCGCGGACGGCGATGCCGGCCACCTCGCTGACCGCGCCGACGGGCGCCGCCGCACCGCCGCCGCCCGCGCAGTCACCGTCCTCGGTGACGGCCGTGACGACCACGCCGCCGGCGTCCTGCTGACGCCGGAGGCGAGCCACGTCGGCCTCGGAGGCGACCGGATCGTCGCCGAACGCCTCGTTCTGCACGCTGATCAGCGCGGCGCGCTGGGAGTCGGTACCCGGTTCGCACAGCCTCAGGTGGTCCGGCACGGGTGGGGACGCCAGCGTGTCCGGCACGCAGACCAGGTAGGTGTGCCGGGCCTCCACGGTGAAGCCGGCGGCGGTCAGCAGCGCCTCCAGATCGGGTACGCAACTGGTGACGTACTCCAGGCGGGGTTTGCGGTCGGCGGCGTGGAACGCCACGACCAGGGCGGCGACGTCGGCCGCGGTGACGGCGGCGCCGGGACGCGGCGTCGCGTAGTTGACGTACGGGCTGGCCGTTGTCGGGTCCAGCCCGATCACGAACGGCCCCACCTCGACCGGCGCGGGCCGGCGCGACAGGTTGACGACGACTGACTGTTGGATGCGGGCATCCATGCTCAACGGGGAACCTCGATGCATGAGAGAAGCTGCGACGGGCGGAAGAAACGTCGGGCCGCCCCGCCGTGTCGCAGGCACGCGGCGGTCATCCGTCGCGTGGTCGACACTCAGGCGGCCGCTCGGCCTACCCGGATCACAGGCGTCATTCCCTCATGCAGAGTGCCCACGCGGTGCGCGTGGCCGACCACAACCTTGCCCCTCCCGACCTGGACGTGTCAACCGCGTACGGCCGGACGTCGAGAAGCATCTCGCTTGTGGATCAAGATCGGGCGGGGGTCCTCGTCGGGTGCAATGGACGGACGAGTTGACGGTGCGCCTCACTCGGGGAACTTCGGTACGCGCCTTGTCCGCCGTCTGCAAGGGGCCGCGAAACTGTCGGTGCCGGCCGCTAGCCTGCCGGCGTGACAAAGGTCGATATGGAGAAGGCCGCGCTGTGTGAGTTCCTCGAGTATCAGCGTGCCAGTGTCCGAGCCATCCTGGCCGATCTGGACCTGGCCTCGCTGCGCAAGCCGGTCCTGCCCTCCGGCTGGTCGCCGCTCGGGCTGGTGGAGCATCTCGGGCATGCGGAGCGCCACTGGTTCCAGGAGGTCTTTCGTGGTTCGGTGGAGCCGTTGCCCTGGCCGGACGAGAACACACCACTGCGCACGACTCGATCGCCGTCCCAGGTCTTCGGCTTCTACCGCGACCAGTGCGACGTCTCCGACGGGATCATCGCCGCGGCCCCGTTGACGGCGGCACCCGCCGGCCGGCACCTGGACGAGACGCTGGCGTCGCAGACCACCGACCTGCGGCGGATCGTTCTGCACGTCATCGAGGAGACCGCCCGGCACGCCGGCCACCTGGACGTCGTCCGCGAGCTGATCGACGGTCGCACCGGGCTCGGGCCGCGGTGAGACGAGCGGGGCGGAGTCGCATGACTCTGATGTCGACGGCCCTCGGCTCAGGTCGATTCCGACGGCCGCGGTAAGGGCACGGGCGAGTCGACGCGGGTCCGCGCACGGCACCCTGACGGGCTCATGCAGCGGTTCTATGCTGCTGCGATGCAACCCCGCTTGGTCAACGAGGTGCGGCTGCCCGGCATTCGGCAGGTCACGCAGGCAACGGGCCCCGGCTGGGTGGTCACTGAGCGAGACAGTGTCACGGTAAACCTGTTCGACCAGGAACTGCGTCGCGTGGCGCGACTTGCGGTGCCGCTCGACGGCCCGCAGATGAAGGTCAGTGCCACCCGCCGGCTGGTGGCGGCAGGCGACGAGCAACAGATAGTCGTGCTCGACCGCGACGGCGCGATTCGCTGGCGCAGCACCTGGCAGCGAATCGGCGACAGCGCCGGCGCCGACTTCCACCTCGACGGCGACGACACCCTCTGGATCCGTTTGGCCGGCACCGGGGAACTTGTCGCCCTCCACGGCGCGAGAGGCACAGAGATCCATCGCATCCCGCTACCCGGGCCCGAGGCCGCCTGGTTCGTGCACTCGCCCCGCAATGCCTGGACCGGCTTGACGCTGCTCGACCCCGACCGGTCAGACGCCATGCTCATCAGGCTCGACGCCGAGCACATCGTGTCGCGGCCACTCGCCGGTGGAGATCTCGCCGGTTTCAGCCCGGCCGGCGGCCGCTGTCTGACCCTGACCACCGACGGCTTCCTGTCCGTCCGCGACGTCGCGTCCGACGCAGCGATCGCAGAACGACACCTGGAAGATCTGCGGGGCGCGCCACACTGGCTCGCGAGCCCCAGATACGTGGACCACGCGTTGTTCCTCACCGAGGACCTGATCCTCATCGCCGTGAACACCGCAGACCTGCCGAACGACGCCGGGGGCCATCTCCTGCTGTCGGCGCTCAGCCTCGGGTGCCGCTCCGAGGTGCGTTACCCGCGCCACCACGGGTCCGGCTCCGTCCACCCCGCTCACCAGCCGGGCCGATGGCTCACCCGCCAGCACGAGGACGATCAGCTCCGGCTGTGGCAGCTCGACGCTCGCCTCGACGACGAGCCGCTGCCGGGCCAACTCGCGCTGCTCTGACCGCGTCGGTCACGGCACCGCCGCACGCTCACAGCACGCACAGATCAGCGATCAGTGCTCGATAGGTGTCGGCGTCCGGAGGCTGGGGTACGGCGCCGGCCCAGCGTTCCCACCGGCCGCCGGGGCCGAGGTAGCGGTCGGCGTGGCTCGTGCCGAGTCGCAGATCGACGTACCGCAGGGCACCCAGCGCCCAGTGCTGGTCGTAGCGGAGGTCGAGTGCGGGCAGGTAGCGGTCGAGGTATGCGGTCAGGATCTCCGCGTCCGGGTGGTCACCGAAGGCCGCGAGGGCGAAACAGAAGCCCTGGCCGCTGAAGCAGACCTCGCTGCCCAGGAGCAGCTCGCCGACGGTCTGCCGGAACCGGGTACGCCTGTCGAGCCCGATGAGGTAGCCGGCGACCAACCGCGGGCGCCAGTTCGGCAGGCCGCCGGGTTGGAGCAGGAAGACGAGTTCCTCGTCGCTGACGCGTCGAGCATCCTGGCGCAGGGCGTGCACCACTGGAGCGTTCGCGTGCGCGTCCGGACGGACGAGGCGACCGTGCAGGAGGTCCAGATAGCGAGCGCTTCCCCGGTCCGACGGGGCGATGACATAGCGGCGGATGGTGCCGTCAGCTGGATCCGGTATCGGCGGCGGGAAGTCCACGGCGACATCATCCCGGATCGGTCAGCGGCGCACCCGGTAGCGCAGGTGCAGCACCCGATCGCCCGGAATCACCACGTCCGGATCTTCCAGCAGGTGCTGCGCGTCCACCGACCCGAAGTAGCGCTTGCCGGAGCCGAACACCACGGGTACGACGTCCATGCGTACCTCGTCGACCAGGCCCGCGGCGAGCGCCTGGCCTCCGACGTCACCGGCGGCGACCTCGACGATGCGGTCCCCCGCGAGTTCCTGCGCCCTTGCCACGGCTGCCTCGACGCCGTCGACGAAGTGGAACGGCGCCGCAGGGTCCCAGCCGTCGGGCGCGGGCCGGTGGGTCACGACGACCACGTGGTCGATCCCGCTCGGCGGCGTCCCGTCCCAGCCGTCGGTCAGGTCGAAGACGTGCCGGCCGACGACAGTCACCCCGATCCGGTCCCAGTACGGCCGGACGTAGTCGTGGGACGTCTGCGACACCGTCAACGCGCCGCTGGCGTCCAGCGGGACGTCACCGCTTGTCAACCAGTCGAACAGCGGGCCGGGCTGGTCGTTGTCGTCCGCGACGAAGCCGTCCACCGACACCGAGCTGTACAGGACCACAGTGCCCACGCCGGCTCTCCTCTGTCTCGGGTGCCCCCACGCTAGCGGGCCGTGAGCCGCGGTTCTTGTAGGAAATCAATCGGCCGGCAGCGACCAGCCGTCGATCGCGTGGCCGGGGTGTTCGCGCAGGAACCGCCGCCGCACCTCGATGTACCGGGTCGGTGTGAGCCCGGTGAACGCGCGGAACTCGTGGCCGAAGTGGGCCTGGTCGAAGTAGCCCGCGCCGCTTGCCAGCTCGCCCCAGTCGACGGGCCGGGCGGGGTCGATCGCGAACACGGCGGCGGCGAAGCGGTAGGTGCGGGCCAGCCGCTTCGGTGTGACGCCGACGAGTGCCTTGAACCGCTGCGCCAGGTGGGTGCTGCTGACACCGGCCGCCGTTCTCAGGTAGCCGATCGGCACCGCACCGCTGGTCGCCGCGATGACGCCGCTCGCATGCCGGACGAGGCCCAGGCCGGTGGTCTCGGACAGCCGTCGCGTCAGCTCCTCCTCCAGCAGCGTCAGCATCTCGTGCGGCCCGTCCGCCGTGGCCAGCCGGTCGCGCAGCTCAGCCACGGCGGGCCGGCCCCAGACCTGCTCCAGCGTCACCGGCCGGTCGCGCAGCTCGGCCGCGGGCATCGGCAGGAAGGGCGCCAGACCCCACGGCTTGACGTGTACGCCGACGGAGCGGGTCGGGCGTGGGTAGCCGAACTCGAACGCGCGGGTGGGAGTGGTGATCACGCAACCGTCGGCGTACTCGGTGGTCTCGATGTCGGTGCCGCCGCGGATGCGGAACGGCGCCCCGAGGTTGACGATGAGCAGCGCCGCGGGCATCGGCGGCAGCGTCAGCCGGGGGTACGGGGGCGTACCCGCCAGGTAGTAGAGGCCGTCGATCAGCCCGTCCAGCGGCGGTCGCGGCACTCTGGACACGTACTCCACGCCCACAGCATCGCGGACGCCGCGCCGTCACGGCCGACGCCCCGCCGGGGCCCGGTCATCGTCCGCGACGGGGTGGGGACCGCCGTCCGGGCGCCCCCACCGTGCGGTCAGGACGGCGCTACGATCCGGCGATGGCCGATGCGGGCGGTGGCGAGCAGCGCGGTGAGGGCCCGGTGTCCGACTGGACGCGGATCGCCGTCAGCTACTGCCAGTACGACGTGTCGACAGTGCCGGGGGAAACCGGCATGCCGATCTACACGGTCGGTGACAGTCTTCTGCACCTCGGCGGGCCGTACCAGTTCACCGGTTTCTGCGGCACCCACACGGGCCGGATCGAGGCACGTGTGCGGGTCCTGCCCGGCCCGCCGGCGGAGGTCGAGGGCGGGTGGGACGCCATCAGTGAGGCGACCATCTGGAGCCCCAGTGGCCTGCTGTCGCTCGTCGGCCTGATGGGCGGGCCTCCGAACGCGCTCACCGACGTCGCCGTCCCGCGCGGGCTGATCCGTGTGCGGGTGCACGCCCGCGACCGGTTGCACGAGACGGTACGCACCGACGACGACCCGCCCGAGCGGCACGAGCTGCACATCTGGGCGGTGACCGAGGAGTCGCGCCGGCGCACCGTGCTGGCCGGCCCGGGTGGTCGCGTTTGGGAGCAGAAGCCGGCGACGGCCGCCGAGTGGGCCCTGCTGTCCCTGGTGCCGCGTCCGTCCGGCCGGGCGGCGATGCTGCCGCCGCCGTACGAGCCGGACGATGACGATGACGATGACGACGCCGACCTGGACCGGGTGACGGTGGTCCGTCACCGGCCCACGCCAGTCGAGATCCCGGCGGTGGTGCTACCGGCCGGTGACCTGGCGATCCGGCTGGACCGGGCCGACGACGAGACTCTGCGATGGACGTGGACCACGGCCGACGAGCCGGTGTTCCCTGATCCGCTCGTCACCCTGCCGGACGATGAGCCGAGTACGGTCCGGCTGACCTCCGGCCCGGACGGCTTCACGCTGCGGCACGAGGGGGTACGGGGCCGGGACGCCTTCGCCCTCGGCGTGATCTGGGACCACCTGCTCGACAGCCCGGGGTCGTACCCGTGGATCGAGACGCTGCGCCGGCAGGCCGCCGAGGCGACCGCGCCGACCGAGACGTACCGGCGACGACCGTGACCGGGGCGCACCTCGCCCTGACCTGATCGCCGTCATCCGACCAGGAACACTGCACCCGCCGCTCACCCGTGTCGGCGCAGTCACCGACCCGCTTCCATCCGTCGAGCTGCCGGGCGCGCTCGGACGATCCGGCTCCCTACCGTCCGCCTCCGGCGAGGATCGCGCGTTCTGCTGAGCGCAAAGAGGACTTCATGCGGTCGTGCCCACGGGCCATGCTGACTCGATGGATTCGCCGAGACGCCTCACTCCCCAGGCCCTGCTCACGAACCTCTACGCGGCCTTCAACCGGCGCGACATCCCCACGCTGCTGGCCGCCATGACGCCGGACGTGTCGTGGCCCAACGGCTGGGAGGGAGGCGTCATTCACGGCCGGGACCAGGTGGGTGCCTACTGGCGCCGGCAGTGGGACCAGCTCGATCCGACCGTCACACCGACCGCGTTCCGCACCGAGGCCGACGGCCGCATCGCCGTCACCGTTCACCAAGTGGTCCATGACAAAGCGGGAGCGAAGCTCGCCGATCACACCGTCACGCACGTCTACCGCCTCGACAACGGCCTGGTGACGGAAATGGAGATCCGAGAGTGACAGGTGCTGACAGGTGTCGATCGGGGCGGTGGCACGGGCCGTCGGACATGGCAGAACTGTATGGCCGGGCTACCCGAGGAGCGCCGCCGCTGCGGCCAAGGTGGCCAGCGACAGCGTCGTGGTCACCACCACCGCCCGGTTGGCCACCGCCTCACCGACGCCGTACTCCTGGGCGAAGATGAACGTGTTCTGCGCCGTCGGCAGGCCCGCGCACACCACCACGGCGAGCAACTGCGGCGCGGACAGATTCAGGGCCAGCCCGGCCGCGTACGCGATGACCGGTTGTGCGACCAGCTTCAGCGCGCTGATCGCGGCCAGCTCGGCGGGCCCGGTCGGTTCGGCCCGCGACGGCGCCGTGGGGTGCAGCGACGCGCCGAGCGCGACCAGGGCGGCGGGCGCCGCGGCACCCGCAAGCAGCGTCAGCGACGCGTCGGCCGCCGACGGCAGACGCAGGCCGGCCGCGGAGCACGCGACACCGAGCAGCGACGCCAGGATCACCGGATTGCGTACGGGCAGGGAGGCGACCCGGCGAACCCGCACCCGCCCGGCCGGGTCGCTGCGCCGGTCCAGGGCGACCACGATCACGGGCGCCACCACCAGCACCTGCAGCAGCACCACCACCGCCAGGAACGACACGTCGCCGAGAACCTGCGTGGCGATCGGGATGCCGAGGTTCGCCGAGTTCACGTACCCGGCGGCCATGCCCCAGATCGGCCGTTCCCCGGGCTCGCGACCGAACAGCCGGCTCGCGCCGGCCCACCCGAACCCGACGACCGCGACGGTGCTCACCCCGAAGGCGAGCAGCGAGCGGCCGGCGAACCCGGACAGCGGCATCCGGGCCAGGGCCAGGAACAGGGCGGCCGGCATCGCGAGCTGGAACACGAACCGGCCGAGCACCGACGCCGCCGCCTCGCCCAGCAGGCCCCAGCGGCAGGCCGCGTAACCCACCGCGGTGAGGATCCAGATCGGTACGAACGCCGCCACCAGGCTCATGCGTCGCGCCACGTCAGGGGCCGGCGGGCGTCCGGAGCGTACGAGCCGAGGAGCCGGGCGACGATCTCCACCTGGGCGAGGCTGTCATGGGCCTGCCGCAGGGTGAGCACGGTTCCGTGACACTCCACCGCACTCTCGCCGGTCGTCAGACACACCGACGCGTCCACGGTGCCTACCGGATGGCCGACGGGCAGCCGAGGGCCGTCCACGCGTACATCGATCGGGAAGCCACGCGTCCAGCCTCGCATCCCGTCCGGACCTCGACCGGCACGGCCTGGTCCTGCGGCGGCTGTCGTGCGGTCAACCAGCGTAGCGGGGCTCGCTGATCCGGCGGCGGAACTCCGCGTGGGCGGTCTGGAAGACGTCGTTGAGCCGTTCGAGTTCGGACTCGGTGGGTTCTCGCCGCAGTGCCACGTCGATTTTGAAGTCGCCGTCGACGATCGCCACGTCGAGGCGGTCGAGCAGGTCCGCAGGGAGCCTGGTGATGACGAACCCACGGAACGCGTCGGCGATCGTGCCCGCCATGTCGCCGCATCCGCAGGTGCGGCCATCCAGAACCGCACCGAGGTGGCTGCGGCCGATGATCGCGTCCGGGTGTACGGGATCCATGACGGTCAGGCCCTCCTCCAGGACCGTGCGGGCCTCCGACAGCCGTGCCTGATGCTGAAGGAACAGTCCGAGGGCGATGCAGGCCCGCCCGACCATCTCATGGTCGGCGCCGCGGCGCGCCTGGTTCACTGCCTCGGTCAGCCGTTGCTCCGCCAGGTCCACCTGGCCGGCCTCCTTCAGCGCCAGACCCCAGTTGCGCAGCACCTGACTCCGCAGCTCCGGACGACCGATGCGCTCCGCCCTCGCGTACGACGACGCGTACGTGCCCAGCGCCGCCTGGGCGTCGCCGACTTCGCCCTGCGCCACAGCCAAGCCGAGCGCCGCCATCAGCGCCTCCTCCTGCCGGCCCTGCCGGTCGTACGAAGCGAGCACGCGCTCGATCGCGTCGACCCGCCCCACCTGGTCACCGAGATCACGGCCGAGGTTCGCCAGTGCGGACAAGACATTGAGCGTCGCCTGGTGGTCGATGCCGAGCCGCTCCTCCAACGCGGCGACCAGGGAGGTGAGCAGGGGCCTGGTTGCCGGGTCGTCGTGGTCCAGCATCTGAATGACGACTCGTCCGATCTCCTCGACGACCTGGTCCGGCAGCTGGTCCAGGCCCACGAAGAGCGGCTCACCGGTGCCACCGGCGTGCACAATCGCTGCTCGCAGCGCCAACGCGGAGGCCACCCGCTCGTGCCCGTTACGCCACAGGTTGGCCACCGCCTCCTCGACGACCTGCCGGGCACCTGCGACGTCGCCACGCTGCCGCAGCAGGTCTGCCAGTGGCTCAAGACCGAACGCGTACCCGGCGTGCTCGCGGCCGTAGAAGGCGAGCCGCTCCTGCACCCCCAGGCGCAACTCCGTCTCGGCCTCGTCGAACCGTCCGGCCATGCGCAGCGCCAAGCCCAGATTGAGTCGGCAGGTCAACTGCTCCTTGCGGGACTCGTGATCCCGCGGCGTCGCGGAGACGGCACGCCGGTAGCACTCGATCGCGCGGTCGAGCTGATCGGCGTTGAGCAGCACATTGCCGAGGTCGCACTGGGCCGAGGCCCATTCCGGGCTGCCGTGACCGTGTTTGTCAGTAACGGCCTGCAGCTCGCGCGTCATGAGGTTCTCGGCATCGCCCATACGGCCCTCCCGCAACAGCGCGAAGGCCACCTCGACCGCAGTGGGGGGTGTCGTCACGAGCCGCAGTCTAGGTCCACCTACTGATGTTCCGCGTACCCCCCGAAGACCTCGAGCGAGGCAGGAACGGCGCCACCAACCTCCCATGATCGGATATCCGCATCTAGCCGATAAGCGGATGATGTACCGGTCGGGTGCTCGAAGGAATGCCTAGCCCGCCGGGGCGTCGGCCCGTTGAACGTCGCCGAGCAGCAGGCGGGCACCTTGGCGGACAACGTCCCAGTCGGTCTTCGGGGAGCGATCGAGGTTCTTGGCAAACCAGTGCCGCCGGTCTTCGTGTTCCCGCCGCAGATGGACGACGTCAAGGTCCACGCCAGGTAGCCCGCCACGGCGTTCCAGCTCCTCGACCCGCTGCCCCATGGCGTCCATCAGCTCGCGGTTGAGGATGTGCACGGCCTCAAGGTAAGCGGTGGTCGGGACGCTGCGTCGGACTGCGGGGTCGGCGGTGAAACCGATCTCGCCGTCGTCCTCGTGCCGCCAATCCATGGTGATCTCGTCGCGATCGCCACGGATGGCACGCCAGAATCGGAGCTCGGGAGGATTGCGCAGGTAACCGAAATCCAGGTGATGCTCGCCGTGCCAGATCGCGGCCGTGACGACTGGATGGTCGGGCACGTCCGCGTTCCCGTCGTCGGTCTGTCCCTCATCCGGTTCGGCCACGAACTCGAGAGGGTCACACGTCCACTGCTCGGGGTGGGAGGCGATGAACGACTGCAGATCGTCGGGCACCGGCTCCAGCACCTCGGGTGTAAGGGCAATGACGTCTTCCCAGAGCCGGGCCAGGTAGTACTCGACGTAGGGATGCGGATGAACCTCCCGGGCGCCGCGCAGCAGCTCCTGCCCGCCTGCTTCGAGCCAGTACCAGCCCTCGGTGAGCCCGAACCAGTGGAGCCTCGGCTGGCCCCTGCCCCACGGCGACACCTCGTCGAGTGGGTACAGCTCGAACCGGAACCTGATCATCGAAGCAGTATCCAGTAACGTCACTGCGCGTATTCGGCATGAAGTTCGGCGTACGGCCGGCGTCGGTCGGGGTGGCGGCGGGTTCTGCCCATGCCGATCTCGGCGCAACAGTGCGTGCCTGGCATGCGAGCGCGATGGGCGGGGCACTCCTCGGCCAGGGCACGGACCTGGTCGGCTTCCAACTCGAACGCTTCGCGGCTGCCGGTGAGCACCAACGTGTCGGCGGCGATGTCCCGCCGCAGATGATCGCGGAACTCTTGATACCGGACTCGCCGGTGATCATCGGTCGACCGCGCCGGCCACGCCTCGCCAGGTAGGACGACGGTGTGTGGCCGACCCGTCCCCAACCGGGAACGGACCTGCTTCCACCGCGACGGCGGGAACGCGAGGCGGTGATGCAGCAACACCAGGTCGAGCGGGCGCCCCCAACCGTGATGGTCAGGAACTGTCGCGCGACGTAGGGGAAGATAGACGATCGTGTGCGGCGACCGGGCAGCCAGCCCCCACGCCAGCGCGAGCAGCATCGCTGTTTCCTTGTCGAGGCAGAACTGGGCTCCAAGACGGCCCTCGTACAGACCGGCGAACCCCGGCGGCTTTGCCGGCCGCATGACCCGGTACCGATGGCGCCCGAGGTGAACGGTACTGACCATCACCGGCCATTCGTTTCCGCCCAACCGTCGACCCACTTCAGCAACGCCCTTCGACCCTCGTCGTATCACCGTCCGGCAAGCATTGTCACCGGGCCCGGCACGACACGGCGACAGAGTTGTCTGTGTGGCGCACCAACTGCGCCCCCATCTTCGGCAGCTCACACCGGTAGAAGTACCGCGCCGCCTGCCGCTTACCCGCCAGGAACTCCCCCTCGGCCCCGTCCGGAGCTCTGCGCGTACGCGAAGCGGGTCGCCCTCAGCCACGCCGCCTGCTCCACGTCCTCGTCCGCCGTCACCGCCACCCGCGCCCGCGCCCAACACCAGGCGGCGGTACCCGACGTGTCGCAGGCAGAGTTGAAGAAATATGACGCAAGGTGTCAGGCTTTGGGTGAAGCATGGGTTCATCGGTCGGCGCCGGTGAGAGGCGCCGACCACGGCACAGACAGATGCGGAGAGACAAGGCCTCCATGCGCGAAACCCCACAAGATCTCGAAAAGCTCCAAGCCCTCCTTGACGCCTCCCTCGCCGGCTCCACCTCCCACCTCCGCTCGATCATCAACACCGCGCGCACACTGAACGCGGAGCAGCTCACCCAGGTCCTCACCGGCATGTGCACCCTCGCTCTGTCCAGCGTGACGGCGAAGGGTGAGCCGCGGATCAGCGGTGTCGACGGGCACTTCCTGCGAGGCAAGTGGTACTTCGGCACTGCGCCCGACGCCGCCAAGGCGCGCCACCTCGCGGCGCGGCCCGCCGTCAGCGCCGCACACATGCGCGGTGAGGACCTCGGCGTCTTCACGCACGGCAAGGTGGAGATCCTCAACCCCCGCAACGGCGACCAGGCCACGGACTGGCCGGACGTGCTCGCGTACTTGAAGGACTTCTACGGCGACGACCTCTTCGACTGGGACAACGACGTGGTCTACTACCGGCTGCATCCGCACTGGATGACCGTCTATGCCCCAGACATCGCGAAGCTCACCGTGGCGGCCCAGCCCTGATCCACAGCACGGGCCAACTCTTCGACGAAACCTGAGCCGTCCTCGAGGTGCCCAGCGGCGGCAACGACCGCTCCGGGGCGGCGCGGTGGCCGGCTTCGATCCTGGCCGACGTCGGGTTCGCCGAGATCGTTCGGCAGCCGACCGGGGCAGCCCAGGCAGACGCGAAGCCACCAGACGCTCGGCCACGGGCCCGGTGCCGGCGCCCTCAGGCGACATGCCGAAGTGACCGCGAATCTCCTCGCCGAGACACTCCCGAATCTCGCTGCCGCCCGCTCCACCACCAAGCCAGCCTCATCAACGACGGCAAGAGCATGCAGCCGTACTCGTCGACGTTGGTCTCCGCATCGAAGACACCGAGCAAGTCCCACTCGTCGAGCAATCGCCGCAACTCGTCCGCCCGCTCGTACATGCGGCGACGATCACATCTCGAACGGCACACAGCCCGCCGTCGACCAGCAGAGGCGCATGCACTCCTTTGCCGCGATAAGCATGGCGTCGCAGAACAGTTGGTGGACGGCTGTCGCGCATCAGTCGACGGAGGACAAGCCGTCGGCGTATTGCATTGCCGAATTCCGCTCTATCCGAATCGGCATTCGGTAGGTGGCCCGGGTTCACCTCGTCCGATCACGCGGCGACGCCTTCTTCCCGGGGGGCGGGGACAGTGACTCGCCGGAGCAGGAAGTGGCAGATCGGGTACAGCAGGGCGCCGTCGAGGTAGTGGCAGAACATCGCGCCGAGGTACGACGGGCCGCCCCAGGCGTTGCGGGTGAAGTTCGGGTCCAGCCCGGCGAAGACCTGCAGTCCGATGCGCCAGGCCATGTACACCTCCAGCAGTACGAGGAAGGCGACGGCCAGGCAGCGCAGCAAAGCCGGAACGCCGGCCCCGGACCGGAATGTGGCTCCGATCCGTGCTGCCATCGGACGTCCGAGCGGCACGAAGATCACTTTCCAGCCGAGCGGGCTACGGCGGGATGCCACCGCGAACCAGACGGTCACGACCGCGAGGACGCCGAGATGCGGCAGCCACGCCTCAGTGCCCGCGATCTGTGGTTCGAGCGTGTCGGATCGGTGGAGGTACCTCGCGACTCCGCTGGCCAGTCCGGCTATCACGGAAACGGTCGCGGTGAAAACGGCGGGACGGGACAACTGCAGCCGGTGGTTTGTCATGACTGGAACATTGCGCCACACCGACCGGCCCGGGCGTCGCTCTCCAGCATGATCCGGGGCCTCCCTCGGAGGCGGCACGGTCATTCTCGCGCATGACGCCTTCGTCGATACGTTTCGCTAGCGTGATCCACATGCGACTGGGCCGGACCGATCTGCCATCGCCCGATCTGCTCGACATCGCTCTGGCCGTCGGGTCGTTCGGACTGTTCACTCTCCCGGTCCTGCTCCGCGGTTCCGGACATGGGCCGACGGCGGCGATCCTGGTCCTCGGCACCGCCGCGGCCGTGCCGCTGGCGGCGCGCCGGGCGGTCCCGATACCGGTGCTCGTGACGGTGTCGCTGGTCCTCGCCGTGGCGGCGCTGGCCGATGTCGGCTTCACTGTGTTCCACAGCAACGCGGGCCCAGCGTTGGGGATCGCGGTGCTGACCGTGGCCGATCGGCTTCCGCGCGAGGTGTCGCTGCGGGCCAGCGTGGCCGCGGTCGGGCTGGTCACCACGGCGGAATTGATCGCGATGCAGTTGCACCCGGCCACCGGGAAGAACGCGATCCAACTGGTTCTCGCCATTCCCGCCTGGTTGGTGGGGTACGCGTTCGGTACCCGTCGACAGGCGGAGCGTCGGCTGCGCGCGGAGACGGCGGAGCGGGCCCGGGAGGCAGAGCGCCGGGTCCGCGCCGAGGAACGGGTCCGGGTGTCGGCGGACGTCCACGACATCGTGTCGCACACGCTGAGCATGATCGCGGTCCGATCGGGCGTGGCACGGGTGGTGCTCGAACAGCGGCCGGAGGAGGCGCGGGCCGCGCTGTCGGCGATCGAGACGGCCAGCCGCAGCGCTTTGGACGAGTTACGAGCGGTGTTGCACTCGTTGCGGGACGCTTCGGGGAATCCGTTGGGCACGGCGGGTGCGCTGACGGCCGGCCCGGCCGTCGAACGACCGACACTCGCACACATCCGGTCGCTCGTCGACAATCTCCGCGATGACGGCTACCCGATCACGCTCACACTGTCCGAGACGGCCGGCGCACCACCACCGGTCGAGGAGTCGGCCTACCGGGTCGTGCAGGAGGCGCTGACGAACGTGGTCCGCCACGCCGGCCGGGTGACAACATCCGTCGAGGTCACCAGCGGCCCGGACGGACTCAGCATCTCGGTGCTCAACGCCGCCCCCGTCGCCGGTCCGTCCGGGGCCGGGCCCGGCAGCGGACACGGCCTGGCCGGGATGCGGGACCGTGTCGCGTTGTACGAGGGCACCGTCACGGCCGACCCATGTCCGGACGGTGGTTACGCAGTGCGCGTTCAGTTCCCACTACGATCGACGAGCCGGACGGCACACGCTGACCGCAGCGAGGGGAAGCGCCGTGGCTGAACCGGCGGTCGGCGCCGACGGCACTACCGAGCCGATCCGTGTCCTGGTCGTGGACGACGAGGCGCTGGTACGAGCCGGATTCCGGGTGCTCCTGGAAACCTCACCAGGGCTCACGGTGGTCGGCGAGGCATCCGACGGTGCCGCGGCGGTCCGGCAGAGCCGTGCACTTCGGCCGGACGTCCTGCTCATGGACATCCGCATGCCGGTCATGGACGGCCTCGAAGCCACCCGGCACATCGCCGACGACGACAGCATCGACGCCCGTGTGCTGATCGTCACGACCTTCGGTGAGGACGCGCACGTCTTCGCTGCGCTGCGTGCCGGAGCAAGCGGTTTCGTACTCAAGGACACCCCTCCGGAAGACCTGCTCAGCGCCATCCGCATCATCGCCAGTGGTGAGGCCCTGCTGACCCCACGGGTGACCACCCGACTGGTCGCGGAGTTCGTGCGAAGCACGTCCGGCCACACCTTGGCAACCGCACCGGGAGCGCTCGACGAACTGACCGAGCGCGAACGGGAAGTGCTGGTTCAGGTTGCGGCAGGCCGGTCGAACGCGGAGATCGCCGAACACTTCACCGTCAGCCTCAACACGGTGAAGACCCACGTGAGCCGACTGCTGCTCAAATTGTCGGCCCGTGATCGAGCCCAGCTCGTCGTGTGCGCCTACGAGGTCGGTCTAGTGGTGCCGGGAAAGTGAGAGGATGCCGTCGTGATGTGGCAGACCGACACCGTCACTTTGAACGGAAATCAGTTCCCGGGTGATCCGCAACGGCGTGTGGCCAACGCACTGTCATCCCGACCGGGCGAATTGGCCGAGCTGATCGTGTCGTGTCGGTGGCTACTCAACGTGCTGACGACCGTGCGGGAAGCTGGTCTACCGGACGCGTGGGTAGGGGCGGGTGTTCTGCGGGATCTCGTCTGGGGCCAACGGTATGGAGCCGGCTTCAACCCCCGGGACGTTCGGGACGTCGACGTTGCATTCTTCGACGCCAGCGACCTCACCCCGGGCAGCGACGTCGCGGCAACCGAGCTTCTACGACGCCATGATCCGGCGGTCCCGTGGGAGGCGACCAACCAAGCCGCGGTGCACACCTGGTACGAGAGCGTGTTCGGTACGGGTCCAGTCGATGCACTCGGATCCGTAGCCGATGCCGTGGCCACCTGGCCCGAAACCGCTACCTGTGTCGCCGTGCGTCTCGACTCTGCCGAGACACTGCACGTCTGTGCCCCGCGTGGGCTGGAGGACCTCCTCGATGGGGTGTGGCGGCGCAATCCACGAAGGATCACGGTCGAGCTTTCACGAGCGCGTCTCTCGCGCCATGACCCCAGCAGACGCTGGCCGCAAGTCACTGTCGTTCCGCCGTAGCCGTACAGCCATCCGTACAGCCAAGTCGACCCACCAACTCCGATCTTCCTCTAGCCCCAAGGCCGCAGGTCGAAATCCTGCCGGGCGCACCTCCACCACCGCAGTTCAGCGGCTTATCAGCTCTGAGGCAAGACGATCACCGCAGCCCTCGTGAGGCCAGTCAGCCGAAGACGAAACGTCCGGTAATGCCGAAGATCGGATACGGGACGCCGCCGCCGGTCGAATCAGACCTGTCAGCATGACGTCCGTGGATCACTATGGGCTTTTGCGGCGAGCCGCGACCGACGCGGGCTTCACCGAGACGGAGACGGCGACGTTCGCCGAACTGCTGCGCTTCGCCATCGGGACAAGTCAGCAGTACAACGGCGAGCTCGCGGCGCATTCTCGGGATCTGCCGCCCCAGCGGCCCGCCGACCTGCTCGTCGGCCAGGCCGGCGGCCTGCCGCAGCTCCCGGTCGGCATGCCGTGGCCCACCGACCCGGAGGGCTACCCGCTGCCGTTCATCGCGTCTTTCGACTGTGCCGCGCTGCCGCGGGTCGAGCGCCTGCCGCTACCGTCGGACGGCTCCCTGCTGGTGTTCCTGCATCACGAAGAGGACTACGACGTCTGTGAGCGCAGCGACGAGCAGCAGTACGGACGGCTGCTTCATGTCAGGGCCGGCACAGAGACCGTGGCGCAGCTGCCAGCCAACTACGCTGCCCATCCCTACTACGCGGACCGTGACTTCATCGCTCCCGAGCAGGACCTTTTCGCTGTCGTCCAGGCCGCCGTGCCCTCGTGGTTGACCGCGGAGGATGCGGACCTGTCCGTCTTTGCGCAGCAGCTGGCGCGCGACATGCCGCATCGTCGGGAACTGTGTGCCCTGGTCGACCGGCTCTGGCCGGCCGCCGACTCCGCCGCCTTCCAGTTCGGCGGCTACTCGTGGCACACCGGTGGCGTGTCCTACGGCCACCTGTACAACGATCCTGAGCTGGAGATGGCGGAGAGGAAGCTTCGAGGCCGCCTCACCGGCATCGACCGCGCCCAGGAGGCCTTCCTCGTGGAACAGGAGTTGCAGCGGGTCCGCCGGGAGTGGCTCCCGTTGGTGCAGTTCGAGACCCGTGACGACGTCTACTTCGGCCGCTTCATGATCCGCGTCGACGACCTCGCCGCCCAGCGGTTCGACCGCGCTGTCTCCTGGACCGAGTTCACCGAGTGAGCGAGGAGAGGTGCCGGCCGGGTCAACGTGCTGCATCGCTGTCGGGAGCAGCGGCGGCTCCGGCGGAGCGTGGATCTCGCGATGGCTCTGTCGGCCACAGGTCCGGGGCGAGTCGTTCCCCTGCGCAAGGTTGTCACCCGGTGGTGGTAGACCAGGCCGAACCGGGGATCCCGGAACTGGGTCGGGCAGGCCAGGTATCCGACGTCGGTGAAAATCACCTCGAGACTGTGGTGGTAGGTCAGTTCAGCGCGGAGCGGACGCCCAGGCCGACGAGGACGGCGCCGGTGATGCGGTCCAGCGCGCGGCGCACCCGGTCGGTGCGCAGCAGCCGCGCGGCCGCCCCGGTGACCGCCGTCCAGCCGGCCAGCCATCCGGTGTGCAGCACGGCGTGCGCGGTGGCGAGTAGCAGCATGGGCGCCAGCACCGGCCCGGAGGGATCGAGGAACTGCGGGGCCAGGGTCAGGTAGACGGCGGCCGCCTTGGGATTCAGCACGTTCCCGAGCAGCCCCTGGAGGTACGGATGCCGGGCGCGCCCCGGGAGCCGACGCCATCCTGTCGGGGCGGGCGGCGCCTCAGGTGCGGCGGGCCGCCGGCGGGTCGCGGAGACCAGCAGCCAGAGGCCCAGCCCGACGAGGTAGGCGGCGCCAGCCAGCTTGACGGTCCAGAACGCCTGCGACGAGCGCAGCACCAGCGCCGCCAGGCCGGCTGCGGCCAGCACGGCGTGCACGTACAACCCGGTCACCGTACCGAGGATGACCCACCAGCCCTGGCGCCGGCCGCCTGCGCCCACCCGCGAGACGACCAGCGCGAAGCTGGTGCCGGGAGTGAGCGTGATCGGCGCGACGGCGAGCGCGAAGCCCAGCATGCCCATCCCGGTCACCGGTCAGACCACCACCCGGTAGTGGGTGGTGAGCAGCCCGGCGTCGTCGTACACGTGGAAGGCGACGCCGGGCGGTTGCCGCTGGTCGGTCAGCGGCCCCTCGCCCTCCCACGGCATCCGGAGGGTTGATACCACGCCCGGCGCGATGCGCAGGGGGCGGCCGGCGAAGGTGCTCGCCGCGGCGGTGTGGAAGTGCCCGGTCAGCACGGCGACGACCTGCGGGTGGGCGGCGACCAGGTCGGCGAGTGGATCGGCGGGCAGCAGCCGCGAGTCGTCGATGACTGGGTGGTGCAGCGCGACCGGCGGGTGGTGGAAGGCGACGAAGACCGGGACGTCGGCCGCCACGGAGGCGAGCTGATCGCGCAGCCAGCCCATGGTCTCCTCGTCCAGGTGCCCGTCGTCGCGCCCCGGAATGGTGGAGTCGGCGAGCAGGAACGTGGCGCCGGCGACGTCGTGGCGGCTGTTGATCGGGCGGTCACCGCTCGCGGCCTCGCCCAACAGCCCCTTGCGGTACGCGTCGCGCACATCGTGGTTGCCGGGGCAGACCAGCACCGGGTGTGGCGACGCGAAGAGCTTGGCGGCGAGTTCGTACTCGGACACCTGCCCGTTGTCGGCGATGTCCCCGGTGATCAGGATGGCGTCGACCGGGCGGGCCAGGTTGTGCAGGTAGTCCATGACCCGGGCGGTCCGCTCGGCCGAACGCGGGTGGTCATCGAGATGGGTGTCGCTGAGGTGCGCGATGGTCAGCACGATTCCCCCTAATGGGATTAGGCGCTTTATGCGTTAGGGACGCTACACTGGCTTCGTGGAGATCCACAATTCGCAGCGCGACGACAGGAGAGTCATGTCTGGCCAGCTCACGCTCGCCCTGGCCGGCACCATCCGGCACGACGGCAACGGCGGCGTGACCGACGACCTCGCCGACGCCCCCGGGCTCGCCCGGTGGCTGCGCCAGCAGGCCGAGCCGCTACGGCGCTACGACGACGACCTCGCACCGCCGGCCGGCCTGCCCGACGAGCAGGCCCGGCTCGACGTGGTGGCGCTGCGCCGCGCCGTACGCACTCTGCTCGCCCGCGCGGTCGCGCCGGCTCCGCCCAGCCGGGCCGACCACTCATCGCTGCTCACCCCGGCCGACGCGGTGCGGCACCTCAACGACGCCGCCGGACGGCTGCCCACCAGCCCGCGGCTGCGCTGGCCGGACGACGCGGCGCCGACCCTCACCCGGCACTCGGCCCCGGCGGAGCTGCGGATACGGCTCACTGCGGCACTGGCCCGCGCCGCCGTCGACCTCCTCGCCAGCCCCGAGCGGGAACGGCTACGCGCCTGCCCGGCGCCGCGCTGCGTGCGGTACTTCCTCCAGGAACACGCGCGCCAGCAATGGTGCAAGCCGTCCTGCGGCAACCGCGCCCGCGTCGCCCGCCACTACCAGCGGCACCAGGCCGAGCGGTAGCCGCAAACGATCGGTCACTGGGCTACCTCAGCCCGGACGAGTTGCGAAACCGCCTGCACAGCCGCCAGACGGAGCCGCACTGACCTGCCGCCGTCCGAGGGCCTGGCCAATATCAATGGCTCCGGGGCGGCACGGCGCGGTGGCCGGCTTCGATCCTGGCCGACGTCGGGTTCGCCGAGATCGTTCGGCAGCCGACCGGGGCAGCCCAGGCAGACGCGAAGCCACCAGACGCTCGGCCACGGGCCCGGTGCCGACGCCCTCGGGCGACATGCCGAAGTGACCGCGAATCTCCTCGCCGAGACACTCCCGAATCTCGCTGCCGCCCGCTCCACCAGCCAGCCTCATCAACGACGGCAAGAGCATGCAGCCGTACTCGTCGACGTTGGTCTCCGCATCGAAGACACCGATCAAGTCCCACTCGTCGAGCAATCGCCGCAACTCGTCCGCCCGCTCGTACATGCGGCGACGATCACATCTCGAACGGCACACAGCCCGCCGTCGGCCAGCAGAGGCGCGTGCACTCCTTTGCCGCAGATCGGGCGGGCGCTCGGTCACCTCGGCACCGCCCGGCCGAGCAGGTCGTGACCGTCGCCTGCTGATCGCCCTACCGGCATCCAGGAGTCCTGCGGGAAGGGTCCCCACCCGATCGCGACCCGCCAAGAGCCTAGGATGGTCCCGGTGACCATCCCCGAACGGCGGCCCGCCGACGTCCCGACCGACGAAGCCCGGCTCGACGAGGCCCTGCGGTTCCTCTCCGCTGCACCGGTCGCACTCGACGTCGCCGCCAAGCGGCTCGCCCGCGGCAGCGGCGTCTACGCGTGGTGGGCTGCTCCCTCGGTCCTCCCCGACCTCCCCGGACCGCCGAACGACAGCGACCCGTCGCGGCGGATGCTCTATCTCGGCCGGGCGACCAGCCTGCGGGGCCGGGTCCTGCGCAACCACCTGAGGCGTTCGGGCAGTTCGACCCTGCGCCGCACATTGGCCGGTCTCCTCGTGTCCGAGGGCTACCGGACGACCTGGACCGACCGGGTCGTCCTGGTTCCCGAGGACGAGGCACGGCTGACCGCGTGGATGCACGAGCACCTGCGCCTGACCTGGGCGGAGGATGCCGAACCGGCGGACATCGAGACCGAACTCGTCCGGCGCCTGCACCCGCCGCTCAACGTCCACGGCGTCGACCCCGAGCACATCCAGGCGGCAGTGGTCGCCGCCAAGAACGCCTACAACGCCAGCAGCGGCCCTGCCCAGCCTTAGCCAAGCCCGCAACCCGACGGGCTTCGCGCCGCATCCCATCCGGGCCGAGCAGACGCCTGCTCATCCGCTGACCGGAATTGCAGTAGCCGCATTCGATCCCTGGTCGGCTATCGTCGCGCCGTGGCACAGACGAGGCAGTATGCCTATGTCGGGCCGGCCGAGTTCCGTGAGCGGGTGGTCGCGGTGGACGCTGTCACCGTGCACTCGATCGCCTCGCTCGACGAGTGGCTGGCTGGGCGTGACCCTGGAGACCTCGGCGAACCGGTCACGTTCGTTGTCGATCTCGACGGCATGCTCAGACTGGCGCCGCGTCGGAGCGAACACATCGCCCTTGCCGGTGGTCGGGACGTGCTTGCGGCAGGTGAGATGGCGTTTGCTTCGGCCGGTGGCGGCTGGCGCGCCGGCGAGGTCACAAACCAGTCGACCGGCTACTGCCCCGATCCGGACTGCTGGCCCGCTGTGGCGAAGGCACTCGACCGAATCGGCGTACCCCACCCTGGTCGCTTCACCGACCGGGTCATCTTTCGTCGTTGCCCCGGCTGCGGTGAGCGCAACATCGTGCGCGACGACGACTTCACCTGCGCCCTGTGCGGTGGCACCCTGCCCGCACGGTGGAACCTGACGTCCGGCTGACGGCGTCCGGCACCAAGCCGGCCAACGAGGCCCTGTCGGTGACGAGCACGTTCCCTGACTACCGCTTGATGCCGGCATCACCGGGCTGGAGCGCGGCGGCGACGAGACGGAGTCGTTCCGGCGACAGTTCACCTCCGTGACGGCGGTAGGTGGCCGATCCGAGGCCGACGAGGACGCCGTCCACGCACGTCCACCGGCACGGCCCCCAGTACCTGAGGTTGTTAAGCAGTTCTTCACTGAGCTGACGCACACCGGACCGGGCGCCGAGAGTGGCCAGGGCTTCCGCTGTCAGGTCGACGGCCGTGCTCGGGCGGCTGCTGTCGGCACAGGCCGGAACGAGCAGGAGCAACCGCTCGGCCGGCCTGTGGTCCGGATCCGGCTGCCGCGCTGCGGCGACCACCTCCTGCCATGCGAACGCCGGCCCTCGGAAATGTCCCTCCATCGCGGCGAGGGGGATCGACACGTCGCCGGTGCCGGGGTCGAGCACATAGTCGACGCCACCGTCGTCCTCGTAGTTGCGCATGACGACGTGCAGGCGACAGCCCTCGGCGAGCGGTAGCGAGATCACCGGCCATCGGTCCGGGTCGAGGAATACGTCGACGATCGGCTCCAGATCGGCTGGATCGACACCGAAGGCGTCCGGTGCCGACGCGGCTCCGCCGACGGTGGCGAGGAAGGCGGGCCAGAACATCGCCTGCGACATCACGTCTGACCCGTCGACCAGCGGCGACCGCAGGATCGGCGGTTCGTATCCGTCCAGGTATCCGGGGATGATCACCTGGCCGTCAGTGCGGCTTCCAGGTCCCGGCGAGTCAGGGCGGAGCGGAGCTGCAGTCCCTCGGCCGCCAGGTTCTCCCGCCCACCCTGCTCGCGGTCGATGGCGCAGACCACCGTCTCCACCTGGGCACCGACCGAGCGCAGGTGTCCGCACGAGGCCAGAAGCGCGCCTCCCGTGGTCACGACGTCCTCGATCACGACGACCCGCAGACCGCTCACCGGCCCGCCCTCGGCCACCTTCGCGGTGCCGTACTCCTTCGCCTGCTTGCGCACGAACACCGTCGGCAGCCCGGTCAGCTGCGACATCACCGTGGCAATCGGGATGCCGCCCATCTCCATGCCCGCCAGCACGTCGCACTCCGGCAGCAGGGCCACCATCGCCTCGGCGACCTCGCGCAGCAGCTCCGGCTTCCCCTCGAACAGGTACTTGTCGAAGTACTCGTCGCTGACCTGCCCGGATCGAAGATGGAACCGGCCGGTGAGGTGGCAGGTGTCGTAGACACGGCGCGCGAGCGGGTGAGTCACCGGCCCAGTCTCGCACCCGTCACACGATCCGTCGGATGCGTACCCTCGGACGCTCGTTGCGCAGGTGACCCAGCTTGTGCTGGCGGACCTGCTCCTCCCACGCCTCCTGGTCGTACTCCGGATCCGGCGCCGTCCACCGGTGCGACCCGTCGCTGTAGTGGAACTTCTCGTCGCCGGCCCGCAACACGCTCACCGCACCCACCCCAGGAACCGCCGGTGCAACGTCCCCGCCGGCGCCCAGCTCAGATCCGCCGTCGCCCGCACCAACTGCGCCCCCAGATACACCGCCAGCGACACCGGCGCACCCTCGTACTCCGCAAGAAGCTCCCGCCGCCGCGTCGCGCACGGCCACGGCGCACCGCACCCACCGCACGTCCAGACCGGCAGCACCGGCCCATGGGTGCTCACCCGCGCACCCCCAGGAAGCGGGCGACGCTCGCGCGCGCCTGCCGGCTGGTCGCCCAGGCGACCTGCCAGCAGGGGTACGGAGTCAGCCGTGCCCACCACAGCCGGCAACCCACGCACATCCCGTCCAGACCCCGTACGTGCACCGCCAGGATCGCCTGTTCCGCAGTCCTCACTGGTCCTCCTGCGGCGGCCAGTGACCGCGATTGATCGGTACGCGGTGGCGATTCCGGCACGGCAGCTCCGCACCACACCGACACACCCACCGCCACTTCCGCCACGACCAGGCCGGGCGATGCCGGCGTACGAGCGTCGACGCGACGGCGAGGAGGTAGCCCTCGTACGGCAGGCGCGGCTCGGCGGGTGCGGCGACGTCGGTGTCCCGATGTGGCGCTCGCGCCGCTGCGGACTCGCCGGGCGTTGCCTGCGCGTGATCGGATTCAGCCAGCCCGAGGATTCTCCGCTTCGCCGCCTCCCATTCGGCTTTCTGCGCTTCCTGGCCCGTGGGGCGCCAACGGTTACGACCGCCCATCACCACCTCCGTCCGCTCCGGCGCAACGGATCACTTCACAAGGGAGTGCGGCGTCACGCCCGGCAGGATGAGGCGTTTCCTCACCCGAAAACGGACACTAGGGCCGCATGGTGATGGAGAAATTACCGCTGGTTATGCCGCCAGGCTGATGCCCAGCCGCCCGGCCAGCAGACGCAGCTCGTTCGGCACGGCCCGCCGCTTGGCCCGCTGCGCCATCGCGACGACGGCGTCCTGCGCGAGCGGGTTGAGCGAGAACGGCACCGGCGCGGCCTGCTCCGCGCGCACGAACGCGGCGATCGCTTCGTTGTCCCGGCGACCGGAATCGGCCAGCGCCCGCCCGAGGTCGAGCCAGTACGACATCTGCCGGATCGACGCCGCCAGCACCTGCGGCCGTACCGTGCGGGACAGCTCGATCACCCGGCCCGGCTCGCCGGACTCGGCCGCGATGGACATCTCCCACAGCGTCACGTTCGTCGGCCCGAACCCGCAGCCGTTGAACCCCATGCCGTCCGCCGGGTCGCCGAGGGTCGCCGCTTCCCGGGCAGCCTCGGTCAGATGGTCACGCGCGGCGTCGAGGCGCCCGCTGACTGTCGAGGCCAGAGCCGCAGACAGGTGCAACTGGCCGAGCATCTGCCGGACCCGCTCGTCGGAGGCGGCGGACTGAAGCTCCGCGAGCGACCGGTCAGCCGCCCGCGCGGCGAGGGGCGCCGACTCGATCGGCAGACTCTGCGCGTACGCGAAACGGGTCGCGCCCAGCCACGCCGCCTCCTCCACGTCCTCGGCCGCCGTCACCGCCACGCGCGCCGCGTTCAACGCCAGGTGGCGGTACCCGAGGTGCCGCAGGCAGGCCGACGCCTGGTACGCCACCTGCGCAAGCGCCGGTCCGCCCGCCGCAGCCGCCTCCAGCAGCAGGCCGGGCAGCATCTGGGCCATGGCCGGGAAGTTCGAGCGGTGGCGGAGCTGCTCACTGCGGGCGATGCCCGCCGCCAGCGCTTCCCGGGTACGCGTCGACGGCCGCCGCTCGCCGTCCTCGATCTCGATGAGTGCGGACCAGATCGCCGGTACGCACTCGGCCGCGCGCTCACGCGCCGGGTCGCCCGTCTCGGTGCCCTGCCCGAGCAGGTCCGCGACCGTGATCTGCAACGCGGCGGCGACGGCGACCAGGGTGGAGCGCCTGTCGATCGTCTTACGGCCGGACTCGACCTGGGAGATGTAGGACTGGCTGACCCCGGCGAGCCCGGCGAGAACGGCCTGGCTCATCCCGCCACGGCGCATCCGCCAGTAGCGAATCCGGGCACCGATCGTGTCGGCCTTGCTGGCCATGTCTCGCCTGCCTCCCAGGACGAGGGCTGGGACTTCGGCACCGGCCAGTGAGCCGGCATACCCGTGCGCCAGTGTACGTGGGTCGGTGCTCTCGCATCGACGACGAGGCGGGTCCTACCTGCCGCTCCCCCGCGCTCTGTGATCGACTGGTTGGGCCGACCGGAGGTGTGACCGACATGCCAACGCCGCCCGCCTACCTGGCAATCGCCGCCGACCTACGTGCCGCGATCCTGTCCGGAGAACTCCCCGCTGGAGCGAAGTTGCCGTCCGAGTCCGGCCTGATGCGCCAGTACGACGTGAGCCGAACCGTCGCCAAGTGGGCCATCGCCGTCCTCAAGGGCGAGGGCATCGTGGAGGGTCGAGCCGGATCCGGCGTATACGTCCGGGACACCACCCGACTGGTCCGTCACGCCCGAAGCCGCGAAGTACGCTCCGGCGACGGCCCGACTTCCCCGTTCGCCCGCGACGCAGCCGGCGCCGGGCAGCGGGGCACCTGGGAGCACGACAGCCGACACGAGCGGGCCGATGAGCGGATTGCCGCGCGGCTCGGCATCGAGCCGGGAGCGCCGGTGATGCGGACTTCATACCGCTTCCTCGCCGACGGCGAGCCGATACAGCTCTCCGTGTCGTACGAACCGCTTAACCTCACCAAGGGCACTCCGATCGAGTGGCCGGAGAAGGGCGACGTGGAGGGCGTCGTCGCTCGTATGGACGCCATCGGCGTACGGGTCGACGAGGTTGAGGAGCGCGTGAGCCTTCGCTCGGCGACTGCGGAGGAGGTCGAGGCGCTCAACCTGCCGGCCCGCACGTTCGTGCACACCATCGAGCGGACCTACACGGCGAGCGGTACGCCGGTGGAGACGGCCGACATCGTGCTGCCCGGCGGCCGATACGACCTCGTCTACCGCCTTCCCATCGACTGAGGTAGCGCGACGGGGCTGCTGCGGTGTCGACAAGCTCGGCTGACGAGGGATGCCTCCGGCGAAGACGACCGCTCCTCACGTGGAACCATGAGCCTCAACTTCGAAGCTGGCGTGCTCAGCGCGCAGCGCGCACCGGTTGATGGCGCCGATCCGGGCTCGCGACCGGACGTTCTGCGTCCTGCACGACACCAAGGAAACCCTCGTCCACATCTCCTGTCTCACACATCCGGATCTGGCTCCCTCTGTGTCAGGACACCGCCGGGAGGAGAGTTCTATCCTGGGTCTCGGCGGGTCCGGGAAGTGACTTCTCCGAAGAGCCGGCTGGGGGATGAGAGTCGGTCACGCTGGAGCCAGTAGTTGTTCCCCGTTGTCCTCCCGGGCCCGCCGCCGTGGCCACCGCGTCGCTGATCATGCACTGGTAGACGATGTCGGACAGCCGTCGTTCAGGGCGCGCATCGCTTCCATCGATGTCTTGCCGAAGGCTTTTTCTGGTCGAAGTAGGCGCGTCCTTCGGTGGGATTACGCTACTGGACCGTGGCCATGATGTGCAGCACCCGGTTGATCTGCCGGTTCCCGGCACGGGAGAGCCGGTGTCGTACCTGCTCGCCGGAGGACGCGCCGATGGGGGCGGTGCCGTTCCAGGAGGCGAAGTGGGCCCGGTTGGGGAATCGGGTATGTATCGGCTCGATCCCCGTGCACGCACGTGCCGATGAGCATGCCCCGGTCGCGCCCCGCTGGGCCCTTGCATAGGCTGCGTCGCCATGGACGAGTCGCGCGGGTCAGGAGTCCTCCGTCATCAGTCGCTGCACGACGGGTTCGTACCGGCGCAAGGGCCGCAGCGGGCCTTCGCCGACGCTATCGACCGACACATCGAGGAACACTTCGGGCCCGTCGAGTTCGTCTACCACGAGATCGCCTCACACCTGGTCGGTGTGCATGTCCATGTCGTGGCCCCGACCCAGGAACGCCCGTACCGGACGCTGGTCACTTCAGGGATGAGTGAGCTGCCGATGACGGTCCCGGAGGGCCACGACATCAGCCCGTACGCCGAACTGATGCTCAGCCTGCCGGCAGACTGGCCGCTGACCGAGGTAGCCGGGCTCGGCGACGAGACCGGGTGGCCGCTGCGGATCCTCAAGCAGGTAGCGCGGCTGCCGCACGAGTACGGAACCTGGATCGGCGAATGGCATTCCGTGCCGAACGGCGATCCCGCGCAGCCGTACGCTACGGACACCCCGTTCGCCGGAGTCGTCGTCGCGCCGATGCTGCGGGTGCCGCCCGAGGCGCGGACGATCGACGTCGGCGGCGGCATCCGAATCGCGTTGCTCGCGCTGATCCCTCTGCACCCAGAGGAGATTGCAGTCAAGGTCGAACGCGGTACCGACGCACTCATCGAAGTCCTCGACCGTGGCCGCATCACCGAGTTGCTGGACCCGCGCCGGCCCTCGTACGCCTGACAGCTCGACCGGACGCGCTGACCAAGGTCACGTGCGCGCTTCTGCGGCCTTCCGTGCTCCAGAGCGTTCCGGCTTCATCGGGACTGGGTCTGCTCTTCGGCCCGTTCGAGCCAGCCTCGGTACCAGCGCGTGAAGCCCGTCGGGCTCCCGTCGGGCTCGTGCAGAGGCAGGAATCCGCCGTCGCTGGCGGTGTCGTCGCCCCACATCTGACCGCGAGCTGGTCCGCTGATGACGAGGGCTTCGCGGTAGGCGCAGCCGAGGTGACAGAGGTAGAGCAGCCCGATGGAGTGTTCGGGCGAGAAGACGACAGCTTCGTGCTGCTGCCAGTATGCGTCTTCAGCCTCGTTGAACTTGTCTTCGGAGTCGAAGTCCGCCTTGCCAGGGGGATCGGGCAGGCCGTCTGCGGGGTTGAATGCATCGGTGTGCGGGAACGGCCGGCTCAACGTCTTCAGGTCGGTGAGTTCGGCACCGTCGCCTTCCAGCGCCAGCGGTCGTCTACCCGTTGAACGGGGAAGAGGCCGTACGCCGGGCCCGCGCCCCCGCGACTGACCTGTAGGAGGAAGGAACGGTACTCGGCGGGTAACTCGACATCTAACTGTGATTCCAGCTCGGCCAGCTCATCCGTGGTCAGAGGCGGCTCGCGTCGCCACTGGTGGCCGTTGGCTCCGAAAACCATGCCGGCAGACGGGTGCGTCGACAATCTGCCCAGGCGATCGGGTACATCCGACCAATCCAAGAGGATCACGGCAACACCCTAAACGTTGTGCTGCGGGCGCGCGCTCGTGCGGCTGCGGGAGGCGTTCATCGGCGGGCCAGAAACATCGCCTGCGACATCAGGTCTGACCCGTCGACCAGCGGCGACCGCAGGATCGGCGGTTCGTAGCCGTCCAGGTATCCGGGGATGATCACCTGGCCATCATGGCAGCGCGGTAGCCGCCGATGGACCGGTGCCGTTTGTCGCACCGCCCCGGCCGGTTCGATCATCCGGACATGACGAGTGGATCGGCCTGTCAGAGCTGGCTGCCTGGGCCGAGAATCTCCGGCGGGACATAACCGTCGTGGTCCTTGGGATCGCCGGCGTGAAGTCCCGCGTACATCTGATACGGCAGAAGCAGGACGTCAGATGTACGGGCAAGGTCCAGCTCCTTGCTGGGCCCGAACCAGCCGTCCACGAGTGAGTCCTTGACGATCAACGTACACAGGATGACGACTCTGCGACCGTCGACCGCGCAGGCCTGAAGCTCGACGTGTTCCGTGGCGGCCCACCGGTTCCCGCTGGTGAAGCGATAGTGGAAGTGCACCGCCGGACCCCGCTCGGGTGCCTGAGGGTGGACAGTTGTCTTCCAGGCGGTCACTTCGGCGGTCACCGGGTAAGTCTGGTCTCCTCGGACCACAGTGACCTTCCGGGCCGCCGACCCGGGTTCCGGAGTAAAGGGGCGGTGGTCAGTGCCGCACGCTACGACCGCAGTCGCGACGGGGATGACGAGGATGCCGACGCGGCCGAGGCGGAACCACGAAGCCATGCGAGACATCGTAGGCGGGCAGGCCGGCGGACCCTATCCGGTAACGGTCAGCCAGACAGGCGGGGTTGGGTGTCCATTTCCGCGCCCGACACGATCTGTTCCGCGAGACGTGTCGTCTTCACCGTCTCCGGATGCTCCCGGCCGAGCACCTCGATCCGTTTCCTCACCGTCTCCCGGCAAAGGGTCAGAGCTTCATCGGTGCGACCGGCGGCAAGCAGATCGATCACCACGTCGTAGGCCGAGAGCAGCGTATGGGGATGGTCGTCGCCGAGTACTCTCCGCCGACGCACGTAGGTCTCCTGGTTGAGGGCCAGGCTCTCCTCGTGCCACCCGAGGGCCCGAAGATCCAGAGCCAGGTTGTGCGCGGTTCCCAGTGTCTCCAGGTGCTCCTCGCCGAAGATCCTCGCCTTCCGCTTCAAGGTGTCCTCGTGCAGGGCACGAGCTTCTTGAGGCTTGCCGAGTATCCGGAGGTTGGAAGCGACGTGGTCCGCTGCGTTGAGGGTGAGCAGCTGGTCCTCGCCGAAGGCTCGGCGGCTCCGCCTGTACACCTCGACAGCCATGTCCTGACACTCCGCGTATCGTGCCTGCCGCCAGAGCGCACTAGCCAGGGTGTGGGCAGTGGAGAGAGTCTGCCGATCATCAGGCCCGAGGGAGACCCGCCAGTGCTCGTAGAGGTTGGCGGCAAGCTCCTGTCCGCGTTTCAGCTCGCCGCGCTCGAGCAGATACCAGGCCACCGCATGAGCGGCGGATCGCATTGCTGTTGATCGGGTCGCGACGAGGTCGCTCGCCAGCAGGTGCGGCATCAGCCGGTCCCAGAGTTCCCACGACGACGTGCTCTTGCTGTCGGCCGGGCAGAGGTTCGCCAGGACCTCGTCGGCCCTTCGGCGGATCTCCGGGCGGCGTTCCGCCTCGATGCTTCCACTGATCACCAGTTGCACGAGCCGGTGCAGCAGAATCGATTTCCCATCCACCTGTGCCAGGCCATAGCGCGAGATCCAGCCGAGCGTTCGGCGCATCCCCAGCGTGGTCTGCAACTGCGCCGCCAGCGGCTCTGCCAGCACGACGGCGACTTCTGGCCTGAACAACTCCACGGGGAGCGGCTCGGCCGCCATCATCGAACAGATCTCGAGAAGCTGTACGGCCGCCGGGGATTCCTCCTCCAGCCGCCGGAGAGCGGTCACCACCACCTGTGTCAGCGGCGTGGGGTAGGTGGGCAGGCGCCCGTCCTCCAGCAGGTCCCTACCGTTTCGGTCCAGCTCCTTGAGGTACTCCGCCGCGGACATGCCTGTCTCGTTCATGAGGGAGCACGCCTGAGCGACCGCCAGGGGCAGGTCTTCGAGGCGGCCGGCGATGTCATTCGCCTCAGCGCTGCTCAACGTGGGCGACAGACGCCTCATGAGAGCCACCGATTCGGCCCGCGAGAACGGGTCCACCGCAACCGGATCTCCCACCAACTCCCAGGCGGGATTTCGGGACGTGATGATGACGTGGCCCGGCCCCAGGGGCACCCATTGCGCCAGTGCGGCCGGATCCTCAGCGTTGTCGAAGATGAGCAGCCATCGATCGGTGCGGGAGAACTGGAGCCTCACCTCGCGGAGAGCCGATGGGATGTCGGCCGCAGTCTTCACCCATCCGGCCGCTACGCCCAGTGACGTCAGCTGGCCGCCGATCATCGACGGCGTCTCCGCATCGATCCACCAGACCAGGTCGTAGCGCTCCAGTCGACGATAGGCGTATTCGGTGCTCAGCGTGGTTTTTCCGACGCCGCCGATTCCATGGAGCACCTGGACGACAGTCGACGTCCGCTCCTCGAGGCCGTTCTCGAAAGCGGCGAGTTGAATGTCTCGTCCCACGAAACAGGGGTTACGTGGCGGGAGGTTGTAGACGACTTCGCGACGCCCATTCGGCGGGTCGGAGTCGGCCACCGCCTTCTGCTCTCCCGAATGGCCGGCCCACGCAGCCAGGGCCGCACCGATGACCGGACATACGAGCGCCGCTACGGTTGCTGAGGTCTGTACGTCCAAGTCGGCCCACACCTGGCACGCCAGCCAGGTCGCGGCCACCAGCACTGCGCTGGCACCGGTGGCTACCAGCCACCGCGCGTTTCCTCTCAACCGTTACCCCGCTTTCGAGGAGCGCGCCAACGGTAGACCGTAGAGTCTAGACTTTACAGCTTGTCTATGGCTGTGCCGAGCCGAGTTCTCCGTCGAGGACGTTCTTTCACTACGCGAACGTCGCCCATTCACGAGTCGGGATGCAGCCTTCGCTCACGTCCCAGCAGCCCTCGGCCCACGCTTTCGCCACCGTCACCGGGCGGCTGAGCACCACATCACCGGCCCGTTGTGCCCGCAGCACCAGCCCGTACTGCGGCGAACACGATCGCCGCCCTGCGAGTACCTCAGTTCGAGGCTGTGCGCCGAGAGGTGCTCGGTGAACTCCTGCTCCAGCCGTGAGGGCCGCTGGCCCACCAGACGCATTCCGTCCAGTGACCGCAGATCCGATAGGCACCGCGCCCGCAGCCTGCTCAAGCCAGAGATTCGCCGCCGCCTTTTCGGAGGAGGCAACGCCGAGACCGCCGTGCACAGCCACCTGCACCTGCTCGTGGGTCATTCCGAATACCAGCGGACCGACGTGCGCGAACGGCGTGAACGTCCATCGCGGTCGTTGTTCGTCGGTCCGAACCGCCCAGACGTCGGCTCCCGAGCTCAGAACCAGCTCTCGCGCATGTCCAGCGTCGTCCGGTCCAACCCCTCCAGCAGGTCGAACTGCGCCCCCACCTTCGGCAGCTCCCATCGGTAGAAGTACCGCGCCGCCTGCCTCTTCCCCGCCAGGAACTCCCCCTCGGCCCCGTCCGGCGATCCCAGCGCCTCCACCGCGAGCACCTGCTCCAGCCACATCCACGCGATCACCACGTGCCCGACCGCCTCCAGGTACACCGACGCGTTCGCCAGCGCCAGCTCCGGATCACCAGGCGCCCACAACCGTCGCGTCACCACGGCGATCCGGTCCACCGCCGCGCCGAGCTGACCGGCCAGCTCGGAGGCGAACCCGTCGGCCTTCCACGCCCGGGTGACGGTGCCGCGGATCGTTTCCAGCAGCAGTTCCAGCGCCGCGCCGTCGCGCATGGTGACCTTGCGGCCGAGCAGATCGAGGGCCTGGATGCCGTGGGTACCCTCGTGGATGGCGTTGAGCCGGTTGTCCCGCCAGTGCTGCTCGACGTCGTAGTCGCGGGTGTAGCCGTACCCGCCGTGCACCTGGATGGCCAGGTCGTTGGCGGCCAGGCACCACTGGGCCGGCCAGCTCTTGGTGATCGGGGTGAGCAGGTCCAGCAGCAGCTGTGCCCGTTCGCGGTCGGCCTCGGCGGGCGCGGTCTTCTGCTCGTCGAGCAGCCGTCCGCAGTAGAGCACCAGTGCGAGCGCGCCCTCCACGTAGCTCTTCTGGGCCAGCAGCATCCGGCGTACGTCGCTGTGGGCGACGATCGGCACCTGCGGCGTGGTCGGGTCCTTGTCGGCGACCGGGCGGCCCTGCGGGCGCTGCCGGGCGTACGCGACGGACTTCAGGTACGCGGTGTAGCCGAGCGCTGTGGCGCCGGCGCCGATGCCGATGCGCGCCTCGTTCATCATGTGGAACATGACCGCGAGCCCCTGGTGCGGCTGCCCCACCAGGTAGCCGACCGCCCCGGCGCGCCCGTACGGCCGGTGCACGCCCTCGCCGAAGTTCAGCAACGTGTTCGTGGTGCCCCGGTAGCCGAGCTTGTGGTTGAGGCCGACCAGCACCACGTCGTTGCGCGGCCCGAGGTTGCCGTCGTCGTCGAGCAGCACCTTCGGCACGATGAACAGCGACAGCCCTTTCACGCCGGGCGGCGCGCCGGGGATACGGGCGAGCACCAGGTGCACGATGTTCTCGGCGAGTTCGTGGTCGCCGCCGGAGATCCACATCTTGGTGCCGACGATCCGGTACGTGCCGTCGTCCTGCGGCTCGGCCCGCGTGGTCAGGTCGGTCAGGGAGCTGCCGGCCTGCGGTTCGGACAGGCACATGGTGCCGAAGAACCGTCCCTCGACCATCGGGCGTACCCAGGTGTCGATCTGCTCGGCGCTGCCATGGGCGAGCAGCAGGTTGGCGTTGCCGAGGGTGAGCATCGGGTACGCCGACGTGCCCACGTTCGCGGCCTGGAACCAGGCGAAGGCGGCGGCGGCCACCGTGTGCGGCAGTTGCAGGCCGCCGACCGACTCGTCCATGGTGGCGGCGAGCAGCCCGGTCTCGGCGAACGCCTCCAGGGCGGCCTTTACCTGCGGAATGGTCCGCACGCGCTGCCCGTCGAACGTGGGTTCGCCGGTGTCGGCGGCCCGGTTGTGCGGGGCGAAGCGTTCGGCGGCGACCCGGGCGGCGAGGTCCAGCACCTCGTCGACGGTCTCCCGGGTGTGCTCGGCGTAGCGGGGCCGCTCGGTCAGCCGGGTCACGTCCAGCCAGTCGTGCAGCAGGAATGCGAGGTCACGGCGGGACAGCAGCAGATCGGACGAGGACAATGTGGACTCCTTCCGGTCAGCCGCGGCGCAACCCGGCGACGGCCTCCCGCAGGTCATCCTGACCGATCGGAGCCGGTGGCGCACCCTCCGCCGCCTCCCGGAGCGCCTTGGCGAGTTGCACCCGGCGCAGCACCTCGCGGAGGTCCGCGCCGGTCAGCCCCGCTGTGTCGGCGGCGAGCGCGGCCGGGTCGAGGTCGTCGGCGAACATCCGAAATCCTGGCCGCTCGTGCTTGTCGATCAGCTCGCGGACCATCTTGGTGAGGATCTCCGCGCGTCCGGCCTCGTCCGGCGCCGGAATGGCGATCTTCAGGTCGAAGCGGCCGGACCGGATCAGCGAGGCGTCGACGCGGTGCGGGAAGTTGGTGGTGGCGACCACGATGACGTCGGGGTTCTCCTCGAACAGCGTGTTCATCTCCTGCTTGAAGATGCCCGCGACGGCGTTGACGGCCTGGCTGGCCGCGTCGCCACCCGCACCGGCGTAGCTGATGATCGAGTCGAACTCGTCGAACAGCATGACTGTGGGCCGCCGGTAGCGGCGTGCCTCCCGGAAGATCCGCTTGATGTTGCGTTCCGAGCCGCCGAGGTACTTGTCCAGGATCTCCGGGGTGCGGATCTCCACGAAGTCCGCTCCGACCTCGTTGGCCAGGGCCCGGGCCAGCATGGTCTTGCCGGTGCCGGGCGGCCCGTACATCAGGATGCCCTGCGGCCGGCGCGCGCCCCACCGGGCCATCGCCGCCGGGTGCCGGAACGACACCGCCACCTCGCGGAACCGCGCGACCACGTCGGGCAGGCCGCCGACCTGGTCGAGGGTCACCGCCGCGCTGCGCGGCCCGGCCGTCGTCACCGGTCGCCGCCCCACGAGGTACGTCCGTCCGCGCAGCACCGTCGGCTCGTCGCTGTCGCCGGACAACTCGCGTACGGCCTGGAGCAGCAGACCGAGCATCGCCCGCAGGTGCGCCGGGCTCACCTCCGCGCTGGGCACGTCGGCGCGGATGCGTACCGTGCCGTTGTCCTGGTCGACGCGCGGCCGCAACCCCGCCTCCTCGGCGGCGCGCAGCACCTCCCGGCCGGCCGGGTCGCGCGGCGGCGCGACGAGCGTGGCGACCGGTCGCGGCCAGATCCGCCGCCCGGCCTCCGCGGCGATCCGGCCCACCGCGGCGGCCGGGCCGTCGCCGCCGCGCGCGGCCAGCCGCTCGGCGAGCAGCAGGCCGACCGGCCCGGCGAGCCCGAGGGCGATCAGGCCCGCCGGTGCGGCCTCCACCCGGAGGTACGCCTCGAAGCGGTGCACCGGCGGCTCGGCCGCGGTGTCGGCGCGCACTGTGCAGCGGACCTCCCGCACCGGGGCGGGGAAGCCGCCGCCGGGCAGCAGGTCCACCGGCCCGTCGACGGCGGCGGCGAGCAGCCCGGCCGCGTCGGTGATGCGGACCTCGGCGCCGAGCAGCGGCACCGTCTCCTCGTCCGGCCGTACCTCGGTCATCGGCAGCCCTCTCCTCGCGGCGGCGTCCGCTTCCCTCGCGTGGCGTCCGCCTCCGAGTCTGGCACCGGCCCGGCCGGGCGGCCACCGCTCAGCTCGCCTCGGCGAGCAGGCCGTCGACCAGGTCGCGGGGCAGCCCGTGGGTGTCGTGCAGCCAGTGGTAGTCGCGTTCGGTCAGCGGCCCGCGCTCCCGTACCCGGTCCACGATCGGCCGTCCGCGTCGAAGCAGTCCACGGAAGCGGCGTTCCTCGTCCACGAGCGTCGCGTGCAGCGAGCCGACGTCGACCGACTGCTCGCCGGGCGGCGTGCTCGGATCGGGCAGCTGGCGGAAGCGGCGCAGCGTGTCCGCGTACACCTGGGGTGGCAGGTCGTCCAGGGTGCGCGCGGGATCATCGCGCCACAACACTGTCAGCGCGCGGCGCAGCAGCCGCCGGAGCACGTACCCGCGGCCGGTGTTGCCGGGGCGTACCCCGTCACCGAGCACGACCACCGCGGACCGCAGGTGGTCGGAGACCACGCGCAGATCCCCACCGCGCAGGTCCCACCGCTCCCCCACCGCGTCCACCCACCGGCGCAGCCCGTCGCCGGTGAACACGGACCGGTCGCCGCGCAGCACCATCTCCAGCCGTTCCAGGCCCATGCCGGTGTCGATGCTGGAGTGCGGTAGCGGCGTGAGCTGGCCGTCGGGGTGCCGGTGGTAGCGCATCTGCACGTGGTTCCACACCTCCACCCAGCGCTCGTCGGTGCTCGGTGTGCCGGTGGGCGGGCCGTCGCCGGTCCACACGAAGATCTCCGAGTCGGGTCCGCAGGGGCCGGTCGGGCCGTTCGACCACCAGTTGTCCTCGCCCAGCGCCTCCACCGGCACGCCGAGCCCGGTCCAGGTGTCCCGCGCGGTGTCGTCCGGCCCTTCACCGTTGCCGCCGCCGAAGACCGTGGCGTGCAGCCTCCCCGCCGGGATGCCGAAGCCGTCGGTGAGCAGGTCGAAGCCCCAGCGCAGGCTGGTCGCGATGTCGTAGTCGCCGAGCGACCACGAGCCGAGCATCTGGAACACGGTCAGGTGGGTGTCGTCGCCGACCTCGTCCAGGTCCGTGGTGCGCAGGCACCGCTGCACGTTCGCCAGTCGCCGTCCGCCCGGGTGCGGGCGCCCCAGCAGGTACGGGGTGAGCGGGTGCATGCCGGACGTGGTGAACAGCACCGGGTCACCGGGCGGCGGAACGAGCGAACTCTCCGGCGCGTCCTGATGGCCGTGCCGGTGGTAGTGGTCGAGGAACGTCCGGGTGATGTCGTCGGGTGTCATGGCGGGTGCCTTCCGGGTACGGGTGACCGGACGGCCCGCCGCGCGTTTCACGGCGTCGACACGACGACGCCGGCGGACCGTTTCCGGTCGCCGGCGTGGGTGTGGGGCAGGTCAGGCGGCGGCAACCGGCGAGCGGGAAGCTCGCGCGGCTGCGGCGGTAAGACTGCGCCTGCTCTGCATACATCGACGGTAGCCGGGCCCGCACCGTCCCGCCCACCCCTTTTCCCGCGCGCCCCCGCACCCCGCCCGATCAAGATCAACACCACTCCCCCGAAATGGCGGGATCACCGGCACTCGGATGCCGCTACTTCGCCGAGCTGGAGTTGACCATGCCTCCCGAAGGGCGGGTGGAACGCCATGGGTGTCAAAACGGGCCGGAGACACCCGTGGTGTTCCACCCGGGCGGGCGGCGGGCGGTGGGCGTCAGCGGGTGGGGGTGAGCAGGCGGCGGTAGAGGGCGTCGAGGCGTTCGGCCTGCGCCTCCCACGTCCACCCGGGCAGTGGCGAGTCCGGGCCCTCGTAGGCGGCGCGGTAGCGGGCCGGATCCGCGAGCACCGTCCGGACGGCACGGGCCAGGTCGGCGGCGTCGCGGGCGCGGAACACCTCGCCCTGACCGGTGGCGCGGACCGTCTCGGCCATGGTGCGGACGTCGCTGACCACGATCGGCAGCCGCGCGTGCGCGTACTCGAAGAACTTCGTGATCAGCGCGATCTCGTGATTCGGCCAGTGGTGCAGCGGGATCAGCCCGACGTCGGCGGTGGCGAGGAACGCGACGAGCCGGCGGTGCGGCACGTACGGCAGCACGTGCACACGGTCGCCCACCTGATGCCGGGTCGCGCGGGCGACGACCTGGCGGACGTAGGCGGCGGCCGGGTCGGCGACGACGAGCGCCACGTGTACACCGGGCAGCAGCGGCAACGCCTCGACCACCGTGTCCACGCCGCGCTGCACGGCCATCGCGCCGCTGTAGACCAGCAGCGGCGTGCCCGGGGGCAGACCGCACCGCTCCCGCAGGTCAGGAGGGGGCAGATCGGCGGGCTCGGAGGCAGTCGGTTCGGAGGCGGACCGCTCGGGGGCGGTCGGCTCGGGGGCGGTCGGCTCGGGGGCGGTCGGCTCGGGGGCGGACCGCTCGGGAGCGGCGGTGACCGGGGCGTTCAGGAGCACGGTCGGGCGCTCGGGCAGGGCGTGGTCGCGTACCAGCAGGTCGGCGAGCGTGTCCGAGACGGTGACCACCGCGTCGGCATGGCCGACGTACTCGCGAACGTAGCCGAGGTGGGCGGGCAGCCAGCGGGCGTTGTCGCGGCGGGGACGCGCGCCGGGCAGCCACTCGTGCGCGTCCCAGACCAGTTTGGTGTCGCGTCCGGCGGCGCGGGCACGCTCGACGGCGCGGGCGGCCACGCCGAGCATCCGGAAGTCGTGCGCGTGGATCAAGTCGGGGCGCAGCTCGTCGACGACCGGTCCGGCGGCCCATTCGTAGTCCCAGAGTCCCGGCTCCAGCCGCCGCCAGGCTCCGTCGCGCAGCCGGGCCCGCCAGTAGCGGGCCTGGGCGTGCTCCACGGGCCGGCGGGCCAGCTTGGCCGCGCGCAGCGGCAGCCCGCCCCGGGCCACCAGTCGCGCCCGCAGTCCGGGCACGCCACGCAGGCGGGAGCCGTCGCGCGAACCAGCGCCACGGCCCGAGGCGGAGACGTCGCCGCCCTCGGGGCCAGGGACACCGCCGCCCGGGCGGGAGACGACGGCCGATGCAGTGGCGGGTGGAGTAGCGCGAGCGGCGGCGAGCGGCAGGACACGGACCTCGGCGGCGCCGAGCCGCCAGCGGCGTTCGGCGCCGACGTGGGCGCAGCCGATCAGGGTGACGTCCCAGCCGGCCTCGGCGGCCGAGCGGGCCGCCTTCTGCACCCGCGAGTCACCGTCGATCGCGTTGTCGACGAGCATGACCACGCGCCGCATCGCCGTTCCACCCTTCACCCGTACGCCCGGACGGGCGCGAGTGTACGGGGACGCGGGACCGTCACGACGGCCGCGAAACCGGCTCTGAGCTGCGGTGACGCCGACTGTGCAGGCGATGGTCGGGTGCCGGCCGGTGGAAGTTCACCGGCCGTGCACCGAACGGGCGGGTCAGGCCGTACCGGAGGAGGCCAGCGCGGCCGGGGCGATCGGCTGCCGGCTGTCCTTGCGGTTGGGCAGCGACAGGCGGATGACCTTCCACCACGCGGAGGCGACCTGCTTGGGCAGCGGGCCGGTGGTGTAGTGCAGGCCGTACCTGTCGAACAGCGCCCGTACCTGCGGGGCGACCTCCTGGTAGCGGTTGCTGGGCAGGTCGGGGAAGAGGTGGTGCTCGATCTGGTACGACAGGTTGCCGGTCATGATGTGCAGCAACCGGCTGCCGCTGATGTTGGCCGAGCCGAGCATCTGCCGCAGGTACCACTCGCCGCGGGTCTCGCCCTCGATGGAGGTCTTCTCGAACGTCTCCACGCCGTTGGGGAAGTGCCCGCACATGATCACCGAGTGGCTCCACACGTTGCGCAGCAGGTTCGCGGTGAACGTGGCGGCGAGCGTGGACAGGAACGACGGGCCGGACAGCAGCGGGTGCACCACGTAGTCCTTGAGCACCTGGCGGCGGATCTTGCGTCCGACGGCCCTGGCCTTGGCCCGGAACTTCGGGTCCTTGAGCTTGCGCTGCTTGAGGTGGTCGCCCAGCTCCATGTCGTACGCGGCGATGCCGTACTCGAAGAACGCGGCGTTGAGCAGGTTCCACAGCGGCTGGCCGAGGTGCATCGGGTGCCACGGCTGGTCCTCGTCGACGCGCATGATGCCGTACCCGAGGTCGTTGTCCTTGCCGACCACGTTGGTGTAGCGGTGGTGCAGCTCGTTGTGCGACTGCTTCCACTGGTCGGCCGGGGAGACGTGGTCCCACTCCCAGGTGGTGGAGTGGATCTTCGGGTCGCGCATCCAGTCCCACTGGCCGTGCAGGACGTTGTGCCCGATCTCCATGTTCTCCAGGATCTTGGCGACCGTGAGACCGGCCGTGCCGACGATCCAGGCCGGCGGGAACAACGAGAACAGCAGCACCGCACGGCTGCTCATCTCCAGTGTCCGCTGGGTCTTGACCACCTTGCGGATGTAGCGGGCGTCCCGCTCCCCCCGGTCGGCGAGGACCCGGTCCCGGATCGCGTCCAGTTCCTTGCCGATGATCTCGATGTCCTCGGCGCTCAGGTGGGCGATCGGGTTGACGGCCTTCTTCTGGATGACGGTCACGTGGGTGGCTCCTGTCAGATATCGATGTCGCAGGTACCGGCGGCGGCCGACACGCACGTCTGGACGAGCACGCCGTCCCCCGGTACGGCTGTGGTGACGTCGCCGTTGCGCAGGTCGCGCACGGCGCCCTGACGCAGCGGTACGACGCAGCCGAAGCAGATGCCCATCCGGCACCCGGAAGGCATCAGCACTCCGGCGTTCTCCCCCGCGTCGAGCAGGGTGGTGGCGCCGTCGGACTCGACTGTCACGCCCGCCCCGGTGAAGGTCACCGTGCCTCCCTCGCCCGGCGTGATCACCGTCGGGCGGAACCGCTCGGTGTGCAGCCGCTCGACGAGACCGTTCGAGGACCAGTACCCCTCGACCGCGTCGAGCATGCCGATCGGCCCGCACGCCCAGGTCTCCCGGTCGAGGTGATCGGGCACCAGGTCGGCCAGTTCGGCGACGTCGAGCAGTCCGTCGGTGTCGGTGTGCCGCTCGACCAGACGCAGCGCGCCGCGGTCGGCGAGCGCGCGCAGTTCCGTACCGAAGATGACGTCGTCGCGGGTGGGCGCCGAGTGCACGAGCACCACGTCGGCCCGATCGGCCAGCCCGGAGCGCAGCATCCCCATGACCGGGGTGATGCCGCTGCCGGCGGTGAGGAACAGGACGCGCCCGGGCGTCGCGGCGGGCAGCACGAACTCGCCCTGGGCCTGGTCGAGGTGCACGATCGTGCCGGGCCGGAGCCGGCGTACGAGGTAGTTGCTGACCTTGCCGTCGGGGATCGCCTTCACCGTGACGGAGATCCGGCCGTCGGCGGCGTCCGGCGGCGAGGTGAGCGAGTACGCGCGCCACTGGCGCACCCCGTCGACGTCCACGCCGAGGCGGATGTACTGCCCGGGCGTGTGGCCCTGCCAGGCGCGGCCGGGCTGGATCACCAGCGTGGCGGCGTCGCGGGTCTGCGGGCGGATCGCGACGATCTTGCCGCGCAGCGGGGCGCCCGCGCGCAGGGGCGCGATCAGGTCGAGGTAGTCGTCGGGCAGCACCGGTGTGGTGACCGTTCCGGCCAGCCGCAGCAGCCTGTCCCGGAAGGAGACCTTCTGGGGGCGGCGGGGGGCAGTTGTGGTCATATGACCAGCGTGACCGCCCGATCGCATAACATCTTGACCGGCAAAGGTGAAACAGTCGCGGTTTCTTGTTCGGAGGGAACAACGATGACGTCGGAGGCCGGCACGGGGCAGCGCGCCGCGCACCTCAACCTCGACGCCGGCATGGCCGCGACGCTGCGCGGCCGGCTGCCGGTGGTCGCCGAGCGGACGGTCTCCGCGATCACCGCCGAGGTGCCTGACTACTCGGGCGCGCTCACCGGCGCCATGCGGGCGAAGATCGAAAACGCGGTACGCATCGCACTCGGCACGTTCCTCCAGCTCATCGAGGGTACCCAGGCGTTCGACCCGAGCACTCCCCTGGCCCCGGCGCTGGAGGCCGCGTACGCGCTGGGCAGCGGCGAGGCCCGCTCGGGGCGCAGCATGGACGCGCTGCTGGCCGCGTACCGGGTGGGCGCCCGGGTGGCCTGGCGCGAGGTGTCGACCACGACGGTACGCAGCGGGCTGGCCGCCGAGACGGTGGCCGAGTTCGCCGAACTCATGTTCGCCTACATCGACGAGCTGTCCGCGGCGAGCGTGGCCGGGCACGCCGACGAGCTGGCCAGCGCCGGCCGGATGCGCCGCCGCAACCTGGAACGGCTCACCCAGCAGTTGCTGGCGGGCGAGCCGGAGGAGTCGCTGCGGCGCAGCGCGGAGCGCGCCGACTGGCCGCCGCCGCAGACCCTGACCGTGGTGCTGCTGCCCCGCCGGCACCTGCGCGCGGTGCTGGCGCTGCTCAGCCCGTACACGCTGGAGAGCGGGGAGGACCTGCCCGGCGTGAATTCGGTCGAGGATCTGGCCGTCCTGCTGGTGCCGGACATGCACGGCGGCCGGCGCCGCCAGCTCACCCGGCTGCTGCACGGGCACCGGGCGGTGCTCGGCCCGGCCCGGCCCTGGCACCGGGTCGCCGCGTCGTACCAGCGGGCCACCCGGGCGCTCGCGCTCGGCCTCGGCGAGGCGGACGCCGGACCTGTCGACACCGAGCGCCACCTGGCGACGCTGCTGCTCAGCATGGACCCGGAGGCCCTGGCCGACCTGCGCGCGCAGGCGCTCGCGCCGCTGGCCGCGCTGCCCCCGGCCACCGCGCAGCGGCTGGCCGAGACGCTGCGGTCGTGGCTGCTGCACCAGGGACGGCGCGACGACGTGGCGGCCGACCTGTTCGTGCACCCGCAGACCGTCCGCTACCGGATGGGCAAGCTGCGGGAGCTGTTCGGCGACCGCCTGCACGACCCGGCGACGGTGCTCGACCTGACCATCGCTCTGGCCGTACCCCCGGAGCCGGAGGGGGCCTGACGCCGCGCCGGGGCGCACGGCCCGGTGCGGCCGGGACCTCCGGCCCTGTCCGCCCGCGACGGCGGCGGGCAGGGTCGGAAGGGGACGAGCAACCAGGAGGGCCGCCATGAACAGCTCATCGACCCACACCGAGCAGGACCCGAGGGTACGGGTGCTGGAGGCGGCCGCCCGGCAGTCCCTGCACGCCCCGTCGGTGTTCAACACGCAGCCCTGGCGCTGGCGGGTCACCGGCGACGCGCTGGAGCTGCGCGCCGACCCGGACCGGCAGCTCGCCCACACCGACCCGGACGGCCGGCTGCTCATGCTGAGCTGCGGGGCCGCCCTGCACCACGCGCGCGTGTCGCTGACGGCGGTCGGCTGGGCGGTCACCGTGGAGCGGCTGCCCGACCCGGCCGACCCGTCGCTGCTGGCCCGGGTGCGTACCACCGGCCCGGCCGACCTGGACGTGCCGGCGGGCCGCCTGGTCGACGCCATTCCGCGCCGCCGCACCGACCGCCGGGCGTACGGGGACCGGCCGGTGCCGGAGGCGGTGCTGGCCCGGCTCGGTGACGCCGTGGAGGCCGAGGGCGCCCATCTGCACGTGGTCCGGCCGGACCAGATGCCGATGCTCGCCGTCTCCACCGGTCGCGCCGCCGACGCGGAGCTGGCCGACCCCGCGTACCGGGAGGAGCTGCACCGCTGGACCCACCGCCCGGAGGGCAGCGGCGACGGCGTGCCCGCCGCCACCGCCGTGCGGCCGTCCCCGCGCCGGGTGCCGCTGCGCGACTACGCCCCCGGCGGGGCGGCCGGGCTCAGCGCGGGCGCGGACTTCGACCGGGGCGCGGCGTACCTGATCCTGTTCGGCGAGTCCGACGAGCCGGCGGCCTGGCTGCGCGGCGGCGAGGCGCTGTCGGCGCTGCTGCTCACCGCCACCGCCGAAGGACTGGCCAGCGCGCCGCTCAGCGACGCCGTGGAGCTGGCCTGGCCGCGCCGGATGATGCGCGACCTGCTGGCCGGCATCGGAGACCCGTACCTGGTGGTGCGCGTGGGCTGGGGCCCGGACGCGGAGCTGCCGCCGGCGCCGCGCCGCGCGCCGGCCGACGTGATCGAGGTGGTGGACCAGCCGCGGTGACCCGGCGCGGTCCGGCGGGCCGCCGCCGGCACGACGGTCGTCGTAGCCTCGGCGGGTGGAGAACCTCGACCCGGCCGACGCGTTCGTGGTCTTCGGCGACCAGGACTCCGGGTGCGTCTCCTACGGCGTGGAGTCGGCGGGCCGGCGCTGGTTCGTGAAGCGGGCCGGGACGCCCGCGGCGCGTGAGTCGCTGACCCGCGCGCTGGGCCTGCACGCCGCGGTCCGGCACCCGGCAGTCGTCCGGCCCGAGCTGGTACGTGACGGAACGGACGGCCCGACGCTGGTGTACCCGTGGTGCGACGGCGTCGTGCTCAACCACGCCACCACCGGTGGCGGCAGCGACCGGAGCGGGCTGGCCCGCTTCCAGCGGCTGCCGGTCGCCGAGGTACGCGCCGCACTGGACATCATCCTCGACGCCCACCTGGCCGTGAGCGCGGCCGGGTACGTCGCGGTCGACCTGTACGACGGATGCTTCCTCTACGACTTCGACGCCCACCTGATGCGGCTGATCGACCTGGACGAGTACCGCCCGGGGCCGTTCGTGCTCGACTCCGACCGGCTGCCCGGCTCCCGTCGTTACCTGTCGCCCGAGGAGCTGACCCGGGGCGCGACGATCGACGAGCGCACCACGGTCGACGCGCTGGGTCGTACGCTGCACCACCTGCTCGACGGCCCGTCCGGCTGGCGGGGCACCGCCGCCGAGCGCGCGGTCGCCGACCGGGCCGGCCGGTCCGATCCGGCGGAGCGGTACGCCACCGTGGCCGCGTTGGTTCGCGACTGGCGAGCCGCCTGATTCGCCGGCCTCGTCAGGCCGGGTCTCGACGACGCGCGATCGCCCTTGTGGGTAACTTTCCGTTACAGCAGCCCGATTCGGCAACGAATCACGGAGGGTGACGGCAGCTGCTGGGGCCGAATGGGTCGAATTGTCCGCAGCATGCTCCTGAACAGCGGCGATGCGCGGCGAGCCGAGAGCTGGACGCATACCCCTTCGCGCCCTTTGCTCTGCAGCCACATACGCGGCAGTGGCTGTTAGTCACCGATGCACCGATGGCTGCAGAGCAAAGGGCGCGGGGTGAGTTCTGCCGCGGAGCCGCGGAGGTTACTTTCGGTGACGGCACGTCCTCGACGGCGATCGGGCCCCGGGCGCGACCGGACCCGGCACGATCGGGCGCGGCGCAATCAGGCCCCGCACGATCGGCCCGGTGCGGCCAAGCCCCGACGGGGTGGCGCCACGTTCGGCGGCGGGAGGCGAGGCGCCGCACCGGCGGATCAGCGGGCCGGCCGCGACAATTCCGCATAGTCCACTGTCGGCACGGCCCGGCGCCGAACATATTCACGTCTACCTGTTGACGCGTACGGGATCGACGACAATCATTACTCTCGCTGGATCGACGCACCATGAATGTCGGATCTGGTGGCATTTCTTACCCCTCGACGGGATCGCGCCGGGACTGCGATTCCGCCGGGCGACCATGCCCGGCGCACGCCCGGCCAATCCTATCGAGTCGCTAGGAATTGTCGCCGCTCGCCCGAGGAGTCCGCCGGTGGACGGGAACGACGACGCTCCCGCACCGAGCCCGCCGAGGCCGGTGCAGAACGGCTCTGAGCTGCCCGAACAGCTCGCCTTGCAGGGCGGGCAGCCGGTGCGGCGTACGCCCTGGCCGACGTACGACAAGGGCGCGGTGTTCGTGCACAGCGAGGACGAGGACGCGGCTATTCGCGCCGTCCGCAGTCACCTCTACTTCCGATATGACCACCGGCCGCCTAATGAAACCGAATGCGGGCGGTTCGAGGACGAACTGTGTCGTTATTTCGGCACCCGGCACGCGCTGGCCGTTTCCAGCGGTACCGCCGCGCTGGCGCTCGCCCTGATGGGCGCCGGAGTGCCACCGGGCTCATTGGTGGCCTGCCCCGGATTCACTTTCGTCGCCACCCCCAGCGCCATTGTGCTGGCCGGTTGCCGGCCATTCCTGGTCGAGGTGGACGACGACCTGCGGATGGACCTCGACGACCTGCGCCGCCGGTGGCGGCCGGAGATCCGCGCCGTCATGGTCGTCCACATGCGCGGCTTCGCCGCCGACGTCGAAGCGCTGGCCGCGTTCGCCGCCGAGATGGGCGTGCCGCTCATCGAGGACGCGGTGCCGGCGCTCGGCGCCGAACTCAACGGGCGCAAGCTCGGCACGTTCGGCGCCGCCGGGGCGTTCAGCACCCAGTCCGACAAGGCGCTCAACTGCGGCGAGGGCGGCTTCCTGATCACCGACGACAGCACCCTGTTCGCGCGGGCGGTGGCGCTGTCCGGGGCGTACGAGGGGCGGCTGCGGCGGCACTTCCCGCACGGCGAGCCGCCGCTGACCGGCCTGGACCTGCCGCTGCTGAGCCTGCGGATGGACGAGATCCGCGCGGCCCTGCTGCGCGCCGAACTGACCCGGCTGCCACAGCGGCTCGCACTGTTCCACCGCAACTACGCGCACGTCAGCGCCGCCCTGGCCGGGCTGCCTGGGATCGCGGTGCGGCGGCCGGTCGCGCCCGGGGCGTACCTCGGGGAGGCGTTCGTGTTCCGCGTGCCCGGCGGCGACGCGGGCTGGGGCGACGCGGGCTGGTTCGCCCGCGCGCTGCGGGCGGAGGGGATCGACGCCCGCAACATCGGCGCGGACGACGACCTCAACGTGCGGGCGTTCTGGAACTGGCGGTTCCTGTACGACAGCGCCGACCCGGGCGAGATCCGCGCGACGCTGCCTCGTACCGCGCGGCTGCTGACCGAGACCGTCGACGTGCCGCTGTCGTCGAACCTCACGCCCGGGGACTGCGACGACCTGGTCCGCGCGGTTCGCAAGGTGGCCGCCGCCCGTGAGACCGCGCTGGTCGGGTCGTGACCGGCGCGCACACTCCGGCCCGGCCGCTGCCCCGGCTCGCGCTGGCCGGGCTGCTCGGCGGACTGTTCACCGGCTACCTCGGACTGACCGCGGTGATCCCGGTGCTGCCCGGCTTCCTGCGCGAACGGCACGACGCCGGTGACCTGACAGTCGGCGTGGTGGTCACCGTGACCGCAGTGACCGCGCTGCTGGTCCGGCCGGTCGCAGGCGCGCTCGCCGACCGGCACGGTCACCGCACGGTGATGCTGGCCGGGGCGCTCGTGGTGGCCGGTGGCGGCCTGCTCTACCTGGCCCCGCTGGGCGTGCCCGCGCTGGTGGCGGTCCGGCTGCTGCTCGGTGCCGGTGAGGCGGCGCTGTTCACCGCCGGTGCGGTGTGGATCGTGCAGCTCGCCCCGCACGAGCGGCGCGGCCAGCTCATCGGCCTGTACGGGGTGAGCATGTGGGGCGGCATCTCCGCCGGCACGTTCCTCGGCGCCACCGTGCAGCAGGCCGGCTATCAGGCGGTGTGGCTGCTCAGCGCGGTCGCCCCGGCGGTCGGCGCGGCGCTCGTCGCGCTGGTGCCCGCGCCGGCGCGTACCGCACCCGCGGCGAAGGGCGCCGGGCTGCTGCTGCGCCCGGCGCTGCTGCCCGGCATCGCGCTCACCTTCGGCGCTGCCGGGTACGCGGGTCTGGCCGCGTTCGTCGTGCTGCACCTGGACGCGCGGGGCATCGGCCACGGCGTGGTGGTGCTGAGCGTCTTCAGCGCCGTGTACGCCGGAACCCGCCTGGTCATCGGGCACCTGCCGGACCGGCTCGGCCCCCGCCGGGTGGCCACCTGGTGCGGGGTGGGCGAGGCGGTCGGTCTGCTGGTCATCGCGGTAGCGCCGAACCTGCCGGTGGCGGTGGCCGGCAGCGTGGTGATGGGCGTCGGATTCTCCCTGCTGCACCCGTCGCTGGCGCTGATGGTGATGAACCGCACCGACCCGGCGCGGCAGGGCGCGGCGATCGGGGCGTACACCTCGTTCTGGGATCTGGGTCTGGCGGTGTGGGGGCCGGCGACCGGCCTGGTCGCGGCCGGTCTCGGTTATCCGGCGGTGTTCGTCGCGGGCGCGGCCGGCGCGGCGGTCGCCGCCGCGATGGCGCTGCGCATCGGCCGGGTCGCGCCCGCGCCGGCTCCGGCGGAGGTACGCGCGGCATGAGCGCACCGGTGACCGTCCTGAGCGTCAACGGCTGGTGCCGCAACGGCAGCACCATCATCGGCAACGTCCTCGGCGAGGCGCCCGGTGTGGTGCACGTCGGTGAGCTGCACTTCCTGTGGAAGAACTCGACCGGGCGCGGCGTGAACGACAGGTGCGGCTGCGGCGCCGCGCTGACCGGTTGTCCGCTGTGGTCGGCGGTGCTGCCGCTGGGTCGCCCGGCCGGGATGTCGGCGGACGCGCACGCCGCCGAGGTGATCCGCCGGCAACGGGCCCGGCTGCGGACCCGGCACACGTGGCGGGTGCTGCGCCGGGGCGCGCACGACGCGGACACCCGGGCGCACGCCGACCTGCTCGGCGCGGTCTACCGGGAGGTGGCCACGCGTACCGGCGCCCGGGTCATCGTGGACAGCACCAAGATCCCCGGCGAGTCGGCGTTGCTGCCGCACGTGCCGGGCGTCGAGGCGTACTGGCTGCACCTCGTGCGCGACCCGCGCGCGGTGGCGCACTCCTGGCGGGAGCCGAAGAAGTACGTCTACGCGATGTCGGCGGCGCGCAGCACCGCGTACTGGCACGGGTTCAACCTCGCGTCGGCGGCCATAAACAGGCGTCACCCGGACCGGTCGGCGTTCCTGCGCTACGAGGACTTCACCGCCGACCCGGCCGGCACGATCGGCGACCTGCTGAAGCTGGTGGGCGTCGACCCGGCGGCAAACCCGGTACGGGACCGGAGCGTCGAGCTGCGCGGCAACCACACGGTCACCGGCAACCCGGACCGGTTCCGGACCGGCCCGACCGTGATCCGGGACCGCGACGACGGGTGGCGGCGCACGCTGACCGGCCGGCAGCGGCTCGCAGTGGCGGCGCTGGCCTGGCCGCTGTCCACCCGGTACGGCTACCGGTCCGGCGGGCCGGCCGGCGACCCGGCGTACCCCGGCGCGGCGGCCCACGTCGGCGAGACGGAGAGGTGAGGACGTGGATCTGGGGCTCAAGGGCCGGGTGGCGCTCGTCGCCGGCGGCACCAGCGGCATCGGGCTGGCCTGCGCGAAGGAGTTCGCCGCGGAGGGCGCGCACGTCGCGGTCTGCGGGCGTGACCCGCAGCGGCTGGCCGCCGCCGAGCGGGAGCTGACCGCGGTGGCCTCGGGCCGGGTCAGCGCGACCGGCGTGGACCTCACCGACACCGGCGCCGCCGCCCGCTGGGTGGACCGGGTCGCCGCCGAACTGGGCGGCGTGGACGTGCTGCTGGTCAGCGGCGGCAGCCCGCCCGTGGGCACCGCCACCGGCTTCGGCACCGACGACTACCGGGCGGCTGTCGACCGGGTGCTGCTGCCGGCGGTGGCGGTGTCGCTCGCGGCGCTGCCGCACATGCGCGCCGCGGGCTGGGGCCGGCTGCTGCTGGTGGCCTCCGAGACCGCCTGCGTGCCGATCGGCCCGCTCGTGCTGTCCGGGGTGACCCGGGCGGCGCTGGTCCGCTTCGCCCAGGGCCTCGCCGTCGACGTGGGCCGCGACGGCATCACCGTGAACGTGCTGGCGCCCGGCGGGGTGCGGACGCCGCCGATGGAACGCGCCGCGGCCCGGCTCGCCGGCGCGGACGGCGACGTCGAGGCGCGGCTGGCCGCGATGGGCCACCACAGCGCCGTCGGCCGGCTGGCCCGGCCCGAGGAGGTCGCCGCGGTGGCCGCGTTCCTGGCCGGCGAGCGCGCGTCGTACGTGACCGCCGGGGTGCACCTGATCGACGGCGGCGCCGCCGCCACCGGCCCCGACCTGCCCCACCTCACCGGCGTCCGCAAGGACACCTACGCCTGACCCACCGACCGCCGCACAAGGGAGTGCCCATGTCCACGACCAGCCGGTTCACCGAGCGGGACGTCTCCGAGTTCTTCGACCAGACCACGCAGACGTACCTCAGCTTCTGGGACAGCGAGGGCGTGCTGCACACCGGCTACTTCGCCGGGGAGGACGACGGCGACTACCACGCGGCGGCAGACCGGACCTCCGACATCCTGGCCACCGACGCCGGGATCGACGCCTCGGCGAACGTGCTCGACGTGGGCTGCGGCTGCGGCAACTTCCTGCTCCGCCTGGCCGAGCGCACCGGCTGCCGGGGCGAAGGGCTGGACCTGAGCATCGAGCGGGTGCGCTTCGCCGAGCAGCGGCGCGCCGAGCGGGGTGCTGCGCTTCCGGTGTCGTTCCGGCACGGCTCGGCCACCGCCCTGCCGTACGACGACGGCACGTTCACCCACGTGGTCAGCCAGGACGCGCTGTTCCTGGTGCCGGACAAGCCGCGCAGCCACGCCGAGATGTTCCGGGTGCTCGCCCCCGGCGGGGTGCTCGCGGTTTCCGACTTCCTCCAGCCCACCGAGCGGATCGGCGAGGCGGCCCGCCGGCACGTCTACGACCGGGTGCGGTGGAACGACGGCTACTCGCTCGACGGCTACCGCCGGGCGCTGACCGAGGCCGGATTCGTGGACGTGGTCGCGCGCAGTCTCGACGCGCACATCAGGCAGACGTACCGGGTGCTGGGCCGCACCGCCCGGGAGCGTGCGGAGACGACGGCGGACGAGGCGGCGCGGACCTGGATCCTCGGCTTCGCCGACTCGTGCGACGAGATCCAGGCGGCGATCGACAGGGGCGAGTTCGGCTGGGGCATGTTCGTCGCCCGCAAGCCGGCCTGAGGGAGGGACAGCAGATGTCGCAGCGCACCGACACCGTGAAGCGGACGATCGCCGAGGTGGTCGCCGAGCGGAAGACGCAGATGTCGCCCGGCGCGACGTTCGTCGAGGCGTTCGCCAAGGACGGCTTCGACACCAGCGTCGACTACGACGTGACGGTCACCGACTCGCTCACCAGTTCCCGGCGCAAGCCCCGCTACCCGTCGCGGAACATGCTCAAGGTGGTGGACCTGTCCCGGGATCCGCAGGACTACTACTGGCACGAGAGCCCGCCCCGCCCGGACGACCCGGCGGTGGACGGCGCGGACCTGCGCCGGGAGGCGGCCAACCACTTCCACCGCTCCCCCATCCCGCCGCTGCTCACCACCACCGCGTGGGTGCAGGTGCCGGACACGCTGTGGGAGGACCCGGTCAGCTTCGCGCAGTTCATCGACTACCGGCTGGTGGTGCGGCTCGCGACGGCCGAGAACCACACCATCCTGCGCGGCGAGGGCGGGCTGCTGACCATGCCGGACCTGGGCCGGCTCACCGACCCGGGGCCGTTCGCGTCCACCGTCCTGGCCGCGTGCAACGAGGTCGAGCAGATGGGCAGCACCGCCGACGGACTGATCATCAACCCGGCCGACTACTACCGGCTGCTGGGCAGCGGTTCGCTGATGCGGGACGTGGAGGACAACGGCGTGTTCATCGTGCGTACCCGGCTCGTCGACCCGGGCACCGCGATCGTCGGGGACTTCGGCCACGGCGCGCTGCTGTTCGACGCCGGCCGCTCCACCATCGGGTTCGCGGAGCCGCCGCCGGGCACGTTCGCCGAACCCGGGGTGGCGTTGCGCGCCGAGATCTGGGAGCGGGTCGTGGTGAACCTGCCCACCTGCTTCTTCGTCGTGACGCTCTGACCGGCGGCGATTGATGACGACGCCGGGCCGTACCGACCCCGACGTGCTGGTGGTCGGCGCGGGCGTGGTCGGCCTGTGCTGCGCCTGGTTCCTGCGCCGCGCCGGGCTCAGCGTGACGGTGGTGGACCGGGGCGAGGTCGGCGACCCGGCGGCCTGCTCGGCCGGGAACACCGGTTTCGTCGGCACCCAGGGCTCGGCGCCGCTGGCCGAGCCGGGGGTGCCGGCCACCGGGATCCGCTGGCTGTTCAGCCCGGAGAGCCCGTTCGCGGTCCGGCCCCGGCTCGACGGCGCGCTGCTGGCCTGGCTCTGGCACTTCCGCCGGCACTGCACCGAACGGCACGCCCGCGCCGGGTTCGAGACGCTGCTCGCGCTCAAGCAGCGCAGCCTCGCGCTGCTGCGCGAGATCTGCGCCGAGGACGAGCTGGCCGGGACGCTCACCGAACGCGGCATGATCCTGGCCTGCCACACCGAGCAGGGGTACGCGAAGGCACGCCGGACGATCCCGGCGGCGACCGAGCGTGGCGTGCCGCTGCGGGAGCTGGACCGGGCCGAGCTGGCCCGGCTGGAACCCGGCGTCGACTTCGCGGTGGCCGGGACGCTGCTCAACGAGGAGGGCGCCGCGCTGCGCATCCCGGCGTTCCTGGTGGCGCTCGCGGCGGCGCTGCGGGCCCGGGGCGTGGACGTCGTCACCGGCGCGGAGGTACGCGACTTCGAGGTGACCGGGCGGCGGGTACGCGCGGTGCGCACCACCAGGGGCGAGCTGCGCCCGGCCGAGGTGGTGATCGCCGCCGGGGTGTGGTCGGCGGCGTGCGCCCGGATGCTCGGTGTCGGGCTGACACTGCAACCGGCGAAGGGTTACACCGTCACGCTGCCCGCCGGGCCGGGCACGCCCACCCGGCCGGTGCTGCTCAGCGAGGGCAAGGTCGCGGTGATGCCGCTGGGTGACCGGGTACGCGTCGGCGGCACGCTGGAACTGTCCGGGCTGGACACGTCGATCTCGCCGCGCCGCGTCGACGGGATCCTGCACACCGCGCGGCGGTACCTGCCGGCACTGGACACCGGCCGCCGGCTGGACGTGTGGAGCGGACTGCGCCCGTGCACCCCGGACAGCCTGCCGCTGATCGGACGGGCCGGCGGCTACGACAACGTCAGCGTGGCCACCGGGCACGGCCACATCGGGATGGGCCTGGCACCGGCCGGGGGGCAACTGCTCGCCCAGCTCGTCTCCGGCGCCGAGCCGGACCTGCCGCTGGAGACGTTCGCCGTGGACCGCTTCCAGAGGGGGATCTCGTGAACGACCGGCCGGAGATAGGCGTGCTCTGCCTCGACACCAGCTTCGACAAGATCCCCGGGCACATCCGCAACCCGGACACGTTCGACTTCCCGGTGCGCTACCGGGTGGTCGAGGGCGCCACCCCGCGTCGGCTGGTCCGCGAGGCCGACCCGACGCTGCTGCGACCGTTCGTCGACGCGGCCCGTGACCTGGAGGCCGCCGGGGTCGCCGGGATCACCGGGGCGTGCGGGTTCCTCGTGCTGTTCCAGGCCGAACTCGCCGCCGCGGTGCGCGTGCCGCTGTGGTCGTCGAGCCTGGTGCAACTGCCGATGGTGCACCGGATGGTCGGGCGTCCGGTCGGGCTGCTGGTCGCCGACGAGGCCGCGCTGACGCCGCGTCACCTGGCCGCGATCGGCGCCGCCGACGTGCCGGTGGCGGTCACCGGCATGGCCGGGCAGCCGGAGTTCCGCGAGGTGATGCTGGAGGGGCGGCGCGACGCCCTCGACGTCGAGCGGCTGGCCGCCGAGGTGGACGGGCGGGTCGACGCGCTGGCCCGCGCGCACCCTGAACTGGGGGCGCTGGTCGTCGAGTGCACCGACCTGGTGCCGTTCGCCCACCGGATCCAGGCGCGGCTGGGGGTGCCGGTGTTCGACATCGTCACGCTGACCACGATGGCGTACGCGAGCCTCACCCGGCGGCCGTACCACCGGAAACAGCGCGGACCGCAATGAGGAGCTGTCGGAAAACTGCGCCGGAAACCGCCGGTTTCGTACCCGGCCGGGGCGCAACGACAACGGGCGACCCGCTGACGTGCGGCACTTCCGCCGATTAGTCAATAATTGCGGCCGGAAGAAGTGGGCGACCGGCTGGAATAACTGTTCCGTGGGCGCGCTCCCGGGCTCCTGAATCGACGCAGAGTGAGCCGATGGTGGCAGTTTCGGCAGGCCGTCGCCGCGGTCAGCCGCACCAGTCGTAACCGGGCGCACGGCGGGTGCGGTGCGCCCGCAACGGGACGCCGGAGGTGGCGGCGAGCACCGCCCGCCGCGCGGTCGCCTCGATCCGCCGGCTGTCCGCCCCGGTGAGGCCGATCTGGTTGAGCAGACACCGCAGCGGGGTGGTCAGTTCGTCCGGCCCACCGGCCACCGGAACGATCCCCGACCGGCGCAGCACCCCGGTCCACCGCGCCACCCAGCCGCGCCCCTCGGCGAGCAGCCCGGCCACGCCGCGCAGCCGCGCCGGCACCCCGGGTGGCGGCGACCGCAACCACTCCACGCAGTGTGGACAGGCGTCCGGTCCGGCCGGCGCGGCGGCTGCCGAGCCCGGGTACGCGGCGGCGACCCCGGCGCACAGGAACGTGGCGAGGGCGAGGTCGCAGCCTGTCCGGATCCGCGCCGGGCGGGTGGCGGTCGCCGCGATGATCTCCAAAGCGAGCGCGCTGGACTGCTCCCGCAGGTCGGTGTGGCGTACCGGAAGCGCGCCGGGCTCGGGGCACACGGTCACCGGCCGGCCGGCGCTGCGGCCCGCGAGCACGAGACCGGCCAGCCGGGCCCGGACCACGCCGGGGTCGGTGCAGCGGCCGTGCACGTGGACGTCGGCGGAACCGCGCCGATCGTAATACCAGCCGGTAACCTCACCGCTCCGGTGCATACCCGAAAAGAGCGGACCGATACCCCTCGTCAGAAAGGAGTCGGCATGGGTCGAACGGCCCGGTAACGGACAGTGCAACAGCACCCAGTCACCGGTTTCCTGACCTCGTTTGCGCATGGGCGAACCCTTTCCGCGAAACACCGCGACCAGTGTCGATCGCCGGCCCGTCGTCGACAGTGGGGGAAACCCCACATTGCATCGGGGCGTTAGGGTCGTGGCGTCAACAACCGTCGATTACGCCGGTATCCGGCGCAACGGCGCGCCCGCCCGGCGCCGCGCCGTGCAGCGGCACATCATGGACAGCGACGCCCGGGCGGAGCAGGCCGAGGTCGGGCGCCCGCCCGGCGCACGTCCCGAAAGGATGCAGGTGTCCGATGGCGAGCCTCGACGACGACCCGGAGGGAGCCGAACCGGCGTCGTTCGTGGGCCGGGCAGCCCCGCTGGCGGCGGCGCGCCGGGCCGTCACCGCGGCGGCCGACGGCACGTCCACCGTCCTGGAGCTGCCCGGCGCGCCGGGGATCGGGAAGACGGCGCTGCTCGAACGCTGCGGGCGCCTCGCCCGCGCCGCCGGGCTGAGCGTGCTGTCCGCGGTCGGGCGCGCCCCCGCGACGTACGCGATGCTCGCCCCGCTCTGGCGCTCCCACGACGGCGCCCGCGGCACCGGCCGGCGTGACCCGAGGTCACGGCTACTCGCGGCGCTCGCCGCCGGGCACAGCCGGCAGGGCGGCCCGATGCTGCTGGTCGACGACGCGCACCTGGCCGACGCGTCCTCACTGGAGCTGATCGGCGAGCTGGTCCGTAATCCGCCGGCCGGGCTGGTCCTCGTGCTGGCGTACCGGCTGGCCCGGATGTCCGCCCCGCTCGCCGCGGCCCTGGCGGTGACCAGCGGACGGCACGAACGCCTGGAGGTGCCGCCGCTGTCGGTGGTCGAGGTCGGGCGGATGCTGGCCCAGCCGTGCCACCGCGCGGAGCGCATCCACGCGCTGGGCGGGGGCAACCCGCTGTACAGCCAGGCGTACCGGCACCTCGACGACGACTGCCTGGACCCGAGCCGGCACCAGCCGGTCGACCTGGCCGAGGCGCTGCCGCCCGAGGTGGTGCGGGTGCTCGCGCCGGAACTGGCGCTGCCGCCGCCGGAACGGGCCGTGGCCGAGGCCGCCGCGGTGCTCGGAGTGACATTCGACCCGACGCTGATCGCCGCCATGTGCGAGCTGGACCCGCAGGACTGCCAGGACCTGACCGACCGGCTCGTCGCCCGCGAGGTGCTGCGCGCCGACCTGCACGAGGAGCCGGCGCTGCGGTTCCGGCACCCGGTGCTGTGCGCCGCGGTCTACCGGCAGGTGCCGCCGGGACGCCGCCGCACGCTGCACGCCACCGCCGCCCGGGTGCTGCGCGAACTGGGCCATCCCGCGCCCGCCTACGCCGACCACCTGGCCCGATCGGCCCGCCCGGGTGACACGGACGCCGCCCGTACGCTGCTCTCCGCCGCCGGTCATCCGTTCGTGCCGGCGGCGGACACCGTGCGCTGGCTGTCGGTGGCCGCGCGCCTGGCCCCGTCGGCGTCGGCGCGCTCCGGGCTGCCCCCGGCCGAAGGGCTGCACCTGGCCGACGCGCTGGTGCGCGCCGGCCGGGTGGCCGACGGGCGGGGCGTGCTCCAGGACGTCGCGGCCCGGTCGGACGGCGACGTGCGGGCGGAGGCGGTCCTGGCCCAGGCCCGGGTGGAACGGCTGCGCGGGCAGAGCCGCCTCGGGTACACGCTGCTGCGTGACCTGATGCCGGAGCCGCACACCGCGCCGCTGCCCGGACGGCTGACCGCCGCCGTCGCCGCGGAACTGGCGATCTGCGGGGCGCTGGCCGGTGAGCGGGAGGCGGCCCGCTACGCCGCGCTGGCCCGGCGGACCGGCGGGGCGGCCGGCCGCCCGGTGGAGGCGGCGTGGTTCGGGGTGGTCTCGGCGTTCGCCGCCTGCTACGTGCCGAGCACAGTGGACGTGACGGCGACAGTGGCCGACGCCACGGCGGCCGCCGACGCCTCGACCGACGCCGAGCTGAGCACACACCTGGACGTGCTGGCGCTGCTCGGCTGGGTGGAACTGCTCCAGGGCCGGGAGACGCGCGCGATCCGGCACTTCGACCGGGCGCTGCGCATCGCCACCACCGCCCGCAACGATGTGCTGGTGCCGTATCTGCGCAGCGGGCGGTCCTGCGCCGCCCGCCAGCTCGGCCTGCTGGACCAGGCGCGCGCGGACGCCGTCGAGGCCGAGCGGTACGCCGACCGGCTCGAGCTGGACACCATGCACCGGTTCGCCCGCATCATGCGTACCGCCGTCGTGTACTGGCAGGACGGGCCGGCCGCGGCGCTGCGCCTGGCCGAGCCGGTCGTGCGCAGCTCGGCCGACGACTGGTTCGGCTCGGTCGTCCAGCGCATCCACGCGCAGATGCGCGACGAGTGCGCCGACCGCGCCAACACGCTGACGTTGCTGATCCGGGCCTGCGGCGGGACCACGCTGCGCGCGGTGGACGTGTGCCACCGCCCCTACTGGGCCGCGACGCTGTCCGGCGCGGCCCGGCGGCGGGGCGACGTCGAGGAGGCCCGGCGCTGGGTGCAGCAGGCCGAACGGCACGCCGGCGCGTGTGACCTGCCGGGGCAGCAGGCGCACGTGGCGCTGGCCCGGGCGCGGATCGCGATGGCCACCGACCTGCCCGCCGCGGCGGCCGGTGCGGCCGGCGCCGCCGAGGCGTTCGCCCAGCTCGGCTGGCCGCTGGAGGAGGCCGCCGCGCGTCTGGTGCACGCCAAGGCGCTGGACGGGCTGCACGACTGGCAGGCCGCCGAGGCGAGCCTGGCCCAGGTGCGGCGCATCGCCGAGACGTGCGGCGCCCGGATCCTGCACCGGGCCTCGATCAGCGCGCAGAGCCGGTTGCTGGGCCGGGCCGGTCGCGCCGGCCGGCGGACCGCCGGGCCACCTGCCGACATGCCGACGCTGACCCGCCGGGAGCGGGAGATCGTCCAGCTCATCGCGACCGGCATGAGCAACAGCGAGGCGGCGGAGCGGCTCTACGTCACGGTCAAGACCGTCGAGGCGCACCTGACCCGCATCTTCCGCAAGGTCGGTGTGTCGTCACGCTCCGCGCTCATCGCCTCGATGATGGACCCCGGCACCGACGAGTATTGAGTCTCTGTGCTGGGCTCCGGCGATTCCGCGTTCACCGCTTGGTGTATTGCGTCTTCTGTTCCGCTACGATGTGTCAACCGTGCTTCGACGCAAGCAGCGCACCCTACCTCCGACGCCCGGGCCGCGCCACCGCGGGACCAGAAACTCTGGACCGCAGGTGCCCGAAGAAGGCATGACATGAACGAATACATCGTCACCATCGTCCCCGTCGTCGACGACAGCTTCGCCAGTCCGGCGGTGCAGACGCGGGTCCGCCTCGAACTCGAGGACGGCCGTCCGACGGTCAAGGAGGTCGTGATCCAGCCGGTCGAGGGCGCGGAGATGCGCGGCGGCGAGCTTCCGTACGTCAATCTCGAGCTGCTGCTGTCCGCGTTCATCCCGGGTGCCGCCGGGGACCGGCCGGGCGTCTCGGTGACCGGTGGCGCGCTCCCCCGGGTCAGCACCGGTGCGGCCGAGCCGGCGCGCGCCGAACCGGCGAGCCCGGCGACCGGCCGGTCCCGCAAGGGCGGGCTGAGCCGCAAGCCGGCCGCGACCGCCCGGATCCAGGCCGGGCGGGCGTACCGGCGGGCCCCGCAGGACGACGAGCTGGAGGCCGTCTACCGGCAGACCGGCACGATCGCCGGGGTGGCCGGGCACTTCGGAGTCCCGGCGCACACCGCACAGGGCTGGATCACCCGGTTGCGCCGCAAGCACTCGGCGGCCACCGACAGCTGAGGCGGGGCGTCAGGCCGCGGCGAGGACCATCGCGGCCAGCTCGGCCCGCAGATCCGACGCCGTACCGGCGAAGTCCTGGTGCCACAGCGCCCGGCGGTACCAGCGATGGGCCGGATGCGCCCAGGTGAACCCGGCCGCGCCGAGCGTCTGGATCGCGGCCTCGGTGGCGGTGAGCGCCGCCTCCCGCGCGGCCAGGGCCGCCGCGACGACCTCCGGCTCCGCGCCGGGCTCCCGCTCGGCGACGCACCAGGCGGCGCGGTAGGCGAGCGACCGCGCCGTCTCGATCCGGGCGTACGCCTGGGCGAGCGGGTGCGACACCGCCTGGTTGGCGCCGATCGGGCGGCCGAACTGCACCCGGTCGCGGGCGTGGGCGACGGCGATCTCGTGGGCCCGGCGGGCGATTCCCACCGCCTCGCAGGCGAACAGCGCCAGCGCCAGCCGCCGGGTGTCGGCCAGTACCCGGCGGGCGTCCAGCCACAGATCCTCCGCCGGCGCGCCGGCGAGGTCCACCCGGCACTCGGCGCGGGTGGCGTCCCACGGCGCCGGCAGCGGCACGCGACGGGTCGCCGCGAGGTCGGCGAGGTACAGGCCGGGGCCGTCGGGCCCTCGGGCGACCACCACCGCCGAGGTGGCGGCCAGGCCGTCGACGACGCGTTCCTTGCGGCCGTGCAGCCGGACCGCGTCCCGGTCCGGTACCGCCCTGCATCCGGGCAGGTGCGCCTCGTCGAGACGGGCCCGCCCGGCGGGTGCCTCCGCCCATGCCAGCGCCACCGGGCCGGCCGGCGGCTGACCGGCGGCCCGCAGCGCCGGGCCGGCCAGCGCGACGGTGGTCAGCCAGGGCTCGCGGTGCAGCCCGTAGCCGCACTCCTCGGCGAGCACGCCCCACTCGACCGCGCCGAGGTCGGCGTCGAGCCAGCCGAGCGTGCCGAGCGTCTTCCAGGCGGCCTCGCGCCGGGCCGGGTCGGTCTCCGGGACACCGGCGGCGTCGGGGGGCTGCTGCTCGGCCAGGTACCGGCGGGCGGTCTCGGCGAGGGCGAGTTGTTCCGGGGTGAACGCGAAACGCACGGTCCCTCCACGGGTTCAGCGTGATCGGGGCAGGCCGAGCACGCGCTCGGCGAGGACGTCGCGCAGCACCTCGCTGGTGCCGCCCTCGATGGTGTTGCCCCGGCTGCGCAGCAGGCGGTCCCGCCACAGCGCCGTGGCGTGTTCGTCGGCCGCGGCGACCTCCGCGCCCAGGTACGCCAGCCGCTGGTTGGCCTGCGACCACAGCAGCTTCACCACCGAGGTACGGGGACCGGGTTCGCCGCCCTCGGCCAGCTCGGCCAGCAGCCGCAGGTTGGTCCAGCGCAGCGCGGTCAGATCCGTCCAGACGCCGGCGAGGCGGTCGCGGACGCCCGGGTCGTCGGCCAGCGGGGAGGCCCGCAGCAGCGCGACGAACTGGCGCAGGTGCTCCTCCAGCCGGGCGGTGAGGGTGAAGCCGAACGTGCCGCGCTCGTGGGCCAGGGTCGTCATCGCCACCCGGAACCCGTCACCGGGCTCGCCGAGCACCGCGCCGGCCGGCACCCGCGCGCCGTCGAACGAGATCTCCGCGAAGTCGGCGCGCCCGGTGATCTGCCGCAGCGGCCGTACCGTCACGCCCGGCGTCCGCAGGTCCACCAGCAGGCAGGTGAGTCCGCGGTGGCGTTGTCCGCCGGTACGTGCCAGCAGCAGGCAGTGGTCGGCGACGGCGGCGTACGAGGACCACAGCTTCTGCCCGTCGACGACGTAGGCGTCCCCGTCGAGTCGCGCGGTGGTGGCCACGGCGGCCAGGTCGCTGCCCGCCTCGGCCTCGGAGAAGCCCTGGCAGAACAGCAGGTCCCCGCGCATGATGCCGGGCAGGTAGTGGGCCCGTTGCGCGGGCGTGCCCCAGGCGACGACGGTCGGGCCGACCATCCCCAGCCCGATCACGCCGGCCTGTTCGGTGGCGCCCCGGCGGGCCGACTCCTCCAGGAAGATCGCCTGGTGTCCGAGCGGCAGCCCCCGGCCGCCGTACTCGACCGGCCAGCCCAGTCCGGCGTAGCCGGCGGCGTGCAGGCGGCGCGCGTACGTGGTCAGGAAGTCCCTGTCGAACCAGCGGGCCCGGGCGGCGGCCGGGTCGTCCACGGCCGGGACCGCCTCCGCGAGCCAGGCACGTGCCCGAGCGCGGAAGGCGGCCTCGTCGGGCGAGTCACGCAGGTCCATGGCCGGACGCTAGCCGACCCGCCCGGCAAAGGCGAGATACACGAAGCGACAAGGCATGACAGGCGGCACCGGCTCTCCTAGGATCACTGGCGGATCCGGGCCGCCGAATGCCCCGGTCGAGAGGAGCATCGGGTGACCGACACCGAGACCGCCGGCCAGCGCCCCGGCGCCGGAACGCTGAGCTTCGCCCGCGACATCCGGCCGCTGTTCCGCGAGATGGACGTGGCCGAGATGACGTTCCTGCTGGACCTGACCAGCCTGGACGACGTCCGGGACTACGCCGAGTCGATCCTGGAGCGGGTCGCGGACGGTTCCATGCCCTGCGACGCGCCCTGGGAGGCGGAGAAGGTGGAGCTGTTCCGCAGCTGGATCGCGCAGGGCATGGCCGCCTGACCGGTCCGGAGCCGGACCGGGCCGGCTCCGGACCGCCCTACACGAACGTGAGCAGGGACGGATCGGGCAGCATCGGCAGGATCGGGTCCGCTACCGCGGGCAGCACACCGGCCAGGACCGGTGCGGCCGCCGAGCACCACCGCCCCACCACGTCGTCGAGCCGGTCGAACTGGGACTCCAGCACGGACAGCCCGGGCACCGGCACGCTGGCGTCCAGCGCCAGCAGCAGCGGCCGCAGGTGGCTGTCGACGGCGTGCTGGTCGGCCGCGCGCGCCGCGGTCATCACCGGCACCGCCACCGTCGCGCCCAGCGCCCGCCGGGGAAGCGGGTCCACGAACAGCTTGAGCAGCCCGGTGTAGGAGCCCTTGAACGTGGGCGTGGCCACCAGCAGCAGCCGGGCCGACGTCACCTGCCGGTACGCCTCGGCCAACGCCGCCGGCGGCGGCTGCGCCCAGTCGGCTGTCGCCAGCAGCGGGGTCAGCCCCGACAGGTCCACCACGGACGGCTCGGCCAGGCGTACGCCGCGCGCGGCCAGGCACTCCACCAGCGTGTCCGCCGCCCGGCGCGCCACGTTCGCGGTGCGCGACCCGGGACGCGGGTTGCCCAGCAGCACCGTCACCGGGTGCGGCCCGTTCGACTCGATCACCACACGGCTCCCCTCGCGCCACCGGCCCGGACGGCGGCCGGCGGTCCTCCGCGCCGGTGCACCCGGCGGGTTCACGTCGCTATCCTCGCCGATGACGCATCAGTGTCGATACGAGATACGGAGTGCGAGTGCCGATCGCGCGCATCCTCCAGGCCGTCGTCCGTCCCCGCGCCGCGACACCGGCCGGGCCCCGATGAGCGCCCCCGCTCCGGTGACCGTGCCGGTGCGCCCGTTCCGGGAGCCCGGACTGGTCACCCCCGGCCGGCTCACCGAGGTGCTGGTCGCCGCCGGCGCCGCCGCGCCCGGTGACCGGGTCGACGCGGTCACCGCCACCCCGCTCGGGCTGGGCAAGCTCGGGCACAACGTCCGGTACGAGCTGGCCTGGGCCGGCGGCAGCGGACCGGCCAGCGTCGTCGGCAAGTTCCCGGCGCTGGACGAGCGCAGCCGGCACACCGGGCAGGGCAGCGACGCGTACCGCCGAGAGGTGGCGTTCTACCGGGAGCTGGCCGGCGCTCTGCCGCTGCCGGTGCCGCGCTGCTACGCGGCCGGGTACGACGAGTCCTCCGGCGACTTCGTGCTGCTGCTCGGCGACGCCGCGCCGGCCCGCCCCGGCGACCAGCTCACCGGCTGCACCGTCGACGAGGTAGCGACCGTGCTGACCGGGCTCGCCGCGGCGCAGGCCGTCCACTGGGACCGCCCGGCACCCGGCTGGCTGCCGGTACGCGGCGCGGACGGCGGACGGCGGCTGGGCGCGGCGTACCGGCTCACCGCCGGGGCCTTCGCGGAACGCTTCGGCGACCTGCTCTCCCCCGCCGCACTCGGCGTCGTCGAGGCGCTGCGCACCCGGATCCGGGGCTGGGTGCGGGCGGACCGGCCGCCGCTGACGCTGCTGCACGGCGACCTGCGGGTGGACAACCTGCTGTTCACCGACGGCCCGCAACCGGCGGTGACGGTGGTGGACTGGCAGACCGTCCAGCTCGGACCGGGGCCCAGCGACGCCGCGTACCTGGTCGGCGGCAGCCTCCCCACCGACGTGCGCCGGGCGCGGGAGGCGGAGCTGTTCGCGTCGTACCACGACGCCCTGCGCGCCGCCGGGGTGCGGTGGAGCCGGGACGAGTGCTGGCGCTCGTACCGGGTGAACACCGTCGCCGGTCTGCACATGACCGTCGTCGGGGCGATGCTCGTCGCCCGCGACGGGCGCGGCGACGCGATGTTCGTGGCGATGGCCGAACGGCACGCCGCGCACGTCACCGACCTCGACGCGCTGACCCTGCTGAGCTGAGATCGGAGCGCGATGGACATCCTCACCGCCCCGGACGAGGACTTCGTCCACTTCACCCGCCCGCCCGGCCCGCGCCTGCCCCGGGCGTACCGGCACTGGCGGGAGAGCTACTTCTTCGTGGCCCACCCGGACCGGGCCGACGGCGACGTGCTGCTGGTGACGCTCGGCCACCACCCGTACCGGGGTGTCGTGGACGCGTACGTGATGGTGCGCGTGGACGGACGGCTCCGCTTCGACAGGTTCTCCCGCCCGGCCGGCGGTGACCGGCCGGACCCGGTGGCCGGGCCGGTCGCGGTGACCGTCGAGGAGCCGTACCGCCGGGTCGGCGTCCGCGCGTCCGGTCCCGGCGTGCCGGTGCCGCTGGAGCTGACGTTCACCGCGCGGACCGCGCCGCACGCGCTGCCCCGGGGCGTACTGGACGGCCCCGGCGGCCCGGTGTGGGACCAGCGGCACATGTTCCAGTCCGGCTGGTTCGACGGCGCCTACTGGGTCGACGGGGAACGCCGCCCGGTGCGGCGGTGGTGGGGCCAGCGGGACCACTCCTGGGGCGTACGCGACCACCGCAACGTGCCGGCCTGGATGTGGTTCGCGGTGCAGCTTCCCGACGGCATGCTGGGCCTGTGGTGCTGGGAGTACCCGGACGGCTCGCGGGTGTTCACCGAGGGCTGCTGGGCGCCGGCCGGTGACGCGCCGCCGGTGCCGCTCACCTCGTTCACGCACGAGCTGGACTGGACCGGCGCGGACGGCTCCCCGGTCGGCTACGGCCGCGACGGCGAGGCGGTGACCGGGCTGGCCGGCACCGTCACCGCGGCCTTCGCCGACGGCAGCACGATCCGGCTGACCGGCGCCGGCGCGTGGTCGGCACGGTACGGCCGGCTCGGCGGTGGCCAGCAGCTGATGGCGGTACGCACCGACGACGGACGGACCGGCACGGCCATCTACGAGATCACCGGTGCGCGGCACCACCGGTTCTTCCCGGTCGCCCGGGCCACCGGGGTGCCGCAGCGGTGAGTCATCCGGCGGCGCCGGCTCCCGGGTCGGCGTCGGAGGTGAACAGCGTCCCGTTCGACCAGACGTACCGGACCTGACCCCAGCGCATCACCGACTCGGCGTCCGGGAAGAACCCGCTGCCGCGGAAGTTGGCGCTGGTGTTGCAGAGCACCGGCACGCCGGTGCTGCGCTCGTACGCGGTCAGCAGCCGCCACATCAGCTCGTTGTCCGGTCCGACGGTCTCCAGCCGGGCGCTGTTGTCGACGTGCGCGACCGCCGGGATGCGCGAGCGCCACTGCGGCCGGATCTGGTGGTCGAACAGCATGTACGGGTCGGGCGTGCCCGGGTCGAAGACCTCCGGCGCCCGGTGCTCCAGGCAGATCGGCGCGACCGGACGGTAGGGCTCCCGGCCCTTCACCGCGTTGAGCCGGTCCTTCATCGCCGCCGAGGTGGGCGGCGCGATGATGCTGCGGTGGCCCAGCGCGCGCGGGCCCAGCTCGGCCCGGCCGCTGACGACCACGACCGGTTCGCCGTGCACCTCCAGGATCTTGGCCAGCTCCTCGATCTCGCAGGGCTGCGCCGACCACCCGGGCGGCGGCTGGCCGACGTCGCGCACGCCGGGCCCGGCGAACACCGACCACTCCAGGTCGGCCCGGCCGGTGCGGCGCACCATCTCGGTGCAGGCCGCGCCGATCGCCGAACCGCTGTCGTTGGGGAACGGCGGCACCCAGACGCCGGCGAACCGGCCGCTCGCCCGCAGCCCGGCGTTCCACTTGATGTTGAGCGCGCAGCCGCCGGACAGGCAGATCGGCAGGCCGTCCAGGTCCGGCCGCCGGGACAGCAGGCCGTCGAGCCCGGCCGCGAAGACCCGGAACAGGAACTCCTGGATCGAGCCGACGAGCGCCGCGTCGGACAGGCCGAGCGGCGCGGTACGGGTGAGCACGCGGCGGCTCCACAGGTACGCCGGGATCGCCGCGTCGACCAGGCCGATCTCCTCGGTCACGGCGGCCATCACGGCCACCGCCTCCTCGCTGACCGTGTCCAGCGCCGCGTACGCCATCGCCTTGCCCGCGATCGGCAGCAACGCCTCCAGGCCGGGACCGGGATCGTTCGCGCGCCGGGTGCCGTGGTCGATCTTGAACGGCGCGAAGTGCGAGCAGAAGATCGGGAACAGCGCGCCGGAGATCGAGCCCACCGGCCCCAGGCACTCCAGGCTCACCCGTTCCGGGTCGAACACGTACAGGCACGGCACCATGCCGCCGTCCCAGACGGTGATCAGGGCACGCTGCCGCCGGGCGGCGAACGGGCTGGTGCAGTAGCTGGACAGCGCGTGGTCGGTGGCGTGGCTGAAGCTGCGGAACGGCGTCGGCGTCCCGAGCAGCGGCGCGCTGCCGGTCACCCCGGTCAGCAACCGGCCGGCGCCCGGCTCGTCGTGGTAGCCGGCCACCTCGACCGGGTGCAGCGTGCCGCCGGCGTCGGCGACCTCGACCCAGGTCTCGCCCTGCGCTCCGCGCGCCCAGCCGTCCACCGCGACGCCGGCGAGGTCACCCGGGGCCAGGCCGTTGGCGGCGAGCTGGGCGACGATGTCGGCCGCCTCGTGCATGGTGGCGTGCCGGGGCCGGTTCTCCAGCTTCTCCGCCTCGATCGAGAACAGCAGGCGGTTCCCCTCGATGGCGGCGACGCCGCCGTCGTGCGTGAGTTTCAGGCCGCACCACACCTCGGGCGTCGGCATGCTCAGCCCGACCGCTGCGCGCTGATGACGGACACGCACTCGTTGACAGTGGGATTCTCGAACAGCAGGAACAGATCGATGACCTCGCCGAACTCCTCGTTGATGCGGTTGCACACCTGCATCAGCTGGATGGAGTCGAGCCCGAGGTCGAAGAAGCTCTCGTCGGGCCGTACGTCGACGCCCGCGACCTCCTCGACGATGCCGTGCACGACGGTGGCGGGATCCGCCCTGTTCGTTTCCTGGCCGCTCGCCTGGTCCAAAGCCATCTCGTCTTCCCCACTCCGGTCGGTGCGACAGAACCGAGAACTCCGAGGCAACATAGGTGCCGGATCGCCGCCGCCACAAGGATCACGGAGGCCGTCGTCACGCCCCTGCCCGGGCCGCCGCGCCGCTGTTAGCGTGCGCCCGTGACCGACACCAGAGCCGTACCCCGGACCCTGCCCACACTCCAGATACGAGAGCTGCGCAAGGACGACCGCCGGCCGGCCGCCGGACTGGTCGCCCGCGCGATGCGGGACAACCCCACCACGTACGCGATGTTCGGCGACGAGCCGCTGGACCGGCTGGCCGGGCTGATGCCCATCTGGACGGCCTTCTTCCACCGTCCCGCGCCGCCGCAGATCGGCGCGTTCTACAAGGGCTGCCTGGTGGGTGCCGCCGCGGCGGTCCCGCCCGGCGGCTGCATCGGCACCGCGCTGGACAGCGACGCCCGCCGGATCGCGCTCGGCGCGGCGCCGCCGGTGGGCGACCCGGCCCGGGCCGAGTACGTCCGGGCGCACTACGCGATCCACGACCTGGCCGAGCCACACTGGCACGTCGGTCCGGTCGGCGTCGAGCCGCGCTTCCAGGGCCGGGGCATCGGCGAGGCGCTCATGCAGGCGCTGCTCGACGTGATGGCCGGCGACCCGCGTCCCACCTGGGGCGAGACCGACACCGAGGCGAACGTGCGCTTCTACACCGCGCTCGGCTGGGAGCTGACCAAGACCGTCGAGGTCGTCGGCATCCCGCTGTGGTACCTGCGCCGCGACGGGCGGCCGGCCGACCGCACGGGCTGACGGCCCTCCCCCGTCAGCCGGCGGCCGCCGCCGCGCGGGCCGACGCCAGGCTGTCCCGCAGTTCCTCGAACGGGTCCAGGCCCAGCGCGGTACGCCCGACGAACTCCAGCGCCTCCGGCGGCGAGTACGGCTGCATGAACCCGCCCGCGCGCACGTCCCGGTAGAGCCGGTTGAGCAGGTGCCCGGTCCGGTACGACTGGCCGCCGGTCACCGCCATCGCGCGGTCGACCACCGCGGCGGCGGACCGGTTCACGACCAGCTTCGCGACCTGGAAGTCCTCGATGGCGCGGTACGCGTCGGCCGGCTCCACCTCGGCGTCGGGGCGGGCCAGGAACGCGTCGATCGCCTCCGCGGCCCGGCCCAGCGTGGCCCGCGCGACGGCCAGCTCCACCGCCATCTCCGCCACCTGCGACCGCACCGGCGCGCGGTGTGCGAGCAACTGGCCGGAGGGCTGCTGGCGGCGCGTCACGACCAGCTCCGTCACGTGGCTCATCGCCCGCTCGGCGATGCCCACGTACGCGGCCACGAGCGGGAAGTTCACCGCCAGCAGGCCCGGCCACTCGGTGGCCATCTCCCCCAGTGGGCGGCCGACCAGCACCATGTCCCGCCCGACGACGCAGTCGGTGAAGCGGATGTCGTGGCTGCCCGAGCCCCGCATGCCGAGTGCGTCCCAGGTGCGTTCCACTGTCATCCCTGGTGTGCCGGTGCGCACCACGGCGGTGCCGGCGTTGAACCAGCCCGCGCCGTCGGGCACCCGCAGGAACACCACCACCGTCTCGGCGATCTCGGCGTTCGTGGCGAAGATCTTGTGCCCGTTGATCCGGTAGCCGCCGGGGACCGGCTCGGCCGTCGTACGCGGGAAGCTGATCGCCCCGCCGCCGGGCTCGGTGCCGGCGTGCGACACCACGATGCGGCCCCGGCCGAGCAGCCGCAGCAACATGGTGAGCTGCGGCGGCGGCTGCGCGGCGGCCCGCCAGCCCCGGGCCGTGCTCCACACGAACCCCAGGTGCATGTTCGCGGCGATCGCGGTGGACGGGCAGCCGCGGGCGAGCCGGGACACCGCGACGACGAGGTCGTGCAGGGACGACACGCCGAGGCCGCCGAACTCCCGCGGCGCGGTGGCGGCGAGGAAGCCGCTGGCCTTCATCGCCTCGAAGTTCTCCCGGACGAACGTGTTGTCCCGGTCGTGGTCGGCGGCGCGGGTGGCGAAGTCGGCGGCGTGCTCCTGCGCCAGCTCCACCATCCGCCGGCCGGCCTCGGTGCGGGCGGTCAGCTCACCCGCGTCCGACCGGCACTCCTTGCCCCGCCCGTCGCCGCCGTTGACATCCGGGCCCATACGTCCCCTCCCGTCGGATGACAGTGCCCCGGCCGGGCGGCCGGCTGTGCAACTGATGCGCATCCGCAGTCGCACCCGGTCAGGACCGGGGGGACCTGCGCCCGCGCAGGATCGCAGCCGGGCCCCGCGGGCGGCAACGCTGACTGCTTGCCGGGCCGCGACGGCACCGGCCAAGGTGGAGCGCACCTCGCCCGAGGCGGATGCGTCCACAGTTGACAGGGGAGTCGTGCGGTGCTGAAAGGTTGTGTCGCCTGGCCCGAGACGGACGCGGAACGCTACCGCGCCGCGGGCATCTGGACCGGTGAGCTGCTCGGCGAGATCGGCCGTGAGGGGGCGCGCCGGCACCCCGGCCGCACCGCCGTCGTCGACACCGGCGGCCGGATGACCTACGCCGAACTCGACGCCGCCGCCGACCGGTTCGCCGCCGGTCTGCACCGGCTCGGCCTGCGCGCCGAGGACCGGGTCGTGGTGCAACTGCCGAACACGGCCGCGTTCGTGGTGGTCGCGCTCGGCCTGTTCCGCCTCGGCGCCGTACCGGTGTTCGCGCTGCCGTCGCACCGCGAGGCCGAGCTGACCTACCTGGCCCGGCACACCGAGGCGCGGGCGCTGGTCGTGCCGGACCGCTTCGGCGGGTACGACCACCGGCCGCTGGCCGCGACGGTGGCCGCGTCGGCCGCCGGCCTCGACCACGTCATCGTGGCCGGGGAGCCCGGGCCGCACCTGGCTCTGAGCCAGATACGCGACGAGCCCCGGGAGCTGCCCGCCCCGGATCCCGGCGACGTCGCGTTCTTCCTGCTCTCCGGCGGCACCACCGGGCTGCCGAAGCTGATCCCCCGCACCCACGACGACTACGCCTACCAGCTGCGCCGCAGCGCCGAGGCGCTCGGCGTGGACGAGCACGGCGTCTACCTCGCCTCGCTGCCGGCGGCGCACAACGCGGCGCTGGGCTGCCCCGGCGTGCTCGGCACGCTGCGCGCCGGCGGCCGGGTCGTGCTCAGCCCGACACCGAGCCCGGACGACGTGTTCCCCCTGATCACCGCCGAGGGCGTCACGCTGACCACGCTGATGCCGCCGCTGCTGGCGGTCTGGCTCGACCTCGCCGCCGACTACGGCGTGGACCTGTCCGGCGTGCTGCTGGAGGTCGGCGGCGCGCCGCTGCGCCCGGAGGTGGCCCGGGAGATCCTGGGCCGAGGGCTGCGGCTGAGCCACTGGTTCGGGATGGCCGAGGGACCGCTGTGGTACACCCGGCTGGACGACCCTCCGGAGACGATCGCCACCACCCAGGGCCGGCCGCTGATCCCGGCCGACGAGTACCGCGTCGTCGACGAGCACGACCGGGACGTCCCGCCGGGCGGCGTCGGCGAGTTCCTGGTCCGCGGGCCGACCACGCTGCGCGGCTACTACGACGCGCCGGAGTACAACGCCACCGCGTTCACCGCCGACGGCTACCTGCGCACCGGCGACCTGGTCCGGCTCACCCCGGAGGGCAACCTGATGGTCGCCGGGCGGATCAAGGACGTGATCAACCGTGGTGGCGAGAAGATCGGCGCGGCCGAGCTGGAGAGCCAGATCGAGGCCCATCCGGCCGTACGCGCCGCCGCCGTCATCGCGGTGCCCGACCCGGCGCTGGGCGAGAAGATCTGCGCCGTGGTGGTCCGGCGCGACGACGGCGGCGGCCTCGACCTCGCGGAGCTGCGCGCCTTCCTGACCGGCCGAGGGCTGGCCGCGTACAAGCTGCCGGACCGGCTGGAGGTGGTGCCCGCGTTCAGCCACACCGGCGCCGGCAAGGTCGACAAGCGGGCGCTGCGCCGGTCCCTCACCGGGGACGGCGCCTGATGGCCGTACGACGGCTGGACGAGCACAGCGGCCCGCTGGAGACGCACTGCTTCGTGTGCAGCCCGATCAACGAGCACGGGCTGCGGATCCCGTTCTCCTACGACGACGGGCGCGCCGAGGTGCTCGCCTCGTTCACGTTCGCGCAGCGGCACTCCGGCGCGCCGACGTACGTGCACGGCGGGCTGAGCCTGGCCGTGCTGAACGAGGCGATGGCGTGGGCGGTGGTGGCCGGCGCCCGGCGCTTCGCGGTCACCGTCGACACCACGGCCCGGTTCGTCCGGCCGCTGCGCATCGGCGCCGACTACCGGGTGCGCGCCCGGATCGCGACGACCGCCCCCGACCGGCTCGGCACGACGGGCACGATCGTCGACGGCGCCGGCCGGGTGTGCGTGGAGGCCACCGCGGAGTTCCGGGTGCTGTCCGAGTCGACGGCGAGCCGGCTGAGCGCCCGGGTGGCGGCCCGCCGCGACCCGTCCGCCTGATCCGCAGGCGGCCCGGCCGGGCCGGCCCCGTGAGACGGCCGGTCCGGTCAGGCCGGCGGGTCCAGGCGGTAGAGGCGGTGGAACCGGTGCTCCACCGGCAGCACCGTGGTCGCGGCGAAACCGGCCCGCTCGGCGTAGCGGCGCACCGTGTCCGGCCGCATGACGGTGCCGGTGCCGGCCGGGGCGCCGCCGTCGTCGCCGTCGCCGGTCAGGCCGACCGGCAGGCAGTGCAGCACGCTCACGGCGTACATGAACCGCTCGACCTCACCGGCCGGCGCAGTGAACCGCTCCCCCACCCGCGGCTCCATCAGCAGCACGCAGCCGCCCGGTCGCAGCAGGTCCCGGGCGGCGGTGAGCACCCGTACCGGCCGGCTCATGTCGTGCAGCGCGTCGAACACGCACACCAGGTCGCCGCGCTCGGCGCCGGGCCGCTCGGCCACGTCGGCGACGGTGAACACGACCCGCTCGGCCAGCCCGGCCGAGGCGGCGCGGTCGCGGGCCACGTCGATCGCGGCGGCGCCCAGGTCGACACCGTGGACGGTGGCGAACGGGTACGCCAGCGCCAGCGCCAGCGAGGAGTCACCGGTGCCGCACCCGACGTCGATCACCACCGCGCCGGGCCGGGACAGCCGGGCGTGTACGTCCGGCAGGGCGGTCCGGATCCAGCGTGGCAGCTCGTGCGTGAACACCGGCCGGTTCATGCCGGCCTGCGCGGCGCGGAACTCCTCGCCGTACTCGTCGTAGCCCACGCCCTCGCCCTTGGCGTACGCCTCGATCAGCCGGTCGAGCATCGGCGCCAGCCCGGCCACCGGCAGCACCGCGAGCGACAGCACCGCGAACGGGCTGGTGGCGTCGGTGAGCGCCTGCCGGTGTCCCTCGGGCAGGCGGAAGCGGCCGTCCCCGGCGGGCTCGACCACCCCGGCGGCGGCCTGCTGCTCCAGCCACTCGGTGGCGTGCCGGGCCCCGATACCGGCGCGCGTGGCCAGCTCGGCACCCGTCACGGGCCCTTCGCCGAGCACCCGGTAGAGCCCCAGCCGATGGCCGAGGTACATCGTCATCAGCTCGGCCGCGCCGAGGCTGTGCAGGAACAACCGCATCGACAGGGCCTGCGCCTGCCGCGCCGGTGAGCTGGACGGTTCCACCCTCGACCTCGTTTCACCGGCCGGATCGCATTGCGCCGGGCGTCGCCGGATCTCGATACTCCGGGGCATGGGCGTACGCGAAGTGCCGGCCTCGATCGGACAACGGTTGCTGTGGTTCCTGGAGCATTATCGGCCCGACTCGGCATCGCTCAACTGCCCCGTCGTGTGCCGCCTGCACGGCCCGCTGGACGTCGGCGAGCTGCAGATCGCGCTGGACCGGCTGGCCGCGCGGCACGAGGCGCTGCGCACCACGCTGGTGCGGCAGGGGCGCAACCTGGTGCAGCACGTGCACGACCCGGCGCCGGTACGAGTCCGCCACGTCGACCTGCCGGACCCGGACGAGGAGACGCTCGGCGCGGCGGTCGCGGCCGAGGTCCGCGACAACGTGGACGTCAGCGAGTGGCCGGTACGGGTGACGTTGTGGCGGCTCGGGCCGGACGAGCACGTGCTGTCGGTGAACATGCACCACCTGGTCTCCGACGCCTGGTCGTGCGGCATCATCGTGCAGGACCTGATCCGGCTGCTGGAGGCCGGCCCGGACGGCGAGCCGGACCTCACGCCGATCGGCTGGCAGTACCCGGAGTTCGCGCAGTGGCAGCACGAGCTGATGACCAGGGGCGAGCTGAAGCCGCACCAGGACTACTGGACCAGGCAGCTGACCGGGCTGACGCTGCCCGACGTGCCGATGCGTGAGCTGGACCCGCAGGCGCCGCGGCGCAGCTACCTGGAGGCCGAGACGATCGACCGCGAGACGTTCAACCGGCTGCGGCTGCTGGCCCGCACCGAGCGGACCACGCTGTTCACGGTGATGCTCTCGCTGTACTACCTGATCCTGCAGCGGGAGACCGGCAGCACCGACCTGGCGGTGGCGTCGTTGTTCGCCAACCGCTCCCGCCGCGAGGTGCAGTCGACTGTCGGGTTCTTCGCCAACATGCTGATGCTGCGCACGCGGATCCCGCAGGGCGCGAGCTTCCGCGAGGTGGTGCAGGCGACCCGCCGGACCGTGGTGGACGCGTTCCTGCACGAGGGCATCCCGTACCAGATGCTGCCGGTGCGGTTCCAGACGAACGGGCGGCGCGCCGACGACGTGGTGTTCCAGATGCTGCTCACGCCGCCACCGGGCACGAAGGTCACCGCGCGCGGCGTCGACTTCGACCTCTACGTGCCGGAGGCGCTGCGCAGCCGGTTCGGGCTGGAGCTGGGGCTGATCCCGCAACCCGGCGGCGACTGCCGGGCGCTGCTGTTCTACGACGACCAGTTCGACCCGGAGTGGGCGCGGGCGTTCCTCACCGACTACGTCGCGCTGGCCGTGCGGGCGGCGGGCGCGCCGGACCGGCGGCCGCAGCCGGACCCGGTCTGACGCGACGGCGCTACGCCGGGCGCACCTCGCGCCAGCCCGGCGCCAGCCGCACCTCGTCGGTCAGGTGCTGCCAGAACGTCCACTGGTGTCCGCCCGGGTCGGTGACGATGTAGATCCGTGCCCCGTACGGCTGGTCCTCCGGCTCGGGCGCGTCCACACCGGCCGCGACAGTGGCCTTGTGGTGGGCGTCGACGTCCTCGACGTACACGATGCACATGTGCCCGACCGGGCCGGGCGCCGACTGCTTCGCCCAGTAGCCGGGGTCGGCGCCGTGCAGCATGATGAGCGTGTCCCCGGCGTGCAGCTCCGCCTCCCGGACCACACCGGCCTCGTCGAGGTAGCGGACCTTCTCGGTGAAGCCGAACGTGCGGACCAGCCAGTCCAGCGCGGCGCCCGCGTCCTCGTAGTAGAGATACGGACTGTAACCCCGATAGTGTGTTCCGGTGAGATCGGCCATGCGGGCAGTATGCCAGCCCCGGCCGCCGCGCCCGAGCGCACGAGCCTCCCCGCCGCCGGCGCGTCCCGGGCCGGCCCGAGCCCTTGGAGCCCGCAAGTGACGACGACAGGAAAGGCGGCGCCGGCGCCGGCCCGTGCCGCCGGCACGCCGAGCGGGGCGATCCTCGCGGTGGTCTGCCTCGCCCAGTTCATGGTCATCCTCGACGTCGCGATCGTGAACCTGGCGCTGGACCGGATGGGCGAGTCGCTGGCCATGGGCCCGGCCGAGCTGCAGTGGGTGGTGAACGCGTACACCATCGTCTTCGCCGGGTTCCTGCTGCTGGGCGGCCGCACCGCCGACCTGTTCGGACGCAAGCGGATGTTCCTCACCGGCCTGACCGTCTTCACCGTGGCCAGCCTCGTCGGCGGCTTCGCCCCGAACGCGGGCACGCTGATCGCCGCCCGGGCGGTGCAGGGCCTCGGCGGCGCGATCCTCGCCCCGACCACGCTGACGGTGCTGGTCACCACGTTCACCGACCCGAAGCAGCGGGGGCGGGCGATCGGCCTGTGGAGCGCGGTCGCCGCGTCCGCCGGCGCGATCGGCTCGCTGGCCGGCGGCGTGCTCACCGACCTGCTCAGCTGGCGCTGGGTGCTGTTCTGCAACGTGCCGCTGGGCGTGCTGCTGTTCGCCGGCGCGGCCCGGGCGCTCACCGAGTCGGCACCGGCCGCCGGGGCGCGCCGCCGCCTCGACGTCACCGGCGCGGTCACCGTCACCGCGGGTCTGGCCACGCTCGTGTACGGCATCGTCGGCGTACGGGAGCACCCGTTCCTCTCCGCTCCCGTCCTGGTACCGATCGCGGTCGGCGTCCTGCTGCTGGCGGTGTTCCTGGTGGTCGAGACGCGGGCGGCCGAGCCGATCATGCCGCCGGGTTTCTTCCGGCACCGCAACGTCGCGCTCGCCAACATCATCGCGCTGGTGGGCGGCACCGCGATGGTGTCGATGTTCTTCTTCCTGTCGCTCTTCCTCCAGCAGGTCCTCGGCTACCGGCCGATCGAGGCCGGGCTGGCGTTCCTGCCGCTGTCGATCGGCATCGTCGCCGGCTCCGGCGTCTCCACGAAGCTCCTGCCGGGCACCGGTCCCCGGCTGCCGCTGGTGGCCGGTGGCGTGGTCGCCGCGGCCGGACTGCTGTGGTTGTCCCGGACGCCGGCCGACGCGACGTTCCTGGTCGACCTGCTCGCCCCGACCGTGCTGATCGGGCTGGGCATCGGCATCGTGATGGTGCCGATCACCGCGGCGGCCACCAGCGGCATCCCGCCGGCCCAGGCGGGCCTGGCGTCCGGGGTCATCAGCAGCACCCGGCAGCTCGGCGGCGCGATCGGCCTGGCCACGCTGGTCACCGCCGCCGTGGCGCACGCGTCGCACCTGGCCGAGGCGGGGCGGTCCCCGGCTGTCGCCCTGGCCGCCGGGTACGACCGCGGCTTCCTGCTGGCCGCCGTGCTCATCGGCGTCGGCACCGTGGTCAGCCTGCTGACGCCGGGCCGCCCGGCGACGCCGGCGACGGCGGGCTGAGCCGTGGGCCACCTCGCCGAGGACACCACCATCGAACCGGCCGGCGACGGCCTGTTCCGGGCGAAGCTGTGCTCGGACTGGGCGCTGATGGGCCCGAACGGCGGCTACCTGGCCGCGGTGGCGCTGCGCGCCGCCCAGCAGACCCTGTCCCTGCCCCGGCCGGCGAGCCTGTCCTGCCAGTTCCTGAGCCCGCCCCGGTTCGGCTACGTCGACCTCGCGGTGGTGACGTTGCGGGCGACCCGCCGGGCGGCGGCGGCCCGGGTGTCCATGACGCAGTTCGGCCGGCCGGTGCTGGAGGCCATGGTGTGGGCGGCGCACGACGGGCTCACCGGCCCGGACGGGCCGTGGACGCCGATGCCCGAGGTGCCCGGTCCGGAGGAGCTGCCCGACCTGCGGGAGCTGCTGGAGGCGGAGGGGCGGGGCGTGCCGCCCTGGCACGACTGCGTCACGCTGCGGGAGCTGGCCGGGCGGACCACGCTGGAGACGCCGGCGCCGGTGGCGTTCAGCTGGGCCCGGTTCCAGCCGCAGGCCACCTTCGACGACCCGTGGCTGGACGCCTGCCGCTCGGTGATCCTGGTGGACAGTCTCCAGTGGCCGGCGGTGATGAACGCGTTCCCGGAGCTGGAGACGCAGTTGTTCGCCCCGAGCATCGACCTGTACGTGGCGTTCCACGACAGCGCCCCGGGCGACGAGTGGCTGCTGGTGAACGCGGCCGGGGTGGCGTCGCACCGGGGCGTGCTGGGTGGGGCGGCCCAGGTCTGGGCGCCGGACGGCCGGCTGGTGGCGGCGGGGATGCAGCAGATGCTGAGCACCTCCACCCGGCGGGGCGCCGCGATGGCACCCCGCCAGGTGCAGCCGACCCGTTCGTGAGCCGCTAGGAGCGTGTCTCAGTAACCGGCAACTGCCGGGGTGATTGCGGTCGCTCGTCCTGGGCCTGCCTCGCGGGTGGCCGGGTTGTGCTGGTCGGGGAAGT